>DHRK01000017.1:0-62448 GCA_002410325.1 Syntrophomonas sp. UBA5314
ATTTTATTTTACCGCTTACAACTGGTCTATATCATCAGCAAAACGTGAACAATCGCCGCCATAAAGGTGGGTTATTACCTGCCCATGTAATGAGTGTGGAGCTACATGATCTCCGAGCTCTGCATCAAAGAATTCATTTACCGGCACAACCTTATTACCCTGAAAAGATAAAAGATCCTCCACCACAACGGTTACTTTAGTATTGGTTCCTGGGATCTTAACTACTATTTGTTTAGGGACAGCAATCTTATATATGCCTATCAGAATGCCAACGATAACCAGAACACCATAAATGCAGCGTTTGTATTCATCGTTAATACCTATTAAAGCGTTAATAGGAGCAATAATGCCCCACACAGCGCCATATACAACCAATATGGACATAAAGGTTGCGCCTGGTTTTTGTGTTATACCACGCCAAAGACGGCTTATAAATGATGTAGCTTTAATTACTCATTCCCCCATCCCCATTTCTTCTCATAAAATACCATGTTACCCCAATAACGTCAAATAACGACATAACAGCGCTATAGGCGCAACCATGCCACAGGGGAGCGGTTTATATAACTCCTATTCGAGGATGCGACCAAAGCATGGCGCGGGTACCCATCCGGGTCCTTCGTCGAATGAATAGCAAATTATCCGAAGGCGACAACAAAAAAGCCCTCCAAGGAGGGAAAAGATAACTTTGGATAATTTCATTGGACGAAACAGCGGCTTAGTTAGATGAAGATTTGGTGATTATGGGGAAACAAAATTGTCACTTTGTTGAAATCTGGATATTATCAACCGGGTTGTTGTAAATTAGGGCAGTTAAGATACAAAAATATCTTTGTGAAACTGCTAAAAGACAGTGAAACGGGCATAGCTTCCCCCTCCCCAATTAAGAGTAATTTCAAATGTTATGCGGTTAAGAGATTTTTGGTGAAGCTCTAGTGAGATGGCCGACCCCGCAGTGGGGACAAACTGAAAAATCTTTACCGGTTAACTTTTTCAGGAATTCAAGAACAGATAATTTCACCCTGGGTTCATCACGCCTGGGGGTATTCGTAAGTTTTTTGCACAGCTTAAGCTTTTGGGTTTTGTTTCTCGGGCTGAATAGCCCATAATATCGAATTTTAGTAAATCCCCGGGGCAATACATGAATCAGAAATCGGCGGATAAATTCATCGGCATCTAATGTCATAAGTTTTTGTTTGTTGCCATCCCTGTAATCGCGCCATTTGAACGTAACCTGGTCGTCTTCAAACTTTACTATACGATTGTTGGAAATGGCAACCCGGTGAGTATAGCGACCGAGATATTCAACTACATAAGCAGCATTCTTAAACGGAGGTTTGCAGTAGACGATCCATTCTCTCTGATAAAGCGATGATAAAAAATCATTAAAAGCACCACTACTTCGCAGATGTGAGATAGACCCATAAAAATCAAGCTTGGCCTGTTTAAGAAAGTATAGAAATTTACCTCGGAACTTTCTTGATAAAACCTTAACTGGGATGAAGAACTTTTTCTTAGAATTAAGCCATTTTCCACAAGAGTTGAGGCCGCCGCCGGGAACAATACAGTGAATATGGGGATGGTGCATCAGATTTTGACCCCAGGTATGAAGTATTCCAGTAAACCCTATCTGGGCTCCCAAATACTTTTTATCAGCCGCAAGCTCTGCTAAAGTTTCGGCAGCGGACTTAAACAAAATATCATAAATAATCCTTTGATTTTGTAAGGCCACCGGATTTAAAATGTCCGGAATAGTAAAAACAACATGAAAATACTGGACATTAAGTAAGTCGGCTTTTCTGGCGTCAATCCAGCGTTCTTTGGTTAAGGCCTGGCATTTGGGGCAATGGCGATTACGGCAGGAATTGTAAGAAATATGAACAAAGCCGCATTCATCACATTGATCAACATGGCTGCCTAAAGTTGAAGTTCTGCAGATTTCAATAGCACGCATGACTTTCAATTGGTTTGCTAAAAGCCTGTGATTAAGCCGATATGTTTTTCCATGCCGGGAGAAAACGTCCTGCAACTCAGCCATGGGCAGAGACCTCTAAACTACCGTACACGGGCGAATTATCGAGCGGGCTTTTGATAGCTGAAGTTAGATTAGCAAGATGTAAATAGACAGTTGTTGACTGGATGCTGCTATGACCGAGTAATTCCTTAATCTGAAGCAGAGTGGCGCCGTCTTCGAGCAAATGCGTTGCGAAAGCATGCCGAAGAGTATGTACTGAAACATGTTTTGTAATACTGGTTCTTTTTAAAGCTTCTTCAAAAGCGAATTCTATGCCTCTGTAAGTGATATGAGATGAAATATTTGGCGAAAGGAAAAACCATCCTTCGGGATGTTTGGGGCGGTATGACCTGAAGTATTTACGTAAAACCGCAAGACATGTTTCAGAGAGCAAGGTGTATCGGTCTTTACAGCCTTTACCATTTGCTACAAACAAACGCATATTTTTAGAATCAATATGCTGAATTTTTAAGGCGGCTGCTTCGCTTACACGTAAACCTGAGCTGTAAATCACAGTTAGCAAGGCCTTGTGTTTCAGGGTTTTGCTGCTCTCAATAATTGTGGCTACTTCATCTCTGGTTAGAACTGCCGGCAGGGTTTTGCGGTTTTTCTGGCGGGGGATTTGAAGATAATTTAGATTCCGATTAAATGTTACGGCAAAAAGGAACCTTATGGCGGCATTGTAATTATTAACGGTTGCTGGAGCGAGTTTTTTATCCTTAATCAAATAAAGCAAGAACTTGCGGACGTCATCCTCATTTAGCTGTTCGACTGGGCGGGAGGACCACTTCAAAAAGGTTCGGGTATGTAATGAATAGCTTTCCAGTGTTCTTTGGGATAGTCCCCGGAGCAAGATATCTTCTTTCAAACGTAGTAAAACTTGTTCCTGGTTTTCCATATTGCATTCTCCTTAAAATTTATTTGCAGTGCGCTGCATAGCAATTTTAAGGCATTTGCAAATATTATTTAAAGGCTCCGCTGGGTGAAACAATGGATGCACAAACTATTTCTTTACCACCGCGACAGCGGTTTTGTCCAATAGTAGTTATGTTGACCGAAACCCACTTAGAGTTAGTCCCTGAGTTTTAACCTAATCAACATGAAAGGAGGCACGCCATCAAACGACACAGAGAATTGGAGATTGGTGAGACACGACCATATTAAATTTAAGGAGTGATTTTAATGAGTACAGGAAATCCAAACTCACTTACGAAAGAAGAAATAACCGAATTGATTGCTTCGGTGATCGCATCATCAATGCATGCCCACGATGTATATCGAGGCCAAGTAGTCAAGCAGACCACCGTATTACATATGATGAATTTGTCCGATAAAGGAAAAGCTTTTCTTGTAGCAGGTGCAGATCTGACGTTAGCAGTTGTGGATGCAGGGATAAGTATTCCTGCAGCTTTCTTCAAGTCGGAAATCTTGGTCCCCAGTCTGGAGCATAGTAGTCTACTAAAATGGTTACGTGCAGAAAAGCGAACGGGGCAAGACGTCATCCTTAATAAAGTGGCATTTTCAGATTAACCTAGTACACCTTAATTAATAGCATGCAGGTTTTGGCATGCTTTTTTTATGCCTTACGAAAATAAAGGTGTATTTATTATTGCTATAGGTAGGGGGGCAAAGCCGCCCTACCTGTTTTGAAAGGAGCTGTAACAATGAGCCTTATATATAACGAATTAAGGACCCGCAGTGATAGTGAGCTATTAACTTTGATTATCAGGGAAAACGAGGCTGTTTCCCAGCTTCTTAGAAAAGTGGGGACATTAGCTGACATATTATTAATATCACCTGAGGAACTGCAGACCTTTAAGGGAGTTGGACCAAAACGAGCCATGGAGATTTACGCCTCATTTGAACTGGCCCGAAGAGTCTATACAGCACCAAGGCACAAGAAGATCATTATAAAAAAGCCGGAAGATATTGCGTCATTACTAATGACTGAAATGCGAATATATGACCGTGAGCACTTTCGGGTTTTATACCTTGATCGCAAGGGTGGTCTGATAACTATGGAGGATGTTTCCGTTGGTGGGCTGCACAGTTCGCTGGTTCACCCTCGGGAGGTCTTCAAAACCGCAATAAGGAGGAGCGCGGCTTCAGTTATATTGGTACACAACCATCCAAGTGGCGATGCCAAACCAAGCCAAGAGGATGTAGCAGTAACCAGACAGCTTCTTGAAGCGAGTAGGATAATTGGAATAGAAGTTTTGGATCATCTAATAATTGGAGATGGTTGGTTTTGCAGCCTTAAGTCAGAGAACTTAATATAAGGAAGAAAGTGGCCTAGATTAAGCCCCCATAATTGTCTACAAGTTATCCAATCTATAGCGGGGGAACAACCGACCGACGTGGGCATGCCACTCTTGAATTAATTCCTGCCTATAGCGGACAGGTAAGGATACAGTGGGACGATCATATCCGGGAACCTTTCCAGGCACCCATCTTGTGATCTCTGGATTAATAGCAAGGGCAAAGGAGATGCGTCTCAGTCGTACTTCACACATAGACAGGCGATGAATATCTTCGCATTGGCGCTGGGTAAGAGCGCTACCCAGGGCCTTACTATATTGCTTGCATAGAGTATTGTACATGCTCGCTTCTATTGGGCAGGGGTCGCCAATCATCAGTTCAATTTGTAAATCACCAGCCTGGTTTCTGCATGGGCAAGCGAACCAATAGTAGCAATTTACTTTTCTACAGCGTAAAAGGGCTCTTGAGGTCAAGCCATGGCGCATTGAGTTCAAGCTTGAGCGGTATTTGCCCATGGCAGTCTTTGGACCTGTTTGCGGCATAAACCATCAACCTTTCGTTTCGGAACCTGTGGTAGGACGCCCTTCCCCTCGCAAGGAGCATAGTGTAAGATCCAAAAGCGAGTTACACTCGCTCTTAATCGCGTTTGGTTAGTACCATAAAAACGTACTAATGGTTTAAGTCCTCTTCGTCCATACGGCGTTCAATACTTAACAACTCTTGGCGAAGGGTTTCATACCTAAATATCAAAGCATCTCGAATAATACCCAGTTCATCACCATCTTGGAATAAGGACATAATCTCAATACTTTGTAACACTTCCCTGATTTGATGTTGGTGATGGTAAAGATCTTCCCATATAATATCTAGCTCATCCATGCTGAATTCTCCTCCTATTAATAGCTAGGCCGGATACTTAGGGTAGGGGTATAATAGGTCATAGAGGTTGTAAGGAGCGATAATCGATCCCCACCCTAACTACCCGCAACTATCGTGGTATTGAGAATGAATAGACGCATCTGAATTTCGGAATCAGGATATCACTATGGGTGCAGACAGAAAAGGCCAGTCTGGGATGGATATACCAGCTTATGTGGCGTATTCTTGTGTTTTTGCATTATTACGCCACATTACGCACAAATGCAATGTTTCTAAATGGATAGTTAAGTGATTACTATTAACAGCGTTAAGAAGAGGTTAGGCGGGCTGTATGGGCGTAGGTGCTATTAAGGGCACCCGGCCTAGGTTGCTTAGCGGTACCCTGCCGGGGTACGAGGAATCCCAATAAATAGGCATTTGGGGGCGCAAGAATCGCCGCTGCCTTCCCAAGCCGGGTGTCGAGGGTTCGAACCCCTTTTCCCGCTCCAGAAGAAATACAGGCACTCTCAGAGAGTTCCCCTGGGAGTGCTTTTTCGTGTTTGTACCCCTGCAAATTACCCCTACCCATTTAATATTAACTGGTATGTTCTGTGACAGAATCGGATTCCTGGGCTTGCGCTTGCGGGGTTAATACTTCAGTAAATATGCTATCCAGCTAAAGGCATTACGCTTATAAATTCTTTCTCATGCCCGGAGAGTACTTCAATTATCCGTATTCCCGGGTAAGAAGTGACCTGATAGGTAGAAGTGGAACATGAAGCAAGATCCTGGCCGGCGGCAATGCGCGCTAAAAGCCGGGAGGTGGTGAGGCCGGTTCGCAGGCTGCCCTGCTGGTTATGGAGAACGAAATAGCCTATTCTTTGCAGAATGGCAAAGGTATCACCGCAACCGCTCAGGTCGAGGTATACTGCTTCGTTTGCACAAGGCTCGACCAAGGGAGTGTATTGGCTGTACAAATCAAGACAGTTATCCCGACTACCCGGGTTCCTTTCCCACTTTAAATATGCAATCCTTTGAAATCATTTCCTTGCGATTTCGGAATTGCACTTTTATCGTAGCATTCCAGTTAAGCGTTTTATAAATAGGTTAAGAAATAATAATGTATATTGAAAAATTTTAGCGCGTGTGCTAAACTAATATTCGATATACTAGTAAACATATTGGTTAACAATGATAACTCATCTTTCGTTTTGGCTGAACGGTAAGAACTGAAGGCCGAACGATTGGAAAACACGGAAACTCATTATTCATATTGGCTGATCAGAGAACTGAAGGCCAAGGAATTGCTTCTTTCGAGATGTCGAGAAGCTTCCTTGGCCTTCAGTTTTTAAGTGCATAATCAGGAAAAGGAAACCAATATTTCCTATACGTAAAAAATGTATAATTGACAGTCCGGTATATAGACAAATATGTTTCATATACAAAAAGATCAGGAGGCGTGTCATATGTCAGAAGAAAACACTTTGTATCAGAAGCTTTCGGATGCGGTTGTCAATATGGATGAGGATGCGGTTGTGGACCTTTCCCATGAGGTGGTGGAAAAAAAATTCGACGCCTACACCGCCATCGACAAAGGGCTGGCCAACGGTATGGAAAGAGCCGGAGAGCTTTTTGAGGAACAGGAGTACTTCGTTCCGGAACTGATCGTCTGTGCCGATGCCATGTACGCCGGGCTGGACATTCTAAAGCCTCACATAAAAACCGCTAGCGACGGCAAAAAATATACGATTGTTATCGGAGTCATCGAGGGCGATACCCATGATATCGGTAAGAATCTCGTAAAAATCATGTTAGAAACGGCCGGGTTCAACGTCATTGATCTGGGTCGGGATGTCCTGCCTTCTGATTTTGTCGATAATGCGGTGGCGCACAATGCCGACGTGATAGCTATTTCCACCCTTATGACCACTACGATGGCCGGTATGGCAGAGGTTATTGACATACTCAACCAGCGCGGTCTTCCAACGAAATTCAAGGTCATTGTGGGCGGCGGGCCTATCTCTCAGGCCTTTGCCAATAAAATCGGCGCGGCCGGATATTCGCCCAACGCGGCCGAGGCCGTGCGTCTGGTGCGCGGTCTACTCGCTTGACGCGGTGGGGTTGACCCCCTTGCAAATTTTATCGGGATATAAAAAGAGGAGGCTTGATTATGAACCATACCGAGATTATTGAGCGAGTAGCCCGGCTTGAGCCGGTTGAAAGCATACCCTTCGCTTTGCTTTCATCCGGTGCGTGGGCAATCAACAGGAACGGCGTCACTCTAGAACAGGCACTCAAGCTCCAGCCTCAGGTCATGGCTGACTGGCTGTATGAAGGTTATACTTTGGTCGATTCCGATATCTCCTGGGTCGGCTCGGGATATAACAATATCGTGGTTAAAGCGGTGGGCGGGAAAATAAAGTGGCGGCGCAAGGGAACCCCGGATGTTTCTGAACCTTTGTTTAAATCCGCCGACGAGGTTGATAAGCTCGACCCGCGGGAGATAGTAAAAGACCCTGATATCCGCGTGATCTATGAAGTTACACGCCTTTTAGTGGAAAAAGAAAAGGGACAGCGGCTTGTCGGCGGCAGCATGTGGGGGCCGTTCACACTTTCCGGTCTGCTCTTCGGTGCAGACGCACTCATGCGAAGCATATATAAAAACCGTGAGGCGGTCGATAAGCTCATGCGCTTTTCCGAGGAGCTCTATCTTGCCTACATGCAGGGCTATATCGACGCCGGCGCGCGGGTGATTTTCATGGCTGAGCCTTCCGCGTCCGGCGATATGATTTCCCGGAAGCACTTCCAAGAAGTTGTCGTTCCGTACATAAAGGATATTTATCGGCGCCTTTCCGGAAAGGGCTTGATATTGGGTCTGCACATCTGCGGCAATACTCACGACCTGCTGGATTTAATCGCCGAAAGCGGGGCGCAGATCATGTCTCTTGATTATAAAGTCGACCTGGATATCGCCAAAGAAGCATTTGCCGGGAAAATTGCCTTCTCCGGCAATCTGAATCCGGTCAATGTGGTGCAGAATGGCACCGAAGAGGAAATCCGCCGGGAAACCCTGGCCTGCATTAAAAAAATAGGAACAAACAGCGGTTATATAGTTATGCCGGGCTGCGACATCCCGCCTTCCACGCCTCTTGAGAATTTACAAACCATTTCCCGGACCGTGCGGACATATAAAAACTGATATTTAAGGGACGCTGCCTCCCGGCCCGGCTTTTTGAACCTTCACCCCTTATAACTGCGATTTGTGCTCGAACTATATTTTTTGAAACGGAGGATTATTATCAATGAGTTATTTGCAGAACCGCGAACCGCCCAAACGTGAAAACCGCCTCGGTGCTTGTATAGTATATGGAGGCACGCTATGCAATCTGGCCGACAAAGGCAGGCGATTCAGCTGCCTTAGGGACGGCAGCCGCAGCTTTACCCAGGGGTCGATCTGCCTGCTGCTGCCTGGCATTTCTATACTTAACACTCTGCCTGACAATGTCAATCTGGTGCATGGTGCGGTAGGCTGCGGAGCATGCTCCCATTCGCAGAATGCCAATACCCGTTCGGGCGGGAATATGCGCACCGGCTCGGTGCGCGATGCAATGTGGCTCTCCACCGCCTTAAACGAGATTGATGTCATCTCCGGTGCGGAAAATAAACTGTATAACGCCATACTGGAAGCCGACCGCCTCTATCGGCCAAAGACCATAACCGTGGTAGTAAGCTGCGTACCGAGCATCATTGGCGACGATGTGGACGGCGTGGTAGACCGGGCGCAGAAAGAGGTAGCGGCGCGCATTATTCCGGTCCATTGCGAGGGCTTCAAAACAAAAATTTGGGCGACCTCTTATGACGCGATTTATCACGGTATGGCCCGGTCGCTTTTCGAGGACCCGGAAGTCAACGAACCTATCATCAAGGATGATCTGTATGAGGAACGCCTGTCTTACCAAAAGAAGCATACGGTCAACCTGTTTACCGTTTCCTCCATGGGGCTTGCCGACGAGCAAGAGTTGACCCGTTATTTGAACGTATTGGATCAGACTGTCAACGTTTTCCCGACATTTGCCGATACCGCCAAGGCATATACCCTGAAATATGCCGGGCTTTCCGTCAGCACCTGCCCAACCCACGACGATTACTTGCTTGAGTATCTGCGCGAAGAGTATGGCGTGCCTTATATTATCCGGCACATGCCGATTGGCATTGAAAATACCAGCGAATGGATACGCGATGTTGCGGCCCACCTTAACAAGAGCGATGTCGCCGAGCAGTTGATCGCGCGTGAAACCGCGGAGCTTAACGCCGCTCTTGACCAATACCGCTCGTTTTTCAAAGGGAAGCGCGTGTTTATCAGCGCCGGAGAATTCCGCGCCCTGGCTACCGCCAATCTGCTGCACGATTTGGGGTTCGAGATCGCCGGCATCCGCTCGTTCCACCATGATGAATTCGCCAACGTGGAATATGAAAAGCTGCTGAAAAACGCCAGCGAGGATCTGATCGTCAACATCGCCAACGTCCAGCCCTTTGAAGAGGCCAATCTGCTCAAGGCCATAAAGCCCGACCTTTTCCTGGGCCATTGGAACGATAACTCCACTGCCACAAAACTTGGCATTCCTTCACATACCATTTACAACTCAGGCCTTGCTTATATAGGCTATCGCGGAGCCTTTGAACTGGCCCGCAGGCTTTACAGGCAACTGGCCAACCCGGCGTTTAACCGTAATCTGAGCAAATATGTCCAGCTGCCCTATAAAGAGGATTGGTACGGCAAAAACCCCTTTAGCTACATTAAGTCCGGACTGGATGTGCCGGAGGATTACATATCAAAGGAGGAAACAGCTCTATGAGCAGCTATATAGAACGCCCCCGCTATTTTTGTTCCCTGGGCGGCGCGCTTTCCACATTGGAGGCTTTGCCTGAAACCATCCCTATTCTGCACTGCGCCATCGGCTGCGCGGGCAGTATCGCCTGGGCGCAGAATGGAGGTTCAGCTCTGCAGGTTGGCGGTTATTGCGGCGGCCTGGCGGTTCCCAGTTCCAATGTGGAAGAGAACGACGTGATTTTCGGAGGAGCCAGCCGACTCCAGGAGCAGGTCAAAACGACGCTGGAGCTGATGGACGGACGGTTGTATGTGATCCTCACCGGCTGCGTCACTGAAATAATCGGCGACGATATACATGCTGTCGCCTCGGAATTTTCCGATCAAGGGGTGGATATCGTCGCGGCCAACACCGGCGGTTTCAAAGGAAATTCCTATTACGGTTATGATCTCGTCCTTTCGGCTATTGCCCAACAATATGTAAAAGAAGGTGTTCCCACTAAAAAAGGCAGTGTGAACATCCTGGGCATCGTACCGTATATGGACGCCTTCTGGCGCGGGAACCTGACCGGCGTCCGGCGTCTTCTGCAGAAGCTGGGGGTTGAGGTCAACACCTTCTTCACTTATGAGGATACGCTGGATAACGTCCGGAATTCATCTGCCGCCGAACTCAATATCGTGCTCTCCGACGTATACGGCCTGGATACCGCCAAAACCTATGAGGAAGTCCACGGGGTTCCCTACATCACCGCCACCCTTCCCATAGGCCCAACCGCCAGCGAAGAACTGCTCAGAGACGTCGCTAAGACGCTCCGGCTTGATGTTGACGTGGAAGCGGTTATCCGCGAGGAAAACTTAAAATATTACAAATATCTGGAGCCGCTGGCGGATGTTTATAATGATGCGGACCTGCAGAAATATGCTGTAATCGTGGCAGATGTGAACTATGCTGTTTCCATCACCCGCTTTTTGCTGGACGACCTGGGCTGGATTCCGGTCATCACTCAATTCACTGACGTGCTGGTGGAGGAGCAGAAGGAGCAGATCACGAAAAAGCTCACTGCCGCCGCTCCTCTCCAAAGCCCAAGGGTGGTTTTTGACACCAACGCCAGCGAAGTGATCAGGTATATCAACGAGCTGTACCCCAAGCGGGCGCCGGACAAATATGCGGAGACCATCGCCCCCGCTTTTGTTATAGGCAGTTCCCTGGAGCGGTCGGTGGCTTCAAAAATCGGCGCGCCGCACCTGAGCGTCAGTTTCCCCGTATCAAACCGCGCCGTGCTCGGGCGCGGGTACACTGGTTTTGACGGTGGATTGGTGCTGATCGAAGACCTGCTCAGTTCGGCAGTCGCCGCGCGATAAGCAGGAAGGAGGCCTTTCTACTTGAACGACGCCTTTTCTCCAAGAGAACGACTGATCCGGACACTGGGCAAGCAGCCGGTGGAACGGCCGCCGGTCATCTGCCCCGGCGGCATGATGAATGCGGCCATCGTCGATGTAATGAATGCCACCGGGCATACTCTACCCGCCGCCCACAGCGACTGGCGGCTTATGGCCAGCCTGGCGGCGGATGTGCAGGAACTGACCGGCTTCGAAAATATCGGCCTGCCATTCTGTATGACGGTGGAGGCTGAAGCTTTGGGCAGTGAAATCAACTTCGGAACTTTGGAGTGCGAACCCAAGATTGAGCGGGAGAAATTTGGCGGCGTCGAAACGGTGGAGTATCTCCCCCGCGGCGCGGTGGCTAGAAGCCCGCGCGCAGGCGTGGTCATTCAGTCGGTCGCGGAGCTTTCCAAACGATACCCTGACATTCCGGTCATCGGCAGCGTGACCGGTCCGGTCAGCACCGCCGCCTCCATCGTGGATCCCATGACCTTTTTGAAGCAGTTGAGAAAAAACCGGGCCGCCGCGCACCGGGTCATGGACTATGTAACCGATCAGTTAACCGATTATGCCCGCCTTCTGGCAGAAAACGGCGCATCGGTCATAGCTATCGCCGACCCCACTGCAACCGGGGAGATTCTGGGCCCCAGGTTTTTTGACGAGTTCGCCGTACCGTATTTGAATAGATTGGCAGAAGCCGTACATGGGCTTGGCGTGCCGGTAATCGTTCACATCTGCGGGGATGTTAAAATGATCAAACCCCTGCTGGCAAAGCTGGGCGGCGATGCTTTGAGCGTAGATGCGCTGGTCAGCTTAAAACGGCTCAAATCGGAGCTTGACGGCGTAACCGTCATGGGCAACGTAAGCACTTATTTGCTGCAATCCGGTGAAGAAGACTCGGTGCGAACGGCCGCACAAAGACTGAGGGCCAACGAAATCGATATCATAGCGCCGGCCTGCGGTCTGAGCACTTCTACGCCTCTGAACAATATCAAAGCTCTCACCCGGGCTGTCACAGCCGAATGATTTTTTAGGAGTGACTCCATGCCAACCATAAGTTTTATCAACCAGAATCTCAATATCACGGTAGCTCCCGGCGCCACGATACTGGAAGCCGCCCGCGCCGCAAATATCGAAATAGAATCCCCCTGCAACGCCGTCGGCACCTGCGGGAAATGCAGTGTCCGTCTTTTAGACGCCGCGCAGCTTGACCACGTGAATGACAGCAGCGATAACCACCTCTCTCAAGTCGACCGGGCGGCAGGTTATGTACTGGCCTGCCAGACCAGTGTATACGGCGATATCGAAGTGATCGTTCACAGCAAGGCTGATGAGAACCGTAGGCTGAACATCCTTGCTGAAGGTGAATCCTTCGATTATGCGGGCGACCCTTACATAACCAAACGCGCGGGTGGCGATGTCACAAAGGTTTTCGGAGGCGAGACCCTGCTGGGGATAGAACCTGGAGATACCACGGAGTACGCTTATGGCATCGCGCTGGACATAGGCACCACTACTCTGGTGGCGGAATTGATTCACCTGCCTACCGGAGAGCGGCTTGCTTCCGAAAGTATGCTCAATCCGCAAAGCACCTATGCGCAGGATGTACTGACCCGCATTCATTTTGCCGCGCAGGAGGGCGGCCTGCAGACGTTGCACGAGGCTTTTCTTTCCGCTTTTTCATCCCTGCGCGACCGCCTGATCCAGACGGCGAAAATCAATCCCCGGCATGTCTACGAGGTTGTCTACAGCGGCAACACTACCATGCTGCATCTCGCCGCCGGCGTTGATCCGGCTCCTTTAGGAAAATATCCTTACATTCTCAATATAATCGGAGGGGAGCATATCCCGGCAACCTCCCTCGGGCTTTCCCCGTTTGGGCAGATCTATCTTCCCCCTATCATATCGGCCTTTGTGGGAGCGGATATTACTTCCGGAATACTTGTTTCGCGTCTGGAACAAAAAGCCGGTGCGACATTGTTTATCGACATCGGCACCAACGGTGAGATCGTATTGGCGCAGGGCGGCCGTCTGGCCGCAACGTCCACCGCCGCCGGTCCGGCTTTTGAGGGAATGAACATCGTCTGCGGCGCACGCGCTGTTCCGGGCAGCGTGGAGCAGTTTCAGATCGACGGCGACGGCCGGCCGGCCTATAAAACTATTGGCGGAGCCAGGGCTATTGGTATCTGCGGCAGCGGGCTGTTGGATATTGTGGGTGAACTCGTACGCAGCGGAGTGGTCGGCAAAAACGGCCGTTTTGTAAGCCCCGACCAGGGCGGGTATGCCGAGCCGCTCAAAGCCGCGATGCGCAGGCATGAAGGCAAATTCGCGTTCTTCATCACCGATGATGTCTTTATTACCCAGCGGGATATCCGGCAGGTCCAACTTGCGAAAGGAGCTATCCGCTCAGGCATCACGGCCTTGCTGGCCAAGCTCTCCATTCCCGAGACCTTTGTCGACGAAGTCCTGATCGCTGGCTCCTTCGGTTATCATCTGTGCGAAAGCAGTCTGTTGAACATTGGCTTGATCCCTCCTGCTTTTGCGGGCAAGGTGCGATTTGTAGGCAACACTTCGCAGTCGGGCGCTGCGGCTTTCCTGCTGAACACCGGCTTTCGCGCCGGAATGCGGGAAATGGCTTTAAAAGTGGATAAGGTCGAACTTGCCGACACTCCCGACTTTGAAAAACTGTTTATTGCGTCCCTGGGGTTTTGAGTATGCGGGCCGTCATTCACCACTCACCGAATAAAATACCAGGTCTTTACTGCGCCACCGGGGAAAACGCAGTCAGGACCGAAGACAGCCTCTTTCTGACTCTCCCGGATGATTTTGCCGCTGAAGCCCGGGCCCTGGGCGCGCAGACGCGGGCCACGGCCAGCGGCTTTTGGGAGGTGATCCCTCAGATTAGGGCTCCTGAGCAGCTGCTCGATATCCCCTATCTGCCGGACAAACCTGTCATCCGGGATCTGCTGGCGAAAATCGAACGGCGTTCGGAGGCGCACAATGTGCTTTTGAATGTGAGCGCCCCCTATTCTTTGCTGGCCCAAATCTCATCCCCAAAGCTTCCGGCATGGCTGCTTCGCCGCCCCGACGCCGTCCATGCCGCGCTTGGCTCCCTTACGGGTGCTCTGGCCGATTATATAGGGAAAGCTTTTGACCGGGGCGTTAAGATGGTTTCAATGGCGGACCCTCATGCTCAGCGCGAGCTGTTGGGAGAAAAATGCCATATGGGATTTGCCGCTCAATATCAGCTCCGCCTGCTGGAACGTCTCGTGCAAAGCCCTTGCCATGGTATAGTGCATCTGTGCCCGTTCAGCTTTACGCCGCTGGAGAAATACGGTTTGCTGGCCCTGTCCGACCTGACGCCGGCGGAATCATTTTATGAAAGGATTCTGTTAGATGCGGCCAATAGCGCTGACAGGGTTGTTTTGATCGGGCATCAATGCCCCCATACGCGATTTACCAGGCATTTATATCAATTGGTGCTGACACAGCCCTTAAAAGAGCGGTTCCCGAAAGCTTTGTGATTGTATTTAAAAAATGTCGTGCCAATACGGACGCTACCCTTTCCCATGCGATTTTGGAAAATTTTTATTGAGGAGTGTGTATATCATGAAAAAAACTGCTTTGATTTTATCTCTGATTATGGCAACGGTTCTCTTTATTTCGGGCTGCTCGAAAAGCTCTGAGGTGGCGCAGACCCAAACCGACGCGGGAAAGCTTGAACAGGCCACATTTGCCCTGGGGCACCTCAACTCAACCGCTCACCTTCTGGGATTTGTTGCGGCTGAAGAAGGATTCTTCGCAGAGGAAGGCCTGAATGTTACTCTCAATCAGTTTTCAAATGCTGGCGAATTGGTGTCCGGATTGGAATCTGGCAAGCTTGACGCCGCCTTCATCGGCTCCGTGCCGGTTATCACCAACCAGGCCAACGGCCACGACATAACGGTATTTGGCGGCGCCATGACCAATGGGCACGGCTATGTCTTAAAAACCAAATATGTCCCCGCAAACTTTAAAGAGGGCGATATTACCGTACTGAAGGGCCGCAATGTCGCCAGCGTGAAAAACAGCGTGCAGGATCTGGAGCTTCAGGTACTTCTGAAAAATGCCAATATCGAAATCGGCCAGGGCCCCGATAAAGTAAATATTGTCTATTTTGCGAGCCAGAAAGACGCTTACAACGCGCTCGCCAGCGATGAAATTGACGCTGCTTCAGTATATTCGCCCTATGCTTCTGTTGCTAAAAATGCCGGCCACACCGTCGTTTATTATTGCAACGAAGTAGAGGTCTTTGAGAATCAGCCCTGCTGCCGTCAGGTCGCGCTGACCTCTGCCCTGGCCGCCAAGCCGAATACCTACACCGCCTTTGAGCGCGCTCTTATCAAAGCATACAAATTCTCACAGGAGAACCCATCCAAAACGGTGGACGATGTCGCGAAATATATCACTATTGACAAAAAAGACATCCAATACGAAGTATACGGTGGCCACTCCGTGTCGCATCCCGACCCTGACAAAAAGGCTACCTCGACGTTGAAAGACAGCACGGTCGAATTTGGCTATACCCAGGGAAAAAACTATGACATAAATGTGCTGTATAACACAACGATTTATAAAACAGCCCTGGAACAACTGCTTGCCGAAAACCCGAACGATCAGATTTACGCCAAGCTCCTGGAGCATTTCAAAGCAGCCGACTGATCGTTTTATCTTAAATTATTTGTACTGATCGGATGCCCGTAGAATATACGGGTTTCTGATCAGGCAGGTGGTGGTTTGTATGAGTAAAATTGAAGTTAAAAACCTGTTTGTTGAATATTCCGATAATAATAAATCTTTTTTGGCGCTGAAGGATATTTCTTTCCGTGTTGAAGAAGGCGAATTCGTATCGGTCATTGGCTCCAGCGGGTGCGGAAAAAGCACCCTGCTGAGCATTCTGCTGGGCCTTAAGCTTCCCGCCTCCGGAAGCGCTACGATTGACGGGCGCTCCATTACCGGCGCGGGAACCGATCGCGGAGTAGTATTTCAGCATTATTCGCTTTTCCCGTGGATGACCGTTCGATCCAATGTCGCTTTCGGCGTGAAGCAATCCAGAAAGGGCCTCAGCCACCGGCAGCGCCTCGAGATCGCCGACAGATTTTTGGAAAAAGTCAACCTGCCGGATTTTGCCCATAAATATCCTTTCCAGCTCTCCGGAGGGATGCAGCAGCGCGCGGCCATAGCCCGCGCTCTGGCAATGGATACCGATATACTGCTGATGGATGAACCCTTCGGCGCCATTGACGCTAAAAACCGCACCATTATGCAGGAACTGCTGCTCTCTTTGTGGGAGGGCGATGGCAAAACAGCCAAGAAAACAGTGGTATTTGTGACCCATGATATAGATGAAGCCATATTTTTGTCCGATAAAATCGTGATGCTGTCCAACAGCCCGGGCCATGTGTTCCGGGAAATAACCGTCCCGTTCGTCCGTCCGCGCAATCGATTCGCGATATTTGGGACAGACGCCTATTCCAAACTGCGCAACGAGCTTATGTCGCTTTTCTATCTTGATGTCGCGGAAAAAATCGGAGGGGATGAGGTGGTTATTTGAAACACATAATAGATCGGCTGTTCACCGTTCCGAACGGTTTGTTTGTCGTTTTGCTTCTGATTCAGCTTCTGCCCGGCAAAGCCACCAGAATCGTCGACCATCCGGAATATACGGTGGGCCTCACCTTGATCTTTGAGGTGATCTTGTTAACTGCTTCTTTCTCCATCAAAGAAAAGCAATCACGACAGGTTTTCACTGATATTATTGGTTTTATTTATGCTTTTTTGATTCTCTGGGTACTGGTCACTGCAAAATTCAACCTGTTCGGCAATGCGAAGGGTGCGATTTTCCCGCCGCCCGGCGCGGTGTTCATGCGGTTCGTCGATGATATCAATACGATCTTGGACAATGTACGTTATTCGTTGGTGTTGATCTTTCAAGGATATATGCTGGGAGTAGTTGCCGCAATACCGCTGGGACTGTTTTTGGGCTGGCACGCCCGCGTGGGAGCCGCGGCCGGTTATATAGCAAAATTTCTCAGCTCCATCTCGCCGATTATTTATATTCCTTATGCGATTGTTCTGTTGCCGACTTTTCGCTCCGCTTCGGTATTTGTAATTGTGGTCGCATCTTTTTGGCCTGCTCTTGCCAGTACCATGAGCGGCGTGCTGAATGTGGAAAAAAGGATCATTGATTCGGGTAAAGCACTCGGCCTGAATAGATTGACGATGCTGTTCCGCGTCATCCTCCCTGCCTCCCTGCCCCAGATATTCATAGGATGTAATCAGGGGCTGAGCGTTTCCTTTATCTTGCTTATCTCCGCTGAAATGATCGGAGCGCGCAGCGGCATGGGCTATTATGTAAATACCTATGCGGATTTCGGCAACTATACCAGCGCACTTGCCGGTGTATTTGTAATCGGTATCGTTGTAACAGTCATAACTTTTCTCTTTAATCTGCTCCAGCGCTTTTTGCTCAAATGGAAACAGTAATCAGCGCGTGAAACAATGGGACGGCAGGCTGTATACAATCGCTCCCCGCTGTTCCCAGCCCTAATAGGTCCGACTAACAGCAGCCGCCATTAAATGAAAATATATATAATAAATATTATCCTACAATCTACCATGAGGCGCCTGCCATTTATGAACGGGGATATGTCCCTGTAGATGTTGCCATGATTATGGTTGCCCCTATGGATAAACACGGGTTTTTCAATCTCGGTACCTCCAGTTCCAATTACCCCTGTGGTTTTGAAAATCGTTAAGAAGATCATTATCGAAGTGAACAGTTCCGTTCCGAAATGTTGGGGCGGTAATGGTGAATCAATCCATATCTCTAAAGTCGATTATATTGTGGAAGGAAACGGCCCTCCTCTAATTGAACTTCCCGAGGTTTCGATAAGCGAAGTGGATAAAAAACTGGGTGCCCGGGTTATGAAGGAAATCCCTGATGGCGCCTGTCTTCAATTAGGCATTGGTGCCATCCCCAACGTCATTGGCGCCATGATTGCCCAATTAGACTTAAAGGATCTTGGGGTTCATACGGAAATGCTGGCTGATTCGTGTTTTACAGTTTTCTAGGGATGTTGCGGTAAGGAATTCTGAATCCGTTAAATTTGCCTCTCTAACTTGAATCTAAATAGTTCATCATATTGGAGTAGATTTTAAAGTTATATAAACTAAACTGATCCCCTGCCACTTAGTAGCCTGCAATAAGTTAAGTTGCCCTATAGTGGCATAGCTGAGACCATAGTTTTAAACGCTCAGTCTAATCACTTCTTTCTGCCTAATAATCCATTATTTGGTATACATCCTAAATTTGTTATATATACTAGCCAAAAATTCTATATTAAATTTTTTTGTTTAATTTAAAATACTGTTTCTTTTTCAGGAATTTTCAATTACCTGCCGATAGGTGAAATATTTACTAGAAATACCGTGAAAGAAAGCAGGAAATTTGTATATTAATATCCAAGTAAAGAATAGAATGGGGGGAGCAAATATGTATCCTATTCCCTGGTATGCAATCATTTTAATTGGACTTCCTTCAAACTTTCTTACTATAAGCATTGGAGCACGCTTATTTAACATCAATATCTCAATTCAAAAGAGAGTGATTATATCTATCATAATAGGAATATTACTCTACTTTACCAGACACCTGACAATACCGGGGCTGAATTCTATAGCTTTGATAATAAGTACAGCGCTTCTTTTAAGGATTATTTCTCGTTTAACTCTATGGAAGGCTTTCCTCACAATCGTATTAGGTTTTGTAGTGCTGGCGATAATTGAAACTTTGTGTAATTCAATAATATTTAGTCTGTTTCATCTTAATTTCGGTATTCTTGCTGCTCGGCCCTGGATTAATATCCTATCCTTTCTACCAACGATTGCAGTAGCTTCTTTATTATACTGGTTGATAAGCCGAAAAAATGTGATTTTATATAATCTTAGCCAATATGAAGATCATGCAAAATAAAAGAGCAATTTTAATAATAAGTGCGGTTCTTCTTCAGACCATGTTAGTCGCTTTGTTTGTAAATGTGCAGATCTTGTCTGATTATAGTATGTGGCCTAAATATACCCTGCCAATTTGGACAATCGTTGCGGGGTTTTTAGGCATCCTGTGCGTAATCTCGATCAGGCAGATGGAGGAAATGAACAAAGAATACATAAAAGACCAGCTTTTAAAAAGTCATTACCAGGAAATTGAAACCTTACTGACAGCTTCCCGCATCGAAAGGCACGAATATCGCAAACACCTGCAGGCCCTGCAGGCCTGTCTGCACCTGGAGCTACTAGATGACGCCAGGCAGTATCTAGATCGAATCTCCGAACAACCTGCTCAAGAAGAATACCTGGCTATCGAAAACCCGGTGCTATTTGGTCTGATAAACAGTAAATACGCCCTTGCCCGAGCCCGGGGTATTCAGTTTTCGGCAAACGTTAACTGTAACTTGACCAGTGTAAAAATTGAGCCCTGGGACTTAAACAGCATTCTGGGAAACCTGCTGGACAACGCCATGGAAGCCGCCGCTCTTGATCCGCAAGGACCCCGGGTGAGCTGTGAGATTAGCGATTCAGAAGGCGAAATAGTTATTGTAGTTCAGAACAACGGTCCGCTTATATCCGAACCGGATAAAGAGCGAGTTTGGGAAGTCGGTTTCTCCACTAAAGGCGGTGAATCACGGGGATACGGCCTCTATATAGTCAAAAACCTGGTAGATGGTTACAGGGGAGTTATTAATATAGTTAGTGACTCGGAGACAAAAATAACAGTGCGACTGCCGGGGGATGAGAATGATAGACCGTCTTTCAAAAAGAATAGCGGCCTGGCTAGCCAGACAGCTCTCAATTGATCGTGATACGGAAGAGGTTTACCAGTATGGCCTAAACCTGCTGCTCCTAAATTTATTAGAAGTTTTACTCATACTGCTTATTTCTTATTTACTCAATACCTTTTATACAACTCTGATAGTCCTCCTGGTTTTTACTGTGTTCCGCGGTGTTGGCGGAGGGGCTCATATGAGTACCCCGGCACGTTGTTTGCTGGTGGGAACTGTGCAAATCGTAGTACTCGGTGTTATAGCTGCCATACCGGTGAATAAAACTATTTTGTCTTTTCTTCTGTTGGGCACGCTGCTTTTTAATTTTGGAGTAATCATAAAATGGGTGCCAGGCGGGACAGAAAAAAAACCTTTAAGCGAGCCGACCGTCCGTCGCCGGGCCAAGCTCATTTCGTTCATCATAACTTTTTCCTGGCTCACCGTTACCTTAGGCCTGGTTTATACCGGTAATATCCGGTATGTTCTGGCTATGATTCTGGGGTCTTTTAGCGCTATGTTTCTGGTAACACCTACAGGTTATAGATTTAACGCAATACTAGATGTCAAGCCAAATTTAAGTAAAGGAGGTGAACAAAATGAAGTTTTATAGTATTTTTTTAAAGGTTTTTACGGCGCTCCTTGTTTTTGTAGCCAGTACCGGAATTAGTCCGTTTTGCTGGTGCGGCCAATACGAGCCAGATGTACCAAAAGCTCTTAAAAAGTAAACTTAAGAACTTAGATCTACTTTAACAAGATTAGGTTATTGTTCAATTGATCCAGGGCTATATGAACTGAAAATAGGTGACATAATTTGAGTGTCCGGGTTTCTGGAGGCAGATGACTGCACCGGCAAGACCAGGACATCTTTTTTGTCGCTTGACCCTCTGAGGTCTTATACAAATACTCATACTGAAAATTTAGACTAGTTTCTTCCATATTATATAGGCAGGTTTTGGCATAGTTTTTAACGGGGCGCTTTTAATTAATGATAATGGCTCGTTAAGCAGGATCATATCCCAGGCGAAGCCGGCAAAATGGGCAAAGCCCGAAAGTTATTTTGGCTTAGGGGCCGCAAAAGTCCATGATCAGGCATTATCACGCCTATTTTAAGATTGACAGGATTCGAGGCTAGCATATAAAATTAACAAGTCCGGGACTGCCGGTTTAGAAATAATCCGGCGTGCTTTCCTGGACCTCTTAAAGAAGCCTTTTCTTACTAAATACATCTAAGGCTCAGTGTCTGGAAAGGAGAGTTAGAGGAGATGAAGAAGAAACACCTGGTAACCATGGTTAAACCGTCACTAAAAAGAGATGCCGAGCAGATCAATTGCCGGGAGTGTGCCACTTCCTGTCAATCAGCCTGTAAAACCTCCTGCACGGTAGGCAATCAGGTTTGCAGCAAGCAATAGGATAACGCATATGTGGGGTAGCGCCCCTTTTTTTATCACTTGGGGAGAGGAATGCATGATCTGTCCACCCGGCTATGACTTTGCCGCCCATATTCATACATATCAATGGAAGGATCTCAATATCTGCCTGGATGTAAACAGTGGAGCCATTCACTTACTGGATGAAATCGGCCTTCATCTGGTGGAGGTCCTGGCCCAAAACCAGGGTGACGAACAGGCCGCTCTATCCGTTTGCAGCCGTGCTTATCCGGAAGCCGAGGCTCTCGAAGCCCTGGACGATATACGACAGGCAGTTTTGGAGGAGGCCTTATTCTCCAATCCCCAGGATATTAGATTTGACTATTCCTCTCTCGGAGTAAAAGCCCTCTGTCTCAATGTAGCCCACCTCTGCAATATGAAATGCCGCTATTGCTTTGCCAGCCAGGGCGATTTCGGCCGGGGAAAAGCTTTGATGCCTTTTGAGGTCGGGAGACAGGCCATCGATTTTCTTCTGGAACAAAGCGGACCCGTCCGGCGCTTGGAAGTTGATTTCTTTGGCGGGGAGCCTCTGCTCAATATAAAAGTCGTCAAGCAGCTGGTTGATTATGGCGAGCAAGCCGCCTCTGAGCGGGGCAAGCAGATCCATTTTACTCTTACTACCAATGGATTGCTTTTGGATGATGATATCAACCGATTTATCCTGGACAAACAGCTCAGTGTGGTCTTGAGCATGGATGGGCGTCCGGAAACGCACGATTTCAACCGGCCCCTGTCAGACGGTTCGGGAAGCTACAGCCGGGTGCTGCCGCGGTTTAAGGACCTGGTGGGATTAAAGCCGGTCAGTTACTATATTCGCGGAACCTTTGCCCGGCATACGCTGGATTTTGCGTCCGATTACCGGCATTTAGCGGATCTGGGGTTTGACAGCATCTCTCTGGAGCCGGCTGTGGGAACGGGAAAAGAATTTGCTTTGCAAGAAAGTGATCTTCCCGAGGTGCTGGCTGAGTATGAACGGTTGGTTGATCTGATTTTGGAATACCGCCGGGCGGGAAGGGATGTCAGCTTTTTTCATTTTAATTTGAATCTACAGCAAGGTCCCTGCCTGGCCAAGCGCATGACCGGATGCGGTGCCGGAGTGGAATACCTGGCGGTGACCCCGGAGGGCGACCTGTATCCCTGCCACCAGCTGGTGGGTGAAGAAGGGTTCTATATGGGCAATGTGGCAAACTCCCCATTAGACCAGGAAATACGCCGGAAGCTGGCCGGCAGCCATATGGCCAACAAAGCCGAGTGCATGCGTTGCTGGGCCCGTAATTTCTGCGGGGGAGGCTGCCATGCCAATAATTATCTTTCCCAGGGTACTTTATTGCAGCCCAACCCGGTCACCTGCGCCATGCATCGCAAGCGGGTAGAAGCCGGTATTTACTTGGAATTACGGAGAGCGAATTCCAGCTCTGGAAACTAACCGTACGAAAAAGCAGGAATTTCATGAATTTAGGTAGAAATAAGGAGTGTTAAAAATTTATAACGGAGAGTATTTTATATGCTAGATTACATACCAGAGAACCGGCGATTGTGGATTCCCGGAATCGCTGCAGTACTCGTAATGGCATTTATTTTGTTGTGGTGTTTCGCTATAAGAACTCCGGCTTACAGTGTTTACATCGATGGCAATAAAAAATTCCTGGTGAAAAACAAAAGCGAAGTAACTCAAGCATTGGATAAAATGAAAACGGCTCAAGAAGCCATGATGCAGCAGCAGATAAACCTGGCCAACGATATTAAAATGAAACGCACCTTCGCCAAGCGCAGTGATATCGTTGCATCCCAAAATATTGATAATGCCCTGCGGCTGGCAATGAATATGAAGATAATGGCCGTCGCTGTTTCGGTTAAAGGACAGAGCGTGGCCTGGCTGGAGAATATGCAAATCGCTCAAAACCTTTTGGAAACCCTCAAAACTTCTTTTACAAAATTGGATGAGGGAGAACAATTGGTAAGCGTATCGTTTCAGGAAGATGTTCAATTGATTGAAGAAGAGGTGGGCGCAGAGCAGCTAATGACTGAAAAACAGGCCTTTGACCTGCTTACCACCGGAACCCAAACCCCGGAGAAGTATATGGTTAAGGAAGGCGATTCCCTGTGGCTGATTGCCCGGCGCAATGATATGTATGTGAAGGACATCGTTCAGGCCAACCAGATGAACAGCGATCGCTTGCAACCCGGCATGGAACTGGTACTGGTAAAATCCAAACCATACATAAGCGTGCTGGCCCAGGTAACCTGCGAGAGGGATGAAACCATTCCCTATGATGTAAAGGTAGTTGTTGATCCGAGCGCCAGCAGCAGCGTGCGCATCAGCCAGGAGGGTGTGCCCGGACAAAAGCATGTTGTCTATACCGCAACCAAACTGAATGGTGTTATTGATAAGAAAGTAGTATCAGACGAAAAGATTATAAAGGAAGCCGTATCCAAAGTCCTGGTAAAAGGCAGCCAGGTTCAAGTAGCCTCCCGCGGTTCAGGAGCCGTTTCTTCAACCGGCGATTTGGACTGGCCGTTGTCGGGATCGATTTCTCAGTATTTTAAAGGCGGTCACACTGGCCTAGACATCTGTTCACCGGTGGGCAGTACGATCCGGGCCGCAGACAGCGGGTATGTTACTTTCGCCGGATACCAGGGAGGATATGGTAATTTTGTTATCATTGATCATGGCAACGGGATAGTGACCAGATACGCCCATTGCTCTTCATTCAAAGTATCAGTAGGTCAAAACGTGTCCAAGGGTCAAGCAATTGCGGCGGTGGGCATGACCGGACGCACTACCGGACCCCATCTGCACTTTGAAGTTTTATCGGGTGGATCCTTTGCCAATCCCATCAAATACCTTAAATAACCTGGGTCTAGCCCTGGCCTAGCGGTCAGGGTTTTTGTTTTGGTTATGAAAGGGGACCAAACTGTGTATGATGTAGTAATTATTGGCAGCGGGCCAGCTGGTCTGACGGCTGCGATTTATACCGGACGCGCCAAACTCCGCACCCTGATCCTGGAAGCCGGGGTGCTGGGGGGCAATGCTGCCCTTACCGATCTTATTGACAACTATCCCGGCTTCCCTTTTGGCATTGAGGGCAGCACCTTGATGGATAACTTTTGGCGCCAGGCGGAACGCTTTGGAGCGGAGTTGCGTTGGGAGGAAGTCCGAGAGATAGAGAGCAGTAAAGGTACTATTTTGGTCAGAACCGGCGCGGCGGTTTACCAGACCAGGGCTCTGATCATTGCCTCAGGAGCCAGACGGCGGGAACTCCAGATACCCGGAGAAGCCGAATACCTGGGTAGAGGGGTATCCTATTGCGCAACTTGCGACGGGGCCTTTTTCCAGGGGGTACCGGTAGCGGTGGTAGGCGGCGGCGATGCGGCCGTAAAAGAAGCCTTGTATTTATCGGATATTGCATCAAAAGTATACTTGATTCACCGCCGTCAAGAGTTTAGAGCTAATCCTACTTCCATGGAGAAGCTCGAAAGAAATCCCCATATTGAGATCAAAAAAGACACCGTGATTAAGAGCATTGAAGGAGGAGACCTGCTTAAGACCCTGCGCTTGAGAAATGTAAGGAGCGGGGAGGAAAACCTTTTACAGGTGGAGGGGCTGTTTGTAAGCATTGGTCTGGTACCGGCCCTGGGATTTATAGGCGGCCTTCTGGAAACCAGAGATGGTTATATAGTAACCGGTGAGAATATGCAGACATCAGTTCCCGGCATTTTTGCCGCGGGCGATATTCGATCAAAGATGGCCCGTCAGGTGGCTACTGCAGTAGGAGACGGCGCCCTGGCAGGAATCGCTGTAACTGAGTATTTGAAGGAATAGAGCCACTATTTGCTTTCCCCTTTGCCCGGCCGGGCATTGTATAATGGGCATGCAGAGGGGAGAGAAAAACATGTTGGGGATAAAATATGAAGCCTCGCTTAGGGGCGGCATTATAATATTACTGCTGGTCTTTTTAATAAGCCTGCTTCTGACCAGGAACATAAACCTGGTGATGCGCGCCATGGTGCAGCAGGAAACTCGTTGGAGGACGGCTAATTTTAGAGAAGAACAGAGCCAGCATTTTATCATTAAATATACAGCGGAGGATGAAGATCAGATTTCCTTGATCGAAGGGGCGGCCGAGAAGGCCTATAAGGAAGTTACGGATGTCTTTGGCAGACATCCGGAAGCCCCGGTTACCCTGGTGGTTTATCCTGATGAAGCCAGCCTGGCCCGCAGCTTTGGCTGGGATAAGAATGAACAGGCCATGGGCGTGTACTGGGGGGGCACTATAAGAATCCTGTCGCCCCGCGCGTATATTAAAGGGGATAAAGTCGAAGAAACATTCTACCGCGAAGGACCGATGGTTCATGAGTTTACTCATTTAATGGTCGACGAAGTCAGCAAGGGCAATTATAATCGTTGGTGGACAGAGGGCGTTGCCCAGTACGTGGAAAAGCAGGTAACCGGTTTTGAACTGGAAGGACCGGCTTCCCCGTCTAGCTATTATGACCTCGGTACTCTGGAAAAGAAATTTGACAGTCTTGATCAGAAGACAGCTTATTGGGAGTCTCTACAGCTTGTGGAAATGATAGCCCAGCAGTATGGGGAGGAGAAAGTCTACGATGTCCTAACCGCTCTGGGTCGGGGAATGAATATCCAACAGGCTTTGGAAGCTTCACTGGGTATCAGTTATACCGCATTTGAGAACCAGCTTTATCAGAGATTGCTGGGATAATGGGTGAGAGGTGTAAGTTTTGAAAGATACACTGTGCATCGAAGGTGGACACCCACTTAACGGCCGGGTGAAAATAAGCGGAGCCAAGAACGCAGGTTTAGTCTTGATGGTGGCGTCCATAATGGCGGAGGGAGAGACTATTTTAGACAATCTCCCCCGCATCAGGGATGTCGAAGTCATGATCGAAATAATGAATGACCTTGGAGTAAATACCAGATGGAATGACGACAACAGCTTATCGATTTGCCCTCCTTCGGGGCCTATTAAAATTCAGACTTCTTATGAGTTGTCCAAACAGCTGCGTGCGTCCAACCTGTTTCTGGGCGGCATCCTGGGCCGGGAAGGGGAAGCGGTTGTGTCTATGCCGGGAGGTTGTGATATCGGATCGCGACCCATGGATTTGCACATTAAAGGCCTACAGGCGATGGGCACTCACTTTGATATTGAACACGGTTTTATTTACGCCAAAGCCAATAAATCCCGGGGAGCCAGAGTTTACCTGGACTTCCCCAGTGTTGGGGCAACCGAGAACATCATGATGATGGCCGCCCGTACTCCAGGAACGACCCTGATCGAGAATGCCGCCAAGGAGCCGGAGATTGTTGATCTGGCTAATTTTTTGAATACCATGGGAGGCAGGGTTCGCGGCGGCGGCACTGACCTGATAAAAATAGAAGGGGTAAACCGGCTCCATGCCGGGCGTTATGCTATAATTCCGGATCGTATTGAAGCCGGGACTTTTATGGTGGCAGCGGTTATATCCAAAGGGGACCTGGTTATTGACAACATCATTCCCACTCACCTCTATCCCATTATTGCCAAGCTTCAGGAGACCGGTGCCCGGCTGGATGAAATGGATGGGGGGATAAGGGTAAGGGCCGGAGAATGCATACTTCCAGTCGATATAAAAACCCTGCCTTATCCGGGCTTCCCTACGGACATGCAGTCCCAGATGATGGCCCTGTTGGCCCTGGCCCGGGGGTCAAGTGTAATTGTGGAAAACGTTTTTGAAAATCGCTTCCAGATTGTCGATGAATTAAAGCGAATGGGCGCTCATATTAAGGTGGAAGGCCACACCGCGGTAGTGCAGGGGGTAAGAAACCTATTTGGAGCGCGGGTCAAAGCCACCGATTTGAGAGCCGGGGCTTCACTGGTTCTGGCCGGGCTGGCCGCCCAGGGAACCACCGAAATAGAAAAAGCCCAGCACATCTTCCGCGGGTATGAAAATATCGTAGAGAAATTACGCGACCTGGGAGCCAACGTAGAATAATCCCGTCCAACTATAATCAATGCAATATATAAGGAAGTCTTTGGTCGACGCTCTGTCAGAGCGAGCTACAAAAGTGAAGAGCAAGGCGCGAATTAGGCCCGCGATTGAGGCGTACCGAAGTACGTTGATTGAGCGGGCCTATTGAGTAACGCAGCTATTCGCTTTTGTAGGCGCTCTGGGGGTGGAAGTTTTTACTGCCGCCCCTAAATTTTGCTATCGGGCAGGAAGCTTGAAGACATACAAAGAAATATAATCTTAATATTGAATGAGCCCGCAGGAATTGGAGCAAAAAGGAGTAGGCCTTTGATCTATCGCATTATTAGCGTGGGCAAGCTTAGAGAACCTTTTTATCAACAGGGCAGCAAGGAGTATCTTAAACGCCTAACTGCTTACAACCGTACGGAATTGCTGGATGGGTTGGAGGAAAAGCTCAATCCCAAAGCGGGGGAAAAGGAAATAGAAAAGGTCCTTGATAGAGAAGCCGATCGCATTCTAGCTTTGCTTAACCGGGACGATTATCTGGTCCTGTTGGATGTCGAGGGACAGGAAGTCGACTCGCCGGTACTGGCTCGCTATATTAATGACTGGAACCATTCCCCATATAAAAGAATCAATTTCCTGGTAGGCTCTGCCTACGGGGTGGCCGGCCGGGTCAAAGCACGGGCAGATATTTCCCTTTCCTTGTCGCGCTTGACTCTCCCTCACCAAATGGCGGTGCTGGTATTAACCGAGCAGCTTTACCGGGGCTATAAGATTTTGAAGAACGAACCCTACCATCATTAAAGGACACGAACAGGAGGAATAGAAAGGTACTTGTCGAATGCATAGCGAAGCAGGAGGAGGAATGAAAGTTATGGCAAGTATAGCGATTGTTGGCGGGGGTAAAGGCGGAAGCACCATATTGGGCGCTTTTCACGGAATTGATGAATTTAAGGTACTGGGCCTGTGTGACGTAAACCAGGATGCACCTGGAATGAAGCTGGCCCGGGAACTGCAGGTACCTACTTTTCAAGATCTGGAAAAGCTTCTTAACCAGCCGGGGTTGGAGCTGATTATCGAGGCCACCGGAAGCGAGAAGGTCAGGGAGCAGGTGGTAAAACTCAAACCCCCAAGCAGCACCCTGATCGATTCACATATTGCCAATGTAATGATGACTTTTGTTGAAGGCCATGAGCGGGTGTTAAAAAAGGCCCGCAGCAAAAAAGAAGCCTTTAGAACATCGGCCCCTTTCTTAACCAAGACCTATGGAAAAGATGGTGTAATCTATTTTACAACCGACACTCAGAAGTATGATTTTGTAGACAACCACAATTTCAGCCTGGCGGGAATAGCCATGGGAGAACCGCTGGTTCAAGGGGGAAGAATACAGACCTGCATCCAGACCCGCCAGCCGGTTTCCGAAACCATACCCAAGTATGTCTACGGCACCACTCTAAATATTTGGGTGGTACCGATTTTCGAAGATGACGATGACCGCCTGCCGGTGGTGGGAACCTACGGGGTTTTTGCTCCCCGCCTTCATCCTATCATCAAGGCATTCGATATTTTTGCTCCCATCATTATCGACTCGCAGCCAGCCGGAGCCTGGGTGGGGGCCAGCGATCTGGAGAAATGCGTTGCTGCTTTGAATTCGGACAACTTCAAGGTTGACATCAAGATCGGCGATCCGGTTCAAGGCGTTAAGACGGCTATGACCACCATCGAGCAAAAACGGCGGGTTCAGATCGATCTTAGCACCAATAAGCTCGGCAATATAAGAATGATAAGCATTCCCCTCTTCGATGAAGAAACCGGTGATATAGAAGGAACCTTCGGTATTACCATACCCCGCAACCTGGCCCGTGACTTGCTGGATATGGCCAACAAGTTAAATGCCAGCACCTCTGAAGTGGCCAGTGTCATGCAGGAGATCGCCTCAGCGGCCGGCGAAATTACTATTACCGAAGGAAAATTGGCCGATCTGATCGGTGCCGTCCGGGAAAACGCCGCCAGTATAAGTGAAATCGTCGGTTTTACCAAGAGCGTGGCCGACCAGACCAAGATGCTGGGCTTGAATGCGGCTATCGAAGCGGCCCGGGCCGGTGAACACGGGCGCGGTTTTGGAGTAGTGGCCGAGGAAATCCGCAAATTATCCGATGAGTCCAAACAGACCGCTGACGAGATCGGGAAATTGATCAAAGAGATCGATGCAACCGTACATGGAGCGGTACAGGCTTCGGAAAATACCGTAAAACAGAGCCAGGAGCAGGCGGCGGCAACCCAGGAAGTTACCGCCTCGGTTATGGAAATGGCCCAGATGGCGGAACGTCTTATCCATATGGCCAAGAGCCTGTAGAATCGCCGTTTTCAAAAGAGTAACACGTATAATTAACAACCGGGGACGCTGCTTGATTGAGGAGCGTCCTTCAACTTATGTATAAATCTATAGGATTTGCCTATCTTATTAAAAATTGCCCGTGACGGGCGGCATGCGGGGGGATTCATATGGGTTCTGATAAATTGCAGAAGGCGACCTTGGCGGGAGGATGCTTTTGGTGTATGGTGGGGCCGTTTGAGAACCTGACCGGGGTTTTAAAAGTTGTTTCCGGTTATACCGGGGGGAGCAGAGAGAACCCGAGCTATCAGGATGTATGCAGCGGCCATACCGGACATGCTGAAGCCATTCAGATTACCTACGATCCGGATTTGATTTCCTACCGCCGCCTGCTGGAGACTTTCTGGCAGCAGATCGATCCTACCGATCCGGGTGGGCAATTCTATGATCGTGGGGATTCTTATCGTACGGCTATTTTTTATCACAATGAAGAACAGCGGCGGGAAGCGGAAAAGTCAAAGAAGGAATTGGAGGAGAGCGGCATTTTCGATCGGCCGATTGCCACCCGGATAGTACCGGCCGGGCCTTTCTATGAGGCGGAAGAAGGGCACCAGGAGTACCATAAAAAGAACGCCATGCATTATTCTATGTACAGAGAGGCTTCAGGAAGGGACCGGTTTATAAGAGAACATTGGAAGGGAAGAAAGTTTCCCAGTGAAACGCTGCAGAGGCTCACTCCCATTCAGTATGAAGTTACCCAGAGGCAGGGCACCGAGCCGCCTTTTAACAACCCTTATTGGGACAATCAACGGGAAGGTATCTATATTGATATCGTCTCCGGGGTCCCGCTGTTTTCATCCCGGGATAAATTCGATTCCGGTTGCGGGTGGCCCAGTTTTACCCGCCCTATGGCCGGGCAGGAAGTGGTCGAAAAGGTCGACTACAGTCATGGCATGGTAAGGACGGAAGTGCGCAGCCGTGAGGCCGATTCCCATCTGGGCCATGTCTTCAACGACGGGCCGAAGCCGTCTGGCATGAGATACTGCATAAATTCCGCAGCGCTGCGTTTCATTCCCAAAGAAGATTTGGAAAGGGAAGGGTATGGTGAGTACCGGTATTTGTTTGAGTGATGCCAGGTGCCAAATGATGTCCGGGCTTTTTCTAGTCAATTTTTGTATACACAATGCGGCTATGGCGGGAAAAAGGCAAGATCCCGCCAATTGCATGGTATAATTGAGCCAGCCTGAATGGCTGATTTCTCGAAATAGGAGCAAACCGGGAGGGATTAAGGTGCGACAGGTGACAAGATGGATAGTTCTATTCTGTCTGCTGGCTGCCGCCAGCATATCGGGGGGATGTATCTCCCAGATAAAACCCGAAGTACTTACACCGGCGAAAGACCAGGCCGGTGCCAATGATAGATCTTTTGTTCTTTCCGACCTTTCAGGAAAAGAGGTCAAATTTCCCGAGGATTTCTCAGGCCAAAAGGTCCTGGTGGTGTTCTTTTCCACCGGATGACCGGCATGTGTTCAGGAGGTGCTGCAGTTGCAGCCTTATATCAGCGATTGGCAGCAGAAGTATAATTTTGCATTGGTGATCGTGAGCAGTGATCGCCAAGAAGAGATGAGCAAATTTGTCAGCAAGAATCATATAGCCGGGCAAGTACTCCTCGATAGTCAGGGGAGCGTTTCCCAGAAATATAAAATTCGGACTATTCCAAGCGCTTTCATGTTTGAAGGAAAGGGACAACTGCAAGAATCTTTCGTCGGCTGGCGGGGAAGCAGCAGCATTAAACAGATAGAGGCCCGACTGCAGAACATGTGATAAAAAGAACAATAAACCCCGGGCCTTATATGAGGAAATAATTATAATTTTGCCGGATAACTGCTAAACTATTTAGCAGAGCTATCCTAAGGAGGAAAATCATTCATGGCCAGAGATGAAGTAGAAAACAAAAAAGAACCGACCGAACTAAATCCCGGGTTGGAAGAAATACAAAAACCGGTGAACTTTATACAGAATATTATTGACCAGGATAAGCTGGAGGGTAAGCATGGCGGCAAGGTGCATACCCGCTTTCCGCCTGAGCCCAACGGCTATCTGCACATAGGACATGCCAAGTCGATCTGCCTGAATTTCAGCTTGGCGGCCGCCAACGGGGGGCTGACCAATCTGCGTTTTGATGATACCAATCCTTCCAAGGAAGAGGTGGAGTTTGTCGACTCCATTCAGGAAGACGTCCGCTGGCTCGGCTTTGACTGGGATGATCGCCTGTTTTTTGCCTCGGACTATTTTGAAGCACTCTACCTCTATGCCGAGGAGCTTATAAAATACGGCAAGGCTTATGTATGCGATTTGAGCGCCCAGCAGATTAAGGATTTTCGCGGCACCCTGACCGAACCAGGCCAGGAAAGCCCTTATCGCGAGCGTTCCGTGGAAGAGAACCTGGATCTGTTCCGACGCATGAGGGCGGGTGAATTTGAGGATGGCAGCCGGGTGCTGAGAGCCAAGATCGATATGGCTTCCCCCAACTTGAATATGCGCGACCCCGTATTATACCGGATACTGCGCTCAACTCATCACCGTACCGGTGACGATTGGTGTATTTACCCGATGTACGATTATGCCCATCCTCTTTCGGATGCTTTCGAAAACATCACTCATTCCGTATGTACCCTGGAGTTTGCCGATCACCGACCTCTGTATGACTGGTGTCTGGAGGCCCTTCCCCTGAGCGCCTATCCCCGCAAGGTGGAAACCCGGCCTCAGCAGATAGAGTTTGCCCGCCTTAATCTGGGCTATACGGTGATGAGCAAGAGAAAACTCCGGGCCCTGGTAGAAGAGAAGATAGTCAACGGCTGGGATGACCCGCGCATGCCGACCATTTCCGGGTTGCGCCGGCGTGGTTACACGCCTGAAGCGATCAGGGATTTCTGCGAACGCATCGGAGTTGCCAAGCGAAACAGCACGGTTGACTATGCGCTGCTGGAACACTGTATAAGGGAGGACCTGAATGGGAAGGCCGCGCGGGCGATGGTGGTTTTACGTCCCTTGAAACTGGTCATTACCAACTACCCTGAAGCCCGGGTGGAATGGCTGGATACAGAGAATAATCCGGAAAATCCAGCTATGGGAACCCGTCAGATACCCTTTGCGCGGACGATCTATATTGAACAGGAAGACTTTATGGAGGACCCCCCCAAAAAGTTTTTCCGCCTGCGCCCCGGGGGAGAAATACGCTTGAAGAGCGCCTATATCATTCGCTGTGAGGAAGTTATAAAAGATGATGCCGGAAATATCATAGAACTGCGCTGCACTTACGACCCCGATTCCAAGAGCGGGGGAGCCACCAGTGGCAGAAAAGTCAAAGGGACTGCCCACTGGGTGTCTGGTTCCCATGCCCGGCCAGCGACGGTGCGGCTCTATGATCAGATGTTCCTGAGTGAAACGCCGGATAGCGATGAGGATGATGTTGATTTCCGTCAAAAAATCAATCCCCATTCATTGGAAGTATTAACAGAATGCCTGGTTGAGCCGGCCCTGGCCGAGGCCCAGCCCGGCAGTCGCTTCCAGTTCCTGCGTCAGGGCTACTTCTACCTGGATCCCATTGATACCAGGGGCGATGAGCTGGTTTTCAACCGCATCGTATCTTTACGCGATAGTTGGGCCAAGATCCAAAAATCCAAATAATAAGAGCCCAGGCCGGCTACGAAAGCGAATGACAGCTCCTTGCCATCCTGGCACCGCTGAACTAGCCCGTCCGTGGGCGTCGTCTGCGTTGCTCACGAAGCCTGCTCGTCAACGTACTTTAGTACGCCTCCGACGCAGCCTTCGTTCGCGCCTTGCTCTTCACTTCCGTAGCCGGCCTGGTGGTTTGATGAATAAGCGTTTAAGGGGCGAAGGTGATATGGATATCCAGGATCTCGGGGCGGTTGCCGACGCGGATGGGGGGCCCCCAGGTGCCAAAGCCGCAGGAAACCAGCACCTGCAGGTTCTCTTTACGCAGGTATCCCCAATCACATTCGTAAATCGCCCCGGTAATAAACTGGTTGGGAAAGATCTGACCGAGGTGGGTATGTCCGGATATTTGCAGATCCACACCCTGGGCCTGGGCCTCCTGCAAATTAAAGGGCTGGTGGTCCAGCAATATGACCGGTAGAGACTCCCGGTCAATTCCGGCCAGCAAAGCGGGTAATTCCCGGCGGGGACCGCCGTTGAAGGTGGTGCTGGAGCGGTCATCGCGTCCCACCAGGTAAAAGGAATCTGCCACCTTGACCGATTCGTCTCGAAGCAAGCTTACGCCACCTTCTTGAAAATAGGGCTTAAGCCGATCGGCTTGCTGGCTGATATATTCATGATTGCCCAGAACGGCGAAGGCTCCCAGGGGAGGCTGGATTTTTATCAGGGCCTGAGGTATCAAATATTCGGCGGCCGGATCGATGCCTTCGTCAACAATGTCTCCCACTAAAAATACGGCATCCGGATTGAGGTCCCGGATCTTGACAACCAGCTGGTTCAGCCGCTGGCTGTCTACTACCCAGCCCAGATGGATATCGGACACGGCTACAACATGCAGTTCATTCAGGGTGCTGGCCTTGCGGGGCAAAACCAGATCATAGCGGCGGACAACCGGATGCCAGGCATTCCATGAGCCCAGGATCAGTATAATAAGGACCAGCCCAACGCTGGCCAGGAAAAAGCGATATGACCAATCAGACCAGACCATGGCAGGGATAAAGGGCAACCTGCTCAACAGGCGCAGCAGATCAGAGGCGGCAAAGAGCAGCAATAAATAGAACCAGGCCGCCATCCAATAGGAGCCGCTCAGCATAATGGCTCTGGTACCGGAATAAGGCAGTTTTCCATCGACAAAACGGCCAATAATAAATAGTAAAGCCAGAAAAACAACGCCGGCTACCCATAGAAGAGCCCCGGTTCGAGAGACGGAATACAATGCCTGCCACCCGCGCAGAGCGATATAGTAGTTGCTAAATCCGTAAATTATAATGAAAAAGGTAAAAAAAAGCAGCATATTGAGTTTCATAGCCGGTGCTCCTGTGCGAATTGATTCTTTATGGGTTATTGACAACTTGTTCTCCTTTCAACAGCTTATTCCTGCATGTAAAGAGTACTTTTCTTCCCGGCCTTTTTATTTGAAGCAAACGACGCCCTCGGGGGAGCAGGTTTAAGGTTTTTACCAGAAGGAATGTGAATTTTTGAAATGGAATTTGTATAAATACCTTTTTATTTATTATTACCTACTATAAGGGGATTTTGTTTCATGCAAAATTATTTAAAAGTGTACCGGGCTTTGCATAATATAACCCAGGCCGATCTGGCGGGGCGGCTGGGGGTCAGCCGGGCCAATCTCAGTGCCATCGAAAAAGGACACTACGATCCGTCCCTGCGGCTGGCTTTTCGTTTGGCCAATTTCTTTCAAGTCAAGATAGAGGATCTGTTTGTCTACAAAGAAGCGGATAAATAGAGCGGCGCATAATTCCGCCGGTTATGAAAGAAAGATGGTGCTAAAGAATGTCTTTTGACGGTTTTGGGGCTGTAGATATTATTTTAGCGATAAACGTGTTCTTTATTTTAACGGTAGTAATATTTGAGCGGCGCAATCCTACGGCCACGATGACCTGGGTCCTGGCCATGGTTTTTATCCCGGTGGTCGGATTTGTTTTATATCTTTTTATTGGTCAGGATCTGCGCAAGAAACGCCTCTTTTATTTAAAAGAAGAAGAAGAACACCGTATATATGAACTTTTACACGCCCAGGATGAATCACTTCACAATAAACAACTGCAATTTCACAACCCTCAAATCGCAGATTACAGCGACCTGATTCACCTGCATTTGAACAGCGATCGCTCACTGCTCACTCAGGATAACATTGTTCAGATTTTTAATGATGGCGAACAGCTTTTTGGACACCTTTTAAGCCGTTTAAAACAAGCCCGGCGCTTTATTTACGTGCAAACCTATATCCTGCGCGATGACCAGTTGGGCCGGAAATTCAGGCAAGTTATCTGTGACAAGGCCCGGGAAGGGGTGGAAGTAAACCTGCTTTACGACGGAATGGGATGTCGCAACCTTTCGCGCAAGTATTTCAAACCCCTCCGGGAAGCGGGAGTAAACTGGGCAGTATTCTTCAAGCCCTTCCTGCCCTATATCAATCTGCGGATTAACTATCGCAACCACAGAAAAATATGTGTGATTGACGGTGAAGAAGCCTACGTGGGAGGCTTTAATATCGGGGATGAGTATCTGGGGTTGGTCAAGAAATTCGGCTACTGGAGAGACACCCATTTATGGATTAAAGGCGGAGCGGTTGACTCCCTGCAGCTCCGGTTTTTATTGGATTGGCGCTATGCCTCAGGAAGGGATTACGTCTTTGACAAGGACTGGTTTCAAGACGGCCCGGGACAGGGAGACACCGGTGTGCAGATTGTCACCAGCGGGCCGGACTCCAAGTGGAGTTCTATCAAACACGGTTATTTGAGGTTGTTTACCAAAGCCCAAAAAAACATCTATATTCAAACCCCTTATTTTGTTCCCGATGAAGCGATTCTGGAGGCCTTGAAGATAGCCAGCTTATCAGGAGTTGATGTTCGCCTGATGATCCCCAGTGTAAAGGACCATCCCTTTGTCCACTGGGCTTCCCTGTCCTATGCCGGCGAACTGCTGGATGCCGGGGCCCGGGTTTTCTATTATCAAGGCGGTTTTTTACACAGCAAGGTAGTGGTTATAGACGGTTTTGCTTCCACGGTAGGAACCGCCAATATGGACATCCGCAGCTTCCGGCTCAATTTTGAGGTCAATGCCTTTATGTACGATCCCCTGATTGGCCAAAGCCTGGAAGATGCCTTTTATCAGGACCTCAATCAATGCATCGAACTGACCCAGGAAAAATACCTTAGCCGAACCCGTCTGGTCAGAATCAAGGAAGCCTTTTCGCGGCTGCTTTCTCCCCTGCTTTGAGAACGGCGGTTAGCCTAAGCGCTGAAGGGAATCGGTAGCTTCTTGGAGCGAGGCCTCGTCGATATAAGAGGAACCCAGAAAACCGTAAAGCAGCAGCCGGCTCAGATCGAGGCAGGCTTCCTGAAAGCTCAAGCCGTTGTTGAGAAGAAAATCCGGATTTAAGACGTTTTGGATCGATGAACTCAACACTTGCAGAGCAATAGTGGGGTTGACTTGTTCTTGGCCTTTTATATAACCCCGGGAGGAAAACAGGGCGAAAATCATCCGGAGTCTTTCCTGGCGAAAATCATCAATTATGGTCCAGAGATGCGGGTAAAAGCGCCTCAGATCATCCATAGAGCGGGGATTTAAGACGAATTGTCCTTGAGTGGTTACGGCGGTGAACATGGCTTTAATGAGGGCCACGGGGTCCTTCTCGGTGTTGAGCAAACCGTCGGCAAACTCGGCCATACTCTGCATGAATGAATCCAGGGTAGCTTCAATTACCGCGTCCCGGCTGGCAAAATAGCGGTAAAGGGTTCTTTTGCTGACCCCGGCCTGGCTGGCCAGCTGGTCCATCGAAAAGCCGCGGTATCCATACTCCAGGATCAATTCCTGGCAGGCCTTTATAACCCTTTCTTTGATTCCCACAAATAGATCCTCCCTATCAAGTAATGGTTTTGCGAAAACGCAGGGTGCTGACGGTTACGAAAATAACCGAAAAAACAAAAAGAATCGCAACCTGGCCCATGAGGTACTGAAATCCGATCCCTTTAAGGATGATGCCGCGAATGATATCCAGGTAGTAGGTTAAAGGAATTACGCAGCTTATCCAGTAAATCACCTTGGGCATGGCTTCCCGGGGGAAAAGAAATCCGGACAGCATGATGCTGGGCAGCATGATCATGAAAGCCATTTGAAAGGCCTGCATCTGATTGCGGGCGATATTGGAGACCATCAAGCCCAGGCCCAGCGAAGCGGTGATGAAAAACAGGGTCAGGAGATACAATTCCAAAAGGCTGCCCCGGATGGGCACGTCAAAGAAGAAAACCCCCACCAGCAGGGCCACGGTTATCTGGAGATAGCCCAGCAATACATAGGGAATTATTTTACCCAGCATGAGTTCAATTGGCTTTATCGGGGTAACGATCAGCTGCTCCATGGTCCCCCTTTCCCGTTCTCTGACGATGGCGGCGGAGGTGATGATCACCATGGTCATGGTTACAATGATGCCCAGGATGGCGGGAACCATATAATAAGCGGTAATTCCGTCCGGATTATACCAGGGTCGTACCCGAATATCCAGCGGGGCTCCCTCCAGATGCAATTTGCTCAAAATGATCTGCTGGGAGCGGATCAATCCTATGGCGTTGGCGGTGGCCAGAGCCTGGTTGGCCACCATGTTGTCGCTGGCATCGACCAGGACCTGAACCTGAGCCGGGTCCTGGCGCTGCAGGTTGCGGGCGAAATCAGGGGGCAGAATGATCCCGGCTTTAGCCTTGCCGCTGTCTATATAAGTCGTGACTTCATCATAGCTGGCGGCGGTGTAAAGTATGTCAAAATAGCTGGAGGAGCTGAAGGCACTCAAGAGGTCGCGGCTTTCTTCACTCAATGACTGGTCGAATACCACGGTGGGGATGTGTTTTACCTCGGTTTGAATGGCATAGCCGAACAAAAGCAGCTGAACCAGCGGGATGATAAGGACCAGGGCAAAAGTCATCCGATCCCGGCGCATCTGGATAAATTCCTTTTTTAAGACCGCGATTATCCGGTTCATCTTTGCAGCCTCCTCGCTTCTTCCTGACGGGACAGGGTTATGAATACGTCCTCCAGGGAAGGACTGATCTTGCGTACTTCCAGTCCCAGGCGCTCAGACAGGTCTTCCTTAAATGACTCATCCTGTACCAGCACGTGGAGCTGTCGTCCATACAGGTTGGCCTCCATGACCATCGGCCAGTCCCTGATCTCCTCCAGGAGCGCAACCGGCTGGGGAGGAGTCAATTCCAGAAGACAGCCCGGCAGGGTATTCTGTTTCAATACATCCGGGTGGTCGTTGGCCATGATCTGCCCCTGGTTGAAAAAGACAATCCGGTCGCAGCGTTCGGCCTCATCCATGAAGTGGGTGCTTACAATAACCGTGCAGCCGTTTTCCGTCAGCTCCTGGATCAGATTAAAAAATTCCCGGCGAGTAGTTGGACTTACCCCGCTGGTCGGTTCGTCCAAAAAAAGCAGGGGCGGTTCGGCGATAATGGCGCAACCCAGGGCCAGACGCTGTTTGTAGCCCCGGGAGAGACCCGCTACCAGAGCGTCCTCCCTTCCATTGAGCCAGGCCATGTCAAGTATCTCGCGGATACGCTCCCGTCGTTTTTCACGGGGAATGCCGTAGAGTCCGGCATAGAACTCCAGGTTCTCCAGAGCGGAGAGATCCTCATAGAGGCTGAACTTTTGCGACATATAGCCGATCTGGCTCTTGATCCGCTCAGTCTGGCTGGAGATATCATAGCCCAACACGGTCCCTGATCCGGAGCTGGGGGACAGAATTCCGCACAGCATCCTGATAGTGGTGGATTTGCCGGCCCCGTTGGGGCCTAAAAATCCGCATACCTGGCCGGGCCAAACCGACAGGTTTATGTGGTCTACGGCGGTAAAAGAACCGAAGTTTTTGGTCAAATTATCGGTTTGAATAATGTAGTCCATACTCGGCCTCATTTCTTGACCAGAGCCACAAAAACATCTTCCATGGATGGAGGCACCGGCTCGATGGCTTGAAGAGCAACCTGCTGCCGGGCCAGGTATTCGCTTATAGCCTGTTCGCCCGCCTCCCGGTCTTTTACGAAGAGGTGGTATTTATATCCGAAAAAGGAGGAGTCCACTACTTCCGGTACTCCGGCAAAGAAGTGGGGATTTTTCACTTGGGCCCTGACTTCCAGGATGGTGTACGGAAAGCCGGCCTTTAAACTGTCCGGGCTGTCCATGGCCAGCAGATTCCCATCATTGATGATTCCCACCCGGTGGCAGAGTTCGGCCTCGTCCATATAGGGCGTAGACATTAATATGGTCATCCCTTCCTGGTTCAAATGATAGAGAATGCCCCAAAACTCTTTGCGGGACTGGGGATCAACTCCGTAGGTCGGCTCGTCAAGCATCAGAATACTGGGTCGGGTAATCAGCGAACAGGTCAGGGACAGCTTCTGCTTCATGCCCCCGGAAAGCTGCTCGGCCAGCCGCTTCTTAAAAGGCAACAGACCGGTCAACCCCAGTATCGTATCAGCCCTATCCCGAATCAGCCCCTGGTTTAAACCGTACAGGGAGCCAAAGAAAGTGATATTTTCCATCACCGAAAGTTCGGGATAAAGGCTAAAGTGCTGGGGCATGTAACCCAGCTCTTTTTTATCCAGCTCCTGAACCGGTTTTTCCATAAGCCACACTTTACCCTGATCGGGGATGAGCAGCCCGCAGAGGAGTCGAATCAGGGTGGTTTTACCCGCCCCGTCCGGTCCGACCAGGCCAAAGATCTCCTTTTTCCCAACCTGAAGAGAAAGTCCGTTTAAAGCCTGAACTTTTCCGAAGGCTTTGGCCAGATCCTGACTGCGGATCATCTGATCAACTCCTGTCAAAAACCACGTCGGCCGGCATCCCCGGTTTCAGAATTCCATCAATGTTTTCCACGGTTATTTTGACCCCATAGACAACATTGGTGCGCTCCTTCTTGGTCTGAATGGTTTTGGGGGTGTATTCTCCCTGGGATGCGATTTCTTTGACCAATCCCGAAAAGACCTGGTCGCTGCCACTCACACTGATGCGGACCGGCTGGTTTAATTTGATGGAGGGCAGATCGTCGGTGGGGATATATACTTTGATCCAGAGATGGGAGGTGTCGGTCACGGCCAGCAGGGTTGATCCGGCCTGGACGAATTCACCGTTTTCAAAGCCTTTAGTAGTGACAATCCCGGCTATGGGGGAGCTTACCCGCAGATCATCCAGTACCGACTGGGAAGCCTGTAATATTGCCTGGTAGCTTTTCACCTGAGCCCGGGCTGCGGCAATGGCTTCAGGGGTGCTCCCGGCCTGAAGCAACTCCAACTGGGCCTGGGCTGAAGCCAGCTGCTGTTTCTTGATTTCAGCGCTGTTCCGGGCCGCCTCCAATTGGCTTTGAGATGCGGCTCCCCCCTCGTACAGAGTACGGGTTCGCTCCAGGTCTTTCTCAGCCTGTTCAAGGTTGACCTGCGCTACATTCACGTTGGCCTGAGCGGCTTCAATTTCCTGCTCCCGGGCGCCGGACAGCATCTCCCGCAGTTTGTCTTCAGCGGCCAGCAGGTTCATGGCATCCCGTTCCCGCTGCGCCGCCAGGTCGTTTCTTTCCAGGACCGCCACTACCTGATCGGCCTGGACGAAATCCCCTTCTTTGAAAGTCAACTGGCGGATGGTGCCGTTGTTTTTAGCGTGAAGCTCAACCCGGGTGGCTTCTATGGTGCCGCTGGCCTCAATTTGCCCCGAAGGCGACCCATAATAGTGTTTGTACAGGTAGTAAGAGCCGGTAAGAAGCAAACTGATAATCAACAAAGCGATAAACGGCCTGGCTTTTTGCATCCTTAACCCCACCTTACGGTTACTAATGTCACCAAAAAAGTTTACCTGGTATATTAAATATTATAAACAGCCCGGGCCTTTAAAGTCTAGGGTTTTTGATTTCGTTAAGTGCAACCGGCCAAGGAAGGTTATTCTTTAGCAGCGAAAGGGTTGCGGGCGCTGGCCATATCCCGGGCGGCCCTTAGCGCGCCTTCCGGCAAGAGGCTCGCGATATCGGGATTTCCCATCATCAGAGCCAGTTCCCCGGGAGTTTTTCCCTGCCCGTTTTTTATACCGGGATCGGCCCCGTTCTGAACGAGCATTTCGGCGCCTTCATAATATGCGCCCAATACCGTTAAATGAAGGGGTGTGTTTAGATTGGCGTCCTGAGCGTTGACATTGGCCCCGTACTTTATCAGGAGAGACATGAGAGCGAGATTTTTTTCTTTGACCGCCCTGGTCAGATAGGTGTCCTGGTTCTCCAGCGGCTGGTTGATGTTTTTGATAAGGATTCCCTGACTGCGCAGGGTCAGGCCGTCTGGAAAAGTCCCCTGGCTGAGATAGGCCATGACCGCCCCCAGAATTAACAGCAGGCAGGTCGCCAACAGGATTTTGGGCCCTCGGCCTGACTCATCATTGCGATCATCACTGGCGGCCGTAGGTTTTGGCAAATCTAGCGGTGCTTCTTTGACTTCCGGCGCCGGATTTTGCGGTGCAACCGGCTCCGGCCAATTAGGCGTTTCGGCTCTTTTTTCACCCAGATACAATTTTTTACGAGAAGCCGCCAGGGCTATGGGTGTTCCAAAGGACTTTTCAATCAAGCTGTTGTATTCCAGCCAGTCGTCGTCGTCCAGCTGTTCGGGTGATTCAATCAAGGTCAGCAAAGCCTGGAAAGGCGCTATCAGCTGCTCAAGCTCGCCCATGCTAACCAAAAGGCTTTCATAATCCAGTTCGATAAGCTGCTCTTTAAGATCCCGGGCCATTGATTTGCAGTGACCGAGCGGCTCTTCATAGAGAGGAGTGGAGGCCTGTACCTGGTTGATCCTTTCCAGCAAGGGGAGCAGGCGGTTTCTTTTGGCTTGATGAGCCGCTTCATATTCCTGGGCCAGCCGTTTATCAACGATTCGTTCCATGCTTCGCAGCGAGTCGGGCAGAGCCTCGTCTTCGGCTTTTAAGCCCAAATCCTGCAGGCGTTTTTTTAACAGGGAGAACTCAGCCCGGGCCGAGGCAATGGCGGCCAGCAGTTCTTCAGAAGGAGGAACGCCTCTGGATATTACATCATCGGCATTTTGGGACAACAGCTGTCCCAATTCCTGATAGGCTGCCAAGCTGCTTTTTATCTGCTCCAGGACCTGGTTTAGCTCATCAACCATGACCTTTTCCCTTTCTTTTATTTATAATTCATGCTCTATGGTAAAAATTCGACCCTGGAAACGGGTTTCCTGCTAGCCTGACTGGGTCCGAGCCGGTTTTAGATGCAGGATCCTGGAATGGAAGGTTTATCTATGCTATTCTTCAAACATGGGATCGTAAACGGTGAAGGAAGTGACGTCAATGCCCGGGCTAAATGATTCAGGCTCAAAACATAGGGCTGATTCGGCCTTGAGCAGGATTATGGTGTTTGCTCCCCACCCCGATGACGATGTGCTGGGATGTGGGGGCAGTATTGTCAAACATAGGAGGAAAGGCCGGCAGGTCCGGGTGGTTTACCTGACTTCGGGAGAAGCGGGAAGTCCGGGTTTTCATCCGGGCGGCTTGAACAGGGTCCGGGAAGAGGAAGCCGCCCGGGCCCTGCGCGTGCTGGATGTGACGGACCCTGTATTCCTGGGTCTGCCCGATGGGGGAATTGAGATCAATGCCCTCAGTTTGGATGCGGTGGTTAAGCTGCTGCGCCAGGAAAGGCCGGAAATGATATACCTGCCGCATGCCCGTGATGTTCACCGCGATCATCTGAAAACCCATGAACTGGTTTTGGAAGCCTGCCGACGGGCGGCCGGCCCCTGGCATCCGCAGTGTGGAGAGCAGGCCTGGGAGGTGGGCTGGATCTTGGCCTACGAGGTGTGGGCTCCCCTGGGGGAAGTGAATATGGTAGAGGATATCAGTCCCTTTATAGAGATAAAAATTGAAGCAATGCGCAGGCATAAAAGCCAGCTTGAGCACATCGCCTATGATGAAGGCATCAGAGGCTTGAACCGTTTTCGGGGAATCAGTTCCGGCAGGGGAGAGTATTGTGAATGTTTTCAGGTATTGAAGGCCGCCCTTTAGAGGGCGGGGCATCAGGACCCGACCGGGTTCTGATGCTGGCGCCTTTTCGCCGCCAGCAGCGGGGCAATGCCATAACCGTGGAACGATTATACCGGGGGTTGCTTGAGCAGGGATACCGGGTCGAGGTTGAAGCATTGGAAGACGAAACCTGCTGGGCTCGTATTGCCAGAGCCCTGGAACAAAATCGTTACCGTTTTGTGCATGGCTTTAACGCCTATTATATATCCGAGGCTTTTAAGCGAGTGCCGCAGCTAGCCGGCTGGCCGCTTTTATTGACCACCACCGGAACCGACTTGCACTACGGATTGCGCGGGCCCAAAACCCGAGAGCTGCGGGATATAATTGTAAAAGCGGCCTATACCGTGGTATTCAACCCGCAATTCAAAACCCTGCTGGAGTTTGTTCCCGATTTTGAAAACCGGGTAGTGAGCATCCCTCAGGGGGTGTGGTTGGAGACTGCTGAATCCTGGCAGCGCCGTCAATTGGACCTGGCCGATAATGATACGGTTTTTATCCTGCCCAGCGGTTTAAGGCCGGTCAAAAACCTGGATTTGGCCATCGCTGGTTTAGCCCTGATTAAGCCCGAACTCCCCGATCTCAAGCTGCTGATTGTGGGAGCCGCGATAGATCACGGCTATGCGGAAAGCTTTTTAGCCAAAGTAGCTGATTGGCCCTGGGTTTTGTATCTGGGTGAAATACCCCACCGCCAGATGGCCAGCCTCTACCTCCTGGGAGATGTCGTGGTTAATAGCTCCCTGGCCGAAGGACAGCCCCAGGCGGCACTGGAAGCCATGAGTCTTGGCCGGCCGGCTCTCTTGAGCGCCGTTCCCGGCAACCTGGGCATCATGGAGCATGGCCGCCAGGGCTACTACTTTGCGAGCCCCGAACAGCTGGCCGAATACGCGCTGGAGCTGGCCAAATCACCTGAAAAACGACTGATCATGGGAGCAAGCGCCCGGGATTTGACCAGCCGTTGTTTTTCGCTCACAGCTGAAGTTGATGCTTATAAGCATTTATATGGCATCATGTTCAAACAGCGTAAGGGCTATTGTGAAAACTGCTAAAACCATAATCTGCTCAGGGCCCGGATAGGTTATAATGGTAAAGATAAATTGCAGATCAAAAGGAGTTGCCATGCACATTCACGTCCTGGCCAGCGGCAGCACGGGCAATGCCGTTCTATTTTCCCTGGGGGATAATCTCATCTTGATTGACGCCGGAGTCAGCGCCCGGCGTATTGAAAGGGGAATGGCAGCCGTCGGCTACCGGGCAGGTGATTTAAACGCCATCCTCGTTACCCATGAACACCAGGATCACATCGCCGGACTGGAAGTTCTGGCCCGGAGGCACTGCATTCCGGTGTATACCCGGCCCAAGACCTGGAAGGTTCTGGCCTGCCGGGACAAAATACCGCCCGCTTGTGTAAAGGAGATAGACGGGGAGGTAAACATTAAAGGAGTACATATCGAGGCCTTTCCCCTGCCCCATGATGCGGTTGATCCGGTCGGTTTTTGCCTCTACCACAGGAATAAAAAGGTCGTCCTGGCCACCGACCTGGGCACCATTACCGAGCCGGTCGAAGGAGCTCTGGCTATGGCTGATGCTCTGGTTCTGGAGAGCAATCATGATCCGGAGATGCTGGCAAACGGCCCCTATCCGGCCTTCCTCAAGAAGCGAATCAAAGGCGCCTACGGTCATCTTTCCAACCAGCAGGCCGCCCTGCTTTTAACCCGCATCCCCCGACCCCCGGTTATGCAAGTGCTTCTGGCCCACCTCAGCCAGCAAAATAATACGCCCCGGTTGGCCCGGGAAACGGTAGGTGAAATCCTGGCCAACAAAGGCGTTGAGCGGGAAATAAAGCTGTATCCTACTCACCCTGACACCACCAGCAGTGTTGCGGTATTGTAAATCCCAGTAGCCCTGGCGATGGCATATATCATTAGGCCTTGCCCGACCGGTAGGGAAGGGGTATATACTCAACCGTCGGGATCTGCCGGGAGGGTTGCGGATATAGACTCATCAATTCAAAGACTTCCCGGGGAACGCTACAGTTTACCGGCAGCCCCATCTCGCCCAAAGTTGAACACACCAGTGCGAAATCATGCGTCCAATGACCTTCGCTGAGTAAGGCCGCCAGCTCCCGGGCCTTTTCTTCCGTCATCCGGGGGGTAAGTATTTCCAGGGCCGAGTGATAAACTTGCTGCGAGGCCTTCTCGGCTATGTCGGCCAGCATGATGGTCTGATCATCGATCTCCGCTATAGGCTTTTCCTTGAGCACCCGGATAATGGAACTGGCTGGGTATTGGCCCACCTGGGGATCAACCGGTCCCAGCACGGCGTTTTCATCCAGCATGATCTCGTCAGCGGCCAGAGCGATCATAGTCCCTCCCGACATGGCGTACTGGGGGATGATGGCCGTTACTTTGGCAGGGTGGTTTTTTAGGGCCCGGGCGATCTGCTCCGAGGCCAATACCAGCCCCCCCGGGGTATGTAGGATGATGTCTATCGGCATATCCCGAGGGGTTAAGCGGATGGCCTGCAGCACCTGCTCGGAGTCTTCCATATCGATAAAGCGTCCGAAGGGTATACCTAAAAACCGGAGAGATTCCTGGCGATGGATCAGGGTTATGACCCGGCTTTGCCGGTTCTTTTCGATGCGGCGCAGCATGGCCAGGCGACTGCCCATGATCCGTCTCTGTCTGAGAAAAGGGATCATGGCGAGAAGCAAAAAGGCTATCCACAATATCGAGGTCAGGTCTATTTTCAAAAAAAACACCTCCGGTTTGATATTGGCACACAGCCTTTTGTTACCGGTTTAGAGCTTTTTTAAATCAGCCAGTTGGCTGTCCCCGGTATCAACTGTCATTTTAGCTATAATCTGCTCTTCGAAGGGCCGGTCGCGAAAATCACGGGGAACGGCAACGATAGCATCAGCCACTTCCATCCCTTCCAGCACCTTGCCGAAAGCGGCATATTCCCTGTCAAGATGGGGAGCATGGGCTACCATGATGAAAAATTGGGAGCCGGCCGAGTCGGGATGAGAACTGCGGGCCATTGATATGACCCCGCGATCGTGAAGCAGTTCGTTTTTAATGCCGTTGCTGGAAAACTCTCCTTTAATGGTGTATCCGGGACCGCCCATGCCGCTTCCCTGGGGGCATCCTCCCTGGATCATAAACCCGGGAATAACCCGGTGAAATATCAACCCGTCGTAAAATCCTTTTTGCACCAACTCTACAAAATTGGCAACGGCTTGCGGCGCGGTTTCGGGATAAAGTTCAATGACCATCCGGCCGCCGTCTTTCATTTCCACTGTAACTTGAGGATAATTGCTCACTTGTTAAGTGCCTCCTTCCTGGTTTGGTACACTGCTAAACGCTCTTAATATGCTATCGTCGCCGAAATCCTCTTGGGCGAGAGTAACACACAGAATTAGGATTAACAGCGTACTAGGGATATTATAGCAGATGAGGGGGGGCTTTTATGTATGGCGGGCTGCGGCTTAAAGTAAAATTTGCTAATCAGTGGTAATATAAAATGAAGCGATCAAAGCGTCAGCCGGCAACAGGAAGGAAAGATCAACTATGCAAGCCAAACATGTCGTTTTTCTAGGCATTATAGCCAGCGCCTTATTGGCCACCCTGGTTATCTTCGAATGGATACCCCCTCAGGTGGCGGGTTTTGTAGTTCTGGGCCTAACCCTGGCCGCCTCCTTTTTTATCGCTTTGAGCATGCTGCGCGGGCAGCGCCTGGGCGACCAGGAGCTGGTTGTCACGGCTGTTCAGCGGATCCATGAGCAGAAAAGTGAAGAACAGGCCCTGGCCCAGATGCTGCACTGGTCCAAAGCCATAGTTGAATGTAAATCCAGTTTCTACTTTAGTATCGAGCAGGAAAAATCGTTTTACTTAAATGAAAAGGGAGAGGAAGAGGCATGGCAGGCGATCAGTCAGGAAGTGGCTGGCAGTGGCAATAACTGGCTTTGGCCGAATGCAGCCTGCCAGGCTCAGCCACCCGCCGCGATTAAGACCTTCCTCGCCATGCCACTGACCGTAGATGATAATAAAATATTAGGAATTCTATATTTAGTAAACCGCCAGGATGAAGCCGCATTCAGAGCGGCCGATGCAACCCTTCTTCAGCCTTTAACAAAGGCAGGCCGAACGGCCTTGCTCCGATTGAGAAGAGAAGAGCAAAATCTGGTTTATTACCGGCAGATTATTGCCGCTGTAGTCGGAGGGATTGAAGCCGGGTCGCCCGGGTTCCAGGGGCATGCCCAGCGGGTAAGCCGCCTAGCCGGGCTTTTGGGAAAGGTTTTGGGCTTTAATTCCAGCGAAATTAGGGAGCTCACTCTGGCCGCCCTGCTGCATGACGCGGGAAAAATCGTACCCGATGAAATATCTGAAGAGGAAACCCGTCCGGCCGAAGACCGGCACCCGCAAAAGGGAGCCCGGCTGCTCCCCGATGAAGAGTCCTTTAAAGGCATGCGGGAAGCTATTCTCTATCATCACGAGCGCTACAACGGCAGCGGCTTCCCGGAAGGGCTGCACATGGCCGATATACCTCTGAGCGCCGGGATAATAGCGGTCGCCGACGTCTTTGACGCCCTTACCTGTTTGAGCGAAGAAGAAGCGCGCCTGAGCGCCGAAGAAGCCCTGGCGGTCATAAAAAAGGCCACCGGAACCCTTTTTGATCCCATGGTGGTAGTGGCTCTGGAGGAAATCATGCCGTCTCTGTTAAGCGATGAGGAAAATAAAAAAATAGATTAAAACCCCGGAAATTAAAAGTACTTTTTGTAATTTACACGGTAAAGAGATAAGTGTAAGTTTCCGATATTAACCGGGAAAAGGTAAAATTCTACCGGTTGATGGAGGAAACACCATGAGGAAGCCCCCACGCTTTATAATATATTCAATGATTTTGACCTTCTTATTAACCATGAACCCGCTCTGGCCTCATTCAGCGCTGGCCGCCGACCCCGTTATCGATAATATATATATTGAACGAACCGACAATGAGATTTTGGAAACCGCCAGCGGAGTCATTGAAATCGACGGGCAAGATCTCAAAGATGCGGTGGTTAGAGTGCGCACCACCGGAGGCGGGGGCAGCAAGGTGCTGGGCGTTGAAATAGGAACCCGGGTGGTCAACGAAAACACCTACATAAAATTTTCTCTTCCCGGCGCTGGCATGCGCTCCATCCTCTGGAGCGACGGCCTGATAATCGGGGGAACAACCATTATGGTTGATGAGGTCAGGCCGGCTATAACAAGCGTAGTTCCGTCAGTGGCCTTTACTGTAACCCAAAAAATCACCATTAACGGAAGCAATCTGCACCTGGATACCCTTACTTTCGGCAACGGCAATATGAATGGCTCTGTCACCAGGGAGCCGTCAGGGACGAAAATTGAAATCCAGAATATAACCGGAGACGTAGGCCTGCATGACGTTATCTTCACACGGGAATCAAACCCGGTGGGAGTCAATCATAAGTTGACATTTCGTAAGCTTTACCAGAATCAGTTCCGCGTTGTTGAGGAATTAAAAATCGATAATTTGGAGATGTATCCCAACATAGGCCAGCCTAAAAAAACGACCGTCTATTTTCAGGCCCCGGGTTTACCTGAATACTCGGTATTTTTCCTGCGCAATGAAAGCGACCCTTACTATGCTGCTAATATGGGAACCGATCCTCATCATGTAGCCAAAGATCTGACAGAAAAGAGCCTGCTTACAGTTGTAGTACCTGATCTTACCCCAGGAACGTATCACGTGGTTTTTACCAATAAGATGGAAAGTCCCCCCTCAGGAGTAGACCTGCGCTCGCGTGTTACCAAACAGATGCTGGTGGGTGACTTCACCATCGTATCCTCCACCAATGCGGCGGAAGTGATTACAATAAGCCCTGCATCCGGACCAACAATGACTGCCACTCCGGTAGACATCGTGGCTTTCAATATTGAAGAGTTGAATATACCCAGCCTTACTATGGACGACGCGGCCTATACCAAGAGCATACGAGACAGTAACAAAACACTTTTAATTGAGCACGGGACCGGGTCCTACAAACCGGGTGAAGACTCCAAACCAGTGCGGGTGGACCGCACGGTTAAGGTAAAAATAGCAGCCCAGGCTGACTTCCAGGATATCAACCAGCAAGACCTGGTTGCCAGTAATTACGATACCCTGAGGGTTTTAACCGGGTTGGTTCAGGACAGCGATATAGTAGGCAGCCCTACCTTTGACGTTACCCTGGATATAACGACTACCTTGACGGTTTTAGATGGGTTCGGCGATCCCACCACAGAAAAATATGTCTTTACTGAATTACCGGTGAAACAAAAAGCCTTTACCTTTATAAAGAGTTATGATGAACCAGTGATTACGAAGGTTACACCGGATAAAATTCAGGTTGAAATTACTACCGGCGGCTATGCCGTCAAGGAAGAAATGTATATAGGTATTACCGGCAGCAATTTTACAGTCAGCAAATACATAGATGCCGCTGGCCAAGAGGTAGTTTGTTACCCGGAAGTGATACTGGGGGGGTTTGATACGGCCAATAACGAAGGCCCAGGATTGGGCTTTCGACGAAAAGGAAAAGATCCCACCAAGGTTGAAGTATGGGATCAGACTAATCAGACGTTTCATGAAATCAGTGCCTATTATGAAGTTTACAATGGAACAACGGTGGTAACCGGGGCAGTGGGAAACGATACCGGCAACCGCATCTTAATAAAGATCCCGGCCGGCATGTTGGTGGATAAAGGCGCAACTACCACCGAAGTCTTGATAGCCAATCCCAAGAAAAACACCAGCGAATACGGCTACCGGGTTAAAAAAGCCGATCTTATTCAATTTGTTGAAGTACCTCAAGGACAGGTTCCCAATATAACTAGTGTTACCCCCAATATCGTATCAACAGACGGCACCAAAGGAGTAAGAATAGATGGTAGTGGTTTCCAACCCGATGTAAAACTTTACCTGGAGGATACATTAATCACCTGTAAACGCGACGCCTATGGAAAAATTATTACTTTTGACGCGCCGGCCTGGAAGGACGGTAAGACCCGCATTCTGGTTATGAATCCGGGAGGTGGCTCGGATTCCGCTCAATTAATCTATGTCAAAAGTCTGACCAAACCAACCCTTACCAGCCTGTCTCCTCCGGCGGGCACTACCAACACTATGGTGACTTTAAACGGCTCTGTTTTTATGGCTCCGGACCCCACGGCTATTCCCTCGGATCTGGGTATCTATCGTTTGATCGGAACCAGGGTGATTTTCAGTGACAGCGGCGGCTCCCGCGAACGCGATATCAATGATTATTGGGACGAATCCGGAAACATTGAGCTTAGAGACTACACTTCCCCGTCCGGGAACAATATCCTGTCGGCATCAGGAAACTTCGCAACCATGGCCGATTATTATTACAGCGTTCTACTCAAAGTGGCTGGCCAGGATAAATTCTATGTATTGAATTACAGTGATCAGGGGGATATCATACTTAGCGATGGAACCAATAAGTACGAAATCTATGCCTCCAGTGGTGCCTTAAAGGCCAGGGATCAGAGCGGTGGAAATTGGGATATTGTTGTGGACGCAAGCTCGGTTCAGCTAACCTCAACTCCCGGCGGTTCCGTAATAGATTTAACCATGGTCACCCCCTATGTTTTTGATACAATTACTCAAGAAATTACCGGCAACCGGGTGAAAGTAACCGATCACGGCAGGCGCATTTATGCAGTGATACCCGATCTGATCAATCCCGGGCTCTATGATGTCACCGTTGTAAACCCGGACACCAACCGCGCTACCCTGAAAAACGCTTTCACGTTTTACAGCAGTCCCCAGCGTCTGCCGGTAGTAAACAAGATTGATCCAGACCGGGGTTCGGTTTCGGGAGGCTACTATATAAATATTTATGGGGAGAATTTTGAAGACAATGAAACTGTGAAGACCCGGGTTTTTATAAACTCTATTGAAGTGGCAGCCGCCGATGTAAAAGTGGACCCCAGCATGAAGGTTCTGGAAGTAAAAGTCCCTGCTTTTCCAGGAGATCTAAAGAGGGATTACGGAGTGGATCATATGGCGGTTCCAGTAACCATTCTCAACCCTAGTGACGGGGGGAGTATTGGCCTGAAAGATGCCTTTATCTATGTGCTCCCGACCAGCAATCCGGTTATCGATAAAATGTCCAAAACCCAGGGCAGCGCTGCCGGGGGGGATTACATTGAAATTACCGGCCGGGATTATCGTTATTATGAGCCATATGATGATATTAATAAAAATGTAAAATACGATGAAGACACCGATACCTATACTGATTTGAACGATGACCAAGTATGGAACAATTTAGGCAAATGGGATAACACGCAAGCCTTGGAGACGGAAAACATTAAAGATTATAAAAAGATTTTGCCAAAGGTTTACTTCGGCAGCGAACTGGCCACGATTGAAAACTACAGTACGGGCTACCTAGGGGTGACGACTCCTGCGGGTCTGACAGGAACGGTTGATGTTTATATAGTCAACAATGATTTCGGGATATCCAATAAAAAAACTTTTACCTTTACCTCTTCCAAACCAGGCATTACCAACATTCTTCCGTCCACCGGGCGCAAACAGGGAAATGAACTGGTGGAAATCCTGGGTAGTGGTTACGTAGCGAGCCCCGTTACAATTTTAAATCCAGATGGCTCTAAAGATGTTAATACCATGACCCTGGTGCGTTTCGGCGACATAAATGGAACAAAAATGATACGGAATACGGAGGTAAACGGTCTTGAAATTGAAGGAAATCTTGTCGTCGACTACAGTTTGACTGATCAAGAGATCCGTTTCGCTCTTACCTCCGGCGGAATCCAATATACACAATTATTCACTGGTTTTGACGGGACGCCGCAGTTCATTGATTTTGCCGAATTGGCCGATTCCTCGGGAAATTATTATTCAGGCAGTGAATTGGTTAAAGCCTATAAAAATGGAAGTTACCTAATAGTAGAACGTGGTTATTCACCGGATGTGGAGACTCTCAATACCGGACACCTGATCGTCACCACCCCCACCTATTACACGGTGGGCCAGGTGAATCTCACGGTAATCAACCCGGACGGTGGAACTGCTACCGGCAAGTTCGAATACAAGAACCCGGTCACCAACCCAACCATAAGCAACATCACCCGCAACGGGGTGGAGCCGCAGAACAAGACGGTAGACGGTGAAAACCTTCGAGTGCTTGAAGTCAACTACAAGGGCGGCAATACCATCACCATAACCGGTACCGATTTTACGGCCAACGCTACTATTCAGATAGGCAGCCTGGCCCAGATAGCAGCCAAAGACATTAGCTACACCCTGCCCACCAGTTTGAGCTTTATCATGCCGGCTGTTCCGGAAGCGGCGGTGGGCACTGCGGTTACGGTCATTGTGACCAACGAGGACGGCGGGGTGGCCCGCTCCGACCTGCCCAGTTCCGGCCTGCCTATTAAGATACTCATTACCAAGGGGGAAACGGCTCCCGAAGTCAGCAATATAGTACCGGCCAAGGGACCGGCCGCCGGCGGGACCCGGGTGTCGATCAAGGGCAAGGACTTCCGTGAGGATATGGCCCCCGATTTTCCAGGCGAGCTTAAAGTTTATTTCGGAGCGAAAGAGGCCACGGTGGTATCGGTAAAGTATGATGAAATAATTGCCGTAAGCCCGGCGGCTGATCCGGGGGAAGTTGAAGTGAAGGTGGAAAACCCGGATGGCGAGTCGTCCACGGTGGGTAAATTTATCTATGTAAGCAGCCCCACCATCACGGGTATTACCCTCACCAACGATAACGGCGACGAGGTGGCGGCCGATTCGATATCAGTCAAGGGAGGCCAGCAGCTCAACCTAACCGGCACCAATTTCATGGAAGGGTGCCGGGTGGTATTCATTCCGGTGATAGAGAAGGCAACCGATGACAAGGCCAGCGGTGTGATCTACTATGTTACTAGCAAGACCTCCCATGGTGGAACCAGCAGCGAGCTGGATCCCTATGTATTGAAATCGGGAACCGACGGAACAGAGGTGACGGTAGTTGATTCGAGCCACCTTACCGTGAAGACCCCTGCGGGCAAACTGGACGCTACCGGCATTATGGTAATCAACCCGGATCAAGGGGCCTCTGCTATCAACAACAATATCAAGTTCGGGCTGCCCCAACTGGATGCACCGCTCGGAGTAACCGCGGTACTGGTCAGGGATGAACACTACAACACCGACCGCTTTATCAAGGTGCAGTGGGAGGCGGTTACCGGGGCCACCGGCTATGAGATCGAAGTGGTCATAGGCTCCAAGACCTACAATATAGGCTCGAGCAAGTACACTTCCCTGGTCTACGATGATCTGGAGCCCAACACATCGTATAAGTTCGTAGTTAAAGCCCTGGGTGACTTTGGCACGTCCAGACCTTCGGCTCAGAGCAACTGGGTGTATACGGGCAGCACGGTAGGCGCCCCTGATCGGGACGGCGGGCTGGGCGAAAAAACCCAGATTACGGCCAAGGGAAGCATAGCCCTGGTCAATGTGGGGAGCGACGGAGCTGCGGTGGATATCGATCTGACCAGGGGCGATCTGGCCGCCTGCCGCGAAGTGCAGGTCACCATTCCCGCTTCGGTAATATACGGCTCCGGTCAGGCCATCAAAATCAGCGGCAAGGAATATGAATTGGAATTTGAACCAGGGGTGTTTGAAAACAGCTTCCTGGCCGACAGCAGCCATGAAAATAATGCCGGGGTAAGGTTCAGAGTGTATCCCTATGCCGGAAGCGCCGGCCAAGAGGGGGGGAACAATCTCTCCACCATCTATTGTCTGGAGGCCAGCTGCTTTGTCGGGCAGGAGATAAATGCGCTGGATGAGCTGAACGGCAGCATGAGGATAAAAATGCGCTATGATACGGCTAAAGCCAAGTTGAGGCATTTCACCAAAATGGATATAAGCTGGTATGAACCCTATAGCGGCACCTGGATGCCGGTAAACGGCAGCGGAACCAGCCTGGTTGGACATATGGGCAATTACTGCGTAATGGGCAGGAGGTAGAAGGTTTTGAGAAGAACAGTCATTTTAGCTATTATACTGGCTTTGCTCTGGCCGCAGCTGGTCTGCGCCGCTGAGGTTCAGGGTTCCAGTGTTGAAGGCTACCTGCAGGCGGTGATCGCTCCTGACCCCAACACCCCGACTGATTACGGCAGCGTAAAGATAGAGGCCTATAATGGTACGGTGATGACTCTGGCCCTTACTGCCAGCACCGCCTATCTCATTGACGGCCGGCCGGTTAAGTTGAGCGCCATCCGGAAGGGGATGGAGGTCTATGGCAAACTGGCGGGAGGCACTCTGGCCAGCCTGGAAGCTTACTCGACGGTTAAAACCGGGTATATCCAGCCGGGCAGCCGGGTGGTGGTCGGTACTATAAGCAAGCTGGAAGAAGACCTGATCGAGGTGCGAAGGGATGACGGCCGTACCTCCAGTTATTACACCACTCCCGCCACCCCGATAAGCAAGCAGGGGCAGGCGATCAACCTGGATGATCTGTATGTCGGGGATCGGGTAAAATTGTATTTCGATGAAATTGGCAGCGGGATGATAAGCCGGATGGAAGTGCAGGGAAGTTCGGTGGAGATCAAGAACATCTACCGGGCAACCTTGAATACGGTTGATGATACCAGCCTGCACCTGAGTTTGTCCGATGTGGACGTCTTGAACAACAGTCTTTGGGAGGATTCTCAGGGCAGCTGGAGGGTGGCTTATAACCGGGAATTGCCGGTTTACGTGGCCGGAGTAAAGGTTCCCACCCGCAATCTCAAGTACTACCGGGGGCGAGGCGTTTATCTGGTTACCCGGGACGCTCTAGGCAAAGACAGCATTGATCGCCTGGTAGTAAAAAGCGAGTATGAATCAACTTATGAAGCACAGATTGAGAGTGTAAACTGGTTCAGTGATACCTGTGAGCTGGATAATAATAAAAACCTATCTTTCGGAGACGGAACCATTATAATTCGCGACGGAAGGCTGCAGGACAAGTTTGCGTTGACTACTGGAACCGATGCCTATTTTGTAACTAACACGGTGGGAGGACAGCGCATTGCCAGTGTTGTCAACATCCTATCAGTCGGGATCAACAACTCCAGCATCGGGCAGAATTGTCTGTACGCCGGCCTGTTGGCGGACGTCTTTGAAGATTCGTTCTGGCTGGAAAATGCTTATCGACATGATGATAATGCCTGGCAAAGCGTAAGCGGCCAGGTGGAACTATTCCTGGACAATGATACCTCCATCTGGGATATGGACAACAAGAAGCTCATCACTCTGGCAGAGTTTATCGGAGGAGATTATTCCGTTGACCTGGGTGATGAACGCACCAGGGATCTGGATCTGAGCAGCTGGTATGTATATGTATATGCCAAGGGCGACCGGGGAGCCTGTCTGGCTCTGCATCATGAAGAGCATTATATCGATGAACTGCGCACGACCACCGGTACCGTGGTATCGGTGGAAAACGATGCCCAGGTGGGATGGGTAATGACCCTGAAAAACACCAGTGACTGGAGCGAGCACAACAGCCAGTGGATGGGCAAGCAAACCAACCTCCGTCTGGGGCTGGAGAATACACTGATAATCAAGAATGGCAAAGCCGTTCTGCCCCAATCATTAAAAGCCGGGGAACGATTGTATATGGTACGCAATGATTTCAGGGTAATGGTAATGCTGGTAAAATAGGAGGGGTAAATTCGGTGAAAGTAAAAGGGACGTTTTTGCTGACAAGCTGTTTAATAGCTATGCTTACGGTACTGGTAGCATTGCCGGCTGGAGCGGTCCCGCCGGATTTTGCCGGCGGGGTGGCCAATGAATATAAATACCAGGAAGTGGTATTCCTTACCGGGGTGCCGATTAAGTTCAGCGGAACCATCAAAAAAACCGAAAAGGTAAAAGGGGATTTAAAGACGGTCACCTATGATTTTACCCTCACCCCGGAGGACAAATCCATCACCGGCAAATTCAGCCGGAAGATGAGCTATAAAATCAGTTCCAGCCAGGATGCCGATGTGGGGCAAACCCTGACCGAAACTGAAGTGGGCACCTTTAAAGAAAGCATTACTATTAATGGGGTTAAATACGATCTTAAGGATTTGCAGTTTTACAAATCGGATGCCATTGACAATCGTCCGGCTTCCGACTACTACAGCGGCAGTATCCAGGGCCGCAAGACCTATGTGATCAATAAAAACCAGGGGGAGGTAATTGTTGATATCAGCGGTGGAGATGTCGGTTATAATAATTTCTGGGGCAGCACTGAAACCCAGATTCTGGATATTAACATAAGCGTAACCCGCGCTGTCGAAGCGGCTGATGATTTAGAAAGCTGGCAGGGCACGGTCCGAGTAACGGCCTCGGACAGCATTGATAAAAGTCTGCAATATAATGAGAACCTGGCTTCATTGTCCAGCTTCAATGGCTCCTACACCCGGGTGACCAGGGGAGAAATGGCTTCCCAGTACAGTTATAATCTGCCCACTTTTGTAGAGGGCTTGGCTGATGATAGCGCAAGGAACATCGATCAGATAAAACTCAATGCGGAGAAGGTTCCCAAGGTTGAGAAGCTGTTGATTCCCAAATTCAGAGATACCGGAGGTCATTGGGCCGAGGACTATATCTGCCAGCTTTTTTCACTGGGGGTTTTTGAGGGAGATTCCAAGTTCTTTGCGCCCGATGCGCCGATTAACCGCATCGATTTTATCCGGGCCCTGGTCAGGATATGCGATATCCGGGCCAATCAGGCAGCGGATAAGACAAAAACCAGTAAAAAGGCCCCGGCCGAGGTATCGCCTTTTGCAGACGTACCAACCGGCAGCGCCGACTATCAATATGTTAAAGCAGCTGTTGAGAAGGGGTTGACCACAGGAGTCAGCGGTGGTCAGTTTGGAGCGGACCTGGATGTTGACCGGGCCCAGGCCGTAAACATGCTGGTAAAGGCCCTGGGTTTTGAAGACAAAGCGCCTACACCGGGATTCAGCACATCCTTTGCCGATGAAGACCAGATTCCCGAGTGGTGTTTGGACAGCGTTTACGTGGCCGCGGAGATTGGCTTGATAAGCGGCGACTCCACCAACCGTATAAATCCTCAGAAAGTTATGACCCGGGGCGAAGCGTCGGCTATGATGGTGCGCTTCTTAAATATTCTGCAGAGCGACCTGCAGAAAGACTACCGGGAAAACATCGTCCTGTTTAATTAGAATGCGAGCGGTACAGTTAAACCGGTGCTGTATATTATACCCCGGGTAATTTTTGGCAGGGTGAGGTCAGGTGTGATTTTTGAAAAGGATTAGATTTTACTGGTTGACCTTTTTTATAGGGATAATCGTGGCGGTTTACGTCCTTTATGGCGCGCGCATCGTAGACATCGTTGCTGCTCTTGCCGCTCCTTCGCCTTCCGGCGCTGCCCAATCGGCTGCGCTATTTCCGTCTCCAGAGGAAACCCAGTACATAATGCGCCTCTACCTGGAGCCCGGCAGCCGCATTATATATGGAGAAACCCGTATTTTAACCAGCAATACTTCCGGCCGGGGCCTGGGCGAATTGTGGCTGACCGCCTACCCCAATGCCTTTAGCAAATCTTCAGCCACTCCTGCCCCGGCGGATGCGTATTATGCCGGCTTCAATCCCGGGTGGATGGAATTTGATGAAATAAGCATCAATGGACAAAAAGCTCAGTATACCAGCCGGGGAGTGTCGGTGCAGGTTCTGCCGCCGGCCGATATTATGCCCGGCAACCAAATTGACCTGAGCATCAAGTGGAAGGCTTTGGTACCCCGCCTGGCCTATCGTTATGGCACCCGGGACGGAGTGTATATGCTGGGCAACTTTTATCCGGTCTTGAATGTGCTGGATAAGGATGGATGGCACAATTCATATAATTCCGTGTTTGGCGACCCGTTTTGCTTTCACTGCGCCAATTACCTGGTAGAGCTTAATATTCCGGAGTATTACGATATGGTGGCCACCGGGAGCTACGGGGAGCCGATCATCGAAGACAACGGCCGGCAAACCTATGTTATCCAAGCGGAAAACGCCCGGGACTTTGCCCTGGTGCTCATGTATGATTACGCCAAGTTGCAAACCAGTATTAACAAGCTCAATGTCAATTGCTATGTCCCCAATGGGTATAAGGACTTGGCCCAACCGATTTTGGAAAAAGCGGCCAGCATGCTTAATTACTTCAACTGCTCTTTGGGAACCTATCCCTATAAGCAATTCAGTATGGCCTTTGTTCCTATGAAAGGCTTTCACGGCATGGAATATTCCGGTATGATCTTTTTGAGCGAAGACTATCTGAAAAGGGGCGGGCTTGATCAATCGGGAGAAATGCTTTTGGCCCACGAAATCGCCCACCAGTGGTGGTATGGAGTGGTGGGCAACGACCAGTTGAAAGAGCCCTGGCTGGACGAAGGCCTGGCCAACTGGAGCGCCTATAAGTATCTGGAGGATGTAGAACAAGTTAAGGTCAATATCACCGAATTAAAGGAAGGGGTCAGCTTGGCCAGAGAGCTGCGCGATATGTATTCCAAACAGGATTATTACCGGACTGCCTATTCCGGTGGAGAGGCGTTCTGGTTCGGATTGGAAAAGGAACTGGGTAAAGAAAAGGTTAATAAAGCCTTGCGCAGGTATCTGGCCACGTACCGCTTTAAGATAGCGGGAACCCAGGAACTTTTAGACGTGATAGAGAAAGAAGCCGATTCTAATATGGACGCTTATTTTTATAAATGGTTCAAAGTTAATCCGGGGAACTAACCCCGGATTTATTTTTTTGATGAATAAAACGGGTTTTGGCGGGGGCCGGGCGGCGAGAGCCTTGTCTTAATGGCAAAAGTAGGCTAAAATATAGCGTTGTCCATACTTAATTATTATGGAACCTTTCGCTATGATATAGAATTAGGGTTGACAAAGTACTAGTATATGAGGCCTTCCTAATGAAAAAAATTAGGAGGAAGAATAAAAGGAGGATTTCCATGGATCCGGTCCAAAAGGTAAAAATGAGTTTAGCGCAACTGGTTAGCGAGGCGCTGGAAGAGGCACGGGGGCAAAAGCTGCTCAGCTTCGCTACGGCGCCCGATTTCGTTATCGAGGTACCCCGGGAGAAAGGCCATGGAGATTTTGCCTGTAATGCGGCTATGCTGCTGGCCCGCCAGGCCCGGATGGCGCCCCGCCAGATTGCTGAAATTTTGGTGGGAGTTATAAAGGCGGGCAGCCTGGCCGGGGTGGAAAAGGTCGAGGCGGCCGGAGCCGGTTTTATAAATTTTTACCTGAGCAATGACTGGCTGTTTGAAGTGCCGGCTCTGGTTGTCAAGATGGGTGGCGACTATGGCCGAAATGAGAGTAAAAATCAGAGGGTGCAGGTTGAATTCGTCAGCGCCAACCCCACCGGCAATTTGCATATGGGCAACGCCCGGGGCGGAGCCCTGGGAGACACCCTGGCCAATATCCTGGATCGGGCCGGATACAATGTTGAGCGGGAGTTTTATATAAACGATGCCGGCAACCAGGTGGAAGTCTTCGCTGAATCATTGGAGGCCCGCTACCTGCAGCTTAAGGGGTTTGATGTAAAATTTCCCGAAGACGGCTACGCCGGTCAGGATGTAATTGAGACGGTGCGCAACATCATAGGCGCCTATCAGGACAGACTGCTGGATATGGAAAGCGCGGACCGCCGCCAGATTATGCTGAACTTTGCCCTGACCGAAAAGATCGATTACATAAAAAACACCCTTGAAAATTTTGGTATTAAATATGATGTCTGGTTTAGCGAACGCTCTCTGCACGAAACCGGGCAAGTGGATCTGGTGATCGAACAGCTTAAGGAAAAGGGATACGTGTATGAGAAGGAGGGCGCCCTGTGGTTTAAGTCTTCCGAGTTTGGCGATGAAAAAGATGAGGTTTTAAAACGGGCCAATGGTATACCTACCTATTTTGCGGCCGATATTGCCTACCACCGGGACAAATTCAAAAGGGGTTTTGACTGGGTGATAAATATCTGGGGAGCTGATCATCACGGCCACGTGGCGCGGATGAAGGGTGCCATGCAGGCTCTGGGCTATGATCCGGCTGCTCTGGAAATCCTTTTGATGCAGCTGGTGCGCCTCTATCGAGGCGGAACCATAGTGCGCATGTCCAAGCGAACCGGAACCACCATTTCGCTTGATGAGTTGATCGAAGAGGTGGGCCGGGATGCGGCACGATTTACCTTCGTTATGCGCAGCCCGGACAGCCATCTGGATTTCGACCTGGAACTGGCCAAACAGAAGAGTTTGGAAAACCCGGTCTACTACGTCCAGTATGCTCATGCCCGGATATGCAGCGTTTTTCGTCAAGCAGCGGCCTATAATGCGACCCTTCCATCAGTGGATGAGGTTGATGTTACCCTATTAAATGAAGAAGATGAACTCGCCTTGCTGCGTAAAATAGCTGAATTCCCCGAGGAAATCGCCATCGCCGCCCGCACCGTGGCCCCCCACCGCATGGCCCGCTATGTGCTGGATCTGGCCGGCTTGTTCCACAGCTATTACAACCACCACCGGGTGTTGAATGAAAACCCGGAATTGCAGAAGGCCAGGCTCTTGCTGTTAATGGTCACCCGGATTACTATCCAAAACGGCCTTGGAATATTAGGTGTTTCGGCACCGGAACAGATGTAGGAGGGATGAAGATGCAGAGACGAAAGAGCGAGATCGATTGGGCAGTCGATATATTGGTAGAGAAACAGGAGCCCATGTACTGCATGGATTTAGTCCGAGAAGTTGCTGCGCGCATGGGGAAAAGAGATAATCCCGAGACTTTGACTTCCATGTATACCCGTATTAATCTTGACAACCGTCTGGTTTATCAGGGCGACGGCTACTGGTATTATGATACCAACCGCCCTTTAAAGGACCATAGGGACTGAGAAACCTTACGGATTCAGGTGGAGTTAAAGAAGCCGTTTCCGGCCGTACCGGCCTACCTGCCAAGGAGGAAGGGTAAAATGAAAATAAAATGGAAAGGTCACGCCTGCTTTTTCATTGAGTGTTCAGGGAAGATCATCGTTACCGATCCTTTTGCGGATAGTTATGGCTATCCTCCCCTCCGAGAAAGGGCTGACCTGGTTACGGTCAGTCATGACCACAATGATCACAATGCCTGGCAAAACCTGTCCGGAAATCCTCTGGTCATAAAACAGACGGGCGATTTCGAACTTGGCGACATAAGCATCCGAGGCGTGGCGTCCTACCACGACCAGAAGCAGGGCGCCCTGCGCGGCCGGAATATAATTTACCGGATAAAAGCGGAAGGCATAACCCTGGCCCATCTGGGAGACCTGGGACATATTTTGAGCCCGGCGCAACTGGAGGCTTTAGGAAAGATCGACATCCTGCTTTTGCCGGTGGGCGGAACCTATACGATTGACGCGGAACAGGCCGGGCAGGTTTTGGAGCAGATAAGTCCGGCGATAGCGATACCGATGCATTTTAAGACTCCGGCTATTACACTTCCCATCGCTCCGGTTGAAGCTTTTATAAGCAGATTTGCCAGGGTTGTAAAAAAGCCCTTTTTGGATGTAACTGGCGAAGATTTGCAGGGAGCAACAAGGGTCATAGTTTTGGACTATCAGAGCTAGTACAACGTTCCGTATATTCGCGCACATAATTTGGGCAGATTTT
>DHRK01000017.1:62557-74678 GCA_002410325.1 Syntrophomonas sp. UBA5314
CGTCAATCGCAATACGTCCAGTATTACTCATTCCTTGACGCCCATGGACGTGCTAACGCAGCGGTGCCAGGACGGCAAGGAGCTGCCCGCCTTGTACTTCAAAAAAACCTGCTCCGACTTATATACACAAATATACGGAACGTTGTACTAGTTGACCGCCTCTTCACAAAGAGGGTAAAATTCTAATGTTAAAGGCTTCAAGGGGAGCAGTGGCTCCCGGTAAATATTCAGCAAGTGTTATGCTTTTTTGAGCCAAGGGAAAGAGGGGGCTTATGGTGACAAAATACATATTCATTACCGGTGGAGTGGTTTCTTCTCTGGGGAAGGGAATTACTGCGGCTTCTTTGGGGAGGTTGCTTAAGTGCCGGGGGTTGAAGGTTGCTCTGCAAAAATTTGATCCCTATATCAATGTAGACCCTGGTACTATGAGTCCCTATCAGCACGGCGAAGTCTACGTAACCGAAGATGGAGCCGAAACCGACCTGGATGTAGGACATTACGAGCGTTTTGTCGACGTCAACCTGAGCGCTTACGCCAACTGCACTACCGGGAGAATCTACCAGGCGGTTTTAGATAAAGAACGCCGCGGCGATTACCTGGGCCAAACCGTACAGGTTATTCCTCACATCACCAATGAGATCAAAGATCGGGTAACCCTGATTGAAAAGGAAGCCCACCCCGACATAGTGATCAGTGAAATCGGAGGCACGGTAGGCGATATCGAGTCTCTACCCTTTCTCGAAGCCATTCGCCAGTTAAAATTTGAATTAGGCCGCGACCGGGTTCTGTACGTTCACGTCACCCTGGTGCCCCACATAAAAGCAGCCGGAGAGTTGAAAACCAAACCCACCCAGCATAGTGTTAAGGAGCTGCGCGGCATCGGGATTCAGCCGGATATTCTGGTCTGTCGTACCGAAAAAGATCTGTCCGAGGATCTAAAAGCCAAGATGGCTCTTTTCTGTGATGTGGACCGGGAAGCGGTTATTCAGCTAAAAGACGCCGCGTCGATCTATGAGGTTCCCCTCATGTTGGCCCGGGAACAGCTGGATCTACAGGTAATAAAGCGGCTGGGCCTGGATTGCCCGGAACCCGATCTCAGTGAATGGGAAGAAATGGTTCGAAAAGTTCATTCTCTGGATAAAAAAGTCACCGTAGGCCTGGTAGGAAAATATGTTGAACTGCAAGACGCCTACTTGAGTATTGTGGAATCTCTCAAACATGCCGGTTTCCAGTACAACAGTGAGATTCAGATAAAATGGGTGTATGCCGAGGAAATAGAAAAGCTGGGTCCGGATGAGCTGCTAAGCGGGGTGGACGCCATTCTGGTTCCGGGAGGATTCGGAGAAAGAGGGATTGAAGGGAAAATAGCCACCTGTCGTTATGCCAGGGAGAACGGCATCCCCTTCCTGGGCATCTGTCTGGGTATGCAGTGCGCGGTTATTGAATTTGCCCGCAACGTCTGTTCTTTGAAAGGCGCCAACAGCGGTGAGTTTGATCCTGACAGTCCGGCCCCGGTCGTTCACCTGATGCCGGATCAGGAGGGGATCGAAAACAAAGGAGGCACCATGCGTCTGGGGGTATATCCCTGCTATCTGAAGCAAGACAGCAAGGCCTATGGCGTCTACCATTGCGCTGAGCTCCAGGAAAGGCACCGCCACCGCTATGAGATCAACAATAATTATCGCGCCCTTATGGAGGGCAAGGGTCTGGTGATAAGCGGGTTATCCCCCGATGGCCGCCTGGTAGAAATCATTGAGCTGCCAAGCCACCCCTGGTATGTCGGCTGTCAGTTCCATCCCGAGTTCAAATCCCGGCCTAATCGACCGCACCCCCTGTTTATGGGCTTAATTTACCATGCTTTGGAGTACAGCCGCACGCGCCCCAATAAACTGTAAGGCTGATTTCATAGAAGTTTCTATACTAGACCGCGGTTTGGGCTTGCTCCGAACCGCGGCATAGGCATGTGATTATTGGGCGAAACTTAGTACAACGTATTCATGCACATCATTGGGGCGGATTTTTCGAATTACTGCGTTTGTCGTACTAACGGCTAAAAACATAAGGAGCTAATAATGTTTACCACCCGGATTATCGATAGTAAAGAAAAGGAGCGCTACAATCAGTTTGTGGCGAATCATCCCAAAGGGCATTTCCTACAGTTGTGGGAATGGGGACAGGTTAAAAAGGGCATGGGGTGGGACCCGCTGCCCCTGGTCCTGGAGGAAGACGGCCGGATAAGGGCCGCTATGCTCATTTTAAAGAGAAGGATCCCCCTGCCCTTTATTAAAAAATGTATTTTTTATTCCCCCCGCGGACCGGTGCTTGATATCAATGACCGCCAATTAGGCCGGCTGCTTTTTGACGGGGCCCGTCGGGTGGCCGGGGATGAAGGCGCTATTTTTCTCAAATTTGATCCCGATATTCCCAAGGAAAATGTTGAGTGGGCTGACGTTTTGCAGAGCCTGGGGTGCCGTCATAATGAGACCGGTTTGGACTTTGAAGGAGTGCAGCCCAATTTTGTTTTCCGTTTGGATATAAGGCCCGACGAAAGTGTGCTGCTGGCCAACATGCACGCCAAATGGCGTTATAATATCAGGCTGGCGGAAAAAAAGGGTGTCGTTATCAGGGAGGCGGTAGATAAAAAAGACCTGCAGGTCTTTTACCAGATACTTCTTGATACAGCCAGCCGCGATCATTTTCTGGTACGCGGATATGAATACTTCGAGTGGATGTGGGACTACCTGGTTGAGACCGGGTATGCCAGGATCTTCCTGGCTGACTACCAGGGACAGGTTATTGCCGGCACCCTGGCTTTGATACTGGGGGAAAAAGCCTGGTATCTATACGGGGCATCCAGCAATGAATACCGGAATGTAATGCCCAATTATCTGATCCAGTGGGAAATGATTCGCTGGGCGCGCCAAAACGGCTGTACGCTCTATGATTTTCGGGGGGTGTCCGGGGATCTCAATGAGGATAATCCGCTCTATGGCTTATATAGATTTAAAAAGGGGTTTAGTGGAGTATTCACCGAGTTTATCGGGGAATGGGATATGGTATATTCGCGCTTCTTTGACTTTTTGTGGACCAGGGTGCTCCCGTTGTATCTGCGCTTGGGACGGCGCAGGGCCCGGTCGGTTCAAGGTGATGGATAATGCATAAACTGGACAAATGGATAGAAATCGATGTGGACGCGGTAAGGAACAATCTGGAACAGGTTCGCTCCCTGCTGGATGAAAAGGTTATCTTGATTGCCGTATTAAAAGCCGAGGCTTATGGGCATGGAGCGCGCGACATCGCCCGTTTGCTCAACCAACAGGGTGTGGATTTCTTCGCGGTCACCTTTTTGTATGAAGCCCTTCAGCTGCGTAAAGCCGGCATTCTCTCCAACATACTGGTCTTTAGCCCCCTGATAGATGAAGAACAGCTTGCTGAGGCTATTGAGAACTCCATAACCATTACCATTGCTTCCCGGGAGGAATCCGAACGCCTGATCAAAGTAACCCAGGAGCTGCGCAAGACCGCTACCATTCATTTGAAAATCGATACCGGCCTGGGACGATTCGGCCTGAATTCTCAAGAACTTATCGAACTGGCCCAGGAATTAAATAGCTATAACAACATATATTTAGAAGGAATCTACACCCATATGGCCGATGCGGCTGGGCAGACCGCCTATACCGTCAGGCAGTTTGAGATCTTTTTGGAAACGGTTCGCTACTTGGAGCAGTCCGGCATCAGAATTCCCCTGCAGCACTGTGCCAACAGCGCGGTCTTTTTAAAATACCCCCAGATGCACCTGGATGCGGTAAGGATTGGAACGCTGCTGTCCGGGCAGCATCCGGTCGGTAATTTTGAGCGGCGCCTGTCCTTAAAAGACCCCTACCGGTTTAAAAGCCGAATTGTTTCTCTGCGCCTGGTGGAGAAGGGAAGCTATCTCGGCTATTTTAGGACTTACCGGTTAAAAAACAAGGCCCTGGTGGGAGTCGTCCCGGTGGGATTCAATGACGGTCTGGCCCTGGAAGTTGCCAATCCGCCGGCCGGGTTGGCCGACCTGCTCAAGGGGATGGCTCGCCAGGTACTGGTTTACTTGAACCAACCCCGGTTCAGGCTGAATATCAGCATACAAGGCCGGGAGTACCCGATCCGGGGGAAAGTATTTATGCAGATGGCCCTGGTGGAAATACCTCCGGAAGCCGACGTACAGATTGGAGACGAGGTGGAGCTGCCGGTTCGTAAAACCCTGGCAGCCAAAAACATCATCAGATTATATGTTAAAGACGGCGTTGCGGGCAAAGTAGCCAGCGAAGACGCGACCACGTTTATATGAGGAGGTTTGACGGATGGGGAAAAAAGCCTTTATAGCAGCCTTTACCATCTTTTTGCTTTTGATGAGCATACTTTCTTTACGGGCGGTGTTTGCTCCCAACCGTCAGGCCCCGGGCCAACTCTCCCGGGGGAACGCGGTGGGCATCATCCGGGTGGAAGGGGCCATAACCGGCGATTCCTCCGCCGGCTGGTCGGGTACCGGAACCAGCACCGATAAAGTACTGGCCGCCATTCGTGAAGCAGCCAGCCGGGACGACATCAAAGCGGTGGTCTTGAGGATCAACAGTCCCGGCGGAAGCGCGGTTGCGGCGCAAGAAATCGGCATAGAATTGGATAAACTGAGGGAGAGAGGCAAACCGGTTATAACTTCCATGGGGGACACCTGCGCCTCGGGTGGTTATTGGATAGCCTGCAGCACCGATTATATTATGGCCAATTCGACTACTATGACCGGAAGTATCGGGGTAATCATGGAACTGACCAATCTGGAGGGCCTTTTCGGCAAACTGGGCATAAGCCAGGAGGCTATCAAGAGCGGGGAATACAAAGATATCGGTTCCAGCAGCCGGCAGTTAAAACCCGAGGAAAGGCAGCTGCTGCAGGACATGGTTCAAGATTCCTACCAGCAGTTTATCGATCAGGTTGCCAAAGGCCGCCAGGGAAAAATAGACCAGGCCCGGCTGATGGGCATAGCTGATGGAAGGGTCCTAACCGGCAAACAAGCCCAGGCTTACGGGCTGGTTGATGGACTGGGCAATTACTATGACGCCGTTCGCGAGGCTCAGAAGCGGGCCAATCTGGATGAAAACAGCAAAACGGTTGAACTCAACGAAACCCTTTTTTGGGAAGAACTGATGAGCGGCAGCGGTTTGGGCAGTTGGCTGCAAATGCGACTGGGCCCGGCATTGCGCTATTAATTAACGGTCCGGAGGGAGGAGGAAGATGAAAATGGCAGATACCATCTACGGGTTGTTCTTCCAACCGGCCGCTACCTTTCGGCAGATCAGTGAAGATAAACCGCTGGCCAAGGGCTTGATGCTCTATATACTGGTTTCCCTGCTGGGGGTACTATTTAACCAGGGAGTGGAATCAAGCCGGGACAATTCCATGCTGGCCGGGGGAGCCGGATGGGCTTTGGGAGCTCTCAGTATCTTTTTTACCCTGATCAATCTGTTTGTCATGACCGGAGTGATATCGCTGCTGGCGGATATTATTTATAAGAAGTCCAATCCTTCAGGGGTGCTGGCTTGTTTTAGCTTTGCCGCCCTGCCTGGAGTTCTGGGGGGGGCGGTCTATTATACTTTTTTCCTGCTGGGAATGGAGGGGGCCGGTGCTGCTTGCCTATTCGCCGTCTCGCTTTGGATAATGGTTCTCTGGGTTTTGTCTCTGCGGGAATCACTGGACTTAGACATCGGACAATCGGTATTATTGCTTTTAGTGCCGCCCCTGGCCGTATTCTTCCTGACGGCCGTCCTACTGTTGGCCAGCCTGTCCCTGGCCTGGTAAGCTGAAGATCCAAGGAGGATTCCTCTTATGAAGTGTAGAACTAAATATGGAAAACTCAGGAAGGCGAAGCGGAGGTGGCTTGAATTGTGGAAAATCTTAATTGTTGATGACCAGAAAGGAGTACGGCGACTGCTCGAGGAGCTGTTCAAAAGGGATGGCTGGGATGTGCATGTAGCATCGGACGGCAAAGAGGCCATTTCCAAATGTGATGAATTATCTCCCCATGTAGTCTTGATGGATATGAAAATGCCCAATATGAATGGACTGGATGCATCACAGGAAATTCTGCGTAGGCACAGCCACCTGCCTATTCTTATGATGACCGCCTATGGCGAAATGGATGTTATCAAAAAGGCCCTGGACGCAGGGGTAAAAAAGTGTATTACCAAGCCTTTTGATATTATGGATCTGAGAAATATGGTTAATGAGATGATGGAAAAGGTATCCTAAAAATACTGTTACAAGAGGTGAATCACATGCCATTGGTTTCGGTAAATGAACTGTTGTTGAAGGCTGATCGTGAAGGATACGCGGTAGGGGCGTTCAATGCCAACAACATGGAAATAGTACAGGCCATCCTTAAGGCGGCGGAAACGGAGAAGGCCCCGGTTATTATGCAGGCCAGCCAGGGAGCGATTTCCTACGCCGGGTTGAATTTTATAACCGGAATGGTCAGAATTGCCGCTGAATCCAGCCCGGTTCCGGTAGCCCTGCATCTAGATCACGGCACTGATTTTGAACAAGTGCTGGATTGCATTAAGGGCGGTTTTACCTCGGTTATGTATGACGGCTCCAAACTGCCCCTGGAAGACAATATCGCCCTTACCAAAAAGGTTATCAGTATTGCCGGTCCGGTAGGCGTTTCGGTTGAAGCCGAACTGGGTAAAATAGGAGGTACCGAGGATCATGTTCACGTAAGTGAGAAGGAAGCCCTGTACACCGACCCGGAAGAAGCCCGTTATTTTGTGGAGCAGACCGGGGTAGAGAGCCTGGCCATCGCCATCGGCACTGCTCATGGGCAGTACAAGGGAGAACCCAAGCTGGATTTCGAGCGTCTGGCTCAAATACGCTCCCTGGTCAATATTCCCATAGTCTTGCACGGCTCATCCGGGGTGCCTGATGAAGCGGTCCGCCAGGCTATTTCCCTGGGGGTTCGCAAAGTAAACATCGACACCAATATCAGGGAGGCTTTCGTGGGAGCGATGCGCAAAGTGATCGCTGAGAGTCCCGCTGAGATCGACCCGCGCAAGATACTGGGGCCGGCCCGGGATGCCACGGTTGAGATAATACGGGAAAAAATACGCCTGTTTGGCAGTTCCGGCCGCGCTTAGAACCGGGCTTTTAAACCTGGAGGCAAGAACCCGGGTCCTTTTCAAAGGAGAGTGATAGCTTGAGGATATTTATAGATACGGCCAACATTGATGAAATAAGGGAAATCAGCCGGATGGGGTTTTTATCCGGGGTCACTACCAATCCCAGTTTGGTTGCCAAGGAAAAGCGGGATTATGCCGAGGTGGTCAAGGAGATCTGCGGAATAGTTGACGGGCCTATAAGCGCGGAGGTTCTGGCCCTGGACTATCCGACTATGATTAAAGAGGCTAAGAGCCTGGCCGCCATCCACCCCAACGTGGTAGTGAAGATCCCCATGATGGAAGAGGGGTTAAAGGCTATTCGTACGTTAAATGACGAAGGGGTAAGCACCAACGCCACCCTGATTTTTTCTCCGGCGCAGGCCTTGCTGGCCGCCCGGGCCGGAGCCAGATATGTCAGCCCCTTTATCGGCCGGGTCGATGATATCTCCAATGACGGTCTGGCCTTGCTGCATGATATCATGGTCATTTTTGACCAGTTTGCCCTGGAAACGGAAGTCATCGCGGCCAGCATCAGGCATCCCATGCACGCCGTTGAATCAGCTAAAATAGGCGCCCATATCGCCACCATACCCTATGGGGTAATTAAACAAATGGTCCGGCATCCCCTGACCGATGCCGGTATTGACAAGTTCTTGCAGGATTGGAAAAAGGCTTTTTAGGAGAATTGGAGGGTATCATAGTGGAGAGGGAACTGGCACTGGAGTTCGCTCGAGTTACCGAAGCAGCAGCTCTGGCAGCTGCGCGCTGGGTGGGGAAAGGCGACAAGGAGGCCGCCGATGATGCAGCGGTTACCGCCATGCGGGTCATGTTCGATACAGTATCGGTTGACGGCATTGTAGTTATCGGCGAAGGGGAAATGGATGAAGCCCCTATGCTATATATCGGCGAAAGGGTTGGCATCGGCGTTCAACCCGAGGTTGACATCGCGGTCGATCCCCTGGAGGGAACCAATATAGTCGCTAAGGGTTTGACCGGAGCTATAGCGGTGTTGGCCGCTGCGCCGCGGGGGTGCCTCTTGCACGCGCCGGACATGTATATGGATAAAATCGCGGCTGGCCCGGAATGCAAGGGGAGAGTGCATCTGGAGGCACCGATAAAAGAAAACCTTCGCGAAGTTGCGCGCGCCCTGGACAAACTGGTTAGTGAAGTAACCGTGGTAGTTCTGGACCGCCCCCGCCACCAGCAGATCATTGATGATATTCGCTCGGCCGGCTCGCGTATCAAATTGATTACCGATGGAGATGTCTCACCGGCGGTCGCCGCGGCCTATGATGAATCAGGGGTTGACTTGCTGGTTGGCATAGGCGGAGCGCCCGAGGGTGTAATAAGCGCTGCGGCCCTGAAGTGCCTGGGAGGAGATTTCCAGGCCCGGCTGGTCCCCGAGGATGATTCGGAAATAGAGCGCTGCCACCAGATGGGCATTGCTAATATCAACAAGGTCTTTACTCTCGATGAACTGGTCAGATCAGATGATGTTATATTTGCCGCAACGGGTATTACCGATTCCTTCTTATTGAAAGGGGTTCGTTATAGCAAACGCCACTGCATAACTCAAACCCTGGTTATGCGCAGTACATCAGGAACTATAAGGCTTATCGAGGCCAATCATCACCTGGATAAGAAACCGCTTTTTAAAGATAAACGGATAAAACTCATCCTCGATTAAAATAGGGTTAATTTTTTTCGGACATGGGGTATAATAATAATAACTATGTATTGCTGCGAGTAAACCAATCTGTTTCCTTCCAGGAGCCTTTACGGGCGGCTTCCTTTTGGCAAACGGTTTCTCTCATCGGATTTCTCTTCAAACCTCAAGTTTACTTGGTATAGAAATCTTCGCAATGGCAAATACGACTGACAATGCTCGGCTTTACGAGTATGGATAAACCCGGTATATATCTGGAATCACCTGAACAATTGAAGGGAGGAAGAATTCTGAACATCTCGATCTCCGATCTGGAGAACCGGACCATTCTGGAGCTATATCAAATAGCCAGGGATGTAAATCTTACCGGTTACTCCAAGCTCCGAAAAAAGGAACTGATATTTGAGATTACCAAGGCACTGACCCACGCCGATGAGTTGCTGCAGGCTCAAGGGGTTCTGGAAATTATGCCGGACGGCTATGGCTTTTTAAGACCCTTTGGCTACCTGCCCAGTCAGGACGATATCTACGTATCTCCATCCCAAATAAGAAAATTTGAATTGAAGACCGGCGACAAAGTGGGCGGGCAGGTACGCTCCCCCAAGGACAATGAGCGCTTTTTTGCCCTGTTGAAAGTTGAGGGAGTTAATGGCTTTCCGCCGGAAGAATCGGTAAAGAGGATTCACTTTGACGCCTTGACCCCCCTCTATCCCACCGAACGAATAACTCTGGAAACCGATTCCCAGGAGCTGTCTACCAGGATCATTGACCTCATTGCCCCGATCGGAAAAGGTCAGCGCGGTTTGATCGTTGCGCCGCCCAAAGCGGGCAAAACCATTCTTCTGCAAAAAATAGCCCAGGGAATAAGTAAAAATCACCCAGAAGTCGAACTTATCATACTCCTGGTCGATGAAAGGCCGGAGGAAGTAACCGACATGCAGCGCAATACCAAAGCCGAGGTAGTAGCTTCAACCTTTGACGAACCACCGGAGAACCATGTTAAAGTAAGTGATATGGTTTTAGAACGCGCCAAACGCCTGGTTGAACATAAAAAAGACGTGGTTATCCTGATGGACAGCGTCACCCGCATGGCCCGGGCCCACAACCTGGTAGTACCGCCCAGCGGCCGCACCCTGTCAGGGGGAATTGACCCGGCCTCGCTGGATAAACCGAAACGCTTTTTCGGCGCTGCTCGAAACATAGAAGAAGGCGGTAGTCTTACCATTATTGCCACAGCCCTGGTTGAAACCGGTTCCCGCATGGATGAAGTTATTTTCGAAGAATTCAAAGGCCGGGGCAATATGGAACTGGTTCTGGACCGGCGCCTGGCTGAGCGCCGCATATTCCCGGCGATCGATGTGAAGCGCTCCGGCACCCGCAAAGAGGAGCTGCTGCTCTCCCCGGAAGAAATGGAATTGGTATGGAATCTGCGCAACATGTTCAGTGACAATAATCCGGCTGAAACTATGCAGATCATGAAGGATACCATGAAAAAGACCAAGTCCAATAAAGACCTGCTGCGGGCAGCCCCGCTGGTTTTCGGCAAGTCGGATTACGCCAGAAATTCTTATTAATTAAAAGAACATAACAGCTTAAAGGATAAAGGCAGAAATGTCTTTATCCTCAGCTTGTAGACAAAGTCTACAAGCTGCCAGAGCGAGCGACGGAAGCGAAGAGCAAGGCGCGAAATAGTCCTGCGATTGAGGCGTACCGTAGTACGTTGATTGAGCAGGACTATTGAGCAACGCAGCTATTCGCTTTTGTCGACGGTCTGAGGATAAAGGCAGAAATGTCTTTATCTTTTTTTATTGACAACCCTCCTGATTTCCAGTATTATCCAAAAAAGGCTTTAAAAGCAGTCTTTTATGAATAAGAGCGGTTGATATTGTCAAATATATAGGGCAGCAGGCCCTGTTTTTGTCAGCATAGGCCTTTTAAGACCAGGCGGCCGGGATTTTAAGGATATTATCCGCCTGGATGAGGCTTATGGGCATGGGTCTCTAAGAAACGAGGTGAAAAACTTGAACAGAAAGTGGATAGCCTCACCGGTGCTGGCTCTGTTCCTCATGCTCCAACCCGCCCATGCGACAGCGGCCCTGGACGAGGGTAATTTCATCCCCTCAAATGAGGCCCTGACGACTACGGCTGGAGCCCAAGCGGTTTACCATTCCGTGGAGCCGGGCGACACCCTGTGGGATATCTGCCAGAAGTATCAGGCTGATCTGGAAAGCGTTAAAGCGGTCAATGGACTCGATGAGCAAAGTGTTTTATCAATAGGACAAAAACTACAGATACCGGGCAATATGAACCGGATTCATGCTGTAAAAAAAGGCGAAACGCTCTGGGACATCTCCCGCAGGTACAGCGTCAGCCTGGAGCAGCTCTGCAGTTTAAATCAAGGAGTTAATGCCGAGAATTTAAAGATAGGGATGAACCTGAGCCTGCCCGCCAGTGCCCAGAAGCCAAGCCCGGCCTACGCCGCCCCCAGCCGCGCCAGCGCCGAGACGGCGTTCTTCAGCTGGCCTATCAGAGGCGCGATTACCTCACCGTACGGGTGGAGAAGCTCCGGTTTTCACCATGGAACCGATATAGCCGCCCGGTATGGGGATTCAATCCAGGCCGCCGCCGCCGGTACAGTGGCTTTTACCGGATATAGGAGTGTTTATGGGAAAACGGTTGTTATAGGACACTCCGACGGCAGTGAAACCCTGTATGCTCATTTGAGTTCAATATTGGTTTCCACCGGCCAAAGGGTGAAGCGGGGAGAAGTAATAGGCAAGATTGGCACAACCGGAAATTCTACCGGGCCCCACCTCCACTTTGAGGTTAAAAAAGGACGGAAGTATGTCAACCCGGTTAATGTGCTGAGATAAAAACTTGGCAGCCAATAAGATGGGCCCGGTGGTTACAGTACCACCGGGTTCTCTTACTATGGGGATATTTATCGGGGTTTTTATGCCAGAATAAGGTTTAATGGCTTGTTAAGCGGGGCAAAGAGGAAGAAAACCGGCCTACGTGGTAGTATAAGAAACATGTATTTTTTCCAGGCTTGTGATAGTATATGGGGAGTGCAAAATTATTAGCAAAGGTGTGGAAAGGACATGGTAGAACGCTGGATACTTCTAGGACTCAGTGCCGTAATAGTTATTTTCGGGGCTTTAATTAAATTCGGCAAAAGTAATAACTTGATACCGGGATACAATGCCGGAACCCCTGATGAACAAAAATACATGGTTAGGAAAAACATGGGCAATTTCGTGGGCCGGCA
>DHRK01000017.1:74847-77806 GCA_002410325.1 Syntrophomonas sp. UBA5314
GGCCTGTTATTGCTGCTGGTAATAAATATGGCCATGGAAATTTATCGCTTTACACCTTCTGAATCGGATCTGAACAAAAAACAGGGCAGGCTTTATTGGGGTGCGGCCGGACTGCTCGTTTTGGCCTTCGCCGCCGTGGGAATCTATGAGTACCGAGCAGCTCAAAAACCGGTTATTTCCATATTACCGGATCGCATTGCTGTCGAAGATGCCTATGGAACCCAGTTCGCTTACAATGATATCAATACCCTGGAGTTGAGAGATGCGCTGCCGGCTATCCGCAGCAAAGCCAGTGGCATAGAAGTGGGCACCGTCATGAAGGGCCATTTTGATGTTGAGGGGCTGGGGCGTTCCCAGCTGTTCATAAGAAAGCCCGGTTCCGTGGTGGTCATGACCTTTATCAGCGGCCGGGAGCCAGTCCTTATAAACCTGGATAATTTCGAACAAACCAGATCGTTTTTTGTATACTTGCAGACCGCAGCTAACAAAGTTAGTGACCCAGTCAGCCAAAATGAATCAGCGCCGTATAGAGTGGAATATATCCCTCCCGGAGAATAAAAATGTTCGGAACCCTGTTTGTTGACGAAAAAGGGGAGCTCTACCCCCACCCTGAGTATGCCATGCTGGGGCGCAGCGGCGGCCAGTGGTTGGAACCCTGCCGGGAGGAGATGATTCCCCTGCCCAAGGGCAGCACCCTGGTGAGTATGCCGGGATACCTGGCGGTGGGCTGTTCCAGGGATGGGAGGCCGCAGGCGGTTCAGGCCCATCCCTATAAAGAGGGGACGGTATGGCCGGTGGCCGCGCTCTTACCTCAGGGCTTTACCAGGACCCTGCTTCCGGCCGCCGTACCGGGGCCAGGAGCTGCAGAGCTGCCCCTCTTTGGCTATACCGCGGTGGGATTCGAGGGGGAGCAGACCTTGGTAGCGGCTGTACAGAGTGATGAGTATCGAACCTGGCATCCCATCCATTATAATACTTCAGGACTGGCGCGCCGTGTACAGGGAACCCTCAAGCGCTTTCCCGACAACCGGATCTACCGCCAGCTGGCTCATTGCGCGTTGGATTACAGCTGTTTTACCGCCCAGAATATTTTTTACCAGCGCTGGGAGGGAGGGGTTCCTTCCATGCCCAAATGCAACGCCCGCTGCCTCGGTTGTATTTCCCGAAAACATGGCCAAGCCCAATCTCCGCAAAACCGTCTCGACTTTGTGGCGGATTGGCAAGAGATAAGCCAGGTCTGCATCCTGCACCTGGAAAAAGCACCTCGGGCTATGGTAAGTTTTGGTCAGGGCTGTGAAGGAGAACCGGCCTTGAATGCTGAAAATATAAGCAGGTCTATTCGGGCGGTGCGCCAGAACACCGGGCGGGGAACTGTAAATATGAACAGCAATGCCGGATATACCAAGGGCATACGTCAGTTATGCGAGGCAGGACTGCAGAACCTTCGGGTTACTATGTTTTCCAGCCGCGAGGAAGACTACCTGAAATATCATCGTCCGGAAGGGTTTGGCCTCAAGGATGTTGCTGACTCAATTGCCTGCGCCAAGGACCATGGAGTTTATGTATCCATAAATCTGCTTACCTTTCCGGGATTCACCGACCGTCCGGGTCAGGTCGAGGCCCTGCACCACTTTATTCAAAAAACGGGTGTAGACATGGTCCAGATACGCAATTTAAATATTGACCCGGATCGCTTGATGAAGGAGTTCCCTTCCGTTGAACCGGGTATAGGGATAGTTGATTTTTTATACCGCTTGCAGAATACGTTTCCCGGGCTGCGCCTGGGTTCTTTTAACTATCCTCACCCTGGGGCCATATAAGCGGGCGGTTTGAACGATCGGGGAGAATTAAAAATGGATAAAAAAGGGCCGTTTTTGGTCAGAGAATTAAAAATGATTCCTTCCGGAAAACAAGTATGGGGTAAATACCTGATTTTAGACAAGGTGGAACGCCGCACCAGGGACGGAAAGTCCGTTATCAACCTGCGACTGGGCGACCTCTCCGGTGAGATCGACGCGGTAGCCTGGGACAACTGTGCGATTGCGGGCGTATTGGAAGTCGGCAAGGTGGCAGGGGTGCTGGGGGACACCAGCACCTACAACGGGCGTCTGCAGATTACCGCCCGCCGTTTGAAGAGCCTGGAAGAGGACCCGCTTCCTTACCAGAAGTCGGCTGCCGGGCTGGAACATTTAAAACTGCAGTTTCAGGATCTTATTGCCTCATTGAATGATCCCTATTTAAAAAAACTGATTACGAGGATCTTTTCCGATTCCTTCCTGGAGGAGTTTTTCAGGGCACCGGCCGCCCGCCGTATTCACCACCAGTATGCCGGGGGACTTCTGGAGCATACCATATCCGTGGCCAGCCTGTGCCGGCAGACCTGCGCGCTTTATCCCGAACTCAACCAGGACCTGACCGTGGCCGGCGCACTTGTGCATGACATGGGTAAAGTGGAAGAATTGAATTTCAAGGCGGCGGCGGAATACACGGCCGCGGGACGTATGCTGGGGCATATTTACATAGGCAGTGAAATGCTGGCCGGTCATATAAATCAACTCCGTAGTGAAGGGGAGACTTTTCCCGAGCAGTTGGAACTCATGCTAAAGCACATGATTTTGAGCCATCATGGCCTGTTAGAATTTGGTTCGCCGGTTAAGCCCCTCTACCCGGAAGCCTTTCTTCTGCACATGATGGATAATCTCGACGCCAAAATGCATGTATTCTGGAATAAGATAAAGGATGACGAGGACAATCCCGATGACTTTACTCCCTATGATAATATGTTTGGCCAGCACTATTACAAATTGCGCTACCGCTATGAAGGGGAAGACGAGAATGCGACCTTTCTGGAACGGAACGGTGAGCAGTCAGATTGAGCGAAGTAGTACACTGTCAACCCTAATTCTATATATTATCGTCGGTTAAATTTCCGTATTACTGCGTTGTCGTCAATCGCAAT
>DHRK01000017.1:77887-83569 GCA_002410325.1 Syntrophomonas sp. UBA5314
CGTCAATCGCAATACGTCCAGTATTACTCATTTGACGCCCACTGACGGGCTAATGCGGCGATGCCAGGACGGCATGGAGCCGCCCTCCGCCTTGTCCTACAAAAATTTTCCTCGCCGAGTAATACACAGAATTAGGGTTGACAGTGTACTAGCAAAAAATATTGAGCTTTTCTTGTCAATTGGCGTCTTTCTTGTTATAATCTGATTTGCGGTTCAAATAATCTTACTTAGAGTCCGAGGCGAGGTGAAAAAATGAAGGAAAAGATACATCCCCAATTCTTTACCGCTACGGCCCGTTGCGCGTGTGGTAATGAGTTCCAAGTAGGATCTACCAAGGAAAACCTTCGGGTAGAAATATGTGCCAAATGCCACCCGTTCTACACCGGTAACAAGAGCCGGATAGTAGACACCACCGGAAGAGTTGACCGGTTCAAGAGAAAGTACGGTTTGCAGTAGATAAGGAGCAGGGCGGTGTCTCTGCTTTTTTTCTTTTAACAGAGGATTATATAAACTACTCCGGACCTGGAGTTATCAACCGGGAGGACGGAAATGGACAAAAAGACAACTTATGGCGGGATGGCGGTTATCGAAGGAGTTATGATGCGCGGCCCCCACAGCGTCTCCCTGGCGGTTCGCAAGCCGGATGGAACCATAGCGGTGGAAACCGAACCGCTTAAGGAACTGTCCGCCCGTTTCCCCTTTTTAAAGTGGCCCTTTATAAGGGGCACCTATGTTTTGATCGATTCCCTGGTGGTCGGAATGAGGGCCTTGAATAAATCGGCCAATATGTCTTTGGAGGAAGAAGAAGAGCAGCTTAGTACTGGGGAAATCCTGATTACCGGGATCATTGCCTTTGTTATGGCCATGCTTATGTTTGTGGTATTGCCGACCGCCCTGGTACACTATACACAGCGCTTTTTAGGCGGGGTGTTGGTCCAAAACCTGGTGGAAGGGATCATAAGATTGGCCTTTTTCCTGCTCTATGTTTACGGCATCTCACGCATAAACGATATCGCCCGGGTCTTTATGTATCACGGAGCCGAACACAAGAGCATTTCCACCTATGAAGCGGGGGAAGAACTTACCGTAGAAAATGCCAGAAAATACAGCACCCTGCACCCCCGTTGCGGAACGAGTTTTCTATTGATAGTAATGGTGATTTCAATTCTGGTCTTTGCCTTGCTGGGCAAGGGGGACCTTTTTTATCGCATCTGGTCTCGCATAGCCGTACTTCCCATTGTAGCAGGACTGGGCTATGAGTTCATAAAGATCAGTGCCCGTTATCAGACCAGATTATGGGCCAGAACTATAGCGGCTCCCGGCCTGTGGCTGCAGAGACTGACCACCCGGGAACCGGATGACTCCCAGTTGGAGGTGGCTTTAACGGCCCTTCAGGAAGTTTTAGAAGAGCAACCCCAGGTGGCTGCGGTGACTATCGATAATTGTGCTGGAGGAGAAAGACTTGCTGAGCAAACTGGAACATATTGAGCAAAAATATGATGAATTGACCGATCTGTTGACCAAACCGGAGGTCTTGTCGGACCAGGCCCGCTTTCAAAAGGTGGCCAAGTCCCACTCCGATCTGGAGGAGATCGTTGGCAAATACCGCAACTACAAAAGCGTGGTGCAGCAACTGGACGATAATAAAGGCCTGCTGCAGGAAGAACATGATGCCGAGTTTCAGGAGATGCTGGAGACCGAGATTGAAAGCCTGCAGGAGCAAAAGGCTCAAATTGAGCAGGAGTTGCAGATTCTCCTGCTGCCCAAGGATCCCAATGATGAAAAAAGCGTCATAATGGAAATCAGAGCGGGAACCGGAGGAGAAGAGGCCGCTCTATTCGCCGCCGACCTGTTCCGCATGTACAGCCGTTATGCCGAGCGGCAGGGCTGGCGGATCGAAGTGATCGATGTGCATTATACGGATATTGGTGGGGTTAAAGAAATTATTTTTGAAGTGGATGGCGCCGGGGCGTTTAGCAAGCTAAAATTTGAATCCGGTGTGCATCGAGTGCAGCGCATACCCACCACCGAATCGGGAGGCCGGATTCATACTTCGGCCGCAACGGTGGCGGTGCTGCCCGAAGCTGAAGAAGTGGAAGTGGATATTGACCCCCTGGATTTGAAAATTGATGTCTATTGTTCCAGCGGGCCGGGAGGACAGTCCGTCAACACCACCCAGTCGGCGGTAAGAATAACCCATTTGCCGACCGGTATGGTTGTGATCTGCCAGGATGAAAAGTCGCAGCATAAGAATAAGGCCAAGGCTTTGCGCGTTTTACGGGCTCGTTTGAAGGAAATCCTGGAAGCCGAGCACAACGCGGAAATGGCTGGAACCAGGAAAAGCCAGGTGGGGAGCGGTGATCGCAGCGAACGCATCCGAACCTATAATTTCCCCCAGGGGCGGGTAAGCGATCACCGGATCAATCTCACCCTGCACAAACTGGACTACATCCTGGACGGAGATTTGCAGGAAATAATAAGCGCTCTGGTCAGCAACGACCAGGCCGAACGCTTAAGACAGGTGGAATGAAGTGGGGCAGGTTCAGTGGACAATTAAAAGCTTGCTGGAATGGACAACTGCCTATTTTAACCAAAAAAACCTAGCCCAAGCTCGTTTAGAAGCCGAGGTATTGCTGGCCCGTGTCCTTGAAGTGGACCGGGTCTATTTATATGTTCATTATTCTCAACCGGTGGGCCGCCAGGAACGGGAGCTTTTTAAAACCAATATTAAGCGGCGTCTGACCGGCGAGCCCCTTGCCTACATAACCGGGGTTAAGGAATTTATGTCCCTGGAATTTGCCTTGAGTCCGCAGGTTTTGATTCCCCGGCCGGAAACCGAGCTCCTGGTAGAGACCGCCCTGGATCTGTTGAAATTTTACGAACGGCCGCGCATCTGCGAAGTGGGTACCGGTTCGGGAGCTATAGCGGTTAGTTTGGGCCACTATTGCCCGGAGGCGCAGATTATGGCGGGGGACATATCGGAGGCGGCTCTGTTGGTTGCCAGCCATAACGCAAAGCGTCTGGCAGCCAGCGTTGACTTTCGCTGGGGCAGCCTGTTGGAGCCTTTCGTAATGGAGCAGCCTTTTGATCTTATTGTGGCCAACCTGCCTTACATCTCGCCTGAAGAATATGCCGCTCTTCCCAGTGAAATCAAGCTCTTTGAACCACAACTAGCCCTGCTGGCTCCCGGGGACGGACTCGGCCTATACCGCGATCTCAAGCCCCAGGCTTTGGACCTGCTGAAGGCGGATGGATATATTCTGTGGGAAATAGGGGCCGGCCAGGGAGATGCCGCCCGGGAAATGATGGAAGGATTTGCGGAAGTTGAGATCATAAAGGATCTGGCCGGCCGGGACCGCTTGATAAAAGCCAGGAAAGGGTGATTTAAAGGTGAAGACCCAGTATTTTAAGATTGATCCCGATCATCCCGACCTGAATGCCATCAAGAAGGCGGTCCATTATTTACACCGGGAAGAATTGGTGGTTTTCCCGACTGAGACGGTTTACGGGGTGGGAGCCTTGGTAAAATCACCGGCCGCGGTTGGCAGAATCTTTACCGCCAAGGAAAGACTTCCTAAAAGCCCCCTGCTGGTGCATATCAGTCGAATGGAACAGGCCCTGGAACTGGTCCTTACCTTTCCCCCCGCAGCCCGGCGGCTGGCCGAATCCTATTGGCCAGGTCCCCTATCGCTGATACTGCCGGCCCGGGAAAGCGTACCTGAAATTGTCCGGGGGGGAAGCCCCACGGTGGGACTTCGCATGCCATCCCATCCGGTGGCCAGGATGCTCATTGATGCCAGCGGACCTCTGGCCGCCACCAGCGCCAATCTATCCGGCCGCCCCAGCCCGGTAACGGCCGATGACGTAAAAGCCGATCTGGACGGACGGGTCAGTGCGGTTCTGGATGCCGGTCCTACCGGCTCCGGGCTGGAGAGTACGGTGCTTGATCTCAGCGGCTCTGATTACTGCATACTTCGCCTGGGCGGGGTTACGGTCGAGGAAATAGAAGACCTGTTGGAAAAAAAAGTAAAGGTTGTCGCCCAGAGCCAGGCGGAAACCGATCATTACAAAATAGGTATTCCGGTGATGACCAGTAAAAATGAAGAAGATTTTTTAATTCTTTTGCATAAATTGGTTGATTCTGGTGGGAGAGTAGGAATAGTATATAATGACTGTACAAAGCCTTCAATTATACGGGAAAGTATTATATCAAGCACGGTAGAATATCAATTAAATTTAAAGAAAACTACTTTAAATCTATATTCTATATTGCGGGATGCCGAAAAAAAGCAACTTGATGCTTTGATCTTTGCTCCTTTACCAAAAAAAGAGGAGGGAATTACTGCCTCTTATTTTGACCGTATCCAAGCAGCGACTACACCATACAACCCTAAACTAGAGTGCCCTAAAAATTAAGTTAAATCTATTAATGCGTGAGAAATTGAAAAACATGGGTTAAAATTAGCTTTGGACTATTATGATTACCACAAGCTTGCTTCTTTACCTTTCGCTTTGTTATTTGCCCTCATGAAGCCCTAATTGATAAAGGGTTGCATACCTTTAAATAGAACATCCTGCTTCTATCCGCGAGGTTAATCCTAGCTTAGATAGGATTTACTTACGTGAAACTCAACGGTTCTATCCTTTATTCTCAATTGAACTGCAATTTGATTATTATGGAGTCCTTTAACAAACCATCAATGATCTTTCTAAGCCATTCTCATTCCTTTCTAAAAATGAAATAACCCTCATGAATTTGTAGGCCTGCCTCAATTTGAGTAAAAAGTACATACCATTAATATTGGCACCAGCTAAATTATTTGTTTATATCCTGAGGAAATCTACAGTGTTTACTGATGATAACTCCGGTGTTTAATAAAGGCATGTATGGTAAGGTTTAGTAACCAAATTTCTTAATATTCAGGAAGGGAGTGAATTTGATGACAAGCAAATACAAATTCGGTAGTGGAATACCGGCTTGGAAGGGAGGTTCACCTTATAATATTACATTTATAGTAACGGAAGATTGTAATTTGCGATGCAAGTATTGTTATCAAGTACATAAAAATCATAAAAAAGTAATGAGTTTTGAAACAGCTAAGAAAGCGGTAGATTACTTCTTGGATAATCCCCACATTTTTAATGCTGAAGCCGTAATTTGGGATTTTATTGGTGGCGAACCATTATTACAAATCAATTTAATTGATCGTATTACAGACTACATCAAAATTCAAACATATGAAAAGAATCATAAGTGGTTTAATCAGTACCGATTTGATATATCAACCAATGGAACCTTATACCATTACGATAATGTACGTAAATTTATAAGAAAGAATTCCCACAAATGCAATGTGGGAATAAGCATTGACGGCACCCAAAAAAAACATGATCTTCAAAGAATTTATGCTGACGGGAGAGGATCCTATGATGAAGTTGTCAAGAATGTTCCATTGTGGCTGGAAGATTTTCCTGATGCATCTACTAAAGTAACCATTGGACACGATGATCTTCCTTATTTGAAAGAGAGTATTATTCATCTATGGGATTTAGGAATTAAGTTAGTTCCGGCAAATGTAGTTTTTGAGGATGTATGGGAGGAAGGCGATGATGTAATATTTGAAAAACAGTTGCATGAATTAGCAGATTATATAATGGATAATCAACTGTGGACAGAAGTTG
>DHRK01000031.1 GCA_002410325.1 Syntrophomonas sp. UBA5314
CAATATACGGAACGTTGTACTATGACGATTGATATTGGCGGATCTGGTAAATCATTAAAAACTCAGCCCCGTTTAAGCCTCACCATTTTCAGCTAATTTAATAATATATGAATACAGGCACATCCAAAATTTGCTAATAATTCGGAACATAAGTATAGGAAAGAGATGGTCAAATATGGTATGGTCCAAGGTTGAACAGGTGCGTGAGCAGGTCGTCGGATTACGGCCTGTTTACAGCAGCATAGGCAATTCCACTGAAGTCCTAATGCTGGGGGGGCAAACCATATCCGAACGCCGGGGATTAAAATCAAGTATTTCCGCTCTGGCCAGAAGCTACGCGGTAGATCTGGCTGCTCAACGAAGCATAGTTCGGACCTGGCTTGATAAGCAGACCCTGGTTCCATTTTATTTATCAGCTGAACGGGTTTTTATACCTTTGAAAATGCGTCAGTCGCGTGCCGGGAATGATGAAACCTATGGATATCTTGATGTAAGACTGGTACAGGATATCAAAGAATTGGCCAGGCGCAAGTGCCAGGTAGTGCTGGAGGATGGAACGGTCCTGGAAGTCTTGAGCGGAAAATCAACCATCTTGCAAAGCCAGCACAACGGCCAGCGCTTGTTGACCATTTTGGGAAATGTCGAGAATCCAGCCAATGATGAAGATAATGCCGTGGAATCGGCACGCTGGATGGTGCGTACTTTAAAAAAGATTTCCCTGCAGCTCGATCGGATGGAGGGACGGGAAGATTGAAGAAATATCATTTTAGGCCGGAGGCAACCGCCAGGCAGGGAAGAAGCGAGTTGGTGTTGAAAGATGAATTTATACCAGCCAAGTTAGACGGCCGGTCCGGGTAAGCAGCTGTGATATGGAGCTGGGAGTATAAAAATGACACCCGGATGAATAATTGTGAACCAGGGAAATATAATGCCCAATAGGGTGGAAAAGGGTGCTGCCCATACATATGCCGGCATAATTCTGGGAAGGACTTGCCTTAATTTATCATGGACAGGGGGAATTGATATTGATAAAAAGAGAAATTTTCAGGCAATATGATATCCGGGGACGGGCCGGAGAGGAGCTCAATGATGATGCGGTGCTCGGAATCAGCAGGGCTTTCGCCAAATATGTGTTTCAAAAGGGGCGGAAAACAGTCATTGTGGGCAGAGACAACCGGTTCAGTTCGCCGGGCATACAAGGCATGGTGCTTGAAACCCTGCTTGCTTCAGGCCTTGACGTTGTGGACCTGGGAGTCGTCATAAGCCCCATGTTCTACTTTGCGGCCCGCCATTTGGATATTGATGCGGGAATAATGATTACCGCCAGCCACAATCCCGGGCCGGATAACGGTTTCAAACTTCTCCTGGGCAGCTCCACCATTTATGGCGATGAGATTCAGGAACTGGCTGACTGGGCGATGCGCGGAGAACGCCTTAATGCGTCAAAACGGGGGAGTCTGCAGGAAATTGATATAAAATCTCAATACATCGAGGCTATTACCAGCCGTATCAAGTTGGGGGGGCGCAAGCTGCACGCGGTGATTGACTGCGGCAACGGAACCGCCGGTCCGGTTGCCCCCGAGCTTTTTCGGAAACTGGGCTGCCAGGTAACCGAATTGTACTGTGATTCGGACCCGAGCTTCCCCAACCATCACCCCGATCCGGTAAAGCTTGAAAACAGCCGGGAGCTGATCAAGGTGGTCCGGAAAACCGGGGCCGATTTGGGCCTGGGATTCGATGGAGACGGCGACCGGTTGGGAGTGGTGGCCCCGGATGGAACCATGATCTGGGGAGACCTGTTGATGGTTTTGTTTTGGAGGGAAATACTGCCCAAACATCCCGGCGCCCAGTGTATTGTAGAAGTAAAATGCTCCCAGTCTTTAATAGATGAAATTGTACGCCTGGGTGGAAAACCCCTCATTTATAAAACCGGGCATTCCCTGATCAAGGCCAAAATGAAGGAAATCGGAGCCGTATTTACTGGAGAGATGTCCGGACATATGTTCTTTGCCGATGAATATTATGGCTTTGATGACGCCCTCTACGCGGCCGCCCGTCTGCTGCGCATTCTCTCCAACAGCGATAAGGATCTGAGCGAGATGCTGGCTGATGTTCCCCATTATTATGCCACCCCGGAATTGAGGGTGAAGAGCAGCGACCAGGAAAAGTTCAGGCTGGTGGAACGCACTCTGGAACACTTCCGGACCCGCTATGACCTAATTGACGTTGATGGAGCCCGCATACTGTTTCCCGGAGGGTGGGGGCTGGTCAGGGCTTCCAATACCGGACCCGAGCTGATTGTGCGCTGTGAAGGCCGCACTCCCGAGGATTTAGAGGCTATTAAATCAGAATTATTTTCATTTCTGGAAAGCCAGGGGCTTAAGATACCCGAAGACTGACTAAAAGATATTTTGTCGCCTATATCTTTACCTGCCCAGCATCAAATCCTATAATGTGGTTTAGCAAGACTTAAAGGAGGTTCGGATGTGGAGCGGCCGATTATTATGAGCAATTTCAATCTCTGCCCGCGCATCGGCTATCCGGTTATCGGCAATGAATGCCTGGAATGCGAGTATATAAACTCCGTGGATGAAGAAACCCACTTTTGTCTTTACGACGAAGAGGCCGCGGGGAGCGAAATCAGGATTGTCGATTTAATAGGTTTTTTGGCCCAACTGCTGGAAAACGGTAAGAACCGGATAGGACTGGATGAATTGTCACAATTGTTCATGACTGAAGAGGAGGAATAATAAAATTGCCAGATTGCCCCAGGCAAGCTTAACCGCTATTGATACGCAAGACCCGCTATTATGCGGGTTTTGCTGGTTTCTGCTTATAGTTCAGGTGGAGATATCCAATTAGTAAATCGACAAATTATTTGCATATGAAGATTTTTTCTAGCCAGAAGGACATTGAGGTCCCGGCGACGAATATATGCTTTGAGTGGTAAGGGCGTAAGCCGACAGAATAGAGAGAGAAAACCAAATATAAGGGGGTTACCACGAATGAGTATTAACGAAGTCGTAATGGTCAGCGCGTGCAGAACTGCTATTGGAGACTACGGCGGATCCCTGGCGGGCATAAAAGCCAACGAACTGACCAAGATCGTTGCCACCGAAGCTATCAAGCGGGCTGGCATCACACCCGACATGGTAGATGAACTGGTTGGCGGCATGTGCTTGCATGCTGGCAACGGATCATTACCACCCCGCATTGTCGCCATGCAGATCGGCATGGCCCACAGATCCAGCGCTTCCATGGTCAGCCAGAACTGTGCTTCCGGTATGCGTGCATTAGACATCGCAGCCATGAAGCTGATGCTGGGCCAGACCGAAATCGCTCTCGTAACCGGTACCGAGAGCATGAGCAACATTCCCTACATTTTACCCGCTATGAGATTTGGCGCCAGACTGGGCGACACCAAGTGCCAGGATGCCATGCTGGTTGATGGACTGGTTTGCCAGTTGGCCGGATCCCACATGGGCGTAACGGCTGAAAACGTTGCCGAGCGCTATGGCATCACCCGCGAACAGTGCGACGAGCTGGCCCTGATCAGCCACCTTCGCGGAACCCGGGCCAATGAAGAAGGCCGCTTTGCCAGAGAAATAGTTCCGGTTATTTTGAAGAGTAAAAAAGGCGAAGTTGCGTTTGAAAAAGACGAGCATCCCATCAAAGGGGTCAGCATTGAAAAGATGGCCAAGCTGCCCCCGGCCTTTAAAAAGGGCGGAGTTGTAACCGCTGCCAACGCTTCCGGCTTGAACGATGCTTCGGCGGCAGCCGTTTTGATGACCAAAAAGAAAGCCGAAGAATTAGGCCTTAAACCGTTAATGAAGCTCATCACCGTAGCTCATGAAGGTGTGGATCCGTTCGTTATGGGTCTGGGACCTGCCGTAGCTATTCCCAAAGCCCTGAAGCAGGCTGGAATGTCCTATGATCAGGTTGAATACTGGGAAGTTAACGAAGCCTTTGCCGCCCAGGTAATCGGCGTCAAGAAGATGCTCAAGGAAGATTCCGGCATCGAATTGAACAGCGGCGACGTTAACACCGACGGAAACGTAAACAACAATGGCTCCGGTATCGGCCTTGGCCACCCGGTAGGCTGCACCGCGCTGCGCATCATCGTCAGCCTGTACTATGAGATGGAAAGATTGGGCAAGACCGTTGGCGGCGCTTCCCTGTGCGTAGGTGGCGGCCCGGCTATGGCTTCCCTGTGGACCAGAGACATCTAATAGCAAGCAATAATATAAAAATTATTCAGGGGCTGCCACCATGGCAGCCCCTCAGAACGTCGACAAAAGCGAATAGCTGCGTTGCTCAATAGGCCCGCTCAATCAACGTACTTTTGTACGCCTCAATCGCGGGCCTATTTCGCGCCTTGCTCTTCACTTCCGTCGCTCGCTCTGGCAGCTTGTCGACTTTATCTACAAGCTGAGGGGCTGCCATGGTGGCGGCCCCTCAGTTATAAAATTAATTCTAGAAGATGTCTTTCATGCGTATTCCTATTTCCTGCCCCCGCATCAGGCAGTTGAAAAGGGCGGCCAGGTTGGGATCAAACTGGGTTCCGGCCTGCCGCATTATTTCAATTAAAACCTCTTCTTCCGACAGGGGGGGCTGGTAGGGACGACCGGCCAGCATGACATCGTAGGCGTCGGCAATGGCCAGTATCCTTGACATCAGAGGAATATCCCGTTCTTTTAAGCCCAGCGGATAGCCCCCGCCATCCCAGCGCTCGTGGTGGGAAAGAATTGCATCGGCGATAGGCGCCAGTTCGGGACAGGATAAAGCGATACGGTAGCCGATCTCGGGATGCTTCTTAATCAACTCCCACTCATCGGGCTCCAACTTGTCCGGTTTATCCAGAATCGAGTTGGGGATGGCGATTTTGCCTATATCATGTAATGCGGCCAACAGATTGAGGCTGTTCATTTCTTCTCCCTGGAGATTCAAGGCCTCGGCTATACCGGTGACCAGTTGGCGCAGGCGCTGGGTATGGGCCTGGGTTTCGTGGCTGCGCACCCAGAGGGTTTTCTCCAGGGAATAGAGGAATGAACTGCGGTTGCTTCTGCTTTCCAACAGCTTGTTCCGGTACATGAGGTCCTCTGCTTCTTTGCTTATTTCTTCAATGCTCTGTCCGGCAAAACGCTTGACGGCCAGCCCCAGGGATATGCTGATCTGAACCGGGAAGTTGGGAAAGGCATTGCAGGCATCGCTTATCCTGCTGCACAATTGCAGGGCCCGGGCTTCATTGCAGCGCGGCAGAAGCAGGACGAATTCGTCTCCACCCCAGCGTGCCACCAGGCCTTCCTCCCCGCAGGAGGAGGTGAGAATCGTGGCCGCGCTTCTTAGCAGGTTATCTCCATGTAGATGGCCGAATGCGTCGTTGACCAGTTTCAGGCCGTTGACATCCCCCAGGATAAAGCTCAAGGGGAGATTTTCCTCGCTATCCAGCTTTTGCAGCATTTCTTCGGCATAGGCCCGATTGAATAAACCGGTCAGTTTATCATGATAACTCAAATAGGTAATCTGCTCTTCAGCTTGCTTGCGGGCGCTAACATCTATTCCGACAACCAGTATGGCCGGTTGACCGTTGAATATGATTTCGCTGGTGGAGAAATCACCCCAGGCTACAGAGCCGTCTTTATGCAGCATTTTGGCCTGGTAACGGCCGGGAGACGGATCCCCCTGGCGGCCCTGCTCGCTCAAATACCTTATCCATTCCCGGTGATCGGGATGGATAAATTCCCAGACATTCATCCCCAGGCACTCTTTTCGGGAATAGGCGGTCTGATTCTCGAAGGTCTGGTTTACATATATCAGGCGGGAGTCCCGCATGACAAATATCAAGGTCGGTGCAGTATCGGCCAACTGCCGGAAATTGGATTCACTTTGGACTAGAGCTTCCTGGATTCGCTTATGGCTGGAGATATCGTAGCCGACCGCAATTACGGCCGGGTCGCCCTCCCATTCAATCATGCTGGCGCACATATCTATCCAGTATTCATGGCCTTTTTGATCAACCACCTTTATATCTAACCTGAATTCGGTGTTGTTATATTGCAGTTCCAGCAGGCGGTATCTGACCAGGCTTTTGAAGTCCGGATGCACCACATCCAGAGCATGCATGGACAGGAGCTCATTTTCTTCATACGCCAGCACCGATGCAAAAGTGGAGTTAAAGTAGCGGAATTTATAACCCTGGAGAACAAATATCAGGGCCGGGGCAGTATCGGCCAGCTGGCGGAAGGTCATCTCGCTTTTGCGAAGAGCTTCTTGGAGCTCCTTGGCTACGGTGATGTCAGTTGCTATAGCAATGATGGCAGGTTGGCCTTCGTAGTCGATGACATTGGCGGAATAATCGAGCCAGTGAACCTGACCGCCCTTGCTTACCACCTTAAACTCGTAGCGTTCCGGTACTGACTGGTTGGCCTGCCTGGCCTGGGAGCGGTTTTTAACCATATCCCGGTGATCCGGGTGAACCAGATCCCACATATTTACTTCGCGTAATTCTTCTTCGCTGTAACCCAAAAGCTTTGAAAAGGCCGGATTGATATATAAGAATTTAGTGCCCTGGGCCAAAAAAATCAAACCAGGGGCGGTATTGGCCAGGGTGCGGAATTTCGCTTCGCTGTCCCGGACCGCGTTTTCCATTTTGCGCCGTTCGGTGACATCCCGGATCGATTCAATGGCGCCTACCACATTGCCCTGGCTGTCGTATATAGGTGAGGCGGTGCCGTACATGTAAGCGCCCTGGGAACCCAAGTAGGGGCAGAAAGTTTCACCAGAGAGGCGCGCCTGATCCTTTTTTAAGATATAATAACCGGCTACTTCCGCATCAGGCTGCAAGACCAGGTCGATAAGTATAGGCCGTGCACAGCCGAAAAAGGGGACGGCGTATTCATAGTTGCCTTTACCCAGTATGTCTTTGGCTTCAATACCGGTCATTTCTTCCATAGCTTTATTCCAGGCAATAACCTTGCCTTCTTTGTCAATGACAAAGGTTGAATCAGGCAAAAAGTTGATTATATCGAGCAGGCGCTGTTCCGATTCATGAATGGCGGTTTCAGCAGCCTTGCGTTGGGTAATGTCGCGAGCTATGCCCTGGACCGCCACCGCCCGGCCGTTTTTATATACAATGCGGCTGCTGATCTCCAGGGCAATGATGCGCCCATCGGGCAGGAGGGCTTCAAATTCAACCGTCGAGGCCGATTGTCCGCGAAATCTTTTTAAAATATGGGACCTGATCCGGGAATGATATTGAGGCAGCACAATGTCCAATAAAGAACAGCCCTTTTTTTCATCCGGTGAAAAACCCAACAGTTCGCGACCGCGTTGATTGGTGGAAATCAAGCGCCAGTTTAGATCGGAAAGGAAGATGATTTCACTGGCATTATCGAACAGGTCCTCATAATTCTGTTCCACCTGCTGTCTTTCAGCAACCTGTTCCAGCAGTTCGCGGGTTCTTAATTTAAGCTGCTTTTCCAGGGATTGCTGGTGTTTTTGGCTCTGGATTTGGTAATGCTTCTCCAAAGTTATCTCCCTGGATACTATCTGTATTAACGAGGGATGGCCGTGTTCATCAAAATCGGCCCTTACACTCCAGCGGTGCCATTCTTTTTCTCCCTTGTTGTTCATAAAATGATATTCGCAGGTGTTGTAGGGTTTCCCCGGCTTGAGGGGGTTAATTGCCTTGCTTATTGCTTTGGCGGTTTCTGCCGGTAAAATGGAAAGAAGTTTTTTACCCCGGACCTGGGGGGCGGCGAGGTTCAGTTTTCGCGCCAGGCAGTCGTTTACGTAAACACAGGTTAAATCGGGCAAGAAACGGCAAACCATTTCCGTCTGATCCTGTAGGAACAATTCTGCTTGATCCGGTGAAGGGTTCAGAGGCTCCAACCTCCTATTAATATTAGTATAGCATTCCGTATATTTGTGCACATCATTGAGGCGGATTTTCCCGAGTTACTGCGTTGTTATCAATCGCAATACGGCAATAAAATAAATAGTCACATAGTATAGTTCTCGAAGATAAACGGCAAAACTTTACAGTTGTTGGACAAAATCGAAGAGAGCGGTTGGCCATGGAAAACAATAAAGGGAAAGTTTAGATATAATTTACATAGAGAGGAAAGAATAGGACAGGGAAAGGGCACGGGTTTTGCGTGAGATATATTCTTTCATTTATTAAACCGCTGATCACGGTAAAAAACGGAACGATATGTGTGATCATCAGGGGAATGAAATTTCAGGCGGCATCCTGGGCCGGAATAGCCGACCGGATTGAGGAAAGAATAGCTTATTTCCAGGATAGACTGCCAGACGATATGCAGAAGGTCGGATATTCGTTGCCCGGGGGCAATATACACGGCAAATGGAATCCCCATCTTATAGTACTGGGGAATGATATAAAGAACCTTCATGCTCTTGAGAACTACCTGTATAAAATACGCAGGTCATGAATCTATTTACCGATACCCATAGACACATCCGTTTGGGCTGATTTGGCAATCTTTACCGTGTTTGACTCCCAATCGGTAGGCGTTCCCGTATAGGTGAGGCCTTTTTGGTACCAGGCAATACCGATGTTGTAACCATAATTAACGGTTACTGATAATGAATCCATATCCCTTACAGCAGGCATTTCCCGCATCGTCAGCTCGCTTACCTGTTTCGCTTTCGTGTATATGGGAGCAGGTAGTTTCTCTACGGTAATCGCTATTTCCATTTTACTCGAACGCCCTTCCGAATTTTTGCTGATAACGTGATTGACGGTGGCCCGGTACACATTGGGATCCTTCTGCAATTCCTTAAGGGTGCTGCTGGTTCCCGGGATAGTATACTCCTGAATGATCTGGGGCCAGACGAACATTAAAACGACCATTAACACTCCTGCCAGGGTCATTGCTACAAGGTGCCGGGAGGGCACCGGGATTTCCTCCAGGGCCAGGTTATAATCGGCATGAACCACAAAGGTCTTAAGGGCCAGATCGTGTACGGTCTGCCTGGTCCGGTCATTGAATATATACAGGTATACTATCGTCGCCATTAAAAAAAGCGTAATTACTCTAAAAACCAGGTCGAGGCTCTCCTGCTCAACCGAGGAGTACATAAATGGCACTAACCACAAGGCCGATCTTTTTATAGAACGCCCCAATGAAATAGTATTTCCGAGTGCGTCCACCACCCGGATTTTCATAACCTGTTTACCTATCGTCTGCCCGTTGTTAAGCGAACTGTTCATCCAACTGAAGTAGGCGACAGCGATAAGTAGACCTATCCAATAACCCTGAGATCCCAACCGGGCCAGAGCGTTAAAAAAAAGGGTTCCTACAACAAAGCCTATAGCGGCTAAAATAAGCACATCTATGGCCAGGGCTGCAAGTCTGCGCCAAAATCCACTTATTTTCTTTTCTGCAGCATGGGCAACCGGGGCGGCGCTTTCCAATGCCTCCTGGACGGATTGCTCTAAACCACCCAGATTTTCGGTCTGGCAGGGAAAGTCTTGCTCGAGCGGAATTGATTCGGTTTGGGTCATGAGCCATCCCCCGTTCCTTTTGCTGTTAAACCAATATGCTCAACATGGTGCTATTCATAACCAGACTTGACGCTGGTGCTGAAAAATGTCCGTCAATGACGCCTGGGGACTATGACAAAAGGAATTGGTATATAAAGGAACTGACTTCGATTTTACCCAAAGGAGGAACACATTAAACTATTGACCCGGTTGGTTTGAGAATGGAACCTGATTATAATACGTGTTTAGAATGATAAATATTACAGAGTCAGACGTGTTTGTCTGGAAGAAGTTCTTGCTACTAAAATAACAGGTTAGAATCATTACCGCTATACTTCCGGTGGGGGTATTTTATTGTCGCCAAAAAAGGTTCCCATACCTTTGGCCAGCAGCTTGCCTTCACCATTTAACAGAGTAGCTTCAATTACTGCCAGTGTCTTGCCGGGATGTATTATGCGGCCCTCAACAACAAGGAGTTCCGTTTCGAAGGCCGGGGCTATATAGTTCAATTTCAGTTCGGCGGTCCGATATACCCGCCCCAGGGTTGCTGCTGCGGCACCCATTGCGACATCTATCATGGTGGCAATTATTCCGCCGTGAATCCTTCCACCCCCGGTTGAAAAATTGGGGGTGGGGGTCATTGTCAAGCCGGCGATTCCCTTTCCAAGATAGGTAACTTTTATACCCATGGACTGATGACATGGTTGACTATCCCAAGCACTGCATATAACCTCGAAAAGCTCCTCATTAATACCTCGGTTTTCGGCTTCCATTAAGCAACCTCCTCGGCTCTAACGTAAAAAGGGTGAACCTCACCCTGCCTTATCATTAACCTTATAAGGATTGATTTTTAAGAAATAGTTCTTCTTTATTAAAGTACAAAATTCCTTTCCCTAATTATCTATTATGACATTCATTGACGACAAGTCGCAATTCAGTTACCGAGCCGATAAAATCTCCGTAACGTTGGCCAGCGATTTCCATATGGGAAATTACTTCATCTCCAACAGCCTCAAATGCCTCAACGGTTATTACCAAGCGGTTGTTTTTCGCCTCACGTTTCCATGTACCGATAACTCGGCCATTCAGTATAACTGCCGGCTTTGGCATACCGCCACCCGCATTCACTCGCTTCGCATATTCGTTGCTTAATGATGCTTCACGGTCTTTATAGCCCAAGAGATATTCATCGTAGGGCGGCAATAAAATCACTGCGGGGTCCGGCTCGTCAGAGTCCATACGATGCCCATAATAAGTTTTGCCGCCAACAGTAAAACGATCAACCTGCCGACTGAGTTCCGGCAGAATATTCTTTACTTTGACAGAGAGTATCCCAGACCACCATGAAAAGTCTTGAAGCGTAGCTGGCGCGTGGCTCAGGAAGTATGCTGCCGCAAAATCACTGAGTTCAGTCAGTTTGGCAGGTGCCGCGTTGCCGCCGAGCCAATCGGACAGCAACGTGTATGTGGGCTGGTTCTGATCTCTGCCGCCAAAACAGATCAGGCCGTCCAACGCGGCTCGCTGTAATATATATGGAGCACGCTGGCCTTCGGCGGATATGCCTCTTTTAGAAAGAACCCGTGCGATTTCTTCCCGTGTCAACTGGTTATTGCCGGAAAGCACGTCTTGGAGAATATCTTCGCATTGCAGCAGAGTGTGCTCGTCTAATTCCAACTGCTTGTATCGACGGGCATTCGTCGCGATGATTCCAGGGGCCAGGAGTTTCAATGTGGATAAAATATCCGAAGCCGCAAGGTAATGGAGAGTGCCTCGCATTGCCCAGGTTCTTACAATGCGGCGTTCTTTTATTACGGATTGAATATCGTTTTCTGTCAAGCCCGGCAATCTCGCCCCTATTGACCACATTGCCATTGAATCGTTCTGCGCCTGAATGCCGCCCAGCAGACTGACGAGTTGTGCCGGGGACAGCCCGCTAGTTCCGATGAGTTTCTGGTTATAGAGGCGTTGAAGGGATATTGGCAACATTCTTGATGATTCAGCTCCCTCATGGCTGAACAGCGTCACGCAGACGTCTGATCGTCCGCATCACGTCATCCCAGCCGACACGGCGGCGTAATCAATGCCACAAGTCCGCCTATTTAGGTTTTTATATGGGTAAACATCCGAATGCTTGGCTATTCTGGCTACTCCGATTATACCCTCTTGTAATATTATAAAGGGGCTTAAGCTTCAACATCTAAAATATTTTGCTATTTCTTAATCGTGGATGGGAGCGTCTACGACGAACGCGGTCTTTTGATTCTATAACTTATCAGCTAACCGAGTGCAGTTCGCAATACAATCGGGCATAATAGTAGCAGAATAGGAGGTGTTCGTTATGGCAAGAACATCAAATATATTTGCCCGTGTCGAGCCGGAAGTCAAAGAACAGGCAGAGCTTGTTTTAGAGCAACTTGGTATCCCGATGTCAAACGCAATCGGACTTTTTCTCAGGCAGGTCGTACTTCAGCGAGGTATTCCCTTTGAATTGAAGCTTCCGAAAAGTAAACCGCTGTCAGTGACTACGCTTACCGGGGAGCAATTCAATGCTGAGATCGAGAAAGGGCTGGCTAATCTGAGCGCCGGAAGAGTCGTTTCTGCGGAAGATGTCGCCGACAGAATGCGCCGGGACTATAAAATATGAGCGAATGGACGGTTGTTTACACCGAGCAAGCTGAGCGGGACTTACGCAGCATATTCGAGTACATCGCCTTCTCCCTGCTTGAGCCGGAAATTGCAAAGAATCAATCACAGCGGATCATGGATGTGGTCGCGAAACTAAATGAAATGCCGTTGCGGCATCATCTTTATGAAAAAGAGCCGTGGCATAGCAAAGGCTTGCGGGTTTTGTTAATAGATAATTTTTTAGCATTTTATCTTCCTGTGGAGGAAAAAACGACGGTAGCGGTTATCCGCATTATGTTTCCTAATCCTTACATGGGGAGGAGAATGTTAGAAGGAAGGAGGACCGAAAATGAGAATAGCACTGATTACGTGTACAAAGGAGAAAAAGGGCTGGGATGAACCGGAGCGGCTTTTCCCGGCGTACGAGTTGTATAGCGAGAGCAATTACTTCCGTAAGAGTTATCAATATGCAAAGCAACATGCTGACAAGGTCTATATATTATCTGCTCTGCATCACTTGCTGCCGGAAGACAAACATCTGCACTACTATGATAAAGAATTGAGGGGTACGGCATATATCCGCGAATGGGCTTCAATTGTAAAGAAACAAATTGAGGATACTTTCGATCCGGAGCATGACGAATTTCTTATTCTGCTGAGCAATACCTATTTTGCTCCGATAAAAGCTGTGATCCGCAAATACAAATACACTTTCCCTGTTGAGGGATTGCGTATCGGAGAGCGGATGCATTTTTATTATTCGCCGGCTTTAACGCCCAGTGAACAATTGCACCAATACTTCAATGGGCTCTCACGCTACCGATGGGACAGCATTAAGAAGATACCCTTTGATAATGGCATCTACATTGTATTTGAGGAAGGCGAGCAGTACTCCACATCCTATTTTGAACGGATCGTCCGTGTTGGTACTCATGATTCGGGCGGCCGCCTGAAACTGAGGCTGAGTGACCATTTCAAACGGGAGAATAAGGACGGCAGCATATTTCGTAAGAACATCGGGAAAGCAATCCTGAATAAGCGAAGCGATCCCTATCTTCCAACATGGGCAATAAATACCTCCAAGCCCGAGAACAAGAGGTATATAAACGAGACCGTTCAGAAACGGATCGAGGCAGAAGTGACAGAGTATATGAGAAGTGCTTTTTCATTCGCAGTGATCCCGGTTGAAGATAAGGCGCGTCGGCTGCGCTTGGAAAAAGGCATAATATCCACGCTCAACCACGATCCCCTTTTTACGGCGAGTGCGGCCTGGCTGGGACACTTTTCAACAGAAGATCTTATCAGGGACAGCGGGCTGTGGCTGAAGGACGGACTAGACGCGGCGTCCCTGACCGAAGAAGAGATGTTGTCCATTATCACTGAATCGAAGAATACCAAGCTTCTGTCCGCTAAAAAGCCTGTTCTCAAAACAGCGGTTGGCTCTGCTAGTCGGCCTGAGAACACCATGCGCCAAACAGGCGGGAATCGACTACGGCATACCGAAAGAATCAGCGCGTACATAGAATTAATCTTTGAGCAGAAACGAGCCGAGGGCAATACTGAATGTGAACTGGTATCCGGTGACATCGGCCGCGCGCTGGGGTTGCAAAACAGAATGCCCGCTGTTTGCGGGGTCATGTATAAGATCAAGGATGAAGTCGGCGGCAAGATAATCTATGAAACCGCAAGCAGGCAGAGCACGACCATCCGAATAAAATACTCGTTATGATTCATTGAAACGATAGAAAACGAAAGCCTCAACTGGCTTTGTAGGGGCGTGTACTTTTCCCGGTAGCGGGGACGGTAAGCCGCAACGCCACCCATATCGAGCTTTGCCGCAAATAAAAATCAAGGGCTTCCGGGATCAGTGCAAATTCCCAAAAGCCCTTAATTTAAAGCCGTTTTAGCCACGAAACAATAAGACCGCCGGTGGTTAAACCGACGGTCTTATCAATTTGATGCTTTTGATTTGAGAAGTTAGGTAAAAAAAGATGCCAATGGGCAATAATTTTCAAATCCAGTTTTTTATTTTACTTAATCGTAATATGAATGTCTTTGCCAAGTCCGCAAACGATTTTTGCAATAAAGTTCGGGGAAGGGTTGTAAGTGCCACTCTCAAAACGCGATAAATTGGATTTTTGGGGGTTATGATTAGAAGGATTTATAATTAATTATAATGAAATATTATTTTGGGGTGATGGTTTTGAAAGAAGTCAATATCCACTCTATTAATGAATACCTTGATAGCATTGAAGGGATATATGAAAGCTGGGGCACATTTAACCATGCGCCTTGGTTTAGAGGTCAACCGGTTGATAAAGAACTCTTGCCAAAACTATACAGAAAGACTTATGCAAAAACAGAACAGAAGATGATTGAGGAATTTAGGCTTCGTGCTCAATCGTTTTATAACACACCTGAACATGATAGGCTTGATAAGTGGCTATTCTTAATGCAGCATACTGGCCTTCCAACTAGATTGCTTGACTGGACTGACGGGGCACTTATTGCATTACTGTTTTCACTTGGGTTTTTAGAAACCGTACCTGATTGCGATAAGAAACCTGTTGTTTGGATGTTAAACCCAATTGCCTTCAATTTACATTATTCACTTTATGATTTTTTACCAGCATCATGGGGACGTTTTGTGCATCCTATTGATGGAACAGAAGCTGGGATAGAGAGTCCTGTACATATTCAATTGCATGCGGCATTTTATAAATGTCCGGATACAGCCTTGCCAGTCGCTTTACTTCCTCAACATATACATCAACGAGTAAGCGCTCAAAGAAGTTGCTTTACGGTACATGGTTTTAAAAAACAAGGGATCGACGCACTTGCTAATGAGTTTATTGATGAAAGGTTAAAAAGTAAATATCCCGATATTCATAATAATCTGGAAAAGCAAAATTTTATCGGGAAAGCCTTTAATGACGTTTTTCTTGTTAAAATTTTAATAAAATCTGATCCTAAAAAGATGCTTCATCAACTAAAAAGAATTGGTATTTCATATGCTAATATTTTCCCCGATCTAGATCATCTATCAAAAGAAATTTCTGAATTATAACGCAGACAAGACATAATGGAGTGGCTGGCCCTTCCATTATGTCTTGTCCTACTGATCGTCCGCATCACGTCATCCCAGCCGACACGGCGGCGTAATCAATGCCACAAGTCCGCCTATTTAGGTTTTTATATGGGTAAACATCCGAATGCTTGGCTAACTCGGCCATTGAGTATTCCGGAGCAGTTTA
>DHRK01000051.1 GCA_002410325.1 Syntrophomonas sp. UBA5314
TACTCATTCCTCCGACGCCCACGAACGGGCTAGTGCGGCGACGTTCATGGACGAACTAGTGCAGCGGTGGCAGGATGTCAAAGAGCTGCCGGTGGCAGGAAGGCAAGGAGCCGCCGCCTTGTCCTACAAAAATTTTCCTCGACGAGTAATATACAGAATTAGGGTTAACAGAGTACTAGAGAATTAGTGCATTTTTATAACTTCCCGTCTTCTAAAATCAAAGCCGTAGCCGGCGGACAGCACGTGCAGGCTGGCATTGGCGATGGACAATATTTCGTCCGGCTTTAATTCTGAAACATTGGTATTCTTTATGGACTTTCCGTCTATGACCGTAACCGCATTGGTACCCAGTACTTCAAAATAGTCATCGGGATGCACCATAATCGCGGTGTCTTCGTCTATGCCAATTCCAAGAATGCCGGGATTCTCAGCCACCCCGCACAGAAGCCGCCCCAGCCGGCCGCGTTGATCAAAGTGCTGATCGATGATAGCTCCATCCACCAGGTTTAAGCCCGGGGCCATCTTTAAAGTGCATTTGCGAGCCGCGTCATTGTTATTGCCTTCCACGATCATGGTGCTGCTCATGACTGAGGCACCGGCACTGGTTCCAACGACCGTAGTGCCGCGGTTGAACGCATCCAGCAAAGCGGCGTAGGCCCTGGTTCCGCCGAGTATGCTGGTAATCCTGAGCTGATCGCCGCCGGTAAAGAAGATGCCAGTGGCATCGCTTATCCGGCGAACGCTTTCTTCGGTATTGGCATCATCCCGGGAGTTTATATTCAAGACATCGGTGTGTGCGACCCCCAGCCGGGAGAAAACATCCCGGTATTCTTCACCTACTTCCTCGGGCTGTTGAGTGGCAGTGGTAATGATGCTCAGCCGGGCATTTTCTCCTCCGATAATCTCCACAACCTCTTCTAAAATCCTGCTTTCGCCGTATTTATCTTCTGCGCCGCCGATTATTACGAGTTTGCCCTGGCTTTTTACTCCCATATAAAGGCTCCTTTCTATGATGTGACTCAAGCCTCTTCGTATTTTCCTTTTTTTACAGCCTTTTGCTCTTCGACCAGCACCTCTCCTCTGGCCAGCAGGCGATAGAGGTTCAATGGGTCCTGCTTAAAGACCAGCAAGTCGGCGTCGCTCCCCGGCTTAAGGCAGCCTTTGCGGGGATAAAGTTTCAGGGTTTGAGCCGGGTTTATGGTCACCAATCGTATTACCGACGCGAAATCCAATTTGCTGTCCAAAATGCTGCTTTTAATATCAACTAGAAGCTGGGCCACAGAACCGACCCCTGACTGGTTGGCTGAATTCTGGGGGGCGCTCCCATTGCCATCGGAGGAAAGGGTAACTCTATCCATCCCAAATCCCTTTTTTTGCAGGTAGGTGAGGGACTCCGCTATGCTGTACCCTGCGGTTTCGCCAGCGGTCAGATCAACCCGGCCCCCCATCTGCAAAAGTTTTAATCCCTGGGAAAACACCTGGGGATTGCGATTGACATGAGTCGGCACAAACATCTCAATGGGAAAGTCCGATTCATCAATTAATTGCATCAAGGGCTGCAACCCTTTTTTACCGTCCCCAACATGCAGATGAAGTATTCCGGCTTTGCCGCCCAGCATACCGCCGGCGTTGGCTTCTGAGGCCAGCACCCTGAGATCAGGCAGGGTGGGGTGGAAAGAGCGGTAATCGGATATGGCAATTTCACCGACTCCCAAAACTTTGTCCAGGAGAACTATGTCCTGGAGAACCCTTCCGGTCAGGGTTTCGGTGGGGCTGCCGTAGCTGCCGGTATATATGTAGCTTGTAAGGCCTTCCGCTTCCAATCCGCGGGCCTTGGCCAGGAGGCCGGCAATGCTCCGGGAGACGCTGTCAAAGCCCAGGACACCCACCACCGTGGTAACTCCGGCTTCAACCAGCTCACTCATCATTATTTCCGGAATTCGGCTGACCGGACCCTGCTCGCCGCCACCCCCGGTGATATGTACGTGCTGATCAATAAAGCCCGGGCAAACCAGGCAGTCGCTGCAGTCAATTACCTCCACCTCCGGGAAGCGGTCCGGCGAAATGTTCTCTTCGACGCGGCAGATTCGGTCAAAGGCGATTAAAATGTCCTTTTGCCCGGCGTCCTCGGGTAAAAAACAGCGGCCGTTTTTCAAGAGTTTAAACACAGCCCGGCCTCCTTTGTGAAGCTTTATTTACTGAAAATAGATTAACCGGGCTGCAAATAAAAGATGCGTATTAACCGCATGCAAAAAAATGCAATTAAAGTCGGTATATGTAAATGAGAGTTAGCGGAATTATGCGCTTAAGGATGAAATCAGGAGGGATCCGGGAGACGGCAGAATGGAGACCCAGGAGAGTTCTTTCGGCCACTGGGTCATATCATTTCCAGCACTCGGTCAACCAGGCGTTGAAAGGCGGCCCGGCGGTTATTATACTGGGCGGGGAGTTCCCAGACGCTCGTGTGTTCCTTGGGTAGGTCATGCAGGGCTTCGCAGTGGGGGATGGGGTCGGCAATTTTTTCCCATCCCAGGTCCTCAGCCAGATCAAAAATGAGCTGGCTGTTTTCGCTCCATTCTCCGGGTTTTACCTTGTTGGGCACCAGCAGATCGATTCCTCGGCCATCCGGCCTAACCTCCTGAAGATACTGGTTGAGGGCCATTATCCCGGGCAAATCCGCTTTACTGACGTCAATGACGCATAGAGCCAGGATCCGATCTTGGCTGGGGAAACCGGCCGGCCAATTTTTACCGTGCTGGAGGTATAAACGATAGTCCAACGATCCACTGGCTATTGCTTCGTCATAGTTGTGGTCTGACAACAGTTGCCAGCTAAAAGCCGGATTTCTATCCAGGAGCGAATTCTCTCTATGGCCGGGGCTGTTGAGCCAATCGGCCAGGCGTACGCAATCGCTGGCCAGGAAAACCTTTTTTTGGAAATGGGTCAGCCCGATGCCCAGGTTGAGAGCTATGGTATGGACCCCGGCGCCGGGCCGGGTTGCCAATAGCACTATATTTTTCACGCTTTTCCTCCCAAAATAGAGAACCAATTCAGCTCTCCCGGACGCCGGCCGGATTATTGATTTACGCTCCGTTCAGTATTTAGCTAAACTATTTTATTGTTGACATATGCTCGAAATAATTCTAACATCAAAAAAAGCATATGACCACAATAAAATCGGGGTCAGGGCTACCAGAGAAAAGGATAAGGGCTCCAATCAACTGCAAGGTTGGCTGTTGCCTGTTCCATCACTTTCTAAGAAAGGATGACCTGATTGAACAAGGGAATTGTTTACTCTATTTCGATCAGCCCGGAGAGAGGGCAGCTCAAACAGGAAGTGCCTGAAGCCCGGGTTATAAAGGGCTTTGGCATTGAAAACGACGGGCACGGCGGCGACTGGAGCCGGCAGGTTACCTGCCTCAATTGGCAGAGTGTCTTAAAGGCCAATAAGGAACACAATTTAAACATCGGACCAGGGCAGTTTGCCGAGAATATTACCATAGACGGCCTTGACTTTTCCCGCTTGACGGTGGGCAGCCGGTTTAAACTGGGGGAAAGTGCGGTCCTGGAAGTGTCTCAGGTAGGGAAAGAGGATCATCCCAGTGTAGTGACCAGAACCTACGGGGTCAGCCTGCTGCCCGGCGAGGGTTTGTTCTGCAAAGTAATTACCGGCGGTGTCATTCACAAGGGAGACCCGGTGGAACAGCTGTAGGATTTTACCGCCAGCCTGCTCAAACTGGCAAATACATGATTCCTTTAGGCGAACCGGCTAGTACTCTGTAATACAGTACTAGTCATTTCTATTTCTGCATCCTCCTGCATATTATGTCAATGTAAATCATAGTGCTCAAAAACACAGCTATTTTTAATTAAAGCATTTTCCCCAATGCGGAAAGGAGAATATGTATGCCTATCTGGTTATATTGCCAATCATGCCAGCAGTGGAGTAAATCGGATGCTTCGTTGTCAAGAGATAAGGCCTGCCCGCTTTGTTCCAATCTTTATATCAGCTTGAAGCCGGTTATTGATTCCAATCCCTACAAAGTTAAAGTGGACGGCATCGAACAGCAGCAGGATGCGCCCCAGCCGGATGAAGCCGATGTAAACAAACCGGCCGGAGATGTTTATGAAGAGCCGGATTCCGTGGAACCCGCTGTGAATGAAAACGAGCCGTCCGGAGAACCCGAAAAGGAAGAAATTAAAGAAGAAAAAAAGGCTGAAAAATTTGATTTTGTGGAAATATTAGAAACATCCCAAGCACCTGGGACCGCAACCAAGACGGCCTCTGAGTCAGATGAAAAAAAACCGGCTGAAAGAGAACCGGCACCTGCGGTTTCCGAAGCATCTGGAGAAGAAGCCGCCCAAGCATCGGAGGAAGTTGGGGAACCGGAAAAACCCGGGCCCTCTGATACCCATGTAATAGAGGTATCGGGGAAGACGTCGGAAACCGTGGATAGGCCGGAAACAAGCGATACGGGTGATAAGACGCAGGACAGCGAACCGGGGGATTCAGCCCCTAAAAAGAGGAGGATAAGGCCCCGCTAAAATAAAGAGTCATCGTAGATATCCCTCCAGATCCAAACCGTGCATTAACCGCGCGGTTTTTTTTATGGGTCGATACGCTTTGCTGTAAAAAGCGGCTAGTGGGTGTGAGGGTTGCTATATTGCGGTATAATTTCCATTATACAAACCGGGTTATCCAGATAAGCGATGGCATCGGGGGCTGGTCTACCGGCGCCAAGATGAGCAGGCGGGTTTTGAGGAGACGACACAATGATTAAACTGATCATCAGAAAGTGGATCAAAGACTATGAAAATGTAACTGACCGCGATGTGAGAGAGGCTTACGGGGTGCTTTCCGGAATCCTGGGGATCCTGTGCAATCTGCTTTTATTCGCAGCCAAACTGGCGCTTGGAATGTTCATCAACAGCATAGCCGTCATATCCGATGCCTTCAACAACCTTACCGATCTGGGCTCTTCGATGGTTGCTGTTCTGGGCGCCAAACTGAGCAACCGGCCGCCGGATGATGATCATCCCTACGGACATGGACGATATGAGTATATCGCCTCCCTGGTAGTGGCTTTCATTATCTTCGCGGTAGGTTTTGAACTCTTGCTCAATTCCTATGACAAGGTGATTCACCCCGGGAAGGTAATCTTTAATGCCACAGCCCTGATCATTTTAATACTGTCGGTTCTGGTTAAACTCTGGATGTTTTCCTACAATCTCTATATCGCCCGGCAGATTAAATCCCATGTAAACAAGGGTATAGCCTATGACAGTTTAAACGATTCTATCGCAACCAGCCTGGTCATAGTTTCCATGATGGTCGGGGTTTTCGTTGACGCACCTATCGACGGGCTGGCAGGCATAGTCATATCCTTGCTGATCCTGTATGCAGGTTTCAGTGTGGCCCGGGACACCGTCAACCTGCTGCTGGGATCGGCGCCGGAGCCCGAGTTGGTTGAGAAAATCAATCAAATTGTATTGGCCGGCAGGCATGTGATCGGCACCCACGATCTGGAGGTTCATGATTACGGCCCCAGCCGGGTGATGGCCTCAATCCATGTGGAGGTTCCGGATTATCTGAATATTGTTGAAGTCCATTCCTCCATTGACACCCTGGAAGAACGGCTCATTGAGGAGCTGGGCCTCAATGTCACTATCCATATGGATCCCATTTCAACGGACGAGCAGAAGATTGAAAAGGTTCGGCATGATGTTCTTGATTGTATTGACGAAGATAATATGGGGATTTATATTCAAAATTTCCGGATCGCCCAGGCGGAAAACAAGATCAATGTGATCTTTGATCTGGAGGTTGTACCTGAAATCTCGGAAGCTGAATATATCAAAATTAAAAAGCTGGTGCGGGAAAAGATCGAAGCAGCATATTCAGGCTACCAGGTGGTAATAAATAAGATCACTAAAAAATCGTAAAAAAATAATAATAAAATAATTGAGTCAGAAAAGTGTAAATTGGCGTAGATTCGAATCCCAGCCTTGTTTTTTGGGCGTTATTGAGACCCCGGCTATTTACTTTCCTCAATACTCCTCTCAATCGTCTGCAAAAACTCCCCGGTACTTACTTTTAATTTTAAAGCAATCTGCTCCAGAGTCATATGCCCGTCGCCACAGCAGCACGCCACATCTATCCTGTATTGTTGGAAAACCTTGATGGTCGTCGGATACATGATCGCCACTTTGCCTATCATCCAATCCTTTTCAATCATATGGTCACCGTCCTTGTCCTGGACCCTGAAGCCTGCTCTCATGGAACCTGTGAAAAGCTTTAAATTTAAATGCCAGCCCGGCGGTATAGGCTTTTTTCCGGGCAAATAGATAACAGGCGGCAGGGTATGATTAAGTTATATGAGCCCTTGCCTTTTTTAACTCTTGCTAAATGATAATGCTAAGATCAGCAGCTTAATATAATATATAGTTGTATATGCAAAGCGGTATTCAATGACTACCAAACAGGTTGGGGAGCGGATGAGATATTTAATCAGAGATATAATTGATTTGCTAAAGCAAGAGGAGAGCTTTGCCCTGGCCACTATTATCAGGCAGCAGGGCTCCGCTCCGCGTGGGACTGGAGCCCGCATGTTGATCCGCCGGGACGGAGGCATCCTGGGAACAGTCGGGGGCGGAGCACTGGAGGCGGCTGTATGCGAGTCGGCCCGGGCTATCATAGAACAAGGCCAAGCGCGCCGGCTGTGTTTCAATTTATACGACCTGGGCATGTTCTGCGGGGGGCAGGTCGAGGTGGCCCTGGATTTCGTTGACGCGCATCAAAAGGTAAATCTGGAAGTCTACGAAGCCTTATTACGATCCATGAAAACTGGTCAGCGGGTTTGGCTGCTGGCTTTTCTGCCGGATGGAGAGGAGAAGCCAGGCGGCCTCTGCCTGCTGGACGGCAGGGGAAGGGTCTATGGTCAGACCTTGCTTAACGGCCCCGTCCTGGGGGAGAAAATTATGAGAACGGATCGGTTTACCTTCATCGATGACTGGAGCCTGGTAGTTGAGCCAGTAGGTGGAGCAGCTACCGCGTTGTTATTCGGAGCGGGTCATATTGCCCAGAGGCTGGTGCCTTTGCTGAACAGGGTGGGCTTTTTTACGTCCGTAATCGATGAACGGGAGGAATATGCCAACCGGGAGCGCTTTGCTGATGCCGACAGCATACTGGTGAGCCGCTATGACAGCGCTTTTAGGCACATCAATGTCGGTGAACAGAGTTATATTGTGATTATTACTAACGGGCACGAGCACGACTGGAAAGTGGTGGTCCAGGCCTTAAAGACCAGGGCTGCCTATATCGGGATGATAGCCAGCCGGAATAAGCGGGAGCGCGTATTCAGATCCCTGCTGGACGAAGGTTATTCCCCTGACGATCTCCAGAGGATTCACTCGCCCATAGGCCTGGATATAGGGGCCGAAACCCCGGAAGAAATAGCCGTAAGCATAGCCGCGGAAATGATCAAAGTCAGGGCGGAAAAGCTATCAAAAGTCTGACCGGTCCTCGGTTTTTAGAAAGACAACTTTATTAACCTTTACCTGACCCGTTCACCAAACTCTTTATATTCCCGTTTGCTAATTGCAATATAGATTATTTCTAGAATGCCGGCCAGGTTGACTACTAAAAGGACAATATACCACCCCAGATGCTTTAAACGGGCCGCCCGCCACAAGGCCCATCCCTTCCAGGCAATAGACCATACAACTAATAGAGTGAACAGCCAGGGGTTTATATTAGTAAAAAGACTGTTGAAGTCAGTTCCCATCATGATCAGCCCTTTCGATTTTCTGATAGTATCACCACCGGGTATTAAAGCAATTCGCCGCCCGGCAAGAGGGCGGGAATAATTTCCTCCGTTAACGGCCGCTGTAACGCAAGAAGAACGTCCCGGTACAACGAATATCAAGCGCCAAAATTTTAGGGTAATTAGTTTAAAATTTATGAAAGAATATGAAGCAGGGACCGTAAAAGGTTGAAGAATGGCTTCCTCAAGCGGTTTCGCCTTCGGCATCGCTTTCGCCCGAGTTTTTCTTTAAGGCCAATATGGAGTAAGATGTTGCCGCGATACCGATCACACCGCTTATGATCATGCAGAACGGGGCGCCTGCGTACTCGGTGATATTCCCGGCATATAGGCTTCCGATGGGAGTCACTCCTAAAAACACCAGCGAGAATACGCTCATGACCCGGCCTCTCATGTTGTCTTGGGAATTCAATTGAATCGTAGAATTCACCAGGGCGGTGAAGACGGTTACGCAGAACCCCATCAGGACCAGTGTGATACAGGCCAGGTGATAGTTCCTTTCCAAACCGAGCAGCAGCATAAACACCGATACTCCGAACGCCCCCCCGATCAGGTGTTTGAGGCTGGGACCGGATTGGCTCCGGGCGGCGATGCTCAAGGCGGCGGCAAACGAACCGAGGCCCATGCAGGTCATTAAGAAACCGTATCCGACTGCGTTTTGCCCCAGGTTTTGCTGGGCAAAAACCGGGATAAGCACGTTGAAGTTGATTACAAAAATGCTTATAAAGGCCAGTAGTACCAGGGGTTGTTTGATGATTTTCTTTCCCGCTATATAACGTATTCCTTCGCGAATCTCCCGGAATGGGTGGCCTTTAGCAGCGTTTTTCTCTCCAGCTGTTTTTTTAAACGGCGTATCGATCAGCCACAGGCCGGTTATAACCGCCAAATAGCTGATGGCATTGATGTAGAAGCAGGCGGCTATGCCCACCAGCCCGATCAGCAGACCGCCGATTGACGGCCCCAGTATCCGAGCCAGGTTAAAGATGCTGGAGTTAAGTCCGATGGCATTCATCAGGTCCTTTTTCCCGACCAGTTCAATAAAAAACGACTGCCGGGCGGGCATGTCCAGGGTGTTTACCAAGCCCAGAAGGAAGGCCATACATAGTACCTGCCAGTACTGGACGATTTTGAAATAGGTGAGGGAGGCCAGGATGGCGGCCAGGACGCACAGGGCGGTCTGGGTGAAGATGAGCACCCGGCGTTTGGGGAGCCGATCGGCCAGAGTTCCGGCATAGAGGGCGAAGAACATCATGGGCATAAACTGGACCATGCTGACCAGGCTGAGCTTTAGCGCTGATTGGGTCAGCTGCAGGACCAGCCAGGCTTGGGCGACGCTCTGCATCCAGGTACCGATCAAAGATATACACTGCCCGAAAAAGAACAGCCGGTAGTTGCGATGTTGGAGGGCTGGGAAACGGGCCCGTATGATGTTGTGATGAATTTGGTCAGCCATATATAAATAAACCCCTGCCAGTTACGGATTTGTTAGCGGATGTATTAATTATAGCTTTGTTTTAACGGGTTGATTTATAAAAAAGAATAAGGGCGGCTTTTGAAAACAATGACCAGAGGTGTTTAAGAGACTGGATTTTACATAAACATGGCCTTATTCAGGTGGAAGGTGTGCCTCTATACCGCAGCTTGCACAGCCGTCTCAAAGCCGATTGCCGATGATTGACGCTTTGCCTGGGGAGAGGAGTGATTTGAGCACGGGTCAAATGGGGGATGCTGGGGAAATGGCTTATTCCGGCGTGGGAAACCTTACTGTAAAACAAGTTCCTCGTGAAGTGGTCTCAACGTCAATTTTGGCATGGTGGCGCGCGGCAATGCTGTAGCAGACCGCCAGGCCCAGACCGGTGCCGTTTTCCTTGGTGGTGAGAAAGGGGGTTCCGATCTTGTCCAGCATTTCAGGATTAAATCCCCGGCCTTCATCCTTTATATACAAGATAATACAGCCATCATCAAATCTGGTCCCTATGGTCAGGGTTCCTCCCGGTGGCATGGCTTCCAGGCCGTTGCGGGCCAGATTCAGGATCAGTTGACGAATCTCATTTTCATCAATTAAAGGCGCTGGGGGATTATTCAGCTCGAGATTAACATTGATCTCGCGATGATTGGCATCGGACTTTATCATCGGGTAGAGGGATTTTATCACTAAATCGAGGTGTTTCAGACTCAGATCAACGTTCTTGTCCTTGGCCAGGCTCAGGAATTCGGTAATTATTTCATTGCACCGGTCGAGTTCTTCAATCATGAGCTTGAAATAACACTGGTCCTTGGCATAGTCTTCCCGGAATCCCAGCATCTGCAGAAATCCGCGCACAACGGTCATGGGATTTCTTACCTCATGGCCAATGCTGGCAGCCATTTCCCCCACCAGATGCAGCCTTTCCAGCCGGGCTATTTCCTTTTCGTAGCGTTTCTTTTCGGTTATGTCTCGGGTTGTGTTCAATAGATGCGGTTTTCCGCCGATGTTCAAGATTTCCCCTGACAGTGAAAACCATCTTACTTCTCCTGATTTTGAACGAAGCTGCAGTTCGAAATCTTTGATGCTACCGTGGTCTTTGATTTGCTGCACCAAATAATCTCTCTGTTCGGGAAAGGCCCATATGTTCAAATCAAGGGCGGTACGGCCTATAACTTCATGGCGTTCGTAGCCGGTCATTTCCAAGAACGTGTCATTGATCTCCAGGTAAAGACCTTCGTCCAAAGTACTTAAGGCCATCAAATCAGGGTTGCAGTGAAACGCCTTGGAGAAGCACTCTTCAGATTGCCGGAGAGACTCTTCCGCTTGGCGGCGCTGAATATTTCGCCATAGGCCTCCGATCAAAAGCCGGAGATGGTTTATGTCTGACTCGTCATAGTCCTCACTTTTGTTGGCGACTGATATAAGGGACACAATGCGATTCCTATCGAATATGGGCACGATAAGCAGGCGGAGTATATTTACGTGCCCTTCAGGAAGCCCGCTTACATACGGGTTGGGGGCTGCGTAATTATTAATGATAATGGGGCAGCGCTGGTGAATGGCCTGGGTCCACAGGCCTCCTTCGGATATTTGATGGTTTCTTTTATTATTAGACATGCTGCATTTAGTAAACGCGCTGTCCGACCAAGAGGAGATTCGCAATTCCGTTTCATCTTCATTGACGAACCCCAGCCAGCCAATATCGCTTTTGGTGAGCTCGATCGCTTCCTTATAGGCAAATTCGGTTGCTTCGTCTATTGATGCACTGGACATCTGGTTGAGGGTCTCCAGGGCTTCCAGACGCCTCTGGTTGAGGTGCAGTTTTTCGGCTGCCAGGGTGTGTTCAGTGAATTCCTGCAGGTTGACCAGGCAGAATTCATCGCCACTGATCGAAACGAGCTCAGCCCAGACCCAGGCATCGATAATCCTTCCCGAACCGGTCCGGATACGCAAATTCTTTCTTGCAAGACGGCGATTCTGTATAAACTCCTGTTTGAACTTATATAGCTCTCCATCATCCAGCCACATTTTGAGAGCCCCGGGAGTTTGGCCTATAACTGATTCCCGGGTCAATGCCAGGGTGTCCAGGAACTTCTGGTTGACTTCTATATAGCAATCGTCTTTGACACTGATTATCGCCATCATGAACGGGCTGGCATAGAATGCCCTGGCGAAAAGTCTTTTTACGTTAGGCAGTAATTCGTCGGTTTGGATTAAATGGCTTTGATACAATAAGGGAACCTCCCTGCAATAATAGCCCGAAATATATATGGGATCCGGGTAAGTTGCAAATAATGCACTAAAATGCTGAACTTGCTAGAAATAATTTAGCACAGACTGGTTGTGCACCAAAAGAGGGTTGATCCTTGCTGTTTTGATCCCGCAGGTGCCAGCAAATCCCCCTAATACCCATTAAGCGGCATAATATGGTTAATAATGTTTTTGAGACCATAATATTACTTAATTATAAAGCCGTATGAAGGGAATTTTTGGCGAAAGAACTCTGAAAAAAAAGAAAAAAAATTAACCCCAGAAGCGCCGATCATGTTAATAGTTGCGTATTAGAGCGGCAGCTAATGAAAAGACAAAGCAGATGGATTTTTCCACCTGCTTTGTCCTGAGAATATTAAAAGCTCCAACGAACCTTTATCAACTTCCTACCTGCATCGCCTTCAACTTCCGTTTCCCATTAACCAACTTCCTATAAGTCCTTCATCCAACAGGTTTTCATTTACTCGTCGTCTACAACAGCTTTACGTCATTTCCGTTTTTACTCAATCCTTCGATCTCGTAAACCCTTCAATGCCTGTCAGACCTGCCATAAACCACTTTCGTTGAGCCTCTTCGATATAGTGAACTTGCATTCACCGGTACTTATTTTCCGTTGTCCTGTTCCGTTTCCGTGTTCCGGCTCTGTAGTTAATCCATCTTAGGAGTTCCTTGGAGCTTATTCTTAATATATATGATAAATATACAGTTATCAAACCGGATATAGGAGCCTGTATAACGATGTAAGGCGGTGGAGAAGAATAGCGTTGAATTATGCCCCGATACATATCATTTAATGCAAATTGCGGGCTTTCTGGATATGGATCAAAAAGCTGGATATACCGGCTTTCCAGGGAGAGCCAGAGACTGCTCCGGCGGGATTAGCTGATGGATAAAATCCATGATATGATTATAGGTGAATTTATATAAACCGGATGAAGTTTTATCACGATCAGGGCATTGCCAAACCAAACGATGAACGAGGTGACCAGTCTTTGTTTATCACGATTTCCAGACAGACCGGAAGCCGGGGCAAAGAAATAGCCGAACTCCTTGCTGAAAAAAGGGAACTGTCGTTGATTACCCGGGATATGATAATGAGTCAATGGATGCCGGAAGTGGCCAGCAAGCATGAATTGCACATGCTGTCCGAAAGTCCCGGCTTTTTTCTCACCCCGTCCTCCCAGGGCGTAAGCTTCGCCCAGCATCTTGAAAGTAGACTCAGGGCTTTTATTGACGAGCAGCCGGCCGTGGTTTTCGGCCTGGGGGCGCAGATAATATTTGCCGGCCATCCCGAGGCCCTGCACGTAAAAATAGTAGCTTCCCTTGAAGTTCGAACCGAGCGTATAATGCAGACTCATTGCCTGGAAAAGCGGGATGCGGAAAGGTTCTTGGAATTGACCGACCGCAAACACAAGCGGTATATAGCAACCCTCTACGGCAAGGACTGGGCCGACCCCCTCTTGTATCACGTCACCCTTAACACCGATCACCTGGGAATTGAGGAAGCGGCTTCCCTATTGTGCTTTATGGCCCAAAACCGGCAAAATTTCATTCCCACTCTGGAGGAGCCGCAGGAAAACAAGAGTAAGGCGGTGGTATTCAAGAATCCTTCCGAAGAAGAATTCGCTCAAATACTCAGTATGCACAATATCGAATGGGAGTATGAACCGCGCACCTTCCCGATCAAGTGGGACACGGAAGGCAATATTACCCTGGCTTTTAAACCGGATTTCTATCTGCCCAGGTTTGACACTTATATTGAATTGACTACCATGGAACAAAAATATGTTTCCGATAAGAAGAAAAAGGTGCGGCTTTTAAAGAAGCTCTACCCTGGAACCAATATCAGCATAGTGTTTAAAAACGATTTCTACAGCCTGGTAAACAGGTTTGGCATTCGGGGGAGTGATGAATAGGAGTGGGCATTGGCAAAACCGTTTTCACCGAGGAACAGATTCAAAGCCAAATCGAGGAAATTGCTAAAGAGATAAACCGGGATTACCAGGGCCAGGAATTGGTCATCGTGAGCATCCTGAAAGGTTCTCTCTACTTCGTGGCCGACCTGACCCGCCGCCTGACCATGCCTCTGAGCATCGATTTTCTTTCCATCGGGGTGTCGCCCGGGGCCGATAATAAACCGCGGGTGGTCAGGATCAAAAAGGATCTGGACCTCGATTTGAGGGAGCGGCAGGTGCTTTTGGTAGAAGATCTGATCGGCACCGGCCTTACCCTGGCCTACGTGTGCCAGCGTCTGGAAATGGATAAACCGGCCAGTTTGAAGATATGCACCCTTCTCGATAAATCCAAAGACCGGCTGCTTCCCATAAAAATAGACTACCGCTGTTTTGCAATGCCGGATCGCTTCCTGGTTGGCTATGGCCTGGACTACAATGAACAATACCGCAACCTGCCCTACATTGCCGAGTTTCGCAAAAAGTGAGTTCGGATGAGTTAGTGAGTTGAAGAACCGTCCCCTAACTCATTTGCCGGGTAATTCACCTGCAACCGCCTTGATTAAAGGCCATCAACGTGGTCCTGGTAAAATAGCGGAAATTCCGAAAGCTTCGGGCGGGGTGTTTTTTACTTGGATATATGGCTGTTTATCAATTACAATGATTAAATGACCGGGACGGTTGGCAAAAATTATTCTGCTTAGGAATGGAACCGAATTGTGAGAAGATATAGTGCTATTTTGCTGGCGGTTTTAATATGGATTGGCTCTTTTACCAATCAAGCGGCCGCCCAGGTTGAACCCCCTGCAGTTGTTTCGGAATCAGCTGTCTTGATGGATGCGGAAACCGGACAGGTTTTGTATGAAAAATCCATGTACATGCAGCTCTACCCGGCGTCTATAACTAAAATACTTACTGCCTTGCTGGCCCTGGAAAACGGCCGCTTGAATGACAACCTAACCATGTCCGGTGAAGCGGTTTATAGTATCAAGCGAGGCTCTTCCAACATAGCCCTGGAGGAAGGCGAGCAGATTACGCTGGAACAAGCCGTGATGGCCGCCATGCTGCCTTCCGCCAACGAGGCCTGCAACGGGATTGCCGAACACATCAGCGGCAGCATGGCCAATTTTTCTCAGTTAATGAACCGGCGGGCCTGTCAGGCCGGGGCCCTAAACAGCAACTTTGTAAATCCCAGCGGGTTGCACGACCCTAACCATTTGAGCACCGCCTATGATATGGCCATGATAACCCGGGCCGCTTTAAAATACGATAAGTTCAGAGAAATCATAGGCACGGTGCGTTACACTATTCCCCCTACTAATAAAAAAACCGAAGCCCGCGATCTGTGGTCCGAGCACCGGATGCTGACCACCAACCTCTATTACTACGAAGGAGTAATAGGCGGCAAGACCGGGTATACCCAGGAGGCGAGGAATACACTGGTGACGGTGGCCCGGCGCGGGGAGCGGGAGCTCATCGCCGTGGTAATGAGAAGCGATAATTACGCGGGTTACAAAGATACTATAGCCCTTTTTGACTATGGTTTTAACGAATTTGTGGAGACCGGTATCGTTCCTGCGATTCCCGCCAGTGGAGACGCCGCCTTGATTCAGGAGGTTTTGAACCAGCACCAGGACTTAAAGATCAACCGGCTGCTCCGAAAAGGGATGAGCCCGCAGGAGATAACTACCGATTATGAACTGGTTGAAAATGATCCTTTTAAACAGCCGGATCTGCTTGTAAAGCTGCGTATTAACAACGGCAGCAGCCAGATGTATCCCGACCTGGGTTCAGTTTATCTCACCAATGCGTCTCCCAAGGCCGCTGAGAACAGTTGGACCGGCCCAGCCCTGGACATCTTAAAAGTGCTCGCATATATAGTACTGAGCATGGTGGTCATTCTTTTGCTGGTAAAATGGTTTTTCAAACTGCGCCGAAGGCGCACGGAGCGCTACCGGCTCCGGCCTTTAAATAGGAAATAGATAGTTGAGGGCCTCTGGTTTTCGGAGGCCCTATTTATTGGGGGCAAAAACGCCTGGAGCGTTGCGTCCGGAGAGCGTTTGCCGCTGGAAAATAGATTCAGGTGCGCAGGGGCCTGCCGGTGGGGGGTTCTTTCTTTACTCATATCGGAATTTATATAATATCCCCCTGCCGCTAATTTACAAAGCAAATCCGCCGTTTCAGGCAGGGAGCTAGAATATCCTTGGCCGCTGTGAACGAGCACCTTGTTAGAAATAATAACAAGGTATACAGAGACGGCATATGATAGTTTATACGTCTCAGCTCACAACTCGATTATTAGGGGTTTTCTATCTGAAACCGCCAGCGGCCGCTGTAGAACCGTTCTGGCATGAAGAAGCGGGCCAAGCGCGGGGGAAGACAGTGAAGGGGTATGATGGTGGCCATTAACGGCAAAATTATATTGTCAATTAAGCTTGCCAAAAGACTGGGCATAATAGCGTCGGAGCGGGTAATGATCAGGGTTGGAAGCACCATATTACCGGCAGAAGTGGGAATTGGCATGACGCAACGCAGTTCCTATATTCTCTCATCGGATTTGCGAGCCGCACTGCATGTTCAAAAAAACCGGAGAATGCTGGTTCGTTATGATACCGGGGAAAACACTATCCACCTGGGACCTACCATTGGCATTTTTGCTTCTGGTCTTCCCAACCGTGCAGTTTATGATCCCACCGGTCTGCAAGCCGAGCTCATGATGCTAAGTAAAATTGCGCGGGCCATGCCCGGGCAGATCTATATATTTACGGCTGATTCCGTGAATTGGGAGCGATCAACCGTGAGGGGCTATAATTACAGTTCATCTTACAGTGGAAGGGGATACTGGGTGCCTGGCATCTATTCACTTCCCGATGTGGTATATGACCGCATTGCTTCCCGCAATGACGAAGAACGTGAAAAGGTTAAGACAACCAAAGACCGCTTAAAGAGCCTTCCCCATCTGCACTATTTCAATCCTTCTTTTTTAAACAAGTGGGAAGTGCATCAGATGTTGTCTGAAATTTTTGAACTGCGTCCCTACCTGCCTGAAACGCATCTATTGGATCAGGCTGATCTGGAAAAGATGCTGGCCAAATACAAAACATTATTTATAAAACCGGCTAATGGCAGTTTGGGTTCTGGCATAATTAGAGTGAAGGCAAATGGGAAAAGTCGATTACACTATACTACGTACGGGGCGCGCAGAAGAAACGGTCAAGCCAGTAATGCTCTGGAACTGCTTGAGAAAACGAGTGCTTTTAGAAAGGATCGGTCCTACATTGTGCAGCAGGGAGTGAATCTGAGCACTTACCGAGGATCGATTTTCGATTTGCGGATTGTATACCAGAAAAATTCGATGGGAAAATGGCAAATAGGTAAAGAGTTTGTACGCATAGCGCCTGGCAGGAGCGCCATTGCCAATATGGCAAGGGGAGGAACCCCCACGCAGAGTCATAAGGTCTTTAAACATCTTTATCACCAGGAAGAATTAATAAACGAGAAAAAGCGCCTGATCCGGGGACTGTGTAATAAAATTGCGGTCGGCATTGAAAAGGGCAGCGGTCAGCTTTACGGTGAGCTGGGATTGGATCTGGGACTGGGCAAAAATGGACACCCCTGGCTGATAGAAGTAAACTCGAAGCCTCGCAAGACTACGGAAACCGAACTTTCGCAAGCCGCCATGAAAAACGCCTTTAGACGGCCGTTGGAATATGCTACCTACCTGGCCGGTTTTGGCAGGGGAAAAGGATAAGAATGTATTGACCTTCTTTACTCCATTCAAAAACATTTATGAATGATTATTCCTCTTCCATAAATATAACGCTGGTCTTTATTGATTGTTTTGATTTAACAGCACTTTTTACCCAAGCTCATAAAGTAAATACTCCCATTAGACTCTCACTAGAATATAACCGTACTTTTCTTCAAAGGATAGTAATACGGATAAGAAAGGAGAGAGTTTAAATGCGTGCCAAAAAAATGGATAAACCAAACCAGGGAATTAAATGTATTGTGAATACCTGCGAATATTACATGAGGGGTGACCACTGCTGTGCTGATATGATAGAAGTTCAGCCTCAAAATGCCAGTGCGTCCCAAGACACCGACTGTGCCACGTTCATGCCGCAAGGGAGATAAGGCAGGGTTTAGTAGACCTTCCAGGTTGGTATGCGAATAGTATGTCAGCCTGGAGGTTTTTATGTTTAAGTTCATCATTTAGTGTGCATTTAATAAAAAGTCTTTCTAATAAGCATGGCGGAATTTACCACCACCAAAACAGAGCCGATATTGTGAACTATAGCTCCGCTGATGGGGTGTAAATAGCCCAGGCCGGACCCGATAATGGCCAAAAGGTTGAATACCATGGCAAAAGCAATATTGAAATTTATAGTTTTTAAAGTGGCTTTACCCAGTTTTAGCGCAAAGGGAATCTTGCTTAACTCATCATTCATTAAAGCAACATCGGCAGCATCCAGGGCTACGTCGGTCCCCATGGCTCCCATCGCTATGCCTATATCAGCGGCCGCTAAAGAGGGTGCATCATTGATTCCGTCGCCTACCATGGCCACTTTGCAGTTCTGTTTTTGTAAATTTCTTATATAATCAAGCTTTTGCTGAGGGAGCAGGGTAGTATGGAATTCTTCAATTCCGGCCTGCTTGGCAACTCCATAAGCGGCTGCATAGCCGTCTCCGGTTAGCAAAGCCATTTTCCTAATGCCGATTTTCCCCAGATCTTCGATAACAGGACCGGCATTGGCTCGCATCTGATCGCTAATAGCCAGGTAGCCTAGTGCTTCTTGGGCTTGTTTAACTGTCAGGATAGTTCCAAAGTGCTCTTCATTTTGCATGCCTTGGCAGTCCGGGTCACTTTCGTTTACCGCCCCTACAAAAACGGGCTTTCCATTGATCACGGCCTCAATACCCTTACCGACGATCTGTCGAAAATTTTCAGGTTCGCTCAGGATGCAATTATTTTCTTGAGCGGTATTGAGTATGGCTCTGGCAATAGGGTGCTCGGAGTACTTTTCCGCTGATGCGGCTAATGCCAGAAGGCTATTCTCGGTATGGGGAGCAAATGACACAATCTTAGCGACTACAGGTTCTCCGGTAGTTAAGGTGCCGGTCTTGTCAAATAGTACCGTGTCAATTCTGCCCAACTCTTCTAGAAGAGCCCCGCCTTTTATAAGCACGCCATGCTTGGCCGCATTACCCAGAGCAGCGGTGACGGCAGTGGGTGCTGCAAGTATGAAGGCGCAAGGGCATCCAACTATTAACAAGGTGACTGCCCGGTTGATATCTCTCGTTGCCAGAAATACGAGTATGCTAAGTCCTATAATCGCGGGAGTAAAGTATTTGGCATAACGATCGGCTGCTCTTAGGATGGGTGCTTTGACGTTTTCCGCATCCTGAACAAGTTGAATAAGTCTTCCCAGAGTAGATTCTTGACCGGCTCTTTCTACTTCCACCACCAGCATACCGTTATATATAACCGTGCCGGCATATACCTGATCCCCGGCTTTTTTGTCAACCGGCATTGATTCCCCGGTCAGTGAGGATTGATTCACAGTTGCTTCCCCCCGTACTATTAAGCCGTCTACCGGAATTCTTTCTCCCGGACGAATGAGAGCCAGGTCGCCTCGTTTTACGTCTTTAATGGGTACGGGTGTTTCTTCTTCATCAATTAAGAGGGTAGCCTGCGCGGGATTTAATTTAATCAGAGAGTGGATAGCCGACCGGGCACGTTCCGAGGTAAACTTCTCTAACAGAGAACCTAATATCATGATAAAGGCAACCACCGCGGCGGTCCGGTATTCACCGATAAAAACGGAAGCAACTATGGCCAGGCTGACCAGCTCATCCACGTTAGTCTGTAATTCAAGAAGCCCTTTTATAGCGTTCCATACGATCGGGCCGCCCAATATAAGAACAGCTGCCAATGCCAGCCAGGAATCGTATGCCAGATCCGGATTATGTCGCTCAAATAGGTAGCTGGAGATAATTAAAACGGCTCCCCAACCTGCCATGTAGAATTCATGGATATTTAAGAGTTTATCTAAATATTTTTGCCGTGAGAACCTGCCGATCATGTATTATTCCTCCTGGTTTTATGAAAACTGTAATGAAATTTTAATATTGCTGCTTTTGGCCATTGATGGCATGACTTAGCTTAAAAGGTGCTGTTATTGATCTTTTTCAAAATAGACACAAACTGAATGATTTCTTCATCAGATAGATTGGATACCATCTGATGGGTCAAATAAAGATGAAATTTGTGATGTTCTTCAAAGGCTGCCTTTCCTTTATCCGTCAAGCTGATTAAATAGACCCGTCGGTCTTCCTTAGTCATTTCCCGGATCGCATAATCCTTGTTTTCCAGGCGATCCATGGTTACGGTGGTTGTCCCGGTAGTAATACCTAATTTCTGGGCCAGGCTTTTCATGTTCATCTTACCGTATTGTCCCAATACTTCTATGGCGTGGGCTTCGGATACCGACAATTCGCTAGACCGGATAATGGAGTTTTCCCAGGAAGAGAAGGCATTAAAAAAGTTTAGCAGTTGATCGGTCAATTCCTCAATAAAGGCATCAGCTGATTCCACTTTACCACCATCCTTTGATTATCAAATAATTATATTTTCAAACAATATGATATCATAATTATATTAGCTTCAACAATATTTTAATAGTTATATCTTTCGTTGATGAGATTTCTATTGTTTCAAATATTTGGTTTACGTATAGTTGGATTAAGCAAATGCAAATAGCCGGGAATAAATCTCATTTGGTAAGAACGGTAAAAATGGGAGGTGTTTATCCGAATGTCTGAAGTAGAACGGTATATTAGTAGTTTAGAGTCAGCCAATCCTTTGCGGGAACCGATTATTAGGACCGTAATAGAATCGTTGCAACTTCCCAAAGGAAGTCTTGGCTTGGATATTGGTTGTGGGATTGGCTTATATACATTATTGCTAGCGGAAGCAGTGGGTCCTGGCGGACACGTAACCGGTATCGATATCACAGAAGAGTTCCTGGAAAAAGCGCGCTCTTTATCATCACAATCCAGAATAGGTGATAGAACTTCATTCAAGGAGGGTGACGCGGGTAAACTCCCGTTTGATGAAAACACCTATGACTGGGCTTGCAGTATGGATTTTGCCGGTTATGCTCCCCTGGAGCCGGTAGCTTTATTAAAGGAAATGGGACGGATCGTAAAACCGGGAGGAATGGTCTTTATCTTAATGTGGTCTTCTCAAAAACTGCTTCCCGGATTCCCTAAGCTGGAGGCTGAGTTGAATGCAACATCTTCAGGAATCGCTCCGTTTAACGTGGCAAGAAATCCCGAGTATCATATGATGCGCGCTTTAGGGTGGTTTAGCCGAGCGGGCTTAATAGAACAGGAGGTTCGAACTTTCGTGAGAGATATCTGCCCTCCCTTAAGTCCTGAGATGCGAACCGCTTTAATTGATCTTCTTCAAATGCGTTGGGGAGAGGCTGAAACCGAAGTTGCGAGTGAGGTGTGGGCGGAATACCAACGGTTGTGCCGTGAGGAATCACCGGATTTTATCCTAAATGTGCCTGAATATTACGGGTTCTTCACATATTCTTTGTTTTGCGGTAGAGTTGTTTAGACCAAACCCAAGGCAATGATCCATAATAGGAACGATCCCTTTTTTCATACGGCATTTATTTGGGTAATCCTACTTTTAATGGCTCATGCGGCTGTTAATATACTCAAGTCAGTTTCTTTTTGTTACAATAGTATTGAATTGTACTTATCTCAATAAAAAGGGGGTATTGGCATGAAAGGTAACAGCAAACTCATTGATGTTTTAAATTCGCTCCTGGCCGATGAATTAACCGCTATTAGCCAGTATATGGTCCATTCGGAAATGAACGCCAGCTGGGGTTACGCTAAACTTCATGAACAAATTGAAAAGCGGGCCATTGATGAAATGAAGCACGCAGAAATACTTATCGGGAGAATTCTATTCCTGGAAGGACAGCCGATCGTTAGCAACTTGAAAGATATTAAAATCGGGAGCGACATACCCAGACAGCTGCTTAACGATCAGGAAGCTGAACAAGGTGCAATTGCAGCTTATAATCAAGCTATTAAATTAGCCGGAGAGGTCAACGATTTTGCAACTCGCGACATATTGCAGCAAATTCTCAATGATGAGGATAAACATATCGATGAAATTGAGGAGCTGCAAGATCAGATAAACCAGATGACGTTACCCATTTTCCTTACCACCAAAATAGAATAGTTTTTATATTTCGGTAAATACATAATGATGATCAGCTAAGCAATGAAAATCCAGCAGGCTGCATAAGTGTCTGCTGGATTTTTGTCGCTGCAGTTTTCGGGCATTACTACCATGTAGGGGGATCCATCAAGGCCGGACCCGGCTCAAAAACCGACTTAACCCTAAAAAGGTCCTATTTTGTATAAAAAAACTTGACTATATACCCGGGTTAAGGTATATGATGGAAAATGAAGAAGGTGAAAATAATGATTGGCCGGATAGGTTCCAGCCCTATTCAATATTACCAGGCGAGTGCAACTGCTGTGCTTACTAAAACAGCCCCCGCTTATGGGGCTGGCGTGAGCATACCAGCCGGGGCCAATCCCCATCAGGCCATACCTTCGTCTGCCTCCACTCTGAAAAATAACGCTATTAATTCCGGCCCGCAGAAAACAGGGGATAAAGACTGTAAAACCTGCCAGAGTCGAAAGTACCAGGATGGTTCCGACGACCCCGGGGTTTCCATGAAATCGCCCACCCATCTGTCCACGGCGGAAGCCGGCGTCGCAGTCTCCGCCCATGAAAACGAGCATGTAGTTCGTGAACAGGCCAAGGCTGCCGAGGAGGGACGGGAAGTAGTGGCGGAATCGGTGCGCATCTTCACCGCCGTCTGCCCGGAATGCGGCAAGACTTATGTATCCGGCGGAGAAACCACTGTCGTTACCAGAAAGAAACCAGATGAGAAGAAGCAGGGGGACGGGGTAGGGAAGCTCATGGATTTTTACGCTTAAATTATATATCTATGCTAAAGAGAGAAGCCTCCGCGTTTACGCGGAGGCTTCGTGACGGTCGGGGTTTTTATTTTTTAGTAATCGAAAACTTCGACGGGTACATCCAGAACCGAGGTGTCGCCTTCGACAATAACTTCGGCGATGAAGTTGACCTGGGGCAGCTGGTTCAGGCAGTACCACTTGGCGGAAGCCACTTTGCCGATGTAGAAGTTGTAGTCGAAGTGGTCGGCCCCTAATTCAGCGGCTCTCTTCTGAGCCAGCAGGGCCTGATCGAGCAGCAGGTGCGCGGCGTGCAGCTGAGAAGAAGCGGTCAGCACGCGGCGGGAATAGGTCGGGATCATGGAAGGATTGCTGCTCTTCCAGTCTAGCAGGCACTTGATGATGGCGTCATAGGCTTCCAGGGATTTGCCGAACTTGGCAAAGGATTTGCCCAGCTCTGCATTGTCTTTATTGGCGGCATAGAAGTCTTTCATTTCTTTTACGAAGTTGGCAAAGACAGCGCCTTTGGCCATACTCATCTTGCGGCCTACCAGATCCAGGGACTGGATGAAGTTGGTGCCTTCCCAGATGGAGTAGATCTTGATGTCGCGGGCGATCTGAGCCACCGGATATTCTTCGCAGTAGCCGTATCCGCCGTAAGCCTGAATGGCTTCACCGCACAGCCACCAGCCCTCGTCGGAAGGATAGGCTTTGCACAAGGGGGTGACCATTTCCACATAGGCGTTGGCATAGGTTCTTACTTCCGGATCGGGATCATGATGGCGAACATCGAAATAGTAGAGGGCCTTCATCAGCATGGCGCGGGTGGCTTCCATGTGGGCCTTGCCCATGAGCAGGGTGCGCTTGATGTCTTCATGCTGGATGATGGGAACCCGGTTGCCTCTGGGGTTGGTAAAGGGGCGGCCCTGAATTCTGTCTTTGGCATAATCGCGGGCGTTGTAGAAAGCGTTGGCAATGCAGCAGTGGGCCATGTGGCCGGTTTCCATGCGGGCCAGGTTCATCATCTGGAACATCTGGGCCATACCTTCGCCTCGGCCCTCGTTCTCCAGCGGGTTTTTGCCCAGCAGGTAGCCGCGGCAGCCGTCGCTGTCGCCGAAGGCCAGAGCGGCGGTAACCGAGGCGTGCTGTCCCAACTTGTGCTCGGCGCCGGTAAGGATAACGTCGTTGTCACTCAAATTGCCGTCGTCGTCGACCCAGTATTTGGGCACGATAAATAGGGAGATGCCGCCGGTTCCAGCCTTGGCGCCTTCCACCCGGGCCAGGTACAGGTGAATGACGTTTTCGGTAAAGTCATTGTCGCCGCCGGTGATAAAGATCTTGTTGCCCTTGATCTTGTAGATGCCGGGTTCATCGGTGGGATAGGCTTTGGAAAGGATGTCGCCCACGTCGGAGCCGGCGCTGGGCTCGGTCAGACACATGGTTCCGGACCAGGTGCCGTCCATCATCTTGGGCATGAACTTGGCTTTCAAATAATCACTGCCGAAGCTCTGGATCAGGTCGCAGGCTCCGCTGGTCAACAGTATATAGGGATAAAACACCGGGTTGGCAGCACAGAGCATTTCCCACACCGCTGCCTGCAGGATGTGCGGCATAACCATGGCATCTTCAGATCTATCGATATTGCTGGTACCCCAGCCTTCCTCTTGCAGTTTGTGGTACAGAGGACCGAAGCTCTTCGGTAAGGTGACCTTGCCGTTTTCAAACTTGACGGGGTTCTTTTCACCGTCGTCATTGGTGGGCTCCACGACTTCCTTGGCCATCTTCAACATGGGAGCCAAAAAGGCCTTGACGTCGTCCTTGGAATAGTAGTCTTTGAATTGATCATAGCCGAATACTCTTTCGGTGGGCAGCCATTCTTGAATGATGAACTCCAGGTCTCTGGTGTTTAAATACGCAAAATTACCCATTCATTTCGCCTCCAAATAATATTTCTCTTAAACAGGTGGAGGCCTCCCCGAAACGAACCCTAAATTTCCCCCTTATATTAGTTTTCTATACTTGAAATTTAGCTTTTCCCGAGGAAGCACTTGAAACTATAGATTTTCAGTTAGAAGAAGCTCTTGCTGTTGGTTCAGGCGCCCTGTTTCATATTTACGCCTGTACGACACTATATCAGCAGGTTTTGGACTGATGCCAGTCCAAGTGGATCGCACTGCCCCCGCGCTTTTGAAGTCTGCCGTCCTGCAGTAAAATAGGATGTTGGCCGGAAGGTGGCGCAAAACGACGGGAGCCTGGTGAAGCGCCCTTTAAATTTGCCGAATCAAGCAGCCCGGGGGTGCCGTGGCCGGATATCCTTTAGCTGGCTTGAAATCCTTCTAGCGGATCTCAACTGACTGCACTTGTCTGACGGTCAGGGAGATCAAGACTGCAGTTCTCTGCTCAAGTGGCGACGACCTGGAAACGCTTAGAATCACCTCCCCCTTACCTCTTCTATATCATGGATAAAGCAAAAATCATGCCACTTGGCCGCAAAAGATGGCTTCTGGAAGGCATTAGGTAATATTTAACCTATTAAAGTCTTAATTACTGTAAAAGAATTCAGAAAAAATGGGGAGATAGGGATTGTACCAGAAAGTATGTGAAAGTGGGTTCAAAGTTTTGGATTGGTTAAATAACGAAAAATGAGACCAATGGAGGAAGAAGCGGGGAGTAAAAACAGAGCAAATCATTGCAAATACGCAAGGGGGCATTGCAAAAATGCAATATAAACAACAAAAGGCTGCCCGGAGAGCACCCTTGATGTTTTGCAAACAAACTACATAAGTAAGCAAATCTGTAAGCGGAGTTTTGTATTTGACAGCCATCTATCTAGGATGCCAGTTGCCTGACACCTCAAGCGACCTAACCCGGAAACGAGGCGGGCCACCTCAATGTTTCTCTATTTGGTCTTGCACCGGATGGGGTTTACCGAGCCGTTTAGTCGCCTAAACGCTGGTGAGCTCTTACCTCACCTTTCCACCCTTACCGAAAACGGAGACCGAGAGAGATAGGGAGGACAGTTCTTCTTGTCCCCCTCGGTCTCTGTTTTCGGCGGTTTGTTTCTGTGGCACTGGCCTTGGGGTCGCCCCCACTGGACGTTATCCAGCATCCTGCCCTGTGGTGCTCCGACTTTCCTCAGACATTTTAAGCCTGCGGCTATCTGATTTACTTACTTATGGTTCTTATATGCAGTAATATTATATGTAATATATACTGCCTTGTAAAGTTTCAGGCTTGGGGAAAATGACTGTTTTTACCGTAATTGCTTCACAGTGTCGGCGGCTGACAATCTAAACCGGGACTGCCTTTTTAAGGCGGCTAAAAAGTGTGCCTTTTTTGCGAAAATTTTTATAGGGCGGGAAGGAAATAGTCAATCTTTAGAGAATTATCTACACTAATGAAGGGGAACGGCTAAGCAATAAACCCTTTTGAAAGAATTCTTGTTTTGATCACACTAAAGTACTACAATAGTCTGTGGAAGTAAAGGCGGAGGGGGTGAAAAGGTGCTGGCGATTTTTGGTTCGGGTGCGGCAGCGGCACAGGTTGAAGGCCCATTGGGGTTGTTAAATAATCCTGTAGTGGAGCTTTTAATAGTTGCTCTGGCTATATTCATTTTCATTAAGTTCTGTGGCTGGGCAAAACACTTTACATTGTCAGGCGGATTTAAGAAACTTATATTCATTCTGACCGGTGTAGGGCTGGTAGGATTTAATGTTTTCTACAAAATGGGCAATTCAGCTATTGCAGAGAGTGGTTGGTCTATGGCTACTTATGCATGTGTGGCTTCGCTCGTCTGGGTTTTCATTTTCGCTTTTGCTCTGATGGCCGAAACAAAAGCAGAGTAAGAGGACATATTCCGTGGATAAAAGGGGCGGTATAAACCGCCCCTTTTTAGCTTGTGCGGGTGTCTTTCCGACAGTTTAGCACCGCTAAGATAAGACCAAAAGCATTACCATAATAATAGTTATCAGGGAGGGCAGGTAAAGAATGTCTGAACAGGTGCGTTTTACAGCAATCGGGCCCGAACAAAAAGAAAGGGGTATATGGGCGATTCCCGGCCAGAACCTCAGGGAGGCCCTGGCCCTGGCCGGATTGGATCCCGGGGGAACCTGTGGCGGACGCGGAACTTGTGGAAAATGCAAGGTCCGCATAGAGGGTAGTAGCAAACCTATGGACGCTACGGAACGCCATAAACTGCTTCCGGATGAGATAAAAGCCGGCGAACGTCTGTCATGTTTTTGTACGGTTGAGGATTCGCTCATCGTGACCGTCGATTACAGCGAGACCCTGCCGGGGCTAAAAGCCCATCCCCGGTTTGCCGATCTGCCTGTTGCCGAAAAACAGGTTGAAATAAAGCGTATATTCCTTCCCGGCTTTGATAAACAAAATCCTCAACCCCTGTTTGAACGCTTGAAGGCTGCTTTGCCCGGATTGCAGATGCGAATACCTCCTGAAAACTTTAACGAACTTGCCGCTCTGGACCGCCAGGGGCGCCCGGCTATGGAATTGTACGCCCTGGTTTTGGGCGGCCGGGAAGTACGGGGCCTTTCCCGGGAAAAACAGAGCGCTTATGGCGTAGCCCTGGATTTGGGAACTACCAGCCTGCAGGGCATACTGGTTGACTTGAGCCGCGGGGAGGTCGTAGCCATGGCTTCCCATACCAACCTGCAAAGGGTGTACGGACAAGACATCATTTCCCGGATCTCTTACTGCCTGGAAAATCGCGAGGGTCTTGATAACTTGCATCGCATCCTCATCAACGGGGTTGATTCCATTGTGGAGGAATTATGTGAAAAGACCGATATATCACCTGATAAATTGTTCTCCTTTACTGTGGTGGGGAACCCGGTTATGCTCCATTTTTTGCTGCGTTTTCAGGTGGGCGGCTTTGGCTCGGCCCCTTATTGCGGACTTTTTACCAGTGATTATTGGAGCAGCGCCGCAACCCTGGGCATAAAAGCCAATCCTGAAGCGGCCGTATGGCTGCTGCCTCAGATCGGTGGATTTGTAGGTTCCGACCTGCTGGCCGGATTGATGACCATAACCAGCCGCACGGAACTCCGTTTTCTCTATATAGATATTGGAACCAACGGGGAAATACTGGTGGGAAATAGGGGGGGATTCTGGGCTGCATCAGCGGCTGCCGGCCCCGCTTTCGAAGGGGGAGCAATAATCTCAGGCATGAGGGCGGCTGCCGGGGCCATTGACCGGGTACGTTGGCAAGACGGTTGGCTGGATTTCCATACCCTGGGCCAAATTCCGGCCCGGGGCATCTGCGGTTCAGGCATAATCGATCTGGTCGGCTGCCTTTTGGAAGCCGATTACCTGGATGCCAACGGTATTTTTACCGATGCGGCCGGGGAAAAGCTGACTATACGCTCTGGAACCCGGGGGGCTGAATTATTGCTTTATACCCAGGGGGGAGCAGAGGTAATCTTTAATCAAGATGATGTGCGCCAGGTACAATTGGCCAAGAGTGCGATAAGGACGGCCATAGAAATATTGCTCGACAAAGCCGGCCTGAAGCTTCGGGATTTGGACGTGGTACTATTGGCCGGGGCTTTCGGTTCTTACATAGATCCGGAACAGGCCATAAGGATTGGGCTGCTGCCGGAGGTCGAGCCCGGGATTATTAAAAACGTCGGGAATGCCGCCGCCCAGGGAGCGGTTATGGCTCTGTTTTCTCCTTCATATCAAGAAACGGCGCGGACTTTAAGCAGCCGGGTCCAATATGTGGAACTGGCTGCCCACGCGGATTTTCAACGACTCTTCATTAAAAATATCAACTTTTGATGATCGAGCAAAAAGGAAAATAAGGGGGATGACCTTGCCGCTGCGGCGGCGGGTCACCCCTCAGACCACTCTACAGGAGTGAATCGCCGCTCCTTGCTCTCAATCACACTATGTAGCAAAATAAGAGGCTGACCTCAAGGTCAGCCCTTTTAAATTATTCTTTTTTAAACCTGACGGTCCTTCTATTTTATCTCTAGATCGTTGACGATCAGTCCGGTTATCAACTTGGGATAGAAATAGGTTGATTTTTGGGGCATTTTATCCCGGGCGTTGGCAACCGCGACTATATCCTGAACCTTGGTGGCATTCAGAAGAAAGCCTATTTGATAGTGCCCGCCGTCAACCTGTTCGGCCAGGAAGCGCTCGCTGCGGGTGTAGGCCAGGTTTTCCTGATTGCGGCGCTGTTCTTCGCCAATGTTCAGTATCTGGTCCAGAACCAGATAGTCCAGAATGGCCACATCAAGAGCCTTCCAGGCATCGGATTTATCTTCCGGCAGCCTTTGGAAAGCGGCTTGGGGATCTTTCAGCTTCAAGATAAAGAGGCCGCCCTTGCTGTACATGCCAAAAGTATAGCCATTCTGTCCGGCGGTCTCAACCTCATTCAGGAAGGCGGCTACATTACCGCCGGTAAAGGGTTCAACTTCAAAGAGCGCCGCCAGCTTTTTCCTAAAGGCGGAATGGTCAAAATCAGGCAGGTTGCCAACCAGGCGGTGGGTGGGAAAGACCACCAGACCTTCATCATATACATTTACCAAAGTGGTCAGGACGTAGTCATAGCCGGCTTTCTTTATGGATTTGGCGAAATCCAGGGCGGTTTCATAGCGATGGTGTCCGTCGGCAATGTAGATCTTCTTTTTGTTCATGATCTGAACGATAGAAGAAAGAACCGAAGCATCGTCGATAACCCAGATGCGGTGGCCTTCACCGGCTTCGTCGATAATGTCTATATCGGGTGCGCGGTCTTGGGTATAAGCCAGCATCAATCCGTCGATAGCTTTGGCCTCGTCTATATAAAGCCCGAAGATAGAGCTGAAATTACAACGGGTGTGCTGCATCAGCTGAAAACGGTCCGCTTTGGGTTTGGATAGTGTTTCTTCATGGGGAAGCACGTTCCCGGTGCTGTAGTCCTCCACCTCCAACCCGCAAACCAGGCCGGTGCGCACCATGTCACGGCCCCGGTGTTCAAAGCTCTGTTGATACAAATAAAGAGCCGGGGAGCTTTCCGGAACCAGTATTTCATCTTCCAGCCATTTATCCAGGTATTGCTTGGCCCGGGTATAGCGATTGTTTTCCGGACTGTCCTGAGGGAACATCAGGCCCAGTTCCAAACGGATGATATTGGCCGGGTGTTCGGCATAATAGCGAGCTTGAGCGGCATCATCAATAATGTCATAGGGGGGGGTTACAACGGAAGCCAGATTGGCTATTTTCTCCGGATTGTAACGCAGGCCTCGGAACGGATGTATTTTTGCCATTATCTAAAAAAAGACCTCCTTATGGGCGTAGTAGGGTTTCAATTGCTTCAAATTTTATTATATGCCAGGGGCTAATGCAATTCTTTTCTGCCCGCTATTTCTTGATTTTTCGGCTTCAGAGTGCTTAAATGAAATACTGTAAGGTGCTGGTAGTCTGTCAACCCTAATTCTATATATTATCGTCGGTTAAATTTTCGCATGACTGCGTTGTCGTCAATCGCAATACGTCCAGTATTACTCATTACTCCGCCTTGTCCTGCAAAAATTTCCCTCGACGATTTATAAAAAAATAAGAGTTAACAGAGTACTA
>DHRK01000061.1 GCA_002410325.1 Syntrophomonas sp. UBA5314
TTAACGTTTTGCGACACGCCCTTGCGTAATTAAAACTTATTTTAGAAATTACGGTTCGGAGGCATTGCCTTCGTTGCCCACCCGCAGCATCCGGTAACCGACCCCGATATGGGTTTGGATGTGCTTGGGCTGCGAAGGCGTTTTTTCCAACTTCTTGCGCAGGGTCGCCATAAAAACACGCAGGGCGGGAATATCGCCGGCATAATGGCCCCATATTTCATGCAGGATAGAATTATGGGTCAGGACTTTTCCCACATTTTTGGCCAGCAGGCACAAGAGCTTATATTCGATAGGGGTCAGGTGTATTTCTTCTCCATCCAGCCATGTACAGCCCGCAGCGTAATCAATCTTCAATTTTCCGTTGATAAAGACGGAGGCGTCCTTGGGCAGCTTTTCACTGTCATAACGGATCCTGCGCAGGCTGACCCGGAGCCGGGCCAGCAATTCCTCGACGCTGAACGGTTTGGTCAGGTAGTCGTCCGCGCCGGCGTCCAGGGCATCGATTTTATCGCGATCCTCACTGCGCGCGCTGACTACAATGATAGGCATGTTGGACCAGGCCCGAACCTTTTTAATGATATCTATGCCGTCCATGTCCGGAAGTCCTAAATCCAGAATCATAATATCCGGACGTTTGGAAACAGCCTCTAAGATCGAAGCTCCGGCCGTCTCGGCCGTATGATACTGGTATCCCTGTGTTTCCAAGGTTGTGGTAATCAGCTTGCGGATGGGCTTATCGTCTTCCACAACCAGAATAAAAGGTTTATTCATGAACATTCACCTCCTCGGCCTGCAAGGTAAAACCAAACACCGTGCCTTGCGGAACGTTATCTTTTACATAAATGGTTCCGCCATGGGCGTGAATAATCGACTTGCATAGGGGAAGCCCTAATCCAAGCCCGCGCCGGCCATCTACACTGATATTATCCGCCGTATAGAACATGTCGAACAGTTTGGCTTTGGCTTCATCCGGAATGCCGGAACCATCATCGGCTATTTCCACTCGAACGGATGGCCCGTCCTTTTTCGCTGAAATCGTAATGTGAGAACCTGGCTGCGTGTATTTAAGCGCATTGTCCACGATGTTGATAATTACCTGAATAATGAGCTGGGAATCCATTTTTGCCATAAGTAGTTCATCGTGTAAAAGGGTTTCTATATGGTATTTGACACTGTTTCGGTTAATATGGAGCAGTGCTTCGGTGATAACTTCTTCAAGAAGCTCAGGCTGCAAATTCAAATTCAATGTGCCGTTATCAATCCGGGTAATGGAAAGCAGGTTCTCCACTAAATTGATCAGCCACATGGACTCATCATAAATATCGGTGTAAAGGCTGTGTTTCTGCGTTTCATCCAATACCTGGGAATTTCCCATGAGAATGCCGGCATTACCGGAAATGCTAGTGAGCGGCGTACGCAAATCGTGGGAAATCGCCCGGAGCAGGTTGGCGCGGAGCTGCTCCTGCTGCATCTGCATGGAAATCTGTTTTTGGGTTTCGTTCAGGCGTTCTTTTTCCAGCGCCAGCGCGCACTCTCCCAGCATGGCGATCATCAAACTCTTTTCAAAAGCTTCCAAAGGCGCTTCCTCATCCATGACAATTGCTGCGACGGCAAGAACCGTGTCGCCTCCGCGCACCGCCAGGTATAAGCATTTGGCGTCAGAAAGGGTATTCGTGGTAGCGCCCGCCCGTTTATTGTTCTTATATACCCACTCGGCTACCGCGCGTTCATTCGCCCCGAGATAAGCCTGCGGATCGACTGTCGAATCTTCCCTGGGGAAAATCAGCGGTTCGGATAAGGTGTTCTCCTGGGTGGAATATAAAATTACGGTCCTGTCAAGCAGTTTTACTATTTGCCGTGCTGTTTCGCTTAAGATTTCCGATTGATCCTGGGCCTGCTGCAATTTGCGGTTGGTTTCTAAAAGTACTTCGGTGCGATAGGCTTTTTGCGCCGATTGGCGGGCTTGCTCTTTTATCCGTTTAGCCAGCGTACTGGAAATTAAGGCTGCCAACAGCATAATTAAAAAAGTAACCGGATAGCCGGGATCGTAGGCCTGCAAAGAAAAACGGGGTTCGGTAAAGAAAAAATTGAACACCAGCACGCTTAAAACCGAAGATACGGCGCTGTATAACCGGCCCCTGGTGACGATGGCATTGAGCAGCACGCCCAAAATATAAACCGTAATGATGTTTGCTTCACTAAAATTTAAAGAGAAAAACCAAAATCCAATTAAGGTACAAACGGCCAAAATCCCCAGGGATTTGGCTGAATCGGCCGGAGAAAACCTCGCAGGCTCCAAAGACCTGGCAAATTTAGGCAGTCGCCAATGGAAGGACGACTGGTTATCGGGGATAATGTAAATATCGATGGTTGGCGCCAGCGTGGTCAATCTATCGACAAAATTGGTTTTTTTCAGCCATCGTCTAATATGTCCGGAGCGTCCCAGGACGATTTTGGAAACACGGCTGGCTTTGGCATATTCCGCGATCTGCCCGGGAATATCCTCCCCATACACGGTGGCAATCTGCGCGCCGAGCTGTTCCGCCAGTCTTACATTTTCTCTCAGCGCAGTCTGGTTTCTATCCGACAATTCCGGTGTTTCCGGCGTTTCGACGAACAGGGCCGTAAATGCGCCGTGAAACGCATCCGCCATTCTCGCCGCTGTACGGATGACCTTGGCATTGGAAGGAGCCGGCGACAGGCAGACTAAAATATGCTCGTTGGTATAAGGAAGGCTGTTCTTTGACGGGTCACGGTTGTTTTGCCCTGCGACCCGGTTGACCTGATCCGCTGTGCGGCGCAGAGCGATTTCACGCAGGGCGATCAGTTTCTTTTTGGTGAAAAAATGGGAGAGCGCCCTTTGCGCCTGCTCTCTGCTGTAGATTTTTCCTTTATGCAGGCGTCCAATCAGATCGTCCGGCTCGATATCCACCAGTTCGATCTGATCGGCGCTGTCGAATACGCTGTCCGGGATGCGTTCGCGTACCGTAATGCCTGTGATGGACGCCACAACATCATTCAGGCTTTCGATATGTTGAACATTGATTGTAGTATAAACATCAATTCCGGCCCGCAGCAGCTCCTCCACGTCCTGATATCTTTTTTTGTGGCGGCAGCCTTCGGCATTCGTATGAGCCAGCTCATCCACTAGAATGAGCTCCGGTCTTCTCCGGATGGCGCGGTCCAGATCAAATTCTCTCAAGACAACGCCTTTGTAGGATATTTCCAAAGGAGGCAGGGTTTCCAGCCCTTCCAAAAGAGCCATCGTTTCCGGCCGGGAATGGGGTTCAATGTAACCGACAAGCACGTCAATCCCGTCTTTTTTTGCCTGATGGGCGTCATTCAGCATGGCACAGGTTTTGCCGACACCTGCCGCATAGCCGAAATAAATTCTCAGCTTGCCGCGGCTTTTCCTCGCGGGCAGCGCCGAGAGCTGCTCCAACAGCGAATTGGAGTCTGTTTGACGGATATTACCCATTTCCCGCTCACCTTTAATAATTGTTCAACTTTGGCTTCATCAATTTAGTATAACATTGCCATAATCAGCATGACGTTATGACTTTTCCCATAGCATTAAGATTATATTAAGATGCAATCATCAAAGCAGCGGCGCTTACAATTTGAAAAAAAGGAGTGATTCTCAAGTTCCCCTGACGCTGAAGAAAAAGCGATTTAAATGCGTATAAAGATTTACTACACTAGCATAGTAAGCAGTTCCACCCGCCCAGTTGCTAAACATGCAGATCTCTTTTGTTATAAGACACATAAGTGACAACCATGAGCAGGGCAATGATCGCCAAGGACAGGAGCAGAAATACCGGTTCGAATCCTCCTGTGCCCAGCAGCGTTTCGGCCTTGAAATAGGCAAATGGCGTGATGTACTTCAAAGGCTCAAGACGGCTGTTAATATCGATTGCCGATGAAATGACGAAAGCGACCAGCAGAATTGCGGTAGAAACTGAGGCGGCGGATTGGGGATTCCGGCTTGCGGCGGCTGTCGCCGTACCGATCAATAGGAACATCAGCTGCAAAATAAACATCCCGGCCATGAGTACCCCTATTTCCTCCGTTATATTTTCTCCCTTAGCGTACTTTCCCATCAGGACGACTGAAAAAATCAGGGTAACAAGGTTGAAGACAACAATATTTATAAGGGACGCTAAAAGTTTGGCGGTAATCACTTTGCTTCTGGAGACAGGCTTCACCAGCAAAAACTCAGCCGTTTTGTCCCGTTCTTCCTTGGCAATGATATTGGCGCCGAGCAAAGAAGCGTGGACGGTCGCCAGTAAAAGAAGATACAAGTATAACATCCCATAAAATCCGCTGACTTTTGTCAGGTCGAAATTACCCATCCCCAATACCGCTTTGATCGAACTGGGAATTTGCGACAACAATTCATTCATGGACTGGCCTGTTTCGGCATAGGCCGTAAATTTACCGATGGAGGAGACGATCATCAGAAATATGGCGATGCTCCAGATGAGCAGTGCTCGGCGATGCGCCTTTAATTCTCTCAAAAAAATATTCATTGTGCTCCCTCCTCAAACGGTATGGATATCTTTTTTCACGTAGACCAGGCAGCTCAGCGCAATTGCAGCAATGATGACGGCCATGCCGGTCACCACAAAACGCGTTTCATAGGCGGCATGTCCGATGATATACACCGGATCAAAATAGCGGAACGGCGAAAAATACCGGACCTTTTCTTCACCGAGAATCGATCCCAGGGAGCCTAAGACATAGAACCCGAAAACAGTACTCAGAGATACCGAGATCACCGACTTTATCTTTCCGGCGAGCACTGCAATCATAATTCCCAGAGCCATGAGCATTAATTGGACAAAGAACAGCGTGAACGAAATCAGGCAGAATACTTTCAGATTAAACGCGCCGACAACGGCGACCGCCGCGAAAACCGTAAGCCCCAGATAAATCATATTGGTCATCAGCAAAGCAGAAAAGGCGGCCAGCAATTTGGACATCAGGATGCCGAGCCGGCTTATCGGCTTGGTCATCAAAAAATCCGCAGTTTTGTCCCGCACCTCTTTGGAAACAATGGCGATTCCAAGATTCATGGCCTGAATGCCCCCGCATAATAAGACAAAGGAGAAGACAAAGGAGTAAAAACCTTCCAGCGTCGCAACGCTGTCGACTAAAATGTTGAAGCCCTTTTTCAGCACCTCGGGCATATTGCTCAGAAAAGCCTTAAACTCTTCAATGTCCCGGCCAAGTTCCTTAAAAAGAAAGATGTACAGCACCGCCAAAAGCGTCATGGAGCACGCCCAAACGATGATGGATTTGCTGTAGGCCTTAAGCTCATGCCGAAAGATATTCTTCATGAGCATCAGGCCTCCTTTCCATAATAGTGCATAAAGATTTCCTCCAGGCTCGGCTCCTCGATCCAGATATTAATGATTTCCACTTCCGCCAGCTTTTTCAGGATGAGATTGATATTCCCCCTGAATAAGAAGCTCACTTTCCTGTCTCTGATCTCCAGGTTATTGACCCCGCCGATTGCGAAATCGCCCTGGCCGATTTCCGCTTTGGTTTCAATTCTAATTTTTTTGTAATTATGTTCGGTTAAATCGCTCATCTTTTCCAGCCTGATAATTTTGCCGTCCTTGATAATAGCCACCCGGCTGCACAGCCTCTGGACTTCGCCCAAAACATGGGAAGATAAAAGAATGGCGGCGCCTTTCCGGTTTTCTTCCAACAGAAGGTCAAAGAATTTCTGCTGCATCAGCGGGTCCAGACCGCTGGTAGGCTCATCCAGGATGATCAGCTTCGGTTCATGTAAAAGGCCTTGAACGATCCCGACCTTCTTTTTGTTGCCGAATGATAAATCATCAATCCTCTTTCCCAGCTCCAGATCCATGATTTCGGCCAGTTCTTTGATTCTTTTGCTGCAATCTTTTTTATAGAAACTCGCCGCGTATTTCAAAAGATCAATCACCCGCATTTTGTCGTAGTAAAATACTTCGGAGGGTAAATAGCCCACATCCCGGGCAATCTCAGGGGCAAACTTAATGCAATCCTTGCCGAAGATGCTTGCCCGGCCGCTGGTAGGATAAATCAAAGCCAGCAAAGTCCTGATCGTCGTTGACTTACCTGCGCCGTTAGGCCCGATAAAACCAAAAATCTCCCCTTCTTCAACATTAAAACTGACATCTTCGATTCCTCTGGACTTGCCATAGTATTTGGTCAGATTTTTGATTTCGATGATATTCACGCTTGCAGCCTCCCGTATATTAGGATGAAAATGCATCACCAACAGGTATTATATTTTGTCTTGGTGCATCCCCTATTTATGCATCGCGGGTGTTGCCGCGCCGCCTGCATAATCCTTTTAAGGGCATAAAAGACCCTGTCCAGACCTCCGCTCTACGGGCTGGGCGTTTCATTGGGAATGTAATTGCCGTGCTCCGGTTAAGTTAAAAAGACTAATTGTCCTTTGTGGTGCAGAGAAAGGAAAGCAAACTGATGCTGATTGGAGTATTATCCGATACTCATCTTCCACGACGGGGGAGGGATCTGCCCCCGGCCTTATTGAGAGGCCTGGAAAATGTCGATCTGATCTTGCATGCGGGGGATTTCACGGCCCTTTCCGTGCTGCACCGGCTGCAGAATATAGCGCCGGTAAAGGCAGTGTACGGCAATGTGGATTCAGATGATATAGTGGGGATTTTGAACGAGTCGGAACAGTTCTGCCTGGAGGGACTATGCATCGGGTTGATCCATGGTTGCGGAAGCAAAGGCAGCACCAGGAACCGGGCGTGCCAGGCCTTCCCCTATGCCCAGTGCATAGTCTACGGGCACAGCCATATTCCAGGCATGGAAATAGATGAGCACAAGCTGCTCTTCAATCCGGGTTCGCCAACCGACCAAAGAGCATACCCCTTTGCCAGCTACGGCCGGCTGCATGTAAAGCCGGGGGTGCTGAACGCGGAGATACTGCGCCTGCCGGAGGGTGAAGCGTTTGAACATATCTCGTTTATGTTCAGTAAGACGGTTCTACTATAATTGGGAAAAGTAATTGAAAGGGAGTAGAATGCCGAGATTAGCGAGAGAAAAGAGTACAAGTTAGATTGTTTATTATCCGGAATAGCGCTCCAAAAACTGCTTGGTGCGCTCCTCTCTCGGGTTGGCAAAGATTTCCTCCGGCGACCCGTATTCGGCTACGGTACCGTTATCCATGAATAAAACCTTGTCGGACACCTCGCGGGCAAACTGCATCTCATGCGTTACGATAACCATGGTCGTCTTCTGGTCGGCGAGGCTTCTGATCACTCTTAAGACCTCGCCGGTGAGCTCGGGATCGAGCGCGGAGGTAGGCTCGTCAAAGCAGAGAATGTCCGGATTTAAAGCGAGCGCCCGTGCAATAGCAACCCGCTGCTGCTGTCCGCCCGAGAGCTGGTGCGGGTAAAAATCGAGCTTATTGGAAAGCCCCACCTGATCCATCAGGGAGCGGGCGTTTTTTTCAATTGCGGCGATAATCGCTTTGCGGTTTTCCTTATAATCCGGTTTTTCCCTGGCGAGCAGTTCGCAGGCGAGGGTTACGTTTTTCAGCGCCGTGTACTGCGGGAACAGGTTGAAGGATTGAAAAACAAGCCCCAAATGAAGCCTTCTTTTGCGAATCTCATTATCAGTAAGCGGCGACGGGTTGTCACCGTCAAATAGGGTCTCGCCGTTTATGCTGATAGTGCCGCTGTCGGGGATCTCAAGGAAATTAAGGCACCTGAGCAGGGTTGTTTTGCCGCTGCCGGACGAACCGATGATCGCCAGCGACTCGCCCTTGGCCAGCGAAAAGCTGATATTTTCTAGTACAAGCGAAGCGCCGAAGCTTTTTCTTAAGTTGTTAACCTCCAAAAAAGACACGCCGGTTCCTCCTAAACTTTGAAATAGCTGAGCCTGCGCTCAAGATAGCCGAAGAGCAGGGTAAGTATGCCGCAAAACAGCAAGTAGAAGGCGCCCGAATAAAAAAGCGGCCAGATGATCGCTGCCGAGCGGATATAATCTTCCGCCTGCATGATAATTTCCCGGACGGCAATCACGCGGGCCAGTGAGGTATCCTTGACCAGGGTAATGATCTCGTTGGACATCGGCGGGACAATGCGCTTGATGACCTGTAGTAGGATGACCTTAAAGAAAATCTGGCTCTTGGTCATACCGAGGACCTGGCCGGCTTCATACTGGCCGCGCGGAACGCTTTCAATGCCACTCCGGAAAATCTCCGAAAAATAAGCCGCGTAATTGATCACAAAAGCGATCAGGACGGCCTCCAGGCGAGGAAAAGCCGTCCAGCCCCAGATAAGGCCGGGGCCGTAAAAGACAATAATGATCTGTAGCATCAAAGGCGTACCGCGGATAGCCCAGACGAAGGTTTTGGTCAGCCAGCGCAAAGGCCTAAACCGGCTCATTGAACCAAAAGAAATGATCAGGCCAAACGGAATTGCCAGCACAAGCGTGACGGCAAAGATTAAAAATGTGGTCAGAAAACCTTCCAGCAGGGTTTGGGTGACAACGTTAAAGCTCATAAAAACGGACAATCCTTTACGGGAGGTTTAATTAGTACAAAATACGGGGACAGAAGCTTTTCTTCTGCCCCCGCTTGGCTGTCGGAAAATCAATGTGAACTGGGTGTGCTATTTTGTGATCAGACGTTCCGTCAGGCCGTACTTCCCAGCAATTTTAGCCAGGGTACCGTCCTGCAGCAGTTCCGCCGTGGTCTTATTGAACTCGGCCACCGCCGTGCTGCCCAGCCGCAGTCCGATCGCGTATTCTTCGGCAGTCAGTTTCACGCCGGGTATGACGGTGAGATCGGCGTAATCCGTACCCGCGCCCGTCATAGATTTGGCTAGCGTAGCGTCGAGGACAGCCGCCTGCGCCGTGCCGGCCTTGACCTCCAAGAGCGCCTTGGTTTGCGCGTCAACCGCAGTATATTTGGCATCGGGCAGATCGGCTTTAATCGCCGATTCACCGGCGGAACCCGACTCGGCGACAATACTCGCGCCCTTTAGGCTCGCCTTGTCGGCATATTTGGCGGCGTCGGCCGAGCGGATAACCACAACCTGCTCGTTTATTAGATAAGGTTGGGTAAAGGCCATGTTTTGCTTACGGTCTTCCTTGATGGTCAAGCCGTTCCAGATGCAGTCGATGTTTTTGGACTTGAGTTCAATCTCCTTTGTATCCCAATTGATGAAAACGAACTTGGGCGTAATACCGAGTTTGGCGCAAAGCGCCTCGGCGTACTCGGTATCAAAACCGACCAGTTTTCCGTCTTTGTCTTTGTAATTCATCGGCTCATATTCCGTAATCCCGATGACAAGCGTGCCCTTATTCTTTATGTAAGCCAAATCGTCTTCAGCCGGAGCAGTACCGCCGGAACCACCCGTTTTCGGCTCAGTCGTATTGCTTGAGGAGCAGGCGCCCAGGGTAACAACGAATAATATCATGAGTAATACACACAAAATCCGTTTCATTTCAGTACACCCCTTCTTTCGTAGTTATTTATCCGGACGGAAAAGTATTTCATTATTATATCACATGAACATGCCGGATATAATGTTATTTTGCTTGGCACCAATAATGAACTTAATAGGAGCTTATCGGCGTGCGGTCATAAAACAGGTAATTCTGATTTAATGATGGCGATTCGCCATAATCATATTTCCTTCATGTTCAGCAAAACCGCCCGCCTGTAAATAATGTGCTTTAAACCTTAAATAAGTAAAAGCATAAATTAAAAATATTAATATATACATTGACATATTTAAGGTTGGGGTTTAAATTAATATCAATACCAGCGAAAAGAGGTGGACTCCTATCCGTTATAAAGCGCCGGGGCGCTGCCCCATATGCAATCAGGAATTGACGGTCAGCCGTTTGAGCTGTCCCCAGTGCAAAACCAGCCTGGATGGAGAATTCAGCACCTGTCGTTTCTGTCAATTGCCGGCCGAGCAGGTGGAGTTTGTGGAAGTGTTTTTAAAGTGCCGGGGCAATATCAAGGAAGTCGAAAAGGAACTGGGCATCTCCTATCCTACGGTTCGCAACCGCCTGGAAGGAGTGATTCAAGCGCTCGGATTTAAACCGCCAAGACCTGAACAAAAACAGCAGGAAGAAATGCGCGAACAGATTCTGGATGCCCTGGAAAGGGGCGAAATAGATTCCCGGGAAGCCATAGAACAGCTAAAAAAGAGCGGAAAGGGGTAATAAGATGAGCCAGGAAAAATTGAGAGTTTTGGAATTGATTCAGGAGGGGAAGGTAAGCGCAGCCGAGGGTCTGGAGCTGCTTCAGGCTATGGACTCCGGGGTAAAAGAAACACCCGACGGCAGAGTCGATCGAGCTTTTCGCGTGAAGGTGGATGGGGATAAAACCAAAGTCAATGTAAACATTCCCATGCGCCTGGTCAGGGTAGCCTCCAAATTTATGGGTTGGGGCATGAACTTTATCCCCCCGGAAGCGCGCAGCGAAATGGACAAACGGGGCATTGATCTGAGTGAAATTGATTTAAAAGAACTGGTGGACCTGATCGACCAGGGACTGGTGGATGGCAAGCTGGTTGATGTGGAATTGGATGACCCTCAGGAAGGTCACATGACGGTAGCCGTCTATGTGGAATAAAAAGTTGAATCATTGGCTGTGGGTTAAAGTCAAAACCGGGTCCCGGATGGGATGGGGATTTCCGTTCCTGCTGCCGGTTCTGCAGGAAACCCTGGAGGAGCTTGATGAGCTTCTCGGCCTGGCGAAGCCTCTATTAAAGGGCGCTAAACCCCCGCTGGGAGCTGTCTTGGACATCTCCCGGGCCGGGCTGGAGATGCTGCGGGAAGTGCGGCGGCTGGGACCCTGCCGCCTGGTTGAAGTGCAAAAAGAGGATGTCAGAGTCAGTGTCCGGCTTATATGAACGGATATCCAGGAGGGTTTTTGATGGTCAAGGTTGTTTTAATTTATGCGTCCAATCTGCTGGCTTTGGGACTTTCCAGCTGGCTGCTGTTTCCCGAGCTGCCCCATGATGCTGGGAGCCTTTTGCTGGCCGCCCTGGTTCTGACCGCCTTGAACCTGCTGCTCAGGCCCTTGCTGATGCTCATCGCATTGCCTTTAAATCTGATCAGCCTCGGCCTTTTCGTGCTGCTCATCAATGCCTGGATGGTGATGCTGGCCGACCTGATAGTAAAGAACTGGCAGATGCCGGGCTTCTGGCCCGCCCTGCTTACCGGGGCCTTGGTTTTAATATTTAACCAAGCGGCCCGAACAATTACCAGGCCGGCCGACGCCGCTAAATGATATTAATGGGTTTATAACTTTGATATAATTAATGTATAAAAATGGCATAGGAAAGAAATTATGGTGAACTTACATGATTGTCAAAAACAATCTGCGCTAGACACAACTGGGATTTCAATATGGGGCCGAATTTCAATTGCAGTTGGCTTTATGGGGACCTTGTTTATTGCCAACTTCTTTCTGGCAATTATCCCCAACAACCTTCAAGGTCAGCAGCTGCATATGGCTTCGAAAATCGGCTTTGCAGGTATCGCTTTCGGATTAATCGGCTTGATAAGGCGAAAGGATAAGCTCTCCCTTATCGGAGTGATTTACAGTTTTATCCTGATCATATTCCCTGTGGCCTTCTGGGTAATCGGTACTTTCATTGAGGCTTTAATAAATACCCTTTAGCGGGCAGGGCACCCGCCCTGGTCTTGCCCCTCCTCCAGCTCCCCGCCTATAAAACACCCTGGCCACAATTTCCCATAATCTTTTGATAATACCTCCAAACTTGTCCGGTAAATTGAATTGAAAAGGAGCTCCACAAATTTTTCTAGGAGGTATAATGATGAAAAGATTCAAACATGTGGTATCGGTGGCATTGATGCTGGCGTTGATGGCAACCGGAATCCTGGCGTCCACCTGCCTGGCCGATGAAAAGACAGACGGGCCGGCTACTATTACGGTTACTTTACCGTCACTAGACAATCAATTGCTTTCCAAGGTTCACCAGCAGCGTTATCTTACTTATTTAGTTAAGGAATTCGACCCGGCAGCTTTGCCCGATTGGGAAAAGGCTTTTGCCGATCGCAATGTTGCTTCCGAAAAGTTCGAACAGATGCTTAAATCCGCCCCGGGTTCTTTTGCAGTCAGCCTTCCCGAAGGGGCGCCCATACAAAAGGGTGAAGTAAAGATCGAGATGGAACCAGGCCAGCCGGGTGATGGGGAAAAACTCTTTACCACGAGTTGTATTGGAACTGCCGACCTTGACCAAATCAATGCCCGAATCGCGGTGCAAAAGGAATTTGAAACGGCCGTGGAGAATAACGACCCGGCGGCTATAAAGAACGTGCTTCCCAAAGCTCTGGCCGATTACCGACAGACTACCGAAGATATGTTAAAAGCGGTAGTGAACGCAAAATAGAAAGGTTTTACCCCGGGGCCATGGGGAAAAGGGCCGGGGCTGGTTTCAACCGCCCCGGCTCCATGGATAAACAGGCGAAATGGGTGAGGGAATGAAGTATCAGGTATTCCTGGTCGAAGACGATGTTAACATCAATCAAATACTCTGCACCTACCTGCGCAACCAGGATTGGCAGGTGTCTTCCTTCGCCACCGGTACCGAAGCCCGGCAGGCCCTGCCCCGGCGTCCCCATTTGTGGATCCTTGATATCATGCTGCCCGGAGTGGACGGTTTCCAATTAATACGGGAAATAAAGGCTGACCACCCGGCGGTTCCGGTTATCTTCATCTCAGCCCGGGATGCTGACATTGACCGTATTGTCGGGCTGGAGATGGGCAGCGATGATTATATGGCCAAACCCTTTATGCCGGAGGAACTGGTAATACGGTGCCGGAAGCTGCTGCAAAGGGTTTATGAACCCGGTCCGGACCCCAAAAACGGCACATTGCACCGGTTGGGCCTTTATGCTCTAGACGAAACCGCCCGTCAAGCCAGTGACGCCGAAGGGCGCATTATTGATTTAACTACTCGCGAATTCGACCTCCTGTCATTACTGGCCCGCCATCAGGGGCAGCCTTTGGAACGGGAACAGATTTTGAGGGCGGTGTGGGGATTGCAATACTATGGAAGTGATCGGGTGGTGGACGATATGGTGCGAAGGGTTCGTAAAAAAATGCCCGATCTGCCCTTGGAGACCATCTACGGCTATGGATACAGGTTGGTGAAGAAATGAAAAATATACCGCTTTCAGTTCAGATTTGGGCCCTGTGCGCCGGCGTCACCCTGTGCGTATTCGGTTTGATTATGCTCTTCCTGCCCGGGATGTTGAACAGCTTTTTTACCGGTCAGGTTTACACCCTTTTGGAAGACTCGCAAAAACAGGCCCAGTTTATTCATTTTGAGTCGAACATACCGGAATACGACGGAGCGGTTATAACCGTAACCCTCCCGGCTATAAAATCAGATTCCCCTGAGTCGCCCCAGGAGCCTCCAGGCCAGTCTGGCGATCGGATAAATACACCTCCTCCGCTAGGAGAAGGACAGCAGCAGACTCCGGATAATGCCGGGAAAACGACCGGGGTTGTTTCACTAGAGGGAGTAAGCACTTCAAGCTCAACCGACATGGGTCAGGTATCAATATCCCAACCCGCGACCTTCATAGCATTTTCATCGATAGGGCTTGGCAATGACCCGTCAGGACTTCCCCCGGTCAGCCATATCCTTCTGCCCGATGCTCCCGATAGCGAGCTGCCATCGGCTCTGCCGGAGGCCTTTACCAGGATCGTCAGAGAACAGGCGAAAGGGCAGACTGAAGAAACCAGGCGCTACTCCCACACCGAAGGCACCAACACTCTGCTTTACGTCATTCGCAATCAGGTTCTGGACGGCAAACCGGTTCACCTGGTAAGCTACGCCTGGGCCAGCTATACCCAGGAGCTTTCGGCCAGCCTTACCAAGAAGCTTTTTGGGCTTATGGTGGCGCTTTGCCTGTTGACTTTGCTCCCGTCGCTGCTCCTGGCCCGCTTCCTGGTCAAGCCTCTGGCGCAGATCGAAGATGCGGCCAGCCGGATATCGGAACGCGACTGGGAGCAGCCTCTGGTTCTAAACCGCCGGGATGAAATCGGCCGCCTGGCCCAGGCCTTCGAACAGATGAGGCAGCGCCTGGCCAAACAGGATGAAGCCCAGCAGGCCTTTTTGCAGAATCTTTCCCACGAGCTGAAGACCCCGGCTATGGTGATAAGCAGTTACGCCCGGGCGATCCTGGACGGAATTTATCCCCGGGGGAACCTCCAGGACAGTGTGGAAGTGATCCAGAGCGAGTCGGAACGCCTGCAAAAGCGGGTGCAAAACTTCCTCTATCTCAACAAGCTAAAATACCTGGCCCTGCGGGAAACCGGGAAAGAAAGCATCCGACTGGACCTGCTCATCGAAGATGCGGTTGAACGGCTGCGCTGGCGCAGGCCGGAAATCGAGTGGGTTCTAAATCTAAAAGAAGCCTCTGTGGAAGGCGAACGCCAGCAGTGGTCGGTAGCCATGGAAAACCTGCTGGATAACCAGATGAGATATGCCCAAAGACGGGTGGAAATGACCCTGAATGTAGAAGAGTCTTCAGATGCTTGGAAGCTGCGGGTATTCAATGACGGCCCCGCCATTGATGAAGAACTGTTGGAACAGATTTTTGATCCATATGCCAGCGGCAAGGATGGTCAGTTTGGCCTGGGCCTGGCCATCACCCGGCAGGTTATGGATATGCACGGGGCAAAAATCAGGGCAAACAACGAAGAGCAGGGAGTGGCCTTTTGTATTGAAATGAATTAAAATTAGCCGTCTCCCCTGACTGAGAATTCGAACAAAATAGATTATAGTCCGGTTTATGCTGGAACGTTAGTAATTACATCATATAACCAGGGATTGGGGAGTGTCTAAACCAATCGTTTTACTGTGAAGTTCAATTGTTCTATCACATAAGCCAGCGACATCTATATCATGGGTTACGATTATGATGGTCCTGCCTGATAGGTTTAGTTCCTTTAGAATACGCATGATTTCATCCCGGTTTTCGTCATCCAGAGATCCGGTTGGTTCATCTGCCAGAATTAGCTCACTGGGTTTTAGCAGTATTCTGGCTATAGCCACCCTTTGCTGTTCTCCCCCGGAAAGTTCGTAGATTTTTTGTTTTAGCGGTATATCCAATCTGACCTTTTCCAGTGCGGTTTGTTTCATCGCCTTCTTTTCTTTGCGGCTCTTTTTGGCATAAATCAGCGGGATTTCCAGATTGTAATCCACATTGGCGTCATCAATCAGTGCACAGTTTTGAAATAGGTAAGCGAGACGGGTGCGAAGGAGTAGATTTGCAGCCCGGGAGCCAATCCGTGGAGCGGTTTGACCAAACAGCCTGACCTCTCCGCCGCTGGGTTTTTCCAGTAACCCCATAATGTTAAGGATGGTGGTTTTACCAGCTCCGCTTTTTCCTGTGATAGCCACCATTTCTCCTTCCCCTACGGACAGGTTCATGTTATCTAATACTACATGGTATCCATAATTTTTCCTGACACCAACCAGTTCGCATATGTTGCACATCCTATTTACGCCCCTCCCTTTAATACTTTCACTTTATTTTTATGTTCGATAATCCTTAAGGCGAAAACTGTGGCTGCCAGTTCAAATGTTATCAACCCGGCTGCTACTCCGATCAAATAAGGATTAAATGTCCTATCAATAATAATGAAGGCTAAAATTTGCAGTGCCCATAGTCCCCCAAATAAAAAGAAATATTCTTGGTAGGACCTTCCGAAAGAAAACCCAAATAGACGCCGTACGATAAAACGGTGCTGATACTTGTTGAAAAAAATGCTCAGGTTTTGTATCGTTAGCACCAAAAAGGCAATAAAAAGACCAATACTGATAAATATATACTCCCTGACGACCCTTGAAAATTTATATATCTCCATAAATATATTTTGGTTTACAGTAACCAGGTGTTCGAGATTATCATCTAAATGGAGCCTTTTTAATTCCGGCTCAAGTGTTTTGTAGGTAGACAGGGAATCTCGATCCAGGAGGCTGATCTTCAAAGGGTCGCTGGCCCCGCCGCCCAGAATCAGATTGCGCTCTAAAAGAACGCTATTTTGCTCAGTCATTACTTGAATGATCGGGTCAACAATCATATTATGTTCGGCGGGGAAAACGTCGGGGTTAAAGCTAAATACCTGCTGTTCGTTAGACAACCAGATAATCCTTATCGGTTGATTGCGGATCTTGTCCGGAACAGGCCGTTTAAAATAGTGTTCTTCGGATTCATACCATCCTGGGGTATAATCATAGCCGTATTTCCCACCCTTTCTCTCCCGTTGGTAAAAGCTTAAGATTTCATTTTCCATCGAACTATATTTCTCTGGCACCAGTAAAATCCAGTCGCTGGTTTCCTCGGAAACCTGAATCGGTTGCTGCTGGAAATCATATACGGTGAACTTTCGCAGGTAATTAGGGTTAACTTTGATCGAACGAATCCCGGTAAAATCCTTATTTGCAATAAGAACTTGTTCTTCGTACATACGCGCGTCGATGAGAATAGAGCCCATCCTGTTTAAGATGGGGTAGAGCTCACTTCTTATAGCCGTCTGGGTAGTCCCGCATCCCTTTATTAAATCTTCCCGGTCATATCCTATTTTGAAAGGGTAAAAGATACCGTAATCTTTGCTCTGCTCCCAGTTTTGAAGGTTGCTCTGTTTCATACTAAATTCAACATACTTATTTATAATAACAAAAGCGACCAAAACCAGCGTTATTGCACAAACAGCCTTAATTATAGTGTTTAAAGCAAATATACCGGTGGTGTCTTTGCGGCTTTTTACAGCATCACTGACCCTTATTCGTGAGATGTACAGGTAGGCTGCAGTTGAAAGGATGATAATGATAAGGTAGGTCGTCATTTGACTTGTCAGGGCGCTCCCCACAAACTCGGTACTGGTATCGGTAATAAGTAGTGCCACTGCTATTGCCAGTGATGTAGAAACGATGAACAGGATGGCGATTATCCTGCCGATTATCATGAACCATAAGCGCAGGTTGGAGATGCCGTGCAGCTTGATAATGCCGATTTTTTTAGATTCATTGAAGACATGATATATGAGCAGAAGCAATATTACGAGAAAAATTACATGATTGATATAGCGCAGGTAGTTAAGCAAGGACCCCGCATTCACCGCGCTTGAACCGGATTCGTTTTTTATAAAGTTTTGGCCCGTCAAGGGGTGATCAAGGTAATCTCTATATTTTTCATTAAACTTGGCGGCAATATGTTGAAGAAATGCATTAAAGGCGGCATCATCAGTTGTTTCAGCATAATAAACGCCTTCGGTGGGAAATTGGTCATAAGAGCGTTTTAGGGGTTTGATGGAAATCAGGTTGTTGCCGCCGAAGTCCTTAATGCGGCCAATCTGGTTCTTATCACCAGTATTCTTTGAACTTATATAAAAGTTGTCCTGCTGAGAATCATCGGCTGTAAACCAGCGGCCGCCGGCCAGGCGAAAACGATCAAAAAAACTGGTTTTACCAGTGAGAAGAACATATTTTAGTATTTCCATTTGACCATCAGCTTGAAAGTGAATGTTGCTCCTAAAAATGTTTGCCCCGGCTTCATAGGCCGATTGATATAAAAGCGGATATATTTCCTCAGGATCTGCAAAAAGAAGATCGTTGGGTATCATAAATGGCCGGGCGGTTACATTTTCTGCTTGTTCGATTGCTTCTAATTCTGACATGTCTTTATCGTGATAGGCTGCAACAAAAGATAATATTGAAACCAGACAAATTAATGAGTACAAGGTCCTTTTTATCATATTCTTCTCCCCAAAACCCAATCGAACGGCTTCCGCAATATTTATAGATACCGCCTGCCGCTATAAAAAACGGCGGGCGATACCAGATTCATTGTTTAATCTAGTCCCCAGTATACGGACGAAGTAGTTGTAATTAATCCAGTCAAATGTGATGGAGCTAGGCTATAAGGTGGATGTATTCCACTGTGATCAGATTCTGCCCCGATGAAAGTAGTTGCGTGATGATTCCTAGATGGATGATTATAGTTTGACCATACATATTTGATGATAGTGCTTAGTGGGTACCAACCATAATCCCATTTACCTCCGCCAACATCAACTACTGTCATAGGAGTTACCTGCGAGTTGCTAAGCATTAATGAACCACCTGTTGGAATTTTATCAACCGCAGCTATTGAAGGGATGCAAAATGACAAAGAAAGCATTGCGCCCAACACAAGAGCGCATATAACACGTTTTTTTAACATAGATTTCACTTTCCTTTCTAACGGTCTTATCGTCTTTATATTGACAACAACAGCTTGATGGGTTAAAAGTTAAATAATGGTGGTTTTGATTAGGATGTTTAAGGGCTGGGGGATCAACCTAAGGCCTTGTTTCCTATCGGGCCACTATTGCTTTGCGCCCAATAGGCGGTTCTCGTTGCTTTGGCGAAACATTATTCACAGCCTTACCTCCTTTCAGTAATAAACTAGCATAAAAAGTAAAAAACACAAATAGATGGTAATATTTATAATAAAATACGATTCCCAAAATGTCAAAATAGTGGAAATATATATAAAATATGTTGCCATGCCCGGTATATTGACATTTTCGTAGCCGAGAAGAGTTTGAGGGATGCACCAAATACCCGAAATCGGGCTTGAACGGTTGTCTTTGTGACATGAAATTATTAGTCTGGAGTCATAGAGCAGGGACAACAATAACCGTCTCCACTGAATGCCGCTTTCAGTTCAGATTTGGGGTCCTGTGCGCCAGCAGTGGTCGGTGGCCATGGAAAACCTGCTGGATAACCAGATGAGATATGCCCAAAGCCGGGTGGAAGTGGCTCTGAATTACAAGGAGGAGCCGTCAGCCTGCCTCGAAGTGCGGGTATACAATGACGGCCCGGCTATTGACGAAGATTCTGCTGGAAAAGATTTTCGATCCCTACGCCAGCGGCAAGGACGGCCAATTTGGCCTGGGTCTGGCCATCACCCGGCAGGTTATGGATATGCACGGAGCCAGAATCAGGGCAAGTAACGAAGAGCGGGGAGTGGCCTTTTACATTGAAATGAATTAAAGGGGCCGGCGGGAAAGGGACAAAAGGAACGGGCCCCGCTGGCCAATTTATTTGGGCAAATTACCCAATTCGTTTACTTTAACAAACTCCCGGATTACGTCGCGAAACAAACCAATGCCTATCTGATTTCTTCTTCGGTAGGCCCGCCACTAATCTCCAGACTATATAGATATGACCAATTATCATTCTTCATACCCCAGGCAGCATATGATGGCCCGTCGTTTCTGACTTTAGTAGTATAAACAAGCCACATTCCCGGTGATGGCATCTCTTCAGTAATCCAGTCAGGTCCTCGTGACAGAGTGGGCCCAAGTGGCGAAGGTGGCGTTTGCCTAAGCAATTCTAACGTTATTGATGAATTAGAGCCCGGAAGTATATTAATAAAGATAAAGTCGTTGCCGGTGGAATTTTCGCTCATTGCCCAACCTTTTGGATATATAATTGAAAGACCGTCATTTAAAGTAAATCCATTAAACTTAATTTTATCGATTTGCGGTTTAGGATTTTCCGAGTTATATTGAGGAGGCGGATTGCCATAGCAACCCGCTCCTAAAATAATAATGGTTATTAATAATGATACAAGAAAAATTTTTCGAAGCATAATTTAAACCGCTAACAGTACCCCACGTCCACTACCAATATCATCCGAAGTATTCGACGTTCCTTTATTATCATACCACCATTTAGAAGGACAAAAAGAAGAAGCGTCCCCGCTGGCCCAATAACAAGCAGAATATAATGCGGCCGGCACGATGTCCCAAAACCTGAGCAGAAGGCTCAGGCGCAGGGCGGGTATGTGACAACTTCCGGAGGAAATTCCTCTTCACCCAGATTTCTTGGCCTGTTTACGTGCTATCATATACAGCAAACATGTAACCCACAGGCTACATCTTGTTGTTTTCGATGAACCGGTGAGCTTATTTTCTGCCAGGTCAAGCCCGTCTTCCAGTAACGCATCATGCATAGGACCAATAAGTAAGTGCCAAAACATCCAGTCTTTAAAACTGCACTCTCCTTCAACTATATGGCGAAGAAACACATGATCCCGCCGAGGCACTACTTCAAAATAGTGCCGTCCGTCAAAAGCTGCTAAAGCCCCGTCCTGGTCAAATTGAAACACTACCCGCTTTCCCGGTACATATTCAACCACTGTATATTTAATGAATGAGTGTCCGCCACTAGCCCCCTGGTATAAGCCCTTATCCAACTCCAGCGGAGGCCATTTACCAACCGGCCATAGTATGTTGGAAGGACTCGCCAGGCTATCGATGGCCTGACCTACATGCTCCGGAGGCAGCTTAAACAGCCTTTCGTGAATATTAAGAACCTTCATTATTGATTCCTCCCCAAAATAAAATTGACGATTTCCAAGTGAAATTCAAATTTTCATAAACACCAAAAAACATTCCCATATCCAGTCTTTTGTTCCGAATATAGATTAATATTGAAATGACTAATATAATGATAATTGCAGTGATTACAATGGTAAATTACGCACTTTTTTATGACATAGTCATATTAAAATGACCTTGACAAGGAGGACTACTCTGATGGCTGATGGCGAATATGGGAGCTATATATGTCCCGTATCAGCAATACAAAATATCCTTAACGGGAAATGGAAATTATCTATTTTATGGATATTAAGTAAAAACACTTTGAGGTTTAATGAGCTGCAAAGGCTGCTGCCAGATGTGTCGAGGGGCGTTCTCACTCAGCAGTTAAAGGAGCTTGAACACAATAAAATGGTACACAGAGAAGTATATAAAGAGGTCCCCCCAAAGGTTGAATATTCTTTAACCGAAATAGGAGAGAGTTTTATTCCGGTAATGACTAGTATCGCGGAATGGGGAGTTGCTTATCTTAAAGAATTATCTAATTGCGATATGACTATTTGTATTGCCAGTAAATTTAATTGCCCGAAATGTTATGAAATATTATTATCAGCTGATTCTAAGCAAGATTAAGGTTATGGCAGTATGCCCTGAGGATAGAACGGAATTTAGGTGATCCAGAGCGAGTCAGAACGTCTGCAAAAGCGGGAGTGGCCTTTTATATTTAAATGAATTAAAGGGGCCGACGGGAAGGGGGCACAAGGAACCGTCTCTGTTGATCCTAGAATGATTGAGGGGTGATTTCATGAGTAAATACGTTGTAATTCTGTATATCCTGGCTTTAATCTATTACATAAAAGTATTCGCCAAGGCAAAATATCGATCGAACAGCCGGAAGATAAGGGCTTTAGACTTATTGGCCGTAGCGTTTATATTATGGATAAGCGGACGTATTCATGTCTTATTAAATATTGATCCCCTGGAGTTAGCCGGCCTTATACTTTTTGCCTATGCTGTTATCGTAGTATCTATTGAGCAATTTATAATAGCTTATAAAGAAAATTAATATTTATCTCATGAACTTACTCCGGTTTCAAATGACACCATCTTGAACGGTTGCGTTTGCGATATGAAAATTGGGTCTGGAGGAGGCAGAGGGCATGGGACAGTGGGGACTGTCTCATGCCTTCTGCCATTCCTATGCCCCTATGCGTTTATTATGGTTTGCTCATTCCCTTTACAAAAGTGATAAATTTTAAATGTAACCTTTTGAGGATTCAAACGTTATAGGGTTAGCCGGGAGGGGAGCAATGAATCCTAAAAGCCTGGAGGATATTTATCGTATATATCTGCCGGAATTATTCCATTATCTATATTTCCTCTGCCATGACTATTATCTGGCTGAAGATTTAGTCAGCGAAACTTTCTTCAGGGCTTTTCTCTTCCTGGAGGACTGCCCGGCAGATAAAGTCAAGCCCTGGTTGTTCAAAGTGGCTTACCATGCCTTTATTGATTACCAGCGAAAGAACCGCCGGGTTCTACTCAAAGACCATGCGTTTTTTGAATACATCCGGGACGGGGAGCGCCCTGATGAAGTGATGATTAGACGGGAAAGGATGCAGGAAATTGCCGGTATCATAAAAGATCTGCCCGGCCATCAAAAACAGGCCGTTTTATTGCACGATTTCGCTGAAATACCGTACAAAGAAGCCGCCGAGATCATGAATGTAAATCTGAGTTATTTTAAAGTGTTGCTGTTCCGGGCCAGGCAAAAAATACGCGCTGCGGATGGGGGACGGAGAGAGAGTGAATGAGGAGCTAAAAGAAAAACTGCGCAATTACGCGGATGGAAAGCTGTCACCGGAGGAAAAAGACCAGTTGGAACAGGATTTTAAAAAAATAGAAGAGTATGATTTGCTTCTTGAGGATGAAATGAACTCTGAAAAAATTCCTTTTGCACAAGAAACGCCGCCTGCTCCTGTTGATAATAAGGGCGCAGGTATTATAAAAAAGGCCAAGTGGAAAGCCCGGCTGCAAAACGCCTTGACGGCCGTGGGAATAATTTTTCTGGGAACAATTTTGTGTACTATTTTGAGCGCCATATACTACTCTTCCGGCAATCCCGATAGAATAGATACTTATCATGATATCGTCGAATCCACCCTGGCGGTAACCGAGCCCAATTTGCGCTTGCGGACCAACTCCATTGATACCGGGTCCTTTTTTAGTATTGATTTACAGGGGAAGCTGACCAAGCAAATTGGTAGGTATGAATACAATGTCGGGGAATTTACGGTTTCTTTCCTGTTAAACCAGGTGGGTTTTCCCGAGCGTAAAAAGGAGATCGATGATCTCATTTCTATTCCTTTTAATTATCCGGGAACTCCCGCCCAGACAAATCAATCCGACTGGGCAAAACTTGATAAGCTTCCGGAAGGAACCGTATCGGAAGTGTACTTGTCCTTTGACCGGGTTTATTCTACGGATGAAGTGCTCCAAAAGTTCAGTGATAAAGATATGCAGCCAGTCTGGTTTGCAGTGGATACCGGTCTTGATAATTGGCCGGAATATCGTCCCCCGAACACGTTCATGGGGTTTCCCTATCATCCGGTTTGGCTCAAAAACGAAATGACCACGATAAATCAAAATGTTGAAAAAAAGGGTTGGTTTTTAAAAGTGGTTTCAAAAAGTTTCTCCAGTCCGGTTCTCGAAACCTATGGAAGCGCGGATCTGCGCAACCAGAACTTCCTGAATACCCTCAATCTTTTAAAAGAATACGAAAAGATGGCCAATCGCATAGCGGGAAAGGGAGATCTGCGGCTACAAGAGCGAATAGATTATTTGAACCAAAACGGTATTGGTATTTATGGCGCAGTGGCTACCGGCCCGTCCAAGGAAATATTGAAGTTGAAAAATGAACCCTGGATAAGCGGGATTATAGTCGGCGAAGTCCGCTTCTGGAATTGGTCGTCTAATTACCGGTAGAATACCCGCCCCGTTAAAGCCTTGAAAGGGTGCCGGGGCGGCTTATAGCAATGTAACGAACCCCCGGGTGCCGTCAATGAGGATTGGCTGCCCGTCCTTTATTTTTCGGGTCGCGTCATCCACTCCCACCACGGCCGGAATCCCGTATTCCCTGGCCACCACCGAACCGTGGGTCATCAGTCCGCCCACTTCAGTGACCAGCCCGGCGGCCAGGGAGAATAAAGGGGTCCAGCTGGGGTCCGTATAGGGGGCCACCAGTATGTCTCCCGGTTCCATTCTGGCCTCGGCCAGGCGCAGCACCACCCTGGCCCGGCCTTGCACGGTCCCTGCCGAAACCGGGCTTCCGGCCAGGGCGCCGGGGGGCAGATTCGCCAGCGCCTGGCCTTGAATGATTTCACCTTCGCTGGTCATGGCCCGGGGAGGCCGGCGTTTTTGGTCCAGTTCATATTTTTCTTTTCTCTGCGCTATCAGCCCGGCATCCACTTGCTGTTGGGCCGTTATTTCTTTGATCTCCTGCAAAGAAAACCAGAAGATGTCTTCCCGATCCGCCAATGCGCCCCGTTCAACCAGCCGGTCCGCTTCCTCCAGCAGAGCCTGCTTTATGAAGTATAAATTCTGCACGATATAATATTTGGGATGCTCCCGGATTCCGATCAAAGCGCGGTGAACCTTCAGCAGCCTTCTCATCGTCAAAACTTTAAAATACCCCCGGGGCCGCCGGCGCAGGCGTTCCAACAGGTGCCGGGCGGCTTTTTCCGCCTCTTCCTGGCCCCGGGCAAAATCCTGGCGGTGCTGGCCAGGGCCATGCCCGTCGATATGATTAATCAGGATGGGCACGATCTGCGTAGGGTTTTCATACCAGCGCGGCCGGGTCAGGTCGATTTCCCCGGTGCCCCTCATGCCGTAACGTTCGAAAAAGCGTTGAAAACCGGGCAGGACCGCCGGGCCGCCGGGCACTTTCTCTAGATCTTGAAAAAAGCTCTCATCCCGGGCTGTTTTCAAGTAATCTACCACTTGCGGACAGGTCCTTAAAGAGTCGGCCAAATCCCCTAGTTCCAGGCCCATTTCCGTAGTAATATTCCCCGGTGGCGATTTGCTGATATCCGTTAGCCCGGATTCATCGCCCAACCAGGCCCGGGCAAGATTGCGGATCAGGAAATAGGAGCCGATGGCGGGGGGAAGGATGCGCGCTACGCGGGGCAGAAAATCCGGCATCAGCCGGGAGAGCATTTCCTGGATTGCTGCAATTCTGTCCCCACCGGAAAGGGAACTCAGCCGCAGGCGATTCTGCTGCACGTGGGAGGCGATATACCGGTTCATTTCCTCCAGGGTTTGATCGTTATTGCGGTAGAGAATGCGGGCGACGAAATTGAGGACAATAGGCAGAGCCGTCCTTATCATAGGCCGGGAGACTTTTTTTTCAGGCCCCAGAGCATCCTGAAACTCCTCTCTTTCTATAAACGCCTCTACCGACCGGCTGATGGACTCATCCAGGGCGGGCAGGATATGGGGAAGCCGCTTACGAATCTGCCGGTAGCCGAGCAGGGGAGTAATATCGCCATAGAGCCGGCCGCCCAGTTCCTGAAGATAGGAGCATTCCCCGGTAGGAACAGGTTTGCCCAGGGGAACCAGGGTCCGGAGAACCGATACGCCCAGCGGCTTCATGGCATCGGTCATCATCTGGGGGTGGCCGATGGAAATAAACAAGTGGACCTTTTCGTCATGGATGCGCGGTTGAGGATAAAGCGTCGTAATCGGCCGGCTCTGGAGAATGAATATCTGGCCTTCGGCAATGGCCCATTCGATGTCCTGGGGGCTTCCAAAATGCTGCTCGATCTTTTTGCCCAGCCGGGCCAGTTGCAAAGCCTGCTCGTCGGATAAGGCGGGCGAAACGGCCTTTTTTTCAAGGAGGTCGGCCTTTTCCGTGCCCCCCTCCGCCCTGGCCTTGATGCACAAGTTCTTTACTGATAATTGTTTCCTAATCAGTTTTTCGTTTTTTACCTGGTACAAATCGGCGGATACCTGGCCGGAGACCAGGGCCTCACCCAGGCCGAAGCTGGCGTCAATGGAGGTGATCCGCCGGTTGCCGCTTACCGGGTCGGCCGTGAACATAATCCCGGAGACTTCGGAAAATATCATCTGCTGAATAACAACGGCCAGTTGAACTTTTCGGTGGGAATAGCCGTTTTGGCGACGATAGACAATGGCCCGGTCTGTAAACAGGGAGGCCCAGCAATGAAGGACGGCGTTGAGGAGTTGTTCCGGCCCCCGCATGTTCAAAAAAGTATCCTGCTGCCCGGCAAAGGAAGCTCCCGGGAGGTCCTCCGCGGTAGCGCTGGACCGCACCGCATAAGCTTCATGGCTGCCGGTTTCCTGCCAGGCCTGGAGGATTTCTGCTGAGATCTCTTCCGGCATCGGTAGACTCAGCAGATGGGTGCGGATTTGCTCTCCCAGTTGCTGCAGCGCTTCGACGGCGTCTGCTTTCAAGCTATCCAGAGCGTCCAGGAGGCGGCTTAACTCATGGCTGCTGGAGATAAATTTCCGGTAGGCTCTGGTGGTAACGCAGAAGCCGGGAGGGACTAAAAGACCGGCAATCCGGGTCAACTCACCCAAATTGGCGCCCTTGCCCCCCGCCACGGCTACACTCCCTTTATCCAAGCCGGTCAAAGGCTGTATATAGTGATTCATAGCTAACGGGTCTCCCATAAAGTTTTTTTACTAGTATACCCGCATTCCCGGAAATAGGCAGATGTAGACGGGATGGTTCTGGAGATGGTGAAGGGATGTGTCAACAAGCCGCTTATCAGTGCGGCAGTGCTATCGGATGTTCCTTGAGCGCAATCTGTTGCCCCTTTGCAGCTTGCTTAATGGTTCCATATATGATACCATTATTAGCGGGTGGTGATACCAATATGACTAAGCGCGAAAAGCGACTTCAACGTATGCACAACAATCCCCACGATGTAAACTTTGAAGATATTGACCGATTATTACTCGACAACGGATTCGAGCGGCATCAACCCAGTGGGGGCTCAAGCCATTATATCTATCGCCACCGAAAATTGCACGACAAACTATCGATTCCATATAACCGGCCTGTTAAAGCGATCTATATTAAACAGGCCCTTGCCGCAATCGAATCTCTTAAAGAAAGAGGGGATAAATAATGAAAAACTTGGAATATTACCTTGACTTAAATTACGATATCGTACTCAGGCAATTAAACGATGATGAGGGTGGCGGTTGGTTTGCTGAAATCCCCCTTCTCCCCGGCTGCATGTCAGATGGCGAAACTCCCGAAGAAGCATTAAAAAACATAAATGATGCTAAAAAGTGTTGGATAGAAGTTGCTCTTCAGCACCATGATAATATTCCTGAACCTGTTGATAATCAATATTCCGGCCAATTACGAATTCGCATCCCTAAAACCCTGCACAAGTCTCTGGCCGAAAGAGCCAAGCAAGAAAAAGTAAGCTTAAACCAGTTAATTCTTCATAAGCTCTCTATGAACTAGCTCCCCTCCAGAGCCCCGGCGTACCTGATCCGGGATGTGCTTGAAGATAAATAGAGGGAATTTCAATCCGGTCATTAAAATCCCCTCGGTCAACTGGACCCATCGACAGACTCTTGTTGTTTGTGGTTGATGTTTATTGATCTATTACCAATTGTATTTCTGTGATAAACTTTTTGGGGCTGCGGGGCAGGATCATTCCCGGGCCTTTTAAATAGACTTCTCTGCTGGGGGAAAGGATTTTCAAGCCGGTCTGGTTGACGTAATCAATCAGCTTCTTGTATGAATCGCCCAGGGTCTCATAGGGGCCTTTATGAATAATGCTCACCGCCTGGCCGCCTTTCAACAAGCGGCTCTTAATTCCGTCGCCTTCGACTGAAATTTTTACCGGTACACAGGCCTCGATATCGGCGTCCTCCTCCTTGTAGTCCGTGTCATAATACAGAAAAAAGGGACTGCCGCCGGCATGCCTGCCGCACAGTTTATACAGTCTGGGGAAATAAACTCCCGCGTCCTGATACCTGCCGCGGAAGCGAATGGATGCTATCAGGGTATCCGGGATGTCTTTTATCACAATATCCGCGCTTTTATTCATCTCATAAACCTCCTCGGCTTGCCGGGTCTGCTTTATAAAAGCGGCCAGCTTTTTCTCCATGCTTTCATAGTCAGCCATTTTCCGGGCGATTTCTTTTTGCTTATCGGCCATGTAGTCCAGCAGTTCGGAATCGTCCTGACAGTTGTCCAGTATCTCTTTAATCTCTTTGATGGAGAAATCGAGATGCTTGAGTTCCTGGATAGCCCTGGCCCTATCCAGGGATTTCGCATCATAATACCGGTAGCCGGTGTCTGGGTCGATGCGACCTGGTTCGAGCAATCCGCATTCATGATAATAGCGGAGGGTTTTTATACTGAGGCGGGATATGCGCGAAAAATCCCCTATCTGGTACATGATATATACTCCTTAACCAAACTGTCTGTTCTATGCACTGGGCTTGCCAGTCATGTCAAAGCCCAGGATCCGGTTAAAAGCCTCGGGGTGCCCGGCCGCATAGTTCTGCTGGAACCCGATGAAAGGTGCAAAGAACAGAATGCCCAGCAGAAGGCCGACTGCAGCCGACTTGTAGTCCGCCGTCCGGAAGGTTTCGTACAAAACCCAGGCAATGGTGGAGACCATCAGGATATGGCTCACCTGGGCAATTAAATTGTAGCCGTTCCAGGGGAAAATAAAAAGGCCCAGCCCGCCGAAGAAAAACAGGGGCAGAATAGCGATATGCAGGGCGGTCCGGTCCTTGCTTGCCAGGTAGATCACAAAACCGATCAGATAGGCGATATTGGACGGGGTGCAGGCATTGAAAACCAGCCATTCCAGCGGGCTGACTTTCATTACATTCAAGAAATAATGAGTGCTGTTGGCGGTGGACAGGAACAGGAGCGTCGCCAGTCCGATTCCCACTTTGTTCATCTCCATCACTCTCCCATCTTTTGTCCTATCTCAACGATAGGCCCTCCAGTTAGGGGAGAGTCAAGAGTGAGCCAAACTCACATGTCTCTAAAGATGCTAATCTTAATTTGCCTTATATTTATACGATTCACCAATACCTTAATCATCGCTATCATTCTTGTCGTTGACTCTCTTTATTATGGCTGCAATCAGCGAAATGAGCAAACCAGCAGCCGATACAATAAAGAGAATTAACGCGGAATTATCTTTTGTATTTTCAACAACAGATTGAGTCGATAAATTTCCAAAGAGATTAAAAGCGGTTATCACAAGAACAATAGAAAAGGCTATTGCTATAATCAAGGATATTACAGTTTTTCTATTTTGAGCTTTGGGAGGCAGATATGCGTTAGCCACTATCAATCTAATAAGGTATATACTCATGCAAACCATAATGATTATCATAATGTTTGCAGGATATGTAAGCCAGCGAATTCCCACCCCATAAAGACCGGAATCAAGTAAAAGAGCATAAAACATCAGCATGAACATTTGATTGCCAATGCTATTACGGTTTTCTTTTTGCATTTCGTCCAGACCATTTTTATTTATTTCCATGCTCATCATCCTCCCAAAAAAGTTGGTCAAGGGTTTTGCCAAGAACCTTGCAAATTGCAATACACAGATTTATCGAAGGGTTATAGTCGCCTTTTTCGATAGCGTTTATTGTTTGGCGAGCGACTCCGACAGCATCCGCAAGGTCTTTTTGCGTCATGTCTTTCGCTGCTCGTGCACCTTTTATTCGTAAATTTTTTCCCATCGTTAACCTCCTGCATGAATAGTAATACAAACAAGTCATAATGTCAAATACATAATACTATAAATCATTTATATATGACATAAACGTGTAAGTTGTTTCTAAAGGCTATCGCGGCAGCTGATTGCTTGACAATGATTGGGATATTTCAAATTATTGACAGACTCATTTGGCTGAGGATATAATCAGATTAACTACTTTAGCTAAAATAGCTAATTGGAGGCGGCCGCATGAAAGTAAGTTCAACTGAAATTCAAAACAATTTTGGCAAGTACCTGATGCTTTCAGCTACCGAAGATATCATCATTACCCGCAACGGTACCGAAATAGCCAGGCTGTCGGCTGTCAGGGAGCTTAAACCGGGAGACAGCCCGGCGCCGGGTGTGCTGATGGAAAGGGCGGAAGACTACCGGTATGGCGGGAGAAGGGCTTCCTACGAGGAATTTTTGGAACTGACCCGGGACAACGAGGAACGTTATGAATACATCGACGGGGAGATTTACCTGCTGTCTTCTCCGAAGACCAGACATCAAATAGCTTTGACCGAACTTCTGGGTCTTTTTTTCAACTGGTTCCAGGGGAAAAAGGGTCGTGTGTTTGTGGCGCCCTATGACATCACCCTCCGGCGCAGTTTGGAAAATATCAATGTGGTGCAGCCTGATATCATGGTGATCTGCGATCTGGAGGAAAAGCTGAACGAAAACGATTACTACATGGGAGTACCGGAGCTGGTGGTGGAAATCTTATCGGAAGGCACCCGCAGCAAGGATCTTATTAAAAAGCTCGGCCTCTACATGGCATGCGGGGTCCGGGAGTACTGGATTGTAAACCCGCTTAACCGGGAGGTAACGGTTTACCTGTTTGAGGACTGGGACATCAAAAACAGCGCCACCTTTAGAAAATCGGAAAGCGCCCAATCCTATATCTTCGAAGGACTTACCGTTGAACTGGACCGGATCTTCAGGTAGTCACCGCGCTATCGTCTGACGGGGCGGGAGGGGAATCGGCTTCTTCCGCCTTATTCTCCCTGATAAAGAGAACCATGAATATGGCTATACCTATCCCCAGGACGGTGACCAGCAGGGAATAATCGATGGCATCGATATAAGCCTGCTTTTGAAGCATTGAACTGATAATTGAAATCCCCCAGTTATTGGCTTCTCCTGAAGAATAAACATAAGGCGCCAGTCCGGCCTGGTATTGTTTGAGCAGATCAAACGCCACCGGGTTAAAGGGCGTTATCTGTTCCGCCATCCGGCTGTAATTCAAGGTCAGCCTTCCCTGAAGCAGGGTGGTCAAAAGGGTCACTCCCAGGGAACCTGAAATCTGTTTGATGATATTGTTGAGGGTGGAGGCTTTGCTGGCCAGGGCAGTGGGGATGGCGTTCATGCCGATGGTGGTTATCGGCATGAATACGATTCCCATGGCGATGCCGCGTATAGTAAGAACTGCAATTATCTCCGTTTTACTGGTGTCCAGATTGATAAAGGCCAGGACGTAGGATGATGCCAACAGGGCAAACAAGCCGGGAATGACCACCGGTTTGGCTCCTAATTTATCAAAAAGTTTGCCGCTGATAGGCATGCTGAGGCCCATGGCGATTGCGGAAGGCAGCATAATGATGCCGGTCTCCATGGCGGAGTAGCCTCGCAGATTCTGCAGATATACAGGCACCAGGTATACTCCGCCGATCAGGGAAAAAGCCAGGATGGACTGAATGAGCTGGCTGATGCTGAAGTCAAAGTTTTTTAAAACCCGCAGATCGAGCAGGGGCTCAGGGTGGTACAGCTCATTGATGATAAACATGATCAGGGAGAAGCACCCCAGGGCAAGCAGCAGGGGATATTTAATATTCGACCAGTCGATGGAAGAACTTTTTCCCAGCACGTATAGAATGCTGACCAGGCCTGCCGCCGAAGTGAAAAAGCCGATGTAATCGAAGCGGGGGAAGGGTTTCAAGGGCGTTTTCGCTAAAATTATCTGAGCGGTGATTATTCCCAGTATTCCCAAAGGAACATTGAGGTAGAAGATAAGCCGCCAGTCCAAATACTGAATAATGTAGCCGCCCAGAGTGGGGCCGATGGCCGGGGCGGCCACGGCCGAAACGCCCCAAAAACCCAAAGCGGTGCCCCGTTCCGCCGGGGGGAAGGTTTCTATAACCATGGTCATGCCCACGGGTAGAATCATGCCTCCGCCTATCGCCTGGAGAACCCGAAAGCAGATCATGGCGCTGTCGCTCCAGGCCAGGCCGCAGAGCAGCGAGCCCAGGGTGAAGGTCGCCAGGGCAAACAGGAAGACCCGCTTGTTACCTAAAGTACCCATCAGATAAGCGGTGAGCGGTACGATAGTGCCCAGGGTCAGAGTGTAGGCGGACAGAACCCATTGGATAGTCTCCAGGGATGAACCGAAAACGCTCATCATTTTGGCCACCGCTATATTCACTATGCTGCTGTCCAGGGCGGCCATAAAGGTGCCGATGATCACCACGAGGAGGATCAACCACTTGTTTGACGCTGCTTGATTATTATCCTGCATGGGGCATCTCCTGCTACTTTACATGGATTTTGATCACGGCATTGGTGCCGGGAAGCAGATGATAATTACCCTGGTCTATTTCAATTCTCACCGGGACTTTCTGCACCACTTTGGTAAAGGCGCCGCCGGTCGAGGTGGAAAGCAGTGAAAAAGCCGAGTTGGCAGCCTGCCCGGTGTATTTTACATGCCCGCTAAATTGGGCGCCGGAGAACTGGTCAATGCTTATATCGACTGGCTGGCCGGGTTTTATCCTGCCCAGGCGGGTTTCTTCGATATTGGCGCTTATGTACAGCCGGGCCGGATCGATGATCACCGCCAGGGCCTGCCCGGCCGACTCGTATTCCCCCACATTACCCCATTTCTTTACCACCACTCCGTCAATCGGAGCTCTAATAATGGATGCGTCAACATCCTTATCCGACAGGCTCCCCGGCTCGACGCGCCCCAGAATTTGCTCTTTGACCACCGCATCGCCTTCTTCAAGGTTGAATTCGATCAATTTACCCGATACCCTGGAGCTCACTTTGACCAGATCACCCGTCACCCGGGCGTCTTCGGTCGACACATAATAGGTGTTGTTATACCAGTAATAAACCACGATGCCCAGCAAAGCCGTGATCATGGCTGCCAATAAGGCCATCAGCAATTTTTTGCGTTTTTCATTCATTGCCCGCCCCCCTCATCATGCAAACCGATCTTCGCGAACATGCCGGGTTTCAGCAGGGGATCAGGTTCAGTAAGCTGAACTTTGACCAGCAAGTCACCGTTTTTGCTGTCAAGGACCGGATTAAGCGACCCAACCCGCCCTTTAAAAAGCTTTTCCGGCACTTCTGAAACCTGGATCACAAGTACCTGCCCGGGTTTAAACCGGTCGGCCAGGCGGGCGGGCAGATAGGCGTTAATAGTCAGGGAATCGGCATCCACCACCTTTAACAGCTGCGCTCCGCTTACCGCCAATTCCCCGGTATTGATGTTTTTGGCGCTGACCACGCCCGCCAGGGGGGAGATCAGGGTGCTGTTGCTCAGCTGCTCGGAGGCCAATTCCCATGACGCCTGGGCCTGGCTGAGTTTGGCCCGGGCGGTGTTCAGGGCCGAATCAGCCGTGGCCAGCTCGGCCTGCGCCTGCTCCAGTTGGGCCTGGGAAATCGCTCCGGCCTTGAACAACTCTTGATATCTATCACAGGTTTTCTGAGCGTTTTCCTGGCTGACCCGGGCTGCGTCAATGGAGGCCTCGGCCTGCTCCACACCGGCCCGGGCCTGCGCCGCCTGGGCGGACAGATCTCCGGAATCCAGTTGAATGAGGGGCGTACCTTTTTCCACGCGCGCGCCCACCTCTACGTTTACCGAATTTACCCGGGCGGTGATGCGGGAGCTTATCGCGGCTTCTTGCCCGGCTTCTATCCTGCCGGCCATGAAATAGACCGGCCCGCTCTGCAAATTACTGATGGCCGCGGTATTCGATTCCGCGTTTGGGGGGTAGCTGCACCCCGCTCCCAGGAAGGTCAGCGCCAGAAGCGTTACCATCAACGAAACTTTTCTCATCTCTCCATCCGCCCCCCCTTATACTAAACGGTTAGTTAAATACGCTGAAAAAATTTTACTCCGGTTTAATCACCTCATATTTAAAATAATCCCGATAGAATTTCATGAAGAACTGGAGGAATTTGGCCTCAACCACTTGATAGTCTATGTTCACATGACCCGCCCACTTCTCACCGAAATTTACGAAATTGAGCATGGGAATTAATGAAAAGAAAAAAGCCGTTGTAATGAATTCCTCATAATCACGCACTTGGCCTTTCATCTGCTTTACCCTTCTCATTCCATCCTCCATGAGCAGATCGATCATCTGAAAAAAGACATCATTGTCCCTGCTTCCTTTTAAAGCCTCGCTGGTAATAATCTGAAGCATATGTTTACGTTCTTTAACGAATTGAAAAACCGGATCAATGAAAGCATGGGTTTGAATATTGTCAAAATATTCCTCGAGACTGGTATCACCCAGGTCTTTGGTGAGCTGGTCTTTTAACTCGACCATTTCCTCAACCAGCCCCACCATAAGTTCTTCCAGGATTTTATCTTTGCTTTCAAAGTAGTAATAGAGCAGGGCTTTGTTAACGCCGGCCCGACGGGCAATTTCATCTACCCGGGAGCCGTCAAAGCCCTTTTCGGCAAACACCTGGGTGGCTGCGTCGAGTATTACCTGTTTGGAGTTTTTACTGTTTCTATCCACCACAGTAATATCAATCCTTAACTAACTATTTGGTTAAATTATATAAGGCGTGTAGTATTTGTCAAGCCGAAATCTAAATCAGGAGATAACATCTCTTCTCTGGTAGGCCAGCCCGCCCAGAAACACGAGCAGGGAGCTTGCCGAGAGCAATCCGATAACGGGGAGCGCGGTGATGGGGTGGGTGGGATAAACCTGGGCAAAAGGGGAGAGGGAAAACAGAGCTTGGGAAACCGCCCCCTGCTCATAGAAAAACTCCAATAGGATGAAAATTCCCAGCACAAGGAAACTAATTCCGGTCATTCCCCGGGGAATCAGGCCGAATAACAATGAAGCGATGCCGGCCACCACCCATACGGCCGGGATTTTGACCATTGTTTCAGTCAGCAGGCGGGTGAATTCCCCTGAATCACCGGTAGCAACGGCAGCTCCGACGCCCAGGGTCAATCCCATGGTGGCCATTATCGCTGCCGTGCCGGCGAAAGCGAAGAGCAGGTGACTCAGGTAGTAACGCAGCCTGGAAACCGGCAGAGCCAGGAGGGTATCTGCCCGCAGGTAAGATTCTTCGGAGCGGGCCTGTTGAAGGGCCAGGATCGGGTATATGCCGATCAGCAAGGCGATCTCGTAGATCATCAGCGACATAAAAGCCCGGTCGGTTCCGCCCAACCTTTCTACAAAACCGGCCAGGCTGGGAGCGGTGGAGCTGATGTTGGCCAGGGTTTGAGATACGCTGCCCAGCATAAAACCGATCAGCGCTAAAAAGATCAGCCAGAACCAAAAGCTACCCTTTTGCATGCGCCAGGACAGGGCCCAAGCCGACTTAAATCCGGATCGAGCTTCTGCCCGGCCGGTGCGCTCGGGGATGAAACCGGCTCCGTATTCGCGCCTGGCGGACAACTTGAGGGCCAGGAAGGCCAGCAGCCCGATCATTAAAACGGCGATGCTCAGCACTTCAAAGCGCTCCCCGGCAAAGGCGCGGATTAGAAACGGCCATTCCAGGGGTGACAGGTACATCACTCCCCCCATGCTGCCTTTGACATTCCACCCGATGTGCGGCGCCATTAGAAGTACCAGCAAAATAGTAGACAGGACATTGGCTGTTCGTGCGCTGGTAAAGATCTGGGCCAGTACGGCGCCCGCGGCGGTAAAGAAACAGGCGCAGGCCAATATGGACGCCGCGTGGGCCAGTGAACCGGTGAAACCCAAACCTGCCGCCAGCATACCCAGCAATATCAAACCGGCCATTACTATATTGACCAATAAGGCGGCCAGCAGAGCGGCGGCCAGCGGGGCCTGCCTGCCGACCCTGACCCCGCCCAGCAGCTCCCGCCGGCCTTCTTCCTCGTCGCGGCGGGTGCGGCGAATCACCATTACGAAAGAAAATATGGCGGCCAGCAGGGAACAGAGTACTTTGGTCCGCCAGGCGGTGTAGCCGGCGACGCTGATATCCAGGACTTTTCCATGGATGCCGACCACCATGGGGTCTTGCAGAGTCGGAAGAATTCCCAGAAGCGACTCCCGGGTGGGAAACATGGCTATGGTCGTAAAGGCGGTGGCCATTACCAGCAGACCGGGGATGAAGGCCCAGCAGGCCAAAAAGACCCGGTTCTGCCGCAGATTAAGCCGTAAAAGCCTGACCGTGGCTTGATAATCGTTGGCGCGCATCTTTTACCGCCCTCCCTTATTGATTGGAATAGTAGCGCATGAACAGTTCTTCCAGGGTGGGGGGAGCGCTTTGCAGCGCGGTAATACCGGAGCCTGCCAGATACTGCAGGACCGGGCCGAGCTGCGCGTTGTCCACGGTCAGATTCAGGCGCCTCCCCTCGATCTGAAGCTGGTGAACCCCGGGGATTGCTCTTAAACCTTCGATATTGCCTGAACATTCGGCGCTTATGGCGGTGCTCCTCATATAGCGGAGTTCGGACAGGGTGCCCTGTTCTACGATCCGGCCTTCTTTAATGATGCTTATCCGGTCGCACAGCTTCTCGACCTCGGCTAAAATGTGGCTGGATAGAAATACGGTCTTGCCTTCGGCTCTGGCTTTCATTACACAATGCTGAAAAGCTTCTTCCATCAGCGGGTCGAGTCCGGAGGTGGGTTCATCGAGTATCAGCAACTCCACATCGGAAACCAGGGCCGAGATCAAGATCACTTTTTGACGGTTGCCCTTGGAATAGGTGCGGCATTTCTTGGACGGGTCCAGGTTAAACAGGTCCAGCAATTCGGAGCGGCGCTGGCCGTTCAGGCTGCCGCGCAGGCGGGCCAGCAGGTCGATGACCTCTCCGCCGCTTAAGTTCGGCCACAGGGTAACATCGCTGGGCACATAGGCCAGGCGTTTATGAAGCTCGACTGCATCCCGCCAGGGATCGCCGCCGAGCAGGGTTACCGCTCCGCTGTCCTGGCGCAAGAGTCCGAGCAGGATGCGTATGGTGGTCGATTTGCCCGCCCCGTTGGGGCCGATAAAGCCGTACACCTGGCCGCTGTCCACCTCCAGATCGATACCGTCCAGGGCGCGCGTGGGGCCGTAGCTTTTTACCAGCTTGCTTACCTTGATTACCGGCATAAAGAAACCTCCCTCATTTATATAAGCACCTGCGCAGCAAAGCGATATACTGGTCTACCTCGTTTAAAATGCGCTCGTATTCGGGTTCGTAGTCTTCCAGGCTTTTATCCGGGCTGGCTTCCCGGGCGGCGTAACCCTCCATGGTAAAGATGATAACGTCCACCGTCTTTTGGGGCTCGATGTCCTCCCGGAAGAGGGAAGTATCTATGTCGGAAAAGAGCCGGCCATAGACATCATCATTAAAAGCGGTCTTGCGGCGGCTGATTTCGAGCGCCGCTTCGTCATTCTCTTTCATGTAAACCGCGTTTACAAAAGCGAATATGGCCGGGTATTTATGGACCAGATCGATCTTAAGCAAAACGATCTGCCGCCAGCGCTCCAGTATATCGCGTTCCTTCAGGTTAATCAGGTTAAAGAACTCCGCTAAAACCATTTGCAAAGCATAATCATGCAGAAAAAGGAAGAGCTCCTTTTTAGTGCGAAAATAATGGAACAGCAAACCCTTAGATATGCCCGACTCGCGGACAATATTGTCGGTTGAGGCGTTTTTATACCCCCGGGCAAATTCCTTCATGGCCGCATTTAAAATACGATCCCGTTTGTCCGGGGCCAGGGACATTATTTTGTGATCATTTAAGTTTTCAATGATTGGGTTCAAACAGCAGCACTCCATCCGTTAAGTCATTGACTAATTGAGTCAATAGTATTGTAAACAAATTGACCGCAATAGTCAATAAGGTGAAAAGTTAAATAAGCCCGCTCTTCCGTTTTGCAGAAAGCAACCGGTGGGAGCGGGCTTATTATCAAAGCTGGATGGGCCTATGACTCAGGGTGTTTAATAGCCTTCGGCGTCGATATCCACCTTGCCCTTGAATACCCGGTAAACATAAATGGTATAAAGGAGAACAATTGGTACGCCGATAAGGGCTATAATCAGCATGGCCTTAAGGGTTAAAGCTGATGAGGCGGCATTGTAGATAGTGAGACTGTGGCTGGTTTCCAGGGCCGGAAGCAGGTTGGGAAACAGGCCCAGGCCGAGAGTGGCAATCAAGCCAGCCATATTCATGGAGCTGGCAACAAAAAGGAGTCCGTACCGGCCTGCCCTGAGCAGGAGCGGAGCGAGGCCCAGACCGAGCACCGTCAGCAGGGGAGCGGCATACATCCATACATGCAGGCGGTAGTTGGCAAACAGGGCAGGAACGCTTACCAACGAGTAAACGGTGGCTAGAATATAGAGAATCACTGAAGATGCCCAAATAAACGGCAGGATTTTTCTGCCCCGCTTCTGCAGATCTCCTTCGGTTTTTAGCAGTACATAGGAGCTTCCCTGCAGCAAAAAGGCCGAGAGTCCCAGCAAGCCCAAAAGCAGGGCGTAAGGGTTGAGCAGATCAAAAAAACCGCCGGTATATACGTATCGGCTGTCCAGAGGCAGGCCCCGGGCGATATTTCCCATGGCTACGCCGAACAGCAAAGCGGGTATAAAACTCCCTAAGAAGAAGAGCAGATCAAGCCGGCTTTGCCATGGGCGGTTTTCCGCATGGCTCCTGAATTCCACGGCCACCGCCCGGATAATCAAGGCGAATAAGACCAGCATCATGGCCAGGTAAAATCCGCTGAAGACCGAGGCATATACCAGGGGGAAAGCGGCAAAAAGGGCTCCCGCACCAGTCAGAAGCCAGACCTCGTTGCCGTCCCAGAAGGGCCCTATCGCCTGCAGCAGAATCCGCTTGTCATCTTCGGTTTTTCCCAGAATTGGGAACAGCGCGCCCACCCCCAAATCAAAACCGTCCAGAACCGCATAACCGGTAATCAACACCCCGATCAGTAAAAACCAGATGATGTTTAAATCCATGCATAACACCTCCCGTCTATTGCTTGAAGGACGCAGCGTCCAGGGAAAGTTCCGCCGGGACGTCAGGCAGTTGGGCGTCTTCCCCCATGGCGCTCTTAACTACTCTTTTAATCAGGTAATAAACGGCCGTAAGAATTCCACTGTAAACCGCCACGAACATGATATTAGTGAATAATATTTGACCGGCGGGAAGCGGTGAAGCGGCAGCGTTGGTTTTCAGAAGGCCGTATACGATCCAGGGCTGCCTGCCGAACTCGGCGGCCAGCCAACCGAGTTCATTGACCAGAACCGGCAGTAGCATAGACAAAAAGGCGGCGGAGAGAAAGCGCCGGTTCGTGTACAGCCGGCCTTTAGCCAGCAGAAAAGCGCCCCACAAAACCAGCAAGGTAAACCAGCCGGCCGCTATGATCATCAAACGGTAAGACCAGTAAGTAACGGTTAAAGGAGGGCGCTCGCCGGGGGCGAACTCTTTCAGTCCGGTTACGGGAGCATTGGCATCACCGTGCACCATAAAGCTGAGCATCCCGGGAACCCCCAGGGATAAATGAGTAGTCTCCCGGTCTGCGTCCGGAATGCCGATCAGATTTAGCGGCGCCCGGGAAGTCGTCTCCCAGAGCCCTTCAAAGGCGGCCAGCTTGGCCGGCTGAGTGTTGGCTACCTGCACGGAATGATAATGCCCCAGCCCGAACTGAACCAGCACCGCAATCAGGCCAAAAAGTAAAGAGTACTTTAAAGAGGTGCGGGCCATGGCCGTGTTCTTATTGTGGAGCAGAAAATAGGCGCTGACTCCCATGATAAAAAAAGCCCCGGTAATATAGGCTCCATCTACGGTATGCAAAAAGCGGGGCAGGGTAGAAGGGTTGAATACGGCAGCATAAAAATCAGTCAAAATGGCTCGGCCGCCTTCGATTTTAAAGGCGGTCGGGGTCTGCTGCCAGGAGTTGGCTACAATGATCCAGAAAGCCGAGAGGGTGCTGCCCAGGGCCACCAGAATGGATGAAAGAAAACGCATGTTGCGGGAAATTTTATCCCGTCCAAAAATCAGCAGCCCGACAAAGGTTGATTCCAGGAAAAAGGCAAAAACGCCTTCCGCCGCCAGAGGGGCGCCAAAGATATCGCCGACAAATTTGGAGTATTCCGACCAGTTGGTCCCGAATTGAAACTCCATGGCTATTCCGGTAGCCACACCGACTGCAAATAGAATGGCAAAGATCTTGAACCAGAAACGCGACGCCTGGTCGTAGAGCGGTTCGTTTTTCCTCCAATAACCGTACTCGAGGAAAGCGATAAAGGTAGCCAGGCCTATGGATAAAGGCGGGAAAATATAATGAAAAAACGCAGTCAGGCCGAACTGCAATCGGGAGAGAAACACAGCGTCCACAGATCATACCTCCTTTAATTGTTCACCCGGTTAGTATACTTTATGATATTCTACCACTTTTAGCACTGTTAATAAATAGAAAATTTATTTTCCCAATGAGTTCGGGGGTGAGTTAAAGAACCGTCCCCCACTGTGTTTACAGTGGAATATGTGCAGTGGAATATGGAGCCGGGTATTTTTCAAGCCTGATCTAGCCGGTTGACATTTTTATTCTACAAATGTAGAATAAAGGCACGCAAGCACAATGCACAGAGGTTTATAGGAGATTTGCTTGAATTGGGGGTTACTATGGATACGATAAAAAGACTGCCGGACAGTGAACTGGAGATCATGATGATCATATGGGCAGCCGGCCAACCGGTCACATCGGCTTATATTATGGATAAACTCGCCGGGGAAAAAAGCTGGGCGAATACCACGGTCTTAAATTTCCTTTCCCGGCTGGTGGACAGGGGCTTCCTGGATACATCCAAGCAGGGGCGGTTTAATTATTATAAGCCCCTGATCGATGAAAACGACTATTTAAAAAAAGAAAGCAAATCCTTCCTGGAACGCATGCACAAAAGTTCCCTGAAAAGCCTGGTGGCGGCTCTATACGATGGAGACGCGATTGATGAGAAAGACTTGGAAGAATTAAGGAAATATGTGAACGAGGTTGCGAAGCCATGAGTTTTTTGTACGACGTCCTGGCCCTCAGCATCGGCATTACGCCTTTAATTTTGATCTTGCTGCTGCTTAGCCGGGTGCTCCAAAAATATTATTCCGCCCGGTGGCGGTACGCCATGTGGACGGCCATTGCCATCAGGCTGCTGCTGCCGGTTTCATGGATCAGTCCGGCCCCGGTGGCGATTGAAATCCCGGCTGCCTTTACACCTGGACCGCCCGCCGCCGGCAGCCCCGTGCCGCTGATACATACAGCCCTTCCGCCCGCTGCCGCCATCAGTCCGGGACAGATTTTAGGGATCCTTTACCTGGCCGGGATATTGTCCTATCTGGCTTATAAAATATCCGGTTACATGATATTCCGCCGGGATGTTTTACGGTGGAGCAGGAAGCCGGCCCGCAGCGAGATTGACAGGCTATTGATCCAACTGCGGTCGGAACTCGGCATACGCCGTGAGATACCGGTAAGGATCAGCAAAAAAGCGCCCGGCCCAATGATCGTGGGGCTTTTGCGGCCGGTCTTGCTACTGCCTTCGGAAGAATACGCCGGTAGGGAATTGCAATTGATTTTGACCCACGAGCTGGTTCATTTCAAGCGTCACGATATCTGGTATAAGCTGGGCTTTATGCTGGCTGCCGCCGTGCATTGGTTTAACCCGGCGGTTCACCTTCTGGTCAGGGAAGCCAACCGAGACTTGGAATTATCCTGCGACAACCAGGTCTTGCGGGGGGCCGACCTGGCGGCCAGGAAATACTACGGCAATATCATTCTCAACCTGGCTGTACGGAATAACGACCATCAAGGACCGGTTTTTTCCACCTGCATCAAAAGCAGCAAAGAGGCGCTTGAGTCGAGATTAAAAGGCATATTTGATGCGAGGCCCAAAAGACGGGGAATTGCGGTGTTGGCCCTGATCGTAGCCCTGGGGATGATGGCAGGATTTGGCGTCGCCCTCGGCAATACGGAGTCTTTACTGCCCGGATCCCCGGCAGGGTCTCATGTAAGCGCAGCAAGCGAAGTGAACTCCGGGCTCCAGGATGCTGATGTAACCGGACCGGACAGCGCGGAAGCCTCGGCCGCGCCGGATCGTGGAAACAGCGGCCAGCCTGAAGGCGTTCCGGCGCCAAGCCATCCATCAAACGGGGAGACGCCCGATGAAACCCGGGGCGCTGACGGTATGAACGAAAAAGTGGAGTCCCCGGCCCATCAGGGCAGTGCGGCGCAAGTGGTGCTGGTAGACCTAACGCAATTAGAAAAGCAAGCGGAAACAGATACAACTTCGAATGTGAAAGAAAGGTAGTTTCGGATGTCGCAAAAAGCTGTGCGGGCCATCATGATCATACTGGTATTGGGCTTGATGCTTTCCGGAGCAGGCCGCATCAGCCTATTTCATAACGACCCCGGACCGGGTTCCGCGCCTCCTACAACGGCATACCCGGACTTTTATAATACGCTGGGCTTTCATGTGCTGACGGCGTCTGCTTTGGGAATCTATGCAGTACAAGAGATCAGCCGTACTGAAAACAGGTTTGTGAATTACGTAGACGGATATGGAATTTCTATCCCCAAAGAAATGAAAGTCCTCGATATGAGTGCCCCGGGAGTCAGATCGGTCCTTGAAGATGAGCACAGAAGAATAGAGATATACAAAGAGACCCTCGATAAAGGGGTGTCAGCCAACGACTATATCCATTATTCCAATAAATCTTTATTCGGCAGGGCGGACCACCAGCAGGTATATGCGCATACGTTCACGTGGAACGGGATGCAAGTGAATGTGGTGGAGTGGTGCAGAGATAAATTGGCCAAGATCGACAACGACAAAAATTATTACGCTTGTGTGGATATCATGGGGGAGGACGCGGTGTATACTTTTTTCTTTAAGGCGGACCTGCCCCTGGAAGAATGCGGGGGGTATATGGATATTATCCAGAGCTTTTACACCTTTGCCCCTCAAAAAAATACCGGCCTGACGCAGCTTAAACATATTGAAAAAAAGAAATGGAATGCCGAGACACAAGCCATGTTCCAAAAATATTTCTCCGCGGACAGCAGCCTGAGCTGGGGAATCTTTGAGCCTTCAGCGCCAATGAGCATGGAGGAATTGCAGGCGTTGGAGCAAAAGCTGGATTACGAGTTTCCTTTTGTATTGCTCTATACGCATGTTAAAGATGAATACGATCCGTATGTGGGGCGGGCCCTGCGCAATGCCTATCAGCACGGGAAAATTGTGGAGCTGACCTTGCAGACCAAGGCTGCGGGCGATGGCCAAAGCAATAGGATCTATGACCTATTAGACGGTAAGTATGACGCCTTTTTGCAGGCTTACGCGCAAGACGTGGCGGCTTTCGGACATCCCGTGCTCTTCAGGCCGTTTAATGAGATGAATGGAGACTGGTGCCCTTATTCCGCTTATCATACTTCCCGGGATACGGAAATATTCAAAAGCCTGTACAAATACCTGTATAGTATTTTTGAAGCGGCCGGCGCCGACAATGTCATTTGGGTTTGGAATCCCAATGAGAAATCTTTCCCCGATTTCAAGTGGAATCATGAGATCATGTATTATCCCGGAGACAAATATGTGGATGTCATTGGCCTGACCGGGTATAATACCGGCACTTATTACAGCGGGGAAAAATGGCGCAGCTTCCAGGAAATCTATGACCCGTTGTATCAAAAGGCCCTGGCCTTATATGACAAGCCGATGATGATTACCGAATTTTCCAGCAGCAGTGTGGGCGGAAGCAAGGAGCAGTGGGTGGCCGACATGTTTAACGGTATGGACCGCTACCCGCGCATTAAAGTGGCTATCTGGTGGGACGGCTGCGATTTTGACGCCCAGGGGAATAGGGCCCGGCCGTACTTTATAGACGAAACCGATGGATTGCTCCAGGTATTCCGAGATCATTTGCACAGCTACGAATGATGGGCCGGGCAGCGGCAAGGGGGATGTTTTTATGGGCAGACGATTCAGAGGATGGCTGATGGCCGTGGCCATGCTGGCTGGCTTTATGTTGCCGCACGGCTATCCGGCCGCCGCTTCCCGCACTGTAACCGTCACGATCCCCGCCTTCCCGTTAACCGTCAATGAGGTAGCCGTTGAAAACAGCGATAGTCAATACCCCTGGATCGTCTACCAGGACATAACCTATGCTCCGATGACCTACTATGATTGCAGATTTTTGGGGTTGGAGAGCGTATGGAGCGCCGACCGGGGATTGGAAATCGTCAGGTCCGGAGTTCACTGGGATTATCATAAATATCCGTCCCATACGAAAAACAGAGCCTCTTACACAGCCAGGCTGGCCGAAGGGGAAATCAGGGTCAACGGCCGGCCGATTGACAACGGAAAGGAACCCTATCCCTTCCTGGTATTCAGAGATATTACCTATTTTCCCCTCACCTGGCGGTTCGCCGTCGACGAATTCGGGTGGACCTATGCCTTTGACCCGTCCCAGGGGCTGCTGATCAAGACCGCAGAGGGCCGCGAGACCGCGGCCGGGCAGATCACGCTGCCTATCGTGACCAGAGCCCATGGAGAAAAAGGGGCTTTTACCGTAACGAACCGTTTTTATTACTACGAAGGAGCAGAGGGCAAGATATACCAGGCCCCGCTGGACGATCCATCCAGCGCCCGGGCGGTTTACCAGCTTCCCCTGAACGATATGGCCGGCGCCGATTACGTTTTGGCTAGCCTGAAAACAGAAGCTGGAAAATCCATGCTGTATTACCATACCGGCGGAGCCACCATGGGATCGGACTATCGCATCTGGCTGCGGGATGATGGCAGCTGTCAGGAATTGAATTACGGTTTTTCCTACGCGTATGCTCGGGAGTTCGGGGAGTTTACCGTTGTAATCAACCAGGGGGTGCCGCCCGGCGGCTATAACCTGTATATCCGGCAGTCGGCGGGCGAAGATTTCAGGGAAGCGGGCGCCCCCGGATACCTCTATGGCTGGCGATGGACCTATCTGGGCAACAGTGCCGGGGGAAGCCGCAGTGACGACCTGGATATGATCGGTGACGATATTTACCTGCTGGCCTGTGACCGGCGCCGGGAGCCCGGAGCTACGACCGGCATTTACCGGGTGAACATCAAAACTGATCAAACCGTCCGAGTGTGCGAGACGCCTGCCTCTGATTTTATCATTGACGGGGATTTCATATATTTTAAGGACTATTACCTGGAAAAGAACGGGGACGCAACAGAATGGAGCGAAAACGGGTATTTATACCGGGTGCCGGTTGCCGGCGGCAAGGCCGAGAAGCTGACGGGTACCATCCGGGTAAGCGATTATGCGGTCCTGGACGGTCAGGTGTATTATGTGTCTTTGGAGCATGATGACCAGCTTTTCAGATTGGGGGAAAGGGATCCCATCAACCCGGGGGGCATCGTAAAAAGCCTGGAAATTCAGCAGGACTACCTGGTGGCGATTTTTGACCGGGCCAGTACAGCATCATGCAAAATGATGATAGTCAATAAGAAGGGGCAGATCCTATTCCAGACCATTGAGCCGGTGCTTATGGTAAGAATAGACAGCGGCAAAGTGGTTTTTGTTAAGGATGAATAACAGCGATTCCCCCCGAACGCATTGTTTGCCTGAATAATAAGCGGGCCGATCAGCCATAATACTTGGGATAATGGGTCAATGGAAAAGGGGGAACCGAGGTGCAGGATCCAGGCTGGTCGGGATTTAAGACAGGGCCCTGGTGTGAAGAGGTGGATGTGCGGGATTTTATCCAGCGTAATTATATCCCTTACAGTGGAAACGGGGATTTTCTGAAAGGCCCTTCCCAGCGCACCAGAACGCTGTGGAACAAGACCCGCGAGTTGTTGTGGGAAGAGCACGAGCGGGGCGGGGTATATAATGTGGACACCCATACCGTGGCTTCGATAACCGCCCATGGGCCCGGTTATATCGATAGAGATTGGGAGTTGATCGTGGGACTGCAGACCGACCAGCCCTTGAAGCGGGCCATCATGCCGGCGGGAGGAGTCAACATGATACGCTCCGCTCTGGATTCGCACGGTTATACAGTAGATCCCGAGATAGAACTCATCTTTACCCATTACCGCAAGACCCACAATCAGGGGGTATTTGACGCATATACCCCGGAAATTCGCGCAGCCCGAAGCGCCGGCATCATTACCGGCCTGCCCGACGCCTACGGGCGGGGAAGAATAATAGGGGACTATCGCCGGGTGGCCCTGTACGGCATTGACTTCTTGATAGAGGACAAAAAAAGGCAGTTGCAGCATCTGGACACCGATCAGATGCTGGACGAAACCATCCGGCAGCGGGAGGAGCTATCCGAGCAAATCCGATCTCTTCTGGAACTGGCGGAAATGGCGGACGCCTATGGCTTTGATATAAGCAAACCGGCCCGCAATGCCCGGGAAGCGGTTCAGTTTACCTATTTCGCCTACCTGGGGGCGATCAAGGAACAGAACGGCGCGGCTATGAGCCTGGGACGGGTATCCACTTTTCTTGACATATATATTGAACGTGATTTGGCCAGGCAGGACCTCAGCGAGGAGGCCGCCCAGGAGCTGGTCGACCAGCTGGTGGCCAAACTGCGGGTAATCCGCTTTCTGCGCACCGCTGAATACAACGAGTTGTTCTCCGGGGATCCGGTCTGGTGTACGGAAGCCCTGGGTGGCATGGGAATTGACGGGCGCACCCTGGTTACCCGTACCTCGTTCCGCTTCCTGCAAACCTTAAACAATATGGGGCCGGCCCCGGAACCCAACCTGACCGTACTCTGGTCGGTCAACCTGCCGAAAGGATTTAAAGAATTTTGCAGTAAAATATCCATCTCCTCCAGCTCCATCCAATATGAAAACGACGACCTGATGCGGCCTTACTGGGGAGACGACTACGCCATCGCCTGCTGCATATCGGCCATGCGGGTGGGTAAGCAGATGCAGTTCTTCGGCGCCCGGGCCAATCTGGCCAAAGCTCTGCTATATGCCATCAACGGAGGGGTTGATGAGCTGTCCGGCTTGCAGGTAGTCAAGGGAGTCAATTCCATAAGCTCGGATTACCTGGATTATGAAACCCTGTGGAACAACTACCTCCAGGTTTTGGAGTGGCTGGCCAAGACCTACATCAAGACCATGAACATCATTCACTATATGCATGATAAATACGCCTATGAGCGACTGCAATTCGCCCTGCACGATCTGCATATATTTCGTACCATGGCCTTTGGCATTGCCGGCCTGTCAGTGGTGGCCGATTCGTTGTCGGCGGTGAAATTCGCCAGGGTCAAGGCCATACGCAACCAGGCCGGCCTGGCGGTTGATTTTGAGATAGAGGGGGAATACCCGGCTTTTGGCAATGACGATCCCCGGGTGGACGAACTGGCCGTGGCAGTGCAGAAAACCTTCATGAATCTTTTAACCAAATACCCTCTATACCGCAACGCCGAGCCTACTATGTCCATCCTCACCATAACCTCCAATGTCGTTTACGGAAAGAAAACGGGCAGCACCCCGGACGGACGCAAGGCCGGCGAGCCCTTCGCCCCGGGCGCCAATCCCATGCACGGACGGGACCGGCGGGGAGCCCTGGCGGCGTTGAACTCGGTGGTGCAACTGCCTTATCGGCACGCCCTGGACGGCATTTCCTACACTTTTACCGTTGTGCCCGGGAGCCTGGGGAGAGAGGAAGAGGACCGGAGCCACAACCTGGTTGCGATCCTGGACGGTTTCTTTGCCAAGGGCGGTCACCACATCAATGTAAACGTCCTGGAACGCTCGGTGCTCATGGATGCCATGGAGCATCCGGAAAAATACCCTCAACTTACCATACGCGTTTCCGGCTACGCGGTTAATTTTATCAAGTTGAACCGCGAACAGCAGATGGACGTCATCAACCGCACCTTCCATTCCAGCCTATAAAAATGGGGAAGTACCATGCAGACCGAAGCCTACATCCATTCCATAGAAACCATGGGAACCCTGGAGGGACCCGGGCTGCGCTACGTGATCTTCATGCAGGGCTGCCCGATGCGCTGCCGGTTTTGCCACAATCCCGACACCTGGTATATAAGCAGGGGGCGGCTGGTAAACGTTGACTGGCTGTTCAACGATATCGGGAAGTATCTTCCCTATATACAAGCGTCCGGTGGGGTGAGCGTAAGCGGCGGGGAGCCGCTTCTCCAGGCCGATTTCCTGGAAGTTTTATTCCGCCGCCTGGCGGCAATTAAGGTGCACAAACTCATCGACACCAGTGGTTTTGCCAGTGTGGAAAGAGTCAAAGGGCTGATAAATCTGACCGACTTGATTCTCTTATCGATAAAATCCATCCGTCCGGCGCGTTTCCAGGAGATGAGCGGACAGAGCCCGGAGCGAACTTTTCGTCTGGCCCGCTATTTAACTCAAATCGAAAAACCGGTGTGGGTGCGCTATGTGATTATCCCGGGAATTACCGATGACGCGAGCGAGCTGCAGGAACTGGCCGCTTGGATTGCCGGCATGCCCAATGTGCAGAGGCTGGAGCTCTTGCCTTACCATGCCCTGGGGGTCTACAAATGGTCCCGGCTGGGGATTGAATATCCGCTGCCTCAGGCTCAACCTCCTACCGAGCAACAGATGAACGAGGTGCGGGCTAAACTTGCCTCCTGGCTGCCGGGTAGGAAAATTGTTTAAAAGAACTATTTAATGAAGGCTTATGCCCCATTCACACCAGAACTTCTAAAAAGCAAAGTCGTAGCCGGTAATGCCCAACTCCCGAATCATTTGCGCAATCTGCTCCTGCAGGACCCGGTTAACGGGAACCCCCTTTTCACGTATACCGAGGGAAGCCAGGTATTCTTTTTCGCCGGCCGTGTAAATCCGCTCCTGCTCCGGCGCTTTGCGGGATTGACGCAGGCTGCGCAATATCTCGCCGCTTGTTTTTTGGAATTCGGCAAGCTCGGTAAAGGCTTCTACATTTATGGCGATGAAAAAATGGCCCAGGCTGTAGGGGCGTGGTTTTCCCTGGGGATCATAACCGCTCAGGGCTTTCATAAAAGGACCGCTTTGCAGGGCGGCGGATAGTATTTCAACGACGGCGGAATAGCCGTATCCCTTGTAACCTGCGTTTTCCTCGCCCAGCCCGCCCAGGGGGGTCAGAGCGGCGTTGCCGGACACCAGATCGAGCAGAATCTGTTTGGTATCGGTGCGGGTGTTGCCGTCCACATCTATGACCCAGCCGGGAGGGATATCCTTGTCCAAGCGGTCGTAGACTTCAATTTTCCCGCGCTGCGATACCGATGAGGCGCAGTCCAGCAAAAAGGGAAATTCCTCATCAGTCGGTATGCCAAAGGTCAGGGGGTTGGTACCCAGCATGTTTTCCACGCCGAAGGTGGGGGCCACCGAGGGCCGGGCGTTGGTGCCGGTGATGCCGATCATTCCCGCACCCGTAGCCATCAGGGCGTAGTAGCCGGCTATGCCGTAATGCGATGAGTTGCGCGCCGCCACCATTCCCAACCCGAATTTTTTAGCCTTTTCTATGGCCATCCGCATGGAGCGGGAGGCGATGACATGGCCCATTCCGTCGTGCCCGTCTATAACGGCGGTGGTCGGCCCTTCCCGTACCACTTCAAACTCGGTAACCGGGTTTAAAATCCCCAGCTTTATGCGATCATAGTAGATGGGCTTCAAGCGCCCGATACCATGTGATTCAATTCCCAGCTTGTCGGCCGTGATGAGGACGTTGGCGCATATTTGGGCGTCCTCTTCGGGAACGCCTGCGCCCTTAAATACATCGGCCATAAAGCTTTCCAGGACATCGAGATCGATATAAACTACGTGGTCTTCCATCAATTACCCTCCCCAATAGTGTGCCATCCCCAATTTTTACCGGCGCCCCGCCAGTTTTTTAAAGGCTTTGGCCGGGTTTGTCTACAATATATATCATATCGGAAATGACCGCCCTTGTCCTGGTATACAGGCGGCAGAACATTATGCGGGGTGGGATTGCAAGAAACGGGCATGCATTTTCGTATTGAAAAATAGGAAACCGGAGTTTTGAATGAGAGGTGCGCCATGAGAGAGAAGATCAAGGATTATCTGAAAAATCTTATAGCCAGGCTGGCGGGCAGCTTGAAAAGATTCCCGGAGGCCCTGTTGCTGGTTTTTTCTGTGGTAGTGCTTTTGATATACATCAACCATCATTCGGTGCCCAGCAACAGCGCCCTGGTGCGCTCGGCTATGGCGCTGGCCCTGGGAGTCCCCCTGGCCCTGGGCCTTAAAATGCTTTGGGAAAGGGGGACCCTGTCAAGAAAGATGCTGGTCCCGTCTTATGGTGCAGCCGCTCTGGCCCTGTTCATGTATTACAGTTTCCTGCTCACCAAACTGGACATGGTGTCGGTTTCCAGGTATGTCGGGATCAGCGCGGCGCTCTATTTGCTGTTCCTGGCCATACCCTACCTGTGGCGCAAGGAAGGATTTGAGATGTATGTGATAAAACTGTTCACCGGTTTTATCGCCACCTATTTTTACGCCCTTATCCTGTTCGCCGGCCTGGCCGCCATATTGTTTACCATAAATACGCTCTTTGCCGCGGGCATTTCTGAAGAGGTTTATTTTGATCTGTGGCTGATGAGCGCGGGCGTTTTTGCCCCGACTTACTTTTTAGCCGGCGTCCCGGCCTATGGCGAAGAACTGAGCGTAGAAGATTACCCCACGTTCCTGCGGGTATTGCTGCTCTATATTGTAATGCCCCTGCTGGCGGTTTACACTGGGATTCTCTATGTTTATTTCATCAAGATTCTGGTCACCCGCATCTGGCCGGCCGGCATGGTGTCCAACCTGGTCCTCTGGTACTCGTTTATCAGCCTGGCGGTGGTCTTTTTCCTCTATCAAATGAAAGATAAAAACACCTGGACGCACTGGTTCGAGATATATTTACCCCGGTTGATTCTGCCTCTTTTGATAATGATGTTTGTGGCCATGGGCATCCGCATTGAGGCTTACGGCGTTACTGAAAACCGCTACCTGGTTTTGGCCGGGGGAGTCTGGTCGAGCGGATGCATGCTCTACTGTGCACTAATAAGAAAGCGGATGAATATAGGGATGGTAATTTCAGCGGCGGTGATCGCAGTGCTGGTGGTAAGCGGCCCCTGGAGCTGTTATGCAGTCTCCAAATACAGCCAGAACGCCCGTTTTGAACGGATTCTGCTGCAAAACCACATGCTGGTGGATGGAAAAATCGTGCCTTCCCAACAGGTCTCTACGGCGGATCAGCGAACCTTGAGCTCCATCTTGCAGTACTTTCAAAACAGCCACAATTTAACGGATGTCAAATATCTTCCGGCCGACTTCAAGATGAATAAAATGAATGAAATCTTTGGCTTCAGCCTGGCTATGGGCCGGGATACGCATTTTTCCCATAATATCGATATGGAAAACAACGAAATGCAGGATATAAGGGGTTACGACTATAGCCTGCCGATGGTCCGGGGAACAGTCCAAAAGCCGGCGGCCAGACCGGGAGAATTGATTTTGACCTATGATCCGGGTTCTACTATCCTCACCTTATCCAGAGATGGCCAGGCTTTATATCAAAAGGAATTGTCATCTGCCGCCCTGGCTATTCATTCTGCCCATATCGGGCAAAATGTTTTGGGAAACAAAGACATGACTTATGTGGATGAAAATGAAACTGTGAAAATCATGCTGCTGTTCACCAATATCAGCGGAAGTGAGGAGGGCGGCGACGGTCAGCCGCGGATCGAGTGGCTTGACTTTTCGGTCTTCGTTTCATTGAAGTAAAACCGGCACCGGCGATCATCATTTTAATAGCAAAATAACGGAACAGTGGTCTCGGACGTTCCCCCTGCTCCGGGGGTTAATAGGGGAGGATTTTTTGTCCCCGGCTTCTGATAAGATCGATGAAGATCAGGGTCAGTTCCGGGTCAAATTGGGTGCCGGCGCAGCTTATGATCTCTTGCAGGGCTTCCTCCTGGGAGAAACCCGGCTGGTAGGGCCGGCCGCTTATCATAACATCATATGAATCGGCTATGGCCAGGATCCTCGATATGAGGGGTATCTCCTGGCCTTTGGCGCCCAGCGGGTAGCCCTGGCCGTCCCAGCGTTCGTGGTGGTGCAGGATGGCTTCGGCAATATGGGCTAATTCGGGATTGGCCAGGGCAATGCGGTACCCGATTTCCGGGTGCTTTTTCATTATCTCCCATTCTTCCGGGGTTAGTGGTTCATCCTTGTCGAGAATATTGTTGGGGATGGCGATTTTGCCGATATCATGAAGGGCGGCCAGCAAAGTTAAATTATTCATAAGATCGGGCGTCAATCCCAGGAATTGTCCCAGGGCTATAACCAGATGGCGCAGGCGAACGGTGTGTTCCTGGGTTTCATGACTCCTTACCCACAGGGTTTGCTCCAGGGAATTTAAAAACGAACTTCGGGCGCTGCGGTTTTCCAGCATTTTGTTGCGGTACATGAGGTCTTCCGCCTCTTTGAACAGATCTTCCAGGCTTTGCTCGGGCAGGGTTTTGGTTGAGATCCCCAGGGCGATGCTAACCTGAACCGGAAATTCCTTTAGCTGGGTGCAGGCCTGATATACCTTGGCGCAGATCCGGCGGGCGGTTTCTTCCGTACTGTTGGGGAGCATAATGACGAATTCATCTCCTCCCCAGCGGGCAATCAGGTCGCTTTTGCGGCAGTTGGCGGATAAAATCCGGGCCACCTTTTGCAGCATGAGGTCGCCGGAAGAGTGTCCAAAAGCGTCATTAACCATTTTTAAGCCGTTCACATCGCCCATTATGATGCTCAAGGGGAGATCACGGGATCCGTCCATTTGTTTAACCTTTTCATCCATATAAGCCCGGTTGTACAGCCCGGTAAGTTTATCGTGATAGCTTAAATACTCTACCTGAAGCTGGGCCATTTTCTGCTCGGTTATATCTATGGCTACTCCTAGAGTAGCAGGCTGTCCGCTGAAGGTAATCGTGCTCAATGAAAAATCGGCCCAGGCTTCACGTTTGTCCTGGGGCATCATGCGGGTCTGGAAACGACCATTCAAGGCGGCTCCATTTTGGCGGGCCTGTTTCATCTCATGGATCATATCCCAATGCTGGGGATGAAAGAATTCCCAGGATTCCATACTCAGGCATTTCTCTTCACTGTAGCCGGTTGTTTCGATAAAGGCTTTGTTTACATATATAAGCCTGGTTTTGCCCAGTACAAATATCAAATTAGGAGCGGCGTCTGCCAACTGCCGGAAGTTGTATTCACTCTGCATCAGGGCGGCCTGCAGTTCCATGCGGTGGGTGACGTCGTAGGCGGCACCCAGTATGGCGGGTTTTCCCTCCCACTGAAAGACGCTGGCGGCAACGTCCAGCCAGAGCAGTGAACCGCTTCGGGGAAGAGCCATGATATCATGCCGAAACATGGGTTTACACCCGGAAATAAGGTTGTCCAGTTCTTCGTTAAGCTGGTCGCGGTAGTCAGGATGAATCAGATCCAGGCAGTTTATCTTCATTAGTTCTTCCATTGTATATCCCATGGTATAGGTGAAGAAGTTGTTGGCATAGCGGTAATGTCCGTCTTGAATTATGAAAATACAGGCCGGAGTGGTGTCTGTCAAGCGGCGAAAGGGGTTGGGACCGACGTCATCCGAAGAGCGCCATTTACTTTTTACCACCCGGCTGCTGTCATCAGATGAAGCGGTTTTCAGCACTTCCTGGTAGCTCTCCAGGAGCTGGGCATATTTCTTTTCGCAGCTTATTTCCCGGCCGATGGCCTGATACTCTTCCACCTGGCCCTTTTTATCGTATACAGCCCGCACCTTCCAGCGATACCACTGGGTCTGGCCGTCTTTTCCCACTGCCTGGCTTTCGTATTCCAGCACCGGCTCCTGACAGCTTATATCATGAATTGATCGCTCCAGCAGGTGCTTGAACTGGATGTCCCCGCAGCCAAGATTGATTAAAGGAGCCTCACCTATTTGAAAGCCCCCCCGCTTGCTGAAGGCCGGGTTAAAGTAGGTAATGATCCCATCGGGAGTATAATAGCATACAATATCTTCGAGGTCTTGTAGGAGCGAGGCAATACTTTCGGGTTTGGGATGAGATTGATGCATTGTGTTAATTGAACCTCCGGAAGCGGTATTAGCATGATAAATATTATACCTTATATGAGGTATCGAAATGCGGTATACATATCCTTAAACAAAGCAAAGCCCGACACTGGTTGCATCCCAGGGTCAGGCGTGATTGGAATTATTAAAGTAAGCCTTAAAAATCTTTGTTTAAATAGATGCGAAGGGATATGAAGTATGAAATAAAAAGAATTACCATCAAAACTGCGAGCCCGGTCAGGCTTAACAGCCAGTTCTGGTTCCCAGCCAACCCGACCAGACTCCCGACCCAGGGGTCCTGGCCGTTTTGAGCCAGATAGCCGATCAGCTGGGCAGGCGCGAAAAAGATTATCAAGAAAATTACCACATTGACTACCCGCGTCCATTGCGCGCTGGTTTTAAAATAGATGGGCAGGGAAACGGCGGCCAGCAAGGTGATTGATACAGTGGTTGTGATAATGTCGAAGGTGTTGAGTAAACGATGGTTTAGAACCGGCAGCAGGAAGTGAAAAATCAGGCCGACCGCACCTACCAGGAGCAGGGCTATTATAGTAAAAGCCAGTATCGACAGGTACTTGGCAGCCACCACCACCCGGCGGGTTAGGGGCAGGCTGTTGATAATGATATCGCTGTTGTTCTTATATTCCGCCTGGGCCACGCCTATAAGGGTTATATAGGCAATGCCGGAGGCGGCCATGCTGTAGTTGAATTCCCGGAAAACCGGATTGGAAAGTACGAAAAAGAGAAATGCCGCGTAAAACAGGCCAAACAGGAGCAGCTTTTTCTGTACGATCAATTCCTTTTTAATTAAGGGCCACATGCCTATCCCTCCTCACCGTATAGAGTACTATCTGATCCAGGCTGGGGCTCTCGTACAGGGCTTGATTACCCAGCAGGCGCCTTATCCTTTCCGGCTGATCAGAGAGCCCTTCAAAACCGAAGTCGTTCTCTTTTATATTCAGCATGAGCTGCCGGGCAGGTTCATCCAAGAGATCCAAAGGACCCTTGACCAGCAGATACTTTTCCCTCAGCTCATCGCAGGTCTGGGAGAACACTATTTGCCCATTATTTATGAAGCAGATGTAATCGGCGATCCGCTCCAGATCGGAGGTAATATGAGAGGAGAAAAGAATCCCCCGGTTTTCATCCTGTATTTCATTCTGCAGGATCTCCAGCAGTTCAGAACGAAACACCGGGTCCAAACCCGAAGTGGGCTCATCCATGATAATCAATTCAGCTCGATGGGAAAGAGCCAGGGCCAGGGAGAACTTCATCTTCATGCCCCGGGAAAGGTCTTTAATCTTTTTCCGGGCGGGCAGCTCAAATATCTTGAGGTAGCGCTGGTACAGAGCTTCATCCCAATCGCGGTAAAAGGGGGCGATGATGTTTTTCATCTCCTGAAGGCTTAAGAAATCATAATAATGGTTCTCGTCATAGACAAAACCGATCCGCTGCTTGACTTCCTTTTCATTCTTAATGTTATCCCGGCCGAATATGGATATTTTACCCCGTTCGCGGTTGACGAGGTTCATGATCAATTTAATAGTGGTGGTTTTACCCGCCCCGTTGGGACCGATAAAGCCCATGATATAGCCGCGGGGCAGGCTGAAAGATACATCTTTTAATTGGAACTCGCCGAAGGACCGGCAAAGCCCCTCAACCTTTAGGATCGAATCCACTTCTAAACCTCCTTATACAAGAGCTCCAGCATCTGCTGCAGCTCCTCTAAACCCAAACCGAGCAGAGCGCTTTCCTTGACAATTTCAGCCAGGCGGCTTTCGATAAGACTCATGCGCTTTTCACGCAGCAGTTCCGGATTCTGTTCGGCCACAAACGAGCCCTTTCCCGAAACCGTTTCGATAAAGCCATCCCGCTCCAGTTCATCATAGGCCCGTTTCGTGGTTATGACGCTGATCTGGAGCTGCTGGGCCAGGCTGCGGATAGAAGGCAAAGCATCCCCTGACTGCAGATCTCCCTTTAAGATATGGCCCTGTATCTGCTGCCTGATCTGTTCATATATGGGATCAGGTGATGCGTTGGAGAGAATAATGCGCAACTATTCAAACCCCCGATTAAAGTATATAGCATATATACTGTGCATATGCAATATATACAGTATATATGCGGGGCTTTTAAAAGTCAATCCGGAAAAACGGAGCGCCCCTTTCAAAATCGTATTCGTGTCAGGTTTAAGCCCTGGTTTGTGTATTAAATAATAAAAGGACCGAAAGGAATGTGAGACTGATGATGGAGAAAACGATAAGCAGAGCTGTTTTCGGAGCAGTTCTACCTATACTCTTTTTATTGGTCGGATGGTGGGGGAGCGTCCCCCTGATAAAAGACGACTCCTGGGTGGCTGCCATTGCAGGATTTTCTTTTGTCCTGGGATTGGCTCTTTCCATAATAATTTTTACCAAGCGGAGCCATGAGGTCTGATCCCTAGTACAACATTCGTATATGTTTTTTTATCCGGTATGCACCTGCGGTTTCTCTATGGGAGTGCGCTGTTCGATATTATGCCCGGTCTGTTCCTACGTAGTACCGGCAGGTTGGGTAAAAAGCTTAATTGCCCGGGCTACCAGCATCGGGTCAAATTGGGTTCCGGCGCAGCGTTCGATCTCCTCCCAGGCTTTTTGAGGGTCAATAGCAGTCTGGTAGAGGCGGCCGTTGACCATTACATCGTAGGCGTCGGCGATGGATATTATGCGGGACAAAAGGGGAATCTCTTCGCCCTTAAAGCCCAGGGGGTATCCACTGCCATCCCAGCGCTCGTGATGGTGGAGAATAGCTTCAGCAATAGGGGCCATTTCCGGTGAACTTACGGCGATGCGGTAGCCGATTTCCGGATGTTTACGGATGGTTTCCCATTCTTCCTGACTCAATTTTCCGGGCTTATCCAGGATATTGTTGGGAACCGCGATTTTACCAATGTCGTGCAGGGAGGCCAGCAGCTTTAGATTGTCCAGCTCACTGTTGGGCAGGTGCATGCCCCGACCGATAGCCAGAGCCATGTCCTGCAGGCGCTGGCAATGTTCCCGGGTCTCATGGCTTCTGGTCCACAGGGTTTTCTCCAGGGAGATAATGAAGGCGCTGCGGGCGCTCTTGTTTTCCAGCAGTTTTCTCCGGAACATTTTGTCCTCGGCTTCAATAATTATGCTTTGGATATCCTGTGATTCATGGTTCATAGTGGCCATACCTAGCGAGATGCTGGTTTCCACCGGCAGGTTGTGCTGAAGATGACAGTCCGCTTTAATTTGCTCCATCATGCGGCAAGCGGCTTCATGGCTGCAATTGGTTAAAAGGATGATGAACTCATCACCACCCCAGCGTGCGACAAGATCCGTAGAGCGGCATGATTGGTCCATTATGCCGGCTACCGCTTTTAATAGGCGGTCCCCCTGTTCGTGCCCCAGGGCGTCATTCACCATTTTCAGGCCGTTGATGTCCCCGATTATGACGCTTATCGGGAGCTGTTTTAACTTATTTAAAGCTTTCAGTTGTTTTTCAAAATAGGCCCGGTTGTAAAGGCAGGTAAGGGGATCATGGGTACTCAAATAGCGAATTTCATTCTCCGCCGTGCGCCGTTCGGTTACATCTTGAACCGTGCTCAAAATGCAGGCTTCACCATTTATTTCTATTGCTTCTGCGGAGAGCAGGCCTATCCGTTCTTCGCCGTCTTTTTTGCGAAAGAATAAATCCATTTCCCGGACAGGTTGTTTTTGAGATATCTTATCCTCTAAAGGTTTTCTGAAAGCTTTATTGTCCCAGACGCCCATTTCGAGAGAGGTTCGGTTCAGTATTTCTTCCCGGGTATAGCCGACTACCCGGCATAAAGCCTCATTTACGGCTACAAACCGGCCCTCAGCCAGAGTTGTAATCGACATGGGAACGGGGCTGATATTAAATGCCCGGGAAAATTTATTCTCGGAAAGACGCAGGGCTTCCTCCATAGTTTTGCGTTCGGTGATGTCCTGAACAGACCAAAGCATATGCGGAGTGCCGCCCATATTGATCATTTCAGTTGAGAAGATAAAGGTGCGTATGTCGCCGTTTTTCATGCGGAAACGAATTTCTTCCCCTCGCATCGTATAGTTATGCGCCCTTACCCGAGCGACCCAGTATTGACGTTCCACATTATTCACCCAGATCCCGAGTTCCAATGCGCTGCGTCCCATCACTTCCCCCCTGGCGTAACCGGTGGCTTTCAAAAAGGCTTCGTTGACTTCCACATAAATCCCTTCCGGTAGAGTATTGATGGACATGGGCTCGGGGTGGCTTTGAAAGGCTTTGGTATATTTTTCCTGGGACAAACGCAGGGCTTCGTCGGTTTGCTTAAGCTGGGTAATATCCCGAAGGACACTGAGCATGTAGGTTCCCTGGGTCAGAGACAGGAGGTCAGCGGAAAACAAGCATATCCTAATGGTACCGTTTTTGGTGCGGAACCTGACTTCGCGGTTGCTGATGCTGCCTTTGATTCGGAGTATGGTCATTATCTCTTCCCACTCTTCGAGGCTTACCCATACATTTAGTTCCAGGGCGGTACGCCCGATGGCTTCCTCGCGCCGAAAACCCGAGTGTTCCACCCAGGCATCGTTTACTTCTATGTAGCGGCCGTCGGGCACAGAGCATATAACGGTTGAATTGGGGTTGCGGTGAAAGGCCGTGGCATAGCCTTCGGCGCTTAGATGGGTCAGGGGTTCATCATTTAGGGGCAGGTTTATCGATGAATGGAAGTTTGTAAATGCTTTTTTCTTCGCTAGTCTGGCCAAGTAACCCCCTCCTTGAAGAAACAAATACTAATAATTTTATCGATAATTGTAAAACTCTGCATTAATATAAGTTATTTGAAAGATTTCAGTGAACTAAATATAGAATAGAGAGTGCCTTTTTTACACTGGCCGAAATGATAAAAAGGGAAGATATTTGCAGTAAAATAAATCCAGGCTCTATTTTTACTTCCGGTTAATGTTTTTGATGAGTTTAACGATCACATATATAAGAGGAGTTCTATTCCAGGCCTGATGATGGTGAGGCTTAAGGGGTCAGACGAAATACCGGAGGTACAATAATGCTTTTCGAGTCAGGGAAGAAAATCGTGAGTCCAGCTATTAATGACAACGTGACCAAGGACGTCGTTAGGCTGCTGTTTAACCGTCATTTGACTGGTGACTGGGGTGATATACCCGAACTTGACAAAAGACGCAATGAAGAAGCGGTGTTGAACGGAGGCCGGATATTCTCGGGGTATTTTACCGGACACGGTAAGATATGCGTGGTTACCGATGAAAACCGTCGGACCACCAGAATCATGTTTGCTGACGAATATACATCGCGTTAAAAAGTCTGAGCTCTCAGTGAATAAGGCAGGGGAGAATGAACCGCCAATCAACTGGCGGGAAGTTTCTTCCTTTTCTTTTGGTGGAATAGATGTGGCCACTGGTTATTATTTAGAGAAAGTTTATAACGTGACATTTGAGCCCAGGAGCGGAGCCGTCCGGGCCCAATCTTGCTTCTTGAGCAAAATACCCCGATTACCTTGCGCGCTGTTTTATATTAATGATCATTGAACTGAACATGAAATCGGCCTTTTTATTAAGATAAAGGAAAACAGTATGACAGCGCCAGCAACAGGGGGCGTATTCATTTTAGTAACGTTTTTATAAATAGGGACTATTTGCTTCTTAAGATGTTACCATAAAAACATATCAGTATTTCCAACTTATCAATGGAAAGGAGGTGAGATAATGAATGTACTCAGGCATAAAGGAATTACCCTTCTCGCAATTCTAGTCTTGATGCTCTTATGTAGTGCTTCAGTCTGGACGGCCCAAGCCGCTGCTGCGGGCGTTTCCAACCTGGATAAATCGAATGTGAGCTTCCCAACCGGGATGATGGTAAATCTCAGCCTGGATGGGAGCGGCATGTCAGTGGCTTCGAGTATCTATGCCAGCCATAATGCTGACCTGGCAGGCCTGTCTTTGAGTGCCGGCAGCCTGAACCCGAGCTTTTCATCAGGCACGCTCGCTTACACGGCTTCTGTAAACTCTACAGTTGATTCGGTTCATGTTGTCCCGAGCGCGGCGGATAGCGCTGCTACTATTACTGTAAACGGAGTGGCCGTAAGTAGTGGAGCTGCTTCACAGACGATCTATCTGAGTGCGGGAAGCACCTATATCAATATTGCAGTAACTGCCGAAGACGGTTATACGCAAAAAGCTTATTCGATAACTGTAGCCCGGCCTTCCGGTAGCGCCTACCTTTCCGGGCTGTATATCAGTGGCGAATCACTGGATCAAGCATTTAATAAAACCCGGACCAGTTATACCTCTACTGTAAACACGTCAAGTATTACAGTAACTGCAACACCTGAGGATAGCGGAGCTACGGTGAGTGTGGAAGGTCAAACGGTTTCCTATGGTTATTATTCACAGAATATTTATTTATATCAAGGAAACAATCAAATTGATATTCAAGTTACCTCCCGGGATAGCTCTACATCGATGACCTATTACATTGATGTCTACTATTCCGAAGGTTCAAGCAACAGAACCGTCCAGACAGACGCGGCAACGTCGATCGGGTCAAATTCGGCAACCCTGAATGGCCGGATAAGCAACTATTATTATAATTACGACTATTACGATAATTACTACTACAATAACAACTACTATGATAATTACTATTACAATAATGTTTCCAGTTACGGTTTTTCTTACAGCACCAACGAGAGTTCCTGGTCGACCGTTACCGTAGGCAACAGTAACTATTCGGGATCGTTTAACTACAATTTGAGGAACTTAACGCCCAATACCTATTACTATTTCCGTGCCTATGCCTATCGCAACGGAGGGCATGTGTACGGTTCAACGTTAAGTTTCAGGACCCTTGCGGGGAGTACTTCGGTAGACGCTCCAACCATTACTCCCAGCGGGGGAACCTATTACGGGAGCCAAACCGTCAGTATTGGCAACATAGTCTCAACCGGCGATGCTTTTTATACTACTGACGGGACCAATCCTACTAATAGCTCAACTGCCAGGAGGTACACTTCGCCGATCACGGTTAGCAGTTCCAAGGTCATAAAAGCCGCGGTCTATGACGACAGCAGTGATCTGTGGAGCTCTGTTACTACAGCGTCCTTTACGCTCACCAGTTACCAGGAGCCAATCTGGACGCCAACCCCCACGCCGAGTTCGTCCTTTTGGGATGTTCCGTCAAGCTACTGGGCGTATAGCACCATCATGTCCCTGAAGAGCAGGGGCTATGTCAAAGGCTATCCCGACTCGACATTTCATCCCGATGACAACATCAGCAGGGCCGAGATTACAGCCATAGTGACCAATATAACCAGGACTTCTTTCTATGATTCCAATGCCCGGCATTTTGACGACGTCGCACCCGGCGCCTGGTACTTTGTCCCGGTCGAAAAGGCCTATCAACAAGGCTTTATATCAGTAGAGGGGTCGATATTCAGCCCTAACCGGGCCATAACTCGAGAAAAGCTGGCCGAAGTATTGGTAAACGCCCTGGGCAGGCAGAATGAGGCCCAGGCCAATATGTATGAAGCGACCGGTTTCAACGACGATTCCAGGATTTCCTCCTGGGCCAGAGGGTATGTGGTAACGGCTGTCAAATACGGTTTGATCACCGGCTACCCGGAAAGCAATAATTTTGAGCCGCAGAGCAGTGCCACCCGCGCTGAGGCTTGTGTGATGATCAGCAATTTCCTGAGACAGTACCTGTAATTATGAAGCGATTTACTCCCTGAACATTTCCAAATTAAACAAAAATGTTTTAAACAGCCCTCGGCCACAAGAGGGCTGTTTTTTTATGTGCGGGAATATATATAAGTAACCGCTAGGCTACTAAAGGTTGACAATAAAATTATCCATTTGGATAGGACTTTATTATCAATATTGAGTAGGGACTATTTTCCATAATAGCGTTATGATAAATATAGGGATTTTTTCTACGTGGGTCGTTCAAACGAGGAGGGTGAGATAATGTATAAGATTAGCTTGAAGGGAATTCCCTTTCTATTAATATTGGCCCTGGCGCTTATCGGTGGTGCATGTGGTGGAAAGGCCGAAGCTGCCAGATATAGCCTGAATCTGAGCAGCCTGAGCATAAGCGGGGGAACTCTCACTCAAGGAAATGAAAACTATTATGCGGATATAAAATCATCCAGCTTCACTGTAACCGCTGTTCCGTCTGATTCGCGCGCTACCGTAACCGTAGACGGACGTGTTGTCTCCAGCGCTAACAACTACACGTCCCAGCCCATAAGCATGAGTCCCGGAGCCATGAAAACGGTGACCATAAGGGTTAGCGCAGGCGGAAGTCACCAGGAATATTATATTGAAGCCTTAAGGAGCGGAAACACCAATACCAACCTGTCCAACTTGTACGTCAGCGGGCTTTCACTCAATCCCTCCTTCAGTAAAACTACCAATAACTATACAGTTTCTACAACCGCTTCAAGCGTTACGGTTGCTGCTATTCCTGAAAGCCCAACTGCCAGCGTAACTGTAAATAATCAATCCCTGCCCGGCAGTAGAGGCTGGGAGTCAGAGCCTATAAGTCTCAAGCCTGGCTATAATCAAATAACGGTCCGCGTATTTGGATCGTCGGGGGCAATCAATACATATTATATTACCGTAACCCAGCAATCAATCAGTAATTCTTATCTGACCGCCCTCAATGTAAGCGGGGTGTCACTGAGTCCGCATTTTAGTAAAACCACCAACAATTATACGGCTTCCACAACCGCTTCAAGCGTTATGGTTACCGCTGTTCCCGAAAGCGGAACTGCCAGCGTAACTGTAAATGGACAATCCTTATCAAGCAGCAATGGCTGGGTGTCACAGCCTATAAGTATCGCTTCTGGCTCTTATACTCAGATAACAGTCCGGGTATCTGGTTCCTGGGGAGCGATAAACACGTATAGTATTTTAATTTACCGAAATTCTACTAACCCTTACCTGACCAGCCTTGTCGTAGGCGGAGGGAGTTTAAGCCCTTCATTTAATGAAACAACAACCAGCTATTCCTGTAACGTCAATTCCAACATCGCGAGCACAACCATCGCTGCAGTTCCAGAAGATAAAAGTGCTACGGTAACCGTAAACGGCCAGACCCTGGACAGCAGCTATATATCATGGCCGATTTCTCTGAATACGGGAAGCAATCAGATAAGGGTAACTGTTTCGGGAGCGGGAGGTTCTAAGACCTACTATATCAATGTAATCCGGGCCGGCGCCAGCAGCGCTTATCTATACACCCTTTCCGTAGGCGGAGGCAATTTAAGCCCGTCCTTTTCTAAAACCACAACCAGTTACACATGCAACGTAAGTTCAAATGTGGCCAGCATCACCGTAGCGGCGGCGGCTGAAGACAGTAATGCAACTGTAACGGTTAACGACCAGACCCTGGGCAGCAGTCACGTATCACAGCCGATTTCTCTGAATACGGGAAGCAATCAGATAAGGGTAACTGTTTCGGGAGCGGGAGGTTCTAAGCCCTATTATATAAACGTAATCCGGGCCGGTGTCAGCAGCGCTTATCTTTACACCCTTTCCGTAGGCGGAGGTATCTTAAGCCCGTCGTTTTCAAAAACCACGACCAGTTATACATGCAATGTGAATTCGAACGTGGCAAGTACCACCATAGCGGCGGCGGCTGAAGACAGCAGCGCAACCATAACTGTAAACGACCAGACTCTGGGCAGCAGTCATGTATCACAGCCGATTTCCCTGAACCCGGGAAGCAATCAGATAACGGTAACGGTCTCCAGCTCAAGCGGTCCCATGACCTACAACATAAACGTGATCCGGGCTGGCACCAGCAGCGCTTATCTATCCAGCCTGTACATCAGCGGGGCTTCTTTAAGCCCGTCATTTAGCAGAACGACAAACTACTATACCGCCTATTTAAATGACTACGATTACAATTACTATAACAATTATAATTACAATTCATACATTACAGTAACGGCTATTCCTGAAGATAGCAACTCCACCGTAACGATAGATGGAAGAACAGTAAGCTACGGTTCTTCATCGCAAGACATATATATTGGAAGCGGAACCACCAGGATCAATATTCAGGTTTACAACCCTTCGAATGGTAACATGAATTATTATATTGATGTCAGCCGGAACGGATATAACAACCGGAGTTCCTATTTATCGAGCCTTTACATCAACGGAGCAAGCCTGAATCAGTCCTTCTATCCGAGCAAAACCAGCTACACGGCTACCAGCAGCGCCTCCAGCGTCACGGTTACAGCCGTTCCGGAGGACAGCCGCTCCAGGGTAACCGTAGAAGGCGAAACATTGGATTATTACGATCATCAATCGCGCTCTATATACCTCTCCAGCGGGGTTAACCGCATTGATATCCGGGTTTACAACCCGAATACCGGCGGTTCGACCAGCTACTATATTGATATTACCCGGGATGGCGGAGGCTATGGAGCCATTGAAACCAATTCAGCCACCGGCATAAGCTCCAGAACCGCCACTTTAAACGCCCGGATAAACTCCAGCAACTCCAAAAGGGTTGAGGCTTACGGTTTTTGTTACGGCACCGACCAGAACAATCTGAAGATGGTCACGGTGGCCAATGGGAGCTTCACCGGGTCTTATAATAAGGTGCTGCAGAACCTGCAGCCCAATACCCGTTATTACTTTAAAGCCTTCATGTGGAACAATTATGACTATTACACCTATGGCTCCACCCTCAGCTTCTATACCACCAGCACCGGCAACGAGGGCATTGTGGTGTCTGACGACAATGTAATGGATCCCTACACGGTCAGCTCTTTCTGGGATGTTCCCAGCAGCCACTGGGCTTACGGGCATATCTACAACGTAGCCCGATTGGGCTATATGACCGGCTACCCGGATTCCAGCTTCCATCCCGGTTACGGGATAAGCCGGGCCGAGATCGCCAGTGTCATGGTGCAGATATTGAAAATTAACTCCTATGATACTTCTACCAGACACTTTTATGATGTAAACTCCGGCGACTGGTTTTATGCCGCGGTGGAAAAAGCCTACCAGCGGGGCATTATATCCGGCCAGGGGGGATACTTCAGCCCCAACCGGGCTGCGACCAGGGAGGAACTGGCCGAGGTGCTGGTGAAGGCCCTCGGCAAGCAGAGCGAGGCAGAGGGCTCTATGTATGAGAGCACGGGCTTCTATGATGATTCCAGCATTTCGTCGTCGGCCCGGGGTTATGTAGTGACCGCCGTGAAATACGGCTTGATAACCGGCTATAACAACCGCTTCAACCCGAAGAACAGCATCACCCGGGCGGAGGTCGCCGCGATGCTTACGACCTTCTTGAGCAAGTACCGGTAGATATTATGTTAAAATAATATTCATATTATAAAAATAAAAAGTCGACAAGTCGACAAGCTGCCAGAGCGAGCGACGGAAGCGAAGAGCAAGGCACGAGATAGGCCTGCGATTGAGGCGTACACTAGTACGTTGATTGAGCAGGACTGTCGAGCAACGCAGACGACGCCCATGGACGGGCTAGTGCGGCGATGGCAGGATGCCAAGGAGCCGCGATTCGCTTTTGTAGCTCGCTCTGGGCCCCGTACAAGCGGGGCTGTCTATTTTTGAGCTATAATATAGCTTAAATCCGGTTACCGGATCTTGGTGCAATAGAAAAGGCGTATCGTTAAGCAGAAGTGATTGAGGCAGGTGAATGCATGTGTTTGAGGAAGCGATAAATATTACCTGCGGGGAGGGCCGTTACGAGATATCGCTGAGGGTGCAGGCGACCGCGGACGGGCTTTCCGGCTTGTTGACCGGCGGTGAGAAACCGCATGTGGGCGGCGTGGCCATGAGTGTGCCCCGAATCGGGCAGAGCGGGGGAAAAACACTCTGCGACACCTGGATTACGCCGCGGCCCGGTCACCGGGACGCAGAGCTGGCGGCCCGGGTGTCCGAGCTCATCTGCTCGGCCACCCATCAGACTACGGCCATAGTGGCTGGAATACACATCGGTAATGCCCAGAAAAGCGAGATATCAATTCTGGTAGAAAACAGTCTGGCCGCCGCCCGGCTGTTCGTCAATAAATACAAGGAGATTACGAGCTGATATGCATAAAAATTTGAGGACCTTTATCGAGCAGCTGGGGAGGGAGAAGGAAATCGTCAAGGTTACGGCTGAAGTCGATCCCAACCTGGAACTGGCCGAAATACACCGCCGGGTGGTTGAAGAAGGAGGCCCGGCCCTCTTGTTCACCCGGGTTAGGGGCTCATCATTCCCGGTGGCCACTAATCTATTTGGAACGGTAAGGCGAATGGAACTGGCTATGGGGCCCAGACCGGAAGCCATTATCCAGAGGGCCATCCAGGCTATGGACAAGTTGATGCCGCCCGGGTTTAAAGCCCTTTGGCAGGAACGAGGCTGGCTGCTGGATGTGGCCAGGAGCGGCTTGCGCCGGGTTTCTCCCCAGAACGCACCCGTTTTAGAGGTCTGCATGGCAAATGTCGACCTTCGGGAACTGCCGGTTTTAACCAGCTGGCAGGAAGATGGGGGGGCTTTTTTCACCCTGCCCCTGGTATATACCGAAAAGCCGGGGAGCCGTGAGCACAACCTGGGTATGTACCGCCTCCAGATCCATTCGGAAAACCAGACCGGCATGCACTGGCAGATCCACAAGGGCGGAGGATTTCACTATCATGAAGCGGAGAAGCTGGGGCAGGCCCTGCCGGTCACCGTCTTTCTGGGAGGGCCCCCGGCCCTGACCATTGCCGCTATTACCGCCCTGCCGGAAATGGTGCCGGAGCTGCTCTATGCCTCATTCCTGCTGGGCGACAAGATAAATATGGTCGACCTGGACGGGTATGGCCACCCCCTGGTGGCTGAGGCCGAATTTGCACTGTGCGGGGAGGTCCCGCCCGGGGTGCGCAAAGCGGAAGGTCCTTTTGGCGACCATTACGGCTACTATTCGCTTACCCATGACTTCCCGGTATTCAACGTAAAGCGGGTTTACCATCGTCAAGACGCTATTTATCCGGCTACCGTGGTGGGGATACCGCGCCAGGAAGACTACTACATCGGGGAGTGGATGCAGGACCTGCTTTCTCCCATATTTCCTGTGCTCATGCCCGGGCTGAAATCGCTCTGGACCTACGCGGAAGCGGGTTTTCACACCCTGTGCGGAGCCGTGGTCCGGGAAAGCTATTTCCGCGAAGCTCTGGCGCACTGTTTCAGAATACTGGGCGAAGGCCAGCTCAGCCTTACCAAGATCCTGCTGGTAACTGACGTAAACCTGGATTTAAAGGACTTTCCGCGCCTGCTGGCAAGTATTCTGCAGCGCTTCAACCCGGCCCGGGACCTGATAATCATCAACGACACGGCGATGGACACCCTGGACTACACCGGAAGGAAGTTCAACCAGGGGAGCAAAGCGATAATGCTGGGCCTGGGCGAGCCGGTACGGGAGCTTCCGGTGGAATACCAGGCGGGTCCCCTGCCCGGCGTCAATAAGATCAAGCCCTATTGCCCCGGCTGCCTGCTGGTTTCAGGTGACTCATACACCGGTCAGCCTGAGCTGGCAAAGGTCCTTGCCGAGCAGGCCGGACCCGGTATTTCTTCCTGGCCCCTGGTCCTCCTGGTGGACGATGTGGATGCCATCAGCAGTCAAACCGACTTTTTATGGACCGTTTTCACCCGTTTTGATCCGGCTTGGGATATCTATGCCAGGACCAGCGTGCAGCGCAACGCGCTTCAATACCAGCTGCCGATCATCATTGACGCCCGGATGAAACCGGAGTATCCTGCCGCGCTGACTCCCCGGGAGGATGTCGTCAAAAGGGTTGACCGGCGTTGGAATGAGCTATTCGATAAATAGGGTGAGTGCGAACGAGGGATAAATAGGGGAGAAGCAATAATGGAGGGTTTGGTATCAAGCCCTCTTCTTATCATTGGCATTGCTGTATAACTCTACAATTACGGCATTGTTGTCGAGGTAGCTGTGGATCACTATGGGATTGCTTAAATTGTTTTTAAACTTAAAATCCAACTGGTTGTAGGCAACCGTCGCATCCCTGGCATTGGTAACCGATTTGCCGGGCATAGTGTGATTGAAGTGCTCTACAATGGGAAGATTATTTTGCAGGACGGCATTGTACAGAGTAGTGGCGACCTGGCAGACGCCTCCGCCCAGGTCCAGAGCGAGGGTTTTCCCGCTGATGGTAGGCGCTTCGGTATAGCCTTTTTCCTCGCTTCTCTGTCCGACCCGATCATTAAAAGAGAAGGTCTCACCGGGCAGGACCACTGTGTTGTCGAGCATCCGGGCCGCCAGGGTAATATTGTTGGAGCGGCTGGCGGAAGACCCGGCCATTGTGGTAGAAAAAACAGCCAATCGGCTGTTCACATTTACTAAATCGGCTTTAACCACTCGGGGCTGAACCGCCTTTTTGGTCAAAGGTATGTCACCCGAGGCGCGCGATTTTATATACTCTTGAATCTTGCTGGTCATCAGTTCGATATCCAGTTCCTGACCGGCTTTTTCCTCGGTAATGGATAGACTGTCGCTTTCGTAATCCAGGCCGGCATCCTGGGCCGGCGTCCTGACCTGTTCATTGATTAAATCCAGAGAATTCCTCAACTTTTCCTGGTCATAGGATATATCCATGGGAAGGTTTACAGCCTTGGCCTGGAGTTTTATGATATTCAATGCCTTTTCCGGTCCGCTCCCGTTGTTGCCCACAGTCAATGCCGTGTCTACGGTCTTAGAAAAATCATAGACAAATTCATAGTCCCTGGTCATCAAAACCCAGCGCTTGTTGCCGTCGTAAAGGGTTATTTTCTCGTCAATTTTGACATTGGCTACCTTTTGACCCAGATAGACAACCGCCTGGTCCCGGGTCAGTCCGCCCAGATCAATACCATTGACCAAAATACCCTCAGGGATAACCTGAGGGTTGTCAGGAATAACCCAAGCAGCCCCTATTACCGTATTAATAGCGAACTGACACAGGATAATTAAAGGTATTATTATTCGTTTGGGTTTCATCCCTAGTTGATCCTTCCAAAGCTATAATAATCAGACGTTCATCATCAGATCTTTCATTTTATCGGCGGCTATAACCTGATCGATGATCTCCTTGGTAATGGTTTCTCCCTGCAAGACTATTACCCTGCCGGAGGCATCGGCGATGTCTGTTTTGCTTACCCGGCCCAGCAGGTATTCTCTCTGCCGCTGCTCGAACAGTTCCACGGCTTTGCCGTTGGTGGCCTGCTCTGATTCCACCGCACCTGCATCCTCAGCGGGCACCGGCGCCGCTGCTGTCGAATCCTTATAATCGCTGATATTGGCCAGCAGCAGACTTTCAACCTCATTTTTTACTATCAGGGCGTCTTTGCCGAAGGTGAGGGCTACTTGGGCAGGAATGATGCCTTTGGGGGAGTTACTGTTATCGACCAGTTCACAACCGGTGATCTGACCGGTGTCTTCATTGATGTGATATTCACTGATCTTGCCGATGATGCGGCCTTTTTGGGTTAAAACCCGGTTGCCGATAAGGTTGATGCCCTTTTCTACCAGTTTAATGCCCGCCTGCTCTTCATTGAGCTTCTTGACAATGCTCTCCGTGGCTACCATTACGGCGTCTGAACCGATACCTTCGGCTTGATTAAAAGGGATCACATAAGAACCGAAATACCAGTTGGGGATATCTACCACTAGATAGTCAACTGCTTTCTTTTCAGCATTAATTAATAGATCGCGCACCCGGCCGATTTCCTTGCCGTCCGCAATGCTGAATACAGCTAAACCTTTAATTTCGGAACTTTGCATCATTGTACAAAAACCTCCCCAAATGTTAATTGCACTCTATCAAGCCAGTTTACTGCGCATAACCTCGATATCATCGGCAATCATCTGTGCCAGTTTCGGCGAGGGAGTGCGGTCTAAAGCCACCTCGAATATCCGGATGGCTTTCTGGTAATCGCTGCTGAACTTGGCCTGAAACGCTCTGTCGATAACCAGTGCCAGATCGAGCTGCATCAGGTCATCTTCCATCGCTTCCTGCTGATCATTTATAGATTCTTTATCGAGCACCATTTTTCCTGCGTCCTCAACAGGAATTTGCTGATTTGTTGGCAATGGCTCTACACCCTCGGATATTTCGGGATCGTTCTCTTTCGGGTGCTGATCGCGTGATGCTTCCACCAGCTCAAGGTGCCTTTCAGCAGGGGTCTCAGACATAGCTGCAGCAAATGGGGGAGGGCTTTCGTCAGGTTTATCAATGACAACGGGTTCTTGATGTATCGCCTGGGTTTCTTTAACAAAGGACAACGGCTCTTGGCCAGGGTCCGTAAGTGAGGCGGCAATTACCGGGATTTCTCTTTCCCCGGCCCGAGAAGTATCTTCCTGGTCTATTTTCCGGTCTCCGCCCGTAGTGGTTAAAGCCGATTCGGAAAGTGTAGCAGCAGTTAATTGAGTTTCCTGTTCTTTGGCCGGGGAGGTTTCATCCTGATGCCCATTGCTGATTTTATATGCGAATTTCTGGGCGATTTCTTCAACCGCCTTTTTATTCAACTCGATTTCAGCAGCAGGCCGCAAAGGCACTTCATTTAATACCGGTGTAGTCTTAACCGGCTGGGGCTTTTCATCCCGGGCCGGTTCAAGCGGCTTAACTATAGGGCTGGCTGCCGAGGCCAGCGCTGCTTTCTCTTCCTTGTATTCACTTAGATAAGATACGGTAGCATGGGGCGTACTGGCAGGTTCTGCCACGGCCGGCTTCTCTTCTTCCACCTGCTGCTGGTCGGCATCGTCGTCGCGCAAAACATAGGTAGATCTGTAAGCCGGTTTCTCTTCCGGCTGGGGGAGCGGGTGAATGCCGCCTATGCCGCGCTGTGGTGCTTCCTCCACAATCTCCGGAGCTTTAACCTCCAAACTGCGCTGTGGTGTTTCCTCATCTGAACGGGTGTCGGTTTTTTCATGGATTTTATCATCATCCCCGGGCTTTTCAGCACTGAGATCGATGGAAGGGTTTGAGGCTGAGGTGATGTACGGCTGGGAAATGCTGCCCAAGAGGGCGGACTCCAGAACGGGACGGGATGTTTCAAACGATTCGGATGGACTCGATTTTTTAACCGAAGTGGTAGATTCGCTTAATATGCGGGGCAATGGCGGTTCATCATTCTCTGACGGGGTCTTGGAAAACTTAAATGCATTGAGGAGCGCCTCGCGTTCGGAACGTGTCTCTATATAGTCCAGATCTGCTTCGCTCCAGGCCGCAGCCTCCCAACCCTCTGCTTCAACATCGGGTTGAACCCGGGAATCGATGCCTTTAGCTAACAAACCGAGCAAAACAGCGACGCTATAGAATGCAATGACCCAATTTACAGGGACATATGCCAAAAGATAGGGAAGAAAAGCAGCCAGGAAATAGGCATATACAACAGGCATGATTATGATTCTAAAAAGATGCCGCCTTTCTCTTAGAAAGAAATAAGCCGCCAGCCCGATGACAATATTGAACAGAATTAGGACAAGTTGGTATTGCACACCATACCTCCAAAAATATACCTCAAATTTACCTCTTCGACATTTTTTACACAATTCCTTTCTACAAATCAGAAACCCGACTAAGGTCCTGGGAGGAGAGCCTATAGGGCCGGACAGGGCGGGATAGTGGGACTGGTTTTGCGAAGCCCGGAGCTTGAAAGGCAGTTGCCGGTTTAAATCGCGGACAATAGATCTTTAAGCCGCTGTTCGATGTCATCCCGGCGCTTGGCCGCCAATCCATTGAAGTAATAGGCCAGCTCCATTTGCCAGGGGATGGTCGAATCTTCGTCAATTAAATTTTGCAGGGTCGGGTCGGGGCTTACCCGCAATTGTTCCGCAAATGCTATTTTGGCCAGGATTGATAATTCAATATCACCCAGGGCGTCGAATAAAAAGGCATAGTCTTGACCGAAGAGGCAGTCCGCCTCTAATAAATCCAAAAAGTCCACCAGAGAGTTGATATGGGCTTGTATTAAATTGACTTTAGAAGCCGGGTCAACAGCATCCCTGATCTGTTCGGCCAGTTCCCGGAATGCTTCATCAGGCAGTCGCTCACCATAGTCAAGGGCTACCCTGACGGTTTCCTGGCAGGGCTGGGTGGCAATGATGATATTGGCCAGACAGTTGTTTTCCAGGGCGTTAACGAAACGGGGCATAAAAAGCGGTACGAAGCCCTCTATATAATTTAGGAAAGCTGGATTGGCCAGACCCAGCAGATCCAGCAGTTTATCAATAGTATGGCTGATTACCAGAGGATATTGGGCGGAGTCCAGGGCGTCAAAATGATGCTGGAGCATATTGAGCTGGGGCTTGGATATGCTCAAATCACCAGGCCGGTTCCCGGCCAAAAAAGAAAAAACCGAGTTGATAAAGAGGATCTCAAACACGTTGATCAGTGATTCGGCAATATCGATCCGGTATACCCGCCCGTAATCCCTCAGCAGCTGGTTGATGTCAGCGGGGGAAAATAGGAAGCAAAAATCAGTTTCCATAGACAGCTTTTGCAAATATTGTTCAATATAAAATATTCCCTGCCAACGCATGTCATCGGAAAACAAGGGATAGTCCATATTGGCCATAGTATCCTGAGCATTAAAAAGGGGGTCATATTGCTTGAGAAAATCGGGCAGATCTTCATCTATGGTGCAGTGATAAGCGTTGATGGGAATATTGAGTTTGCGTTCTCTGACTTCTTCGTACAGAAGCCAGGTCTGCTTCTGACAGGAGCTTGTTAAAGCCTGGCCTTTCTCGTATATTTCAGCCGCACCGAAGCTTGACAGGCAGTTAAGGGCCGCCTCCTTGTGACGGAAACTCCTGAGATAGGCATCGATGGAGTATAGGAGAGACCCTAACAGACGCTGGGCGGTTTCAACTGTAACCGAACTGCTTTCACCCCTGGTGTACTTTAAGATCAACTCGGCCAGCAAAGGCATTAATTCTTCCTGAAACTCATCTACTGCCTTTTGGTTCAAAATGCCACGGCGAAGGCCTTCTCTTAGCAGAAAAAGGGTGTAGCTCCTGGGCTCCAGGGTGTTTTTCAGCGGATTATACTTTTGGATGCCGGTATTTTTCATCGCCTGACCCTCACACTTTTTGACCACAGGGGCAGATCCCGGTGCTTCAGAAGCTCTACGGAACCACGACTGGGGCCATCGAATAATTCTTTCATTATATTAATCAATTCATCGTCGCTTATCCGGTCATGGGTTTCGCTTTTCATAAAATAGAAGATCTCCACCAGTTCATTCAACAGGGGCGCATAGTCTGATGAATTGATATACGCTGAAGAGCTGAAGACCGTTATTATTTTCTTGAGCGAGTCAATACCGAGCTCAACCCGGCCTTGCTCAAGAATGGCCCGGTTTCTTGATTCGATGAGTTCACGGGCTTCCGTTTCGCTCAAAAGCAAGCCGTAATGCCTGGTTTGTTCATTCATTTGCAGTATATCATTTATTTGCAGCTTGACAGCCGCACCCGGGCTTATGAAAATATCAAGTATCTTCACATGCTCACCTCCCCCAAAAAATACTTGACAAAATTTAATAAAAATGATATTATTAAGTTTTAATAAATGATGTTTGAATATTTTACTTTAATTATAGCCGGGTGTCAAGACCCGGGTTATCCAGCAAACGTAAAAGCCTGCTTAGACCGAAAAACGCGGTATAAGCAGGCTTTTCTTTTTTATATAATTTTTTAGCTTTCAATAAACTTACGGGCACGACGTTCGAATTCGGTGGTAGCGCACATACGATTGACATATTCCGCTTCCAGTTCCAGAGCCTCGCTTAAAGGAAGTTCGGCGCCCAGACGCAGCACCTCCTTGACAGCTTTAACCGCCTCCGATCCTTTGGATACAATAGTCCCGGCGATTTCCCGCGCCTTCTCTAAAGCTGCGCCCTCCGAGGCCAGATGCTGCACCAGGCCGTAATCCATTGCTTCCCGGGCTGTGACCCGGCTGGCTCTAAACAGCATATCCCGGGCCCGGCCAGGTCCAACCAGGCGGAGCAGCCGCTGGGTGCAAAAGACCAGATTCAGGTTGACCCCGGCGGCGGATAAGAGCGCCTTTTCATCCATGACCCGAATATCGGCGGACATGGCAAGATCAAGGCCAGCGCCAACTGCGAAACCGTTTATGGCAGCGATAACCGGGCAACTGCACTCCATTATCTGCTTAAAGCAGCGATAAACTTTTGCAAAATAGGCCCGGTTTTGGTCGGGGGAGTTTTTGGAAAGCTCGTATATGTCAAGGCCGGCGCTGAAGGAGTGGCTACCCTGGCCGGTCAATAGGATTACGGCAGCGCCGGACTGTTCTATTTGCTCAAAAGTCCGGGACAATTCCCCGATCATATTCTGGCAGAGGACATTGGCGGGTGGCCGATTCAGGGTTATAGTAGCTATCATATCTGCAATATTCAGTCCAACCAGATGCTTTTCTTCATTAACGGGCATGCTGTTCCCCTCCTCGTTGAGAATAGATTGCTTACCAATAGTTAACACCTTAAATATTTTTACGTCAATGATATTTAGGTCTAAAACCGTAAGTTTAAGCGTTTAATACATTCTTATGATGGGTGGGCTTAAGGGTTGCAAAACGGGTCGTCAGTATATACGAAAGCAACTGCAGGAGTATTTTTCAGTTTACGGGGGCTTCCGGGGGGGAAAGGGGAGGGCAACGGTCTCAATTTGCAACACCGGGCACTTATAGCATCGTTTGGGGGACCTGATCCATGCTAAAGTATTTGTCTCTAAAAAGGTCATAAAATGGGCAATCGCAGCCTATGATCAGATAGGGCTAAAAATAAACACCAGGATGGCACGTTATTTGCTTGTTAATAGATGCAAAGCAAGACAATCAGCTTCTGCTTATTCCAGTACCATGGTTCATTTTGCGGCTGCAGGCAAGACCGGGCCGGATTATGTCATGGGCTGGATAATATGGATTGAAGGGAGGATAAGCAGCCAGGGTGGAAGCAGAACCAATTGAGAAAGCGCCTGGATATAAAGAATTAATTAGGGGGATATCAAAATGGGTATTAATGAAGTGGTTATCGTCAGCGCATGCAGGACTCCTATTGCTAGGTTTATGGGGAGCCTTAAGGACTTCACCGGAAAAGAACTGGCTATCATTGCAGCTAAAGAGGCTGTTAACCGTGCCGGAATTTCACCGGATCAGATTGATGAAATTGTCTTGGGACAGATTTACCCTCATCTGCAGGGTTCACTGCCCGCCCGTCAGGTGGCCATGGCAGTTGGATTGCCAATACGCAGCAACGGCTGCAATGTCAACCAGAATTGCGCTTCGGGAATGAGGGCTCTGGAAATAATCTGTGACCACATTGCCCTGGGCAAGATTGACATAGGGCTGGTAGTAGGGGCTGAAAGCATGACTAATGCCCCCTATTTGCTGGGCAAGGCCAGAATGGGCTACCGAATGGGTCCGGGGAGCATTGAAGACTCTATGCTCTATGATGGGCTGGTTGATAAATTAGTTCCGGGACACATGGGATTAACCGCCGAAAATGTAGCTGAGAAATACGGAATAACCCGCGAAGAGTGTGACCAATTGGCTTTAACAAGCCATCAGAGGGCTACCGCGGCTGTTAAAAATGGTATTTTTAAGCGGGAGATCATTCCTGTAGAGATCAAGACGAAAAAAGGAAGTACCTATTTTGAGAATGATGAACATATGATACCTGATGCCAGCCTGGAATCTATGGCCAAACTGCCTGCGGCCTTTAAAAAAGGTGGTGTGGTTACCGCGGCCAATGCTTCAGGTATTAATGACGCAGCGGCGGCGGCCGTAGTGATGTCCAAAAAGAAGGCTCTGGAACTGGGTATTAAACCTTTATTAAAGATGATCAATATCGTATCCGAAGGAGTTGATCCCAAAATCATGGGGGTGGGACCGGCAGTAGCCATACCCAAGGCATTAAAATTGGCCGGACTGAAATTGGAAGACATCGAGTACTGGGAGATAAATGAAGCCTTTGCCGCCCAGTTTATCGGCGTAGGCCGCATGCTGAAAGAGGAATTCGGGTTAGAGATCGATCCGGATAGAGTAAATCATAACGGGTCGGGAATAGGACTCGGGCACCCGGTGGGAGCAACGGCTCTCAGAATCATCATATCCATGTACTATGAAATGGAACGCCTTGGTTTGACTCGCGGAGGAGCAGCCCTATGTGTAGGTGGAGGCTCGGCGATGGCTTCATTGTGGACCAGAGATATATAACTGCTTCAACGGTTTTGGTAATCGAGGGGAAGAATAGAGAGAACCAGAGCGGTCGGTAAAAGAGTTTAAGCCCGTTTGGCTGAGGGGAAAGAGCGCGGGCACTGGAGATAAAGTGTATCACAGCGCTTAACCCGCTTCAGTTTGCGATTCGAGGAAACCCCAGACTTATATAAAAAGCGGCCATAAAATAAAGCCTGTAACCCGGCCTCCGGTAATCGGAACGGCTGCCGGGCTTGTAAGGACGAGAAGGGTTAAAACGGGGGAAGGGTAATTTATAAGCCATCATGGGGCCGGCATACCTGCCGGCCCCGCTTTTATGCTAGTACTCTGTTAACTCTAATTCTTGCATTACTCGTCGGTTAAATTTTCGCATGACTGCGTTGTCGTCAAT
>DHRK01000066.1:0-18784 GCA_002410325.1 Syntrophomonas sp. UBA5314
GTATTTTATTTTACCGCTTACATTTGCATGGTGGAGGCGGGGAGAATCGAACTCCCGTCCGAAAGAAAGACCAGCCGAGTATCTCCGAGCGCAGTTCGTGATTTGAGCTTCGCGCGCGGAACGCCCACGAACAGGCTTTCTTTGCGCTATCCCCGATTAGTTTCCCCTTAAAGCCCCTCGAGAAAGAAGGCTTCAGGGTACCCTAACTAAGTGACGCCCTGCACCTAGCCGCTAGGACTCTAGGCCGGACGAGCAGCCCTTAGGCTGCTAATGCGAAGTTATCTTCGGCAGTTATAAGTTTTTCGCCTTTTTAGCGAGCTGGCGACAACTCGGCTCGCTGCTCAACCCATCTTATCCCCCGTCGAAACCAGTACGCCCCCTTGTAAAATATTGATAGGTGCAAGAGATATCATAGTACCTCTGTGCAAAATTGTCAACCGGAGCAATAATCCAGTTGCTGATTTAAGTGAGTCGAAGAACCGTCCCGAACTCATTATTTATAGCGTTCTTTTACGGCCCGCTCCATGTCGCGTTTGGCATCGCGGTTGGCGATGTCCTCGCGCTTGTCATAGAGCTTTTTACCCACGGCAACGGCCAGGTCCATTTTGGCCCGCCCGTCTTTAAAGTAGATCTTGAGCGGTATCAGGGTCATGCCCTTTTCCCGCTGCAGGCCGAGCAGGCGGTTGATCTCCTTGCGGTGCAGAAGCAGTTTCTTGGGCCGCAGGGGATCGTGATTGAAGCGGTTGCCCTTGTCGTAGGGACTGATGTGAAAGTTGTTTACCCAGACTTCCCCATCCCTTACCGTAGCATAGGCGTCCTGCAGGTTGCCTTTACCCATACGCAGGGATTTGACTTCCGTCCCCACCAGAACCAGCCCGGCTTCAAAGTTTTCTTTTATATGATATTCATGACGGGCCCGGCGGTTGTCTACCACCGGTTTGACTCCCTTATGTTTGGCACTCATGGCTTCACCTTCTCATTATTAAGAAACACAAACCCTCGCCTCGGATATAACATGTCCAAAGCCAGGGCTGTTATTGCGAACTCAACAAGTTGATTATACCCAAGGCGGCATAGCCCGTCAAGGCCGGCTAATGACTGAAATCCCCTATTTACCGTCTCTGCGGCTCCTGCGCCGTGCTTTCCCGTTGCTTTTGCCGTTGCTCTTGCTTTTCTTGCGGCTGGCAAAGCTATCCTTGCTCTTGCCATTTCCGCCGTTCTGGGGCGCTACGCCGCCCTCAGCCGGTTTAGCTTCAAGTTCACCATTCTGGTTTACGAGCTCGAAGTCCACCTTGGCGTCATCGACGTCCACCCGGACCAGTTGCACCTGCACCGGGTCCCCGATGGCGAATTTCCTTCCGCTGTGGCGGCCGATCAAGGTGTAATTTCTCTCATTAAACTCATAGTAGTCGTCGGCGATGCTGGATATATGCACCAGCCCTTCGACCGTATTATCCAGTTCGACAAAGAAGCCAAAGGACTGCACCGACCCGATGCGTCCGGTGAATTCTTCCCCCACAAACTGCTGCATATACTGGGCCTTTTTGACGGCCACGTATTCGCGCTCCGCTTCTTCCGCTTTCATCTCTTGCAGGGTGGAATGCTCTCCGTAACCGGACATTTTCTTTTCCAGGGAAGCCCGGCGCTTGGCATTCATGCCGCCTTCCAGCAGGCTGCTCAGGACCCGGTGCACGATCAGATCGGGATAGCGCCGGATGGGGCTGGTAAAGTGGCAATAGTACCTGGAGGCCAGCCCGAAGTGCCCCAGGGCTTGCGGAGCGTAGCGGGCGTGCTTCATGGACCGGAGCAGAAGCAGGGAAATCAACTGCTCTTCCGGCCGGCCTTTGATCTCATGCAAGACCTTTTGCAGGGATAGAGGCTCCGGTTTCAAACTGCGGATTTTATGGCCAAAGACTCCCAAGACCAGGTTGAGCTTGTTGATCGATTCTTCTTCCGGTTTTTCATGCACCCGGTAGAGGACCGGAATATGGCGCATATACAGGTGCTCGGCCACCACCTCATTGGCCTTGATCATAAAGTCCTCGATAAGATTCTCTCCGGCTCCGCTTTCCCTTTTGCGGATTTCAACCGGAAAGCCGTTTTCATCAACAATAACCTTGGCTTCCGGAAAGTCGAAATCGAGATAGCCTCTCTGCATGCGCTCTTGGCGCAGGATGTCGGCCAGCTCTTTCATCAGGAGAAAGTCGGAAATGAGGCTTTCATAGCGCTGTTTCAGCTCGCCCTCTTCACCGGCCAGAAGGCGGTTTACGTCCTTGTAAGTCATACGTTCCCGGACCTTGATGACCGACTTGAAGATCTCGTAGTCCAGCACTTTTCCGCTTTTATCTATATCCATCATACAGGTAAGGGCCAGGCGCTCCACTCCGGCGTTCAGGCTGCAGATGCCGTTGGACAGTTCCCGGGGCAGCATGGGCAGAACCGTATCCACCAGGTAGACACTGGTTCCCCGTTTACAGGCCTCTTTGTCCAGACGGCTATCATCTTTGACGTAATGCGCCACGTCGGCTATATGCACACCCAGGCGGTAACCCGCCGGGATGCGGCTGACCGATACCGCGTCGTCCAGGTCTTTGGCGTCTTCGCCGTCAATGGTGACCATCGGCAGATCGCGCAGGTCGCGGCGCCGGCTTATTTCCTCGGGGCTGACCGGCAGGGCCACTTTCTCGGCTTCCTGCAGAAGCGGGCGGGGGAATTCGGTGGCCAGCCCGTGCTTCTTCAGGAGCACCTGCAGATCGGTTCCGGGCTGCCCCTTGCCGCCCAGCACCTCCAGGATCTTGCCCTCGGCGGCGTTTTCACCGTCCGGCCAGGCAGTTATGGTGACCAGCACCTTGTCCCCGTTGCTGACTTTTATCTTTTTGCTGGGGCGCACGTAGATCGGGTAGATCTGGCGGCGGTCGTCGGGAATGACCTGGGCCAGGCTGCGGCCTTTGCGATAAGTCCCCACCATTTGCTGGTTGGCCCGGCTGATTACCCGGATGACCGTTCCCTCGGGACGCTGCCCGTCCATTTCCGGCTCCCGGATGCGTACCATCACTTTATCGTTGTGCATAGCCCCGTTGAGCTTTTTACCATAGACAAATATTTCCGGCCGGCCCGGCTCTTCCGGCAATAAAAGACCGTAGCCCCGGGCGGATAGCCGTATTACCCCCCGGGTCAGGTTCATCATCTCCGGCAGGCCGTATTTGTTCTTGCGGGTGCGGATGATGTACCCGTCCTTTTCCAAACGGCCCAGACACTTCTTGAAGCGCACTTCATCGTCCTGGCCGACGTCCAGCTTTTCCAGCAGCTCCAGGTATTCCAGCGGCTTGTAGCTGGCCTGGCGCATGTAATTCAGAATTCCATCTTTGCTAATCATTTTTCTAAAGTTTTTCCTCCCTAACAGGCAGCTTGTTTAAACCTGCATTTAGATAGTATTATTCCCAGCTTGGGAAGGTCTTTAATCAATAGCGGCTTATAAACCTATCTCACCGGCAATCTTTTTATACTGGCCGGGGCTATGGACAGGAACTCGTCCAGGTGCAGGCCAAATTCCGGGCAGCCGGCCATCTGCTCAGGCTCCTTTTTCCCAACGGTTTATAAACCCTACGGTGTTTTCTGCTATTTTTTTAATTTCCGGTCCCATGGTGGCCACATGCCGCGAATGGGGCAGATCGATCCTCTGCACCGGAGAATTACGGCAGGCCTCTTCTATGTACCTGGCACTGCGGGGTAAGACAGTTTCATCCTGCAACGACTGAAACACCAGTACCGGGGACTTCATAGCCGGCAGTTCCTTCAGTACGATCTTGCGCAGTTTGAGCATGTTATCCAGCGCTTTTAAGGGATAGCAGTCATAGTCAAAACGCCCCTGCCTCCGCAATTCATAGTCTATATCGCTCTTGGGCCAGGCCAAGCGCCAGGATTTGAGCTGGGCGGCCAGCCGCACCTTGAAGAAATCATCTATGAATAGGGGGGCGTTTATGGATACGACCCCTTTCAAACCGGGAATCCTGACCCCCGCCAGGAGAGCCAGCATACCGCCCATAGACAATCCCGCCACATAGACGCTCCGGAAATTCCTCTGCAGGGAGAAGCAGGCCTCCTGCACCGCTCCCAGCCAGTCTTTCCAGCCAAACCGGTTTAATTCCTCCGGGCTAAGGCCATGGCCGGGCAGGAGTATACCCTGGACAGCCAACCCTGCGGTTTCATTGATCAGCTGGGCAGTCGGTAAGACCTCGGACGGCGACGCGGTAAACCCGTGAATAAACAAGAGGGCGCCGGACTGGCCTTCCAGAAAAAAGGGCCGGGCCTGCTCATTTATGCGCATCTTCTTCCTCCAATAAATAAAAGCAGGCATGGTGACCTGCTTTCATCGTCTTGACTTATCAGGGCTGTTATACCAGGGACAGAGCCAGGGTTAAAAATACAAACCCGCCCGCTATCCAGGCCGTCAGTTTATTCAACAGCTCATCAACGCCTTTTTTCTTGCCGCCGAATATGGCTTCACTGCCGCCGGCAATGCTGCCTGACAGGCCGGCGCTTTTGCCTGATTGAAGAAGCACGGTGGCAATCAAGCCCAATGAGCATATTACCTGCAATACGATCAGAACAATCTTTAACAAGGTTCCACCTCCGTAGTCTACCAAAACGCTACCGTATATTTTAGCACAGGTGCCCGATCATATACAAGCATCAAGTAGCCTTTAGGCCCTTATCCCCGGAACAGGTTATGGAAAGTATCCAGTCCTCTATACACGGCAAACACGTCCAGTTCCTCCTCAATGCGCAGGAGCTGGTTGTACTTGGCTACCCGGTCGGTGCGGGCCGGGGCTCCGCTCTTGATCTGTCCCGCGCCGGTGGCTACCGCTACATCAGCTATAGTGGAGTCTTCCGTTTCACCGGAACGGTGGGAAATAATGCTGGTATAACCGGCCCGTTTGGCCATATTGATGGTTTCCAGGGTTTCGCTGACGGTTCCGATCTGGTTGAGCTTGATCAGGATGCTGTTGCAGATTCCTTCCTTGATACCCCGGGACAAACGATCGGTGTTGGTGACGAAAAGGTCGTCGCCCACCAGCTGGATCTTGTGCCCCAGACGGTCGGTCAACAGCTTCCAGCCTTCCCAGTCGTCTTCGGCCAGGCCGTCTTCAATGGAGATAATAGGGTATTTGTCCACCCAGGCGGCGTAGAAGTCCACCATCTCGGCCGGGGTCAAAACCAGGTTGTTGCCCGCCAGGTGATACTTCCCGTCTTTGAATAGCTCGGTGGCCGCAACATCCAGCGCCAGGTAAACATCTTTGCCCGGCTGGTAGCCGGCCTTTTCAATAGCCTCCAGGATGACCTCCAGGGCAGCGTCGTTGGAGGGCAGGTTGGGCGCAAAACCGCCTTCATCACCAACCGCGGTAGCCAGGCCCTGGGCGCTCAAAACCTTTTTCAGGGTGTGGTATATCTCCACCGCCATGCGCAGGCCCTCGGCAAAGCTCTGGGCTCCGGTGGGCAGAATCATGAATTCCTGTACGTCTACGTTGTTGTCGGCATGCTTGCCGCCGTTCAGTATGTTCATCTGGGGTACCGGCAGTTCGCGGGCGTTTACTCCACCGATGTACTGGTAGAGGGGCAGGCCCAGGTACCTGGCCGCGGCCCGGGCCACCGCCATGGATACTCCCAGAATGGCGTTGGCGCCCAGCTTTTGCTTATTGGGCGTTCCGTCCAGTTCGATCATCAGGGTATCGATATCGATCTGCCGAATGGCCTCCATTCCCACTATTTCCGGGGCTATGATTTCGTTGACGTTTTCCACCGCTTTTAATACGCCCTTGCCGCCATAGCGGGAAGCATCTTCATCCCTCAGCTCAACCGCTTCGTGGGCGCCGGTAGAAGCACCGGAAGGCACAATGGCCCGGCCCATGGTTCCGTCTTCCAGGATTACCTCTACCTCAACCGTGGGATTGCCCCGCGAATCGAGGATTTCTCTGGCAAATACATCGATGATGGTACTCATCAATACTTCCTCCTTTATGTCCTCAGGCTTAGCTCTTTATGATCAGGCTCTGCCCGGTCATTTCGGGCGGCGCCGGAATTTTCAGAATATCCAGCAGGGTGGGCGCTATGTCGCACAGGGCTCCATCGTCCCGCAAACGGCATTGCGAGTATTCCGGGTTTACCAGTATAAAGGGAACCTTATCCGTGGTATGGGCGGTAAAAGGCGCGCCGCTTACCGGATCCACCATTCTCTCGCAGTTGCCGTGGTCGGCGGTTATAATCAGGCTGCCTCCCTGCTGCAGGACGGCCTCCACCACTTCCCGCAGGCATTTATCCACCGTCTGAACGGCCTGGATAGCCGCCTCCAGGATCCCCGTGTGCCCTACCATATCCGGATTGGCGTAATTCATAATGATCACGTCGTAATAGGAGCGTTTTATCTCTTCAATTACCCTCTCGGTGACCTCAAAGGCGCTCATCTCCGGCTTTAAGTTGTAGGTGGCAACTTTGGGCGAAGGGATCAAAACCCGGTCTTCTCCGGGATTGGGCTCCTCCACCCCCCCGTTGAAGAAAAAGGTTACATGGGCATATTTTTCGGTCTCAGCTATGCGCAGCTGCTTTAAGCCATTGGCGGCCAGTATTTCCCCCAGGGTGTTGTCCAGGTTCTGAGGCTTAAAGGCCACCGGGGCGTCAATGCTGGCATCGTACTGGGTCATGCACACATAATTGACCTGCGGCCAGAAGGCCCGGTTAAAATGGTCCATTTCTTTATCGACAAAGGCCCGGCTTATCTGCCTGGCCCGGTCGGCCCGGAAGTTGAAGAATATTACGCTGTCGCCGTCATTGACGGTGGCCAGGGGCTGGCCGGCCTGGTCGACTATGACCGCCGGCTCCACGAACTCGTCGGTAACCCGCATCTCATAGCTCTGCTCAATGGCCGCCTGGGTATTGGGGGCCTTGGCGCCGATACCTAAAACCATAGCGTTGTAGCCGCGCTCGATCCGGTCCCAGCGGTTGTCCCGGTCCATGGCGTAGAAGCGCCCCTGAAGCGTGGCTATTCTGCCCAGCCCTATGGCTTTCATTTTATCTTCCAGCTGTTGAATAAAAATCAACGCGCTTTTAGGCGCCACATCGCGGCCGTCCAGGAAGGCATGCACATAGACTTTGGAGTGTCCTTCGCGGCGGCACAGTTCCAGCAGGGCGTAGATATGCTCCATGGTGCTGTGCACCCCGCCTTCGGACACCAGTCCCATCAGGTGCACCGCTCCGCCGTGATGACGGGCTTTGGCCACCGCGTCTACCAGTTCATTGACCGTAAAAAAGCTTTCATCAGCGATGGCTTGGCTGATCCGGGTTATTTCCTGATATACGATCCGCCCGGCCCCCATATTGAGATGGCCCACTTCAGAGTTGCCCATCAACCCGGCTGGGAGTCCTACCTCCAGTCCCGAGCACTTCAGCTCGGTGTGGGGATATTTTTTACTTAAGGCCAGGAAATTGGCCGGATGCGCCCTGGAAATAGCATTGTCGGTGCAGTCATCCCGATTTCCCCAGCCGTCCAGAATCATCAATAACAACGGTTTTTTATCCATTTATACCCGCCTTTGCAATTTTAGCAAAAGAAGCCGCCTGAAGGCTGGCCCCCCCCACCAGAGCCCCATCAATATCATCCTCGGCCAGGAAATCCGCGATGTTATCTTCATTAACGCTCCCGCCGTACAGGATGCGCACCTTCTGGGCCAGCTCCCGGTCATACATTTTTTCCAGGTGGTTGCGAATAAAGGTTATCATTTCCCGGGCGTCTTCGCGGCTGGCGTTGACTCCGGTTCCGATAGCCCAAACCGGCTCATACGCCATCACGATGGCATCTCCCTGCAGGGAGATGTCTTTGAGGTCTCTGGTCAACTGCTCTTTTACTACCTCTAAAGCCAGCTGGTTGTCGCGTTCCTGAAGGGTTTCACCCACGCATAGGATGGGGATCAGCTCCGCCTCCAGAGCCGCTTTTACCTTGCGGTTTATGTTGACATCGGTTTCACCCAGTATTTGACGGCGCTCCGAATGCCCCAGGATGACATAGCGGCACCCTACATCGATGAGCATGGATGGCCCAATCTCTCCGGTATAAGCCCCACGATCAGTCCAGAACATGTTTTGCGCCCCCAGGGCGACCTGAGAGCCGGACAGGCTTCCATTCATACTCAGAATGCAGGTGAAAGGAGGGCATATCACCAGGTCCACCCCGTCCAGGCCGGCTACTTCCGGCAGAAATTTTTCTGCAAAAGCCGCTGCCTCCTGACAGGTCTTGTTCATTTTCCAGTTGGCTACCAACAGCGTTTTTCTCACTCTTTACCCCCACTTCCGAATGGTCTTCAAAATTAATAAAGCGCAGGTGCGTATCCTTCACAAGCGGCTACGCCAGGAAGCTGAAGTCCTTCCAGAAATTCCAGGGTCGCGCCTCCTCCGGTGGATATATGGGTAATGTTTTTCTCCAGACCCATGTCATGCACAGCGGCTGCTGAATCTCCCCCACCGATCACGCTTATCGCCTGGGAATGGGAAAGGGCCTCGGCTACTTTACGGGTACCCCGGGCAAACTGTTCATATTCATAAACACCCAGGGGTCCGTTCCAGACCACCGTTTTGGCCATCAGGATCGTCTGGGTAAAAAGTTCGATGGTGCGCGGTCCGATGTCCAGGATCATCATATCCGGCGGCACTTTATCCACATCTACCACTGTTCCTGGCGCCTCGGGGGTCAGTTCCGAGGACACCACCGCGTCGACCGGCAGCAGGATTCTAGTACCGGCCTGATCGGCCGTGGCCAACAGGCGGCTGGCCTCCGGCAGCAGACCCTCTTCCACCAGCGACTTGCCGGTCTCCCGGCCCTGGGCCTTTAAAAAGGTATTGGCCATGCCCCCGCCGATCAAGATAAAGTCCATCTTGCCCAGCAGGTTGTGAATCAATCCCAGTTTATCGGCGGTTTTGGCTCCTCCCAGGATGGCCATACGGGGGCTTTCCGGATTCTCCAGCACATCCCGCAGCATTTCCACTTCCTTTTCCATCAGGAATCCGGCATAGGTCGGCAGGTAGTCGGCTACTCCGGAGGTGGAGGAGTGGGCGCGATGAGCGGTGCCGAAGGCGTCGTTAACGAAAAGATCGCCCCAGGCCGCCAGCTGTTTGGAAAAAGCGGGATCGTTCTTTTCTTCTTCGGCATGAAAACGGACATTCTCAAGCACCAAAATCTGACCGGGCTGCAGCTGTTTAACCAGGGTCTCGACCTCCGGGCCGATGCAATCCGGGGCGGTTATGACCGGAGCCGCCAGCAGACCCTTGAGGCGGGATGCAACCGGCTTTAATGTGTATTTCTCATCCGGCTTGCCGTTGGGGCGGCCCAGATGGCTCATCAATACGATGCTGGCGCCATGGTCGAGAACATAACGAATCGTGGGAAGGGCTTCTCTCATTTTGGTGTCATCTATGATATGGCCGCTCTTATCCATGGGAATATTGAAATCTACCCGCATCAACACCCGTTTGCCCTTCAAGTCTGCATCCCTCAGCTTTTTCAAGACCGATACACCTCCATTTGTTAACTAAAGACCTCGGGTAGCCACATAGTGCACCACATCAACTACGCGCACCGAGTAGCCCCATTCATTATCATACCAGGCGATGACTTTGGCCATACGCTCACCCATGGTCATGGTGAGCAGGCCATCTACCACCGCCGAGTTCTCTTCTCCCCGGTAGTCGCTGGATACCAGCGGTTCTTCGGTGTATTTCAATATGCCTTTTAATGCGCCCTGGCTGGCTTTGCGAAAGGCTTCATTGATCTGCTGGGCCGTGGCCGGTTTTTCCAGTTCAACGGTTAAATCCAATAAAGAAACATCTGGAGTCGGCACCCGAATAGACACCCCGTCCAGCTTGCCATCCAATTCAGGAATCACAAGACCTATGGCACTGGCAGCCCCGGTTGTGGTCGGTATCAAGGATATTCCGGCCGCCCGGGCCCGCCGCAAATCATCGTGCTCCAGGTCCAGCACCCGCTGGTCATTGGTATAGGAATGGATTGTGTTCATAAGTCCTTTTACTATCCCGAACTCCTCAAACAGCACCTTGGCCACCGGGGCCAGGCAGTTGGTGGTGCAGGAGGCATTGGAGATGATGGCCATGTCCGGGGTGTATTTATCCTGGTTTACTCCCATGACCATGGTTAAATCCATTTTTTTGCCCGGCGCCGTAACTACAACTTTGGAAGCGCCGGCTTTCAAGTGCTTGGCTGCCTTATCCCGGTCGCGAAATACGCCGGTGGCCTCAACCACTACCTCTACCCCGAGATCCTTCCAGGGCAGTTGCTCCGGGTCTCTTTCCGAGAGGTATTTAATGCTCTGGCCGCCTATCTGTAGATTGTCGCCGTCTGCCGCAACGCTTCCGGCAAAGGTGCCATGAATGGAATCATACTTGAATAAGTGGGCGGCGGTATGCAGATCACCCAGGTCGTTGACTGCTACAATATCTACATCTTCTCTATGGGCCGCAACCCTGGCAACCAGCCGCCCGATGCGTCCAAAACCGTTGATGGCAACCTTAACTCCCATGCTGATCATCCTTTCCGTTACTATAAATTATTTCTCGGGCTGCTCCTTCATCGGTTATCACTACATTATCCAGCCCGTGTCTTAACACTGCCTTGATGGCCTGCGCTTTGTGGCGCCCCCCGGCCACCGCGATCACGGTGGGGATGTTGCGGACATCATTCAGTTCCAGGCCGATGCCGCGTGTTTCATAGACTATATTGCCCGATTTGGCAAAATAATATCTTAAAGCTTCACCCACTCCCTGGTGCTGGTCAATAATATCAATGGCATTTTGAGCCAAACCTCGCCTGTTAGCCATCTCCATGGCTATACCGATGCCGTGCAGCAGAATATCGCTGGATTTGATCCGCTTGACCACTTCCTGAATATGGCTGTCTCGTTTGAGGATTTCCGCGGTGCTCTCCTCCAGGTTGTCGGGTATATGCAAGAGCCGGTAATGACCGTTGATGGCCTTGGCTATCTTGGCCGCTATGGTTCCGGCCTGCAGCTCCATCTCTTCCCCCAAACCGCCCCGGGCCGGTACGATGAGCACGTCTTCCGGTTGAGCGGTTCCCATGGCTTCCGCCATTTCGGCCAGAGTGGTTCCCCCGGTTACGGCCACCGTGCAGGAAGGGAAGAGCACCTTTTCTAAAAACCGGGCCGCCGCCCGCCCCAGGTCTTTTTTTACCAGGGGGTCCTGATAGGTGTCGCCGGGCACAACGATGACCTGCTGGAGTTGGTAGATTTGCTTGATTTTTTTGGCCAGGGTTTGGGTGTGGTAAAGTGCTGGAACCAGTGAATCGATTTCTGTAAGAAGGTCTTGTCCATATGAGGTCAGGTTGATACCCCCCGGACTGATAAGCAAAGCCCCCTGATTCTTCAGGACATCCAACTGGTTGCGAACCAGCCTCTCCGCGTAGCCCAATTCCCGGCACAACTGACGGCGTCCTACCGGCTGGCGGTGCATCACCTGCCGCAGTAGCTGGTAGCGAATCTCGATGATTTCCATCGCATCAGGAGCAAATCTTTCGATAATTGAAAATGTATTGTCCATCAGTCTACCTTTTTGCACCGGGGCATCGATTATCCATAGGGACAAAATCGTCCCACAGCTATGGAAACACTACAAAATATTTTTCCTCTAGTGCTATTATATCACAAAAGGATTTACATGTTGCATAGCATGCAAAGTATCCCGGTTTTCCAGTTAAAAAAGAAGCTCGGATCTAGTACTGCCGTTTAAACGACAAAAAAGGCAATTATTTAATCGCCGCCCCTAGTGGTCTAGGCCGAGATAAAACAATCACCTGATACTTCGTCTTATTATATATTGAGAATTTTAATACCGTCTTCGGCTCATGGTCGAAGGGATACCCAGTTCCTGCCGGTATTTGGCGACCGTGCGCCTTGATATGCGAATGCCCTTCTTTTTAAACATCTGGGCGATCTGTTCATCGCTCAAGGGGCGGGTCGGGTCTTCTTCCCCGATCATGCCTTCCAGCATGTGCTTGATGCTCTTGGAGGACATCTTTTCGTCGTTGTGGGCCGATTCGAGGCCGGAACTGAAAAAGTACTTCAATTCAAACAGGCCCTGGGGGGTCTGCATATATTTATTGGAGGTCGCCCGGCTGACGGTCGATTCATGAACATTCACCAGTTGGGCCACCTGCTGCAGTTTAAGCGGCTTCAGGAACTGCACGCCTTTATCTAAAAATTCTTTTTGGATGTCGACAATGCAGCTGGCCACCTTGTAAAGGGTGATGCGCCGCTGCTCGATGCTGCGGATCAGCCACAAAGCCGATCCTATTTTATCTTCCAGATATCTGCGGGTGTCTTCGGAAAAGTGGTCCGGTTGGCGCAGGACGCTTTCGTAGAGGTGGTTGACCACCAGGCGTGGAAAGTTCAAGTCGTTGACGTAGACGATGTATTCGCCTTCCACTTTTTCTACAAATACCTCCGGAACGATATAGCGCACTTCCTGATCGCTGCTGTACTGCCGCCCTGGTTTGGGATCCAGGGTTCTTATCAGGTCGCCTATTTCCTGCGCCTGCTGAATGGATATGGAAAGGGCGCTGGCGATCTTGTTCATCCGGCCGCGGGCCAGGTCGTCGAGGTGTTCTTCAATAATTTTGCGGGCTACATAGCTTTCCTTGCCGTAGTGGCGAAGCTGAAGAAGAAGGCATTCGCTGAGGTTGCGGGCTCCCACCCCATGCGGGTGGAAGGAATGTACAACGCGCAGTACTTCTTCGACTTTTTCCAGGGAGGTCCCCATCTTGCGGGCCACTTCGTCCAGATCGATGCACAGATAGCCGTTGCTGTCGATATTGCCGATCAAATGATAGCCGATGTCAAAGTCCTGTTCGTTCAGCTTGATCAAGCGAAGCTGAAATTCCAGATGCTCAAACAAACTGGGCACCCGGGTCAGATAGTTTTCAAAGGATTTCTCTTCTTTCTTTTCTTTCTGAACTACACCTATATCACGATCGTGATATATTTCCAGCCATTCCTCCAACCATGCCCCATCGTCGCTTTCCTCCCGAGTATGTTCCTCCGCCTCTTCAATCTCTCTCTCTTCGAGAAACGGATTCTCCTCCAACTCAGTCTGGATAAATTCATTGAGCTCCATGGTGGACATATGGAGGATGGCAATCGCCTGACGCAACTCTGGTGTCATGAGCAGTTTTTGCTGTTGTTCCACAAAAATGTCGTGAACCAGTCTCATAATGTCCCCACCCCCTTCTATCTCTAAAGGTTTTCTATTCGGCGAAGGTATGTACTTGTCCTTTTGTTAGTATGTCCTAATTTTGGTCCAATAGTTCCTCGGCGGTCTGCTCCAGCTTCCTCATGCGATAGGCGGCGCCCGACTTGCTGAGCGGCGGGTTCAGCATTTCGCCCAGTTCTTTGAGAGTGCTGTCGGGATACTTCAGCCGGGCCAGGGCCAGCTCTTTTAGCTGCGGGCTGAGCATCTCCCAGCGCTGGCTTTTAATGAGCTTATCCATCAGCTCCACCTGCCGCACCGAGGCGTCGATGGTTTTTACCAGGTTGGCGGTTTCGCAGTTTACCTGGCGGTTGACGGTGTTGCGCATGGATTTCAAGATGCGGGCGTTTTCAAAATCCAACAGGGCTTTGCTGGCGCCTATCAAACGCAAGAAATCCGCAATTTTTTCACTGTCTTTAAGATAGACCACCAGGTGGTTTTTTCTTTCAATGCGGCCCGCCTTGAGTCCCATTTTTTGCAGAAGTTTTTGCACTTCTACGGCCAGCCGGGTGTCGCTCAAAACCAGCTCCAGGTGGTAGTTGCCCTCCGGCCGGTTGATAAATCCCCGGGTTAAGAACAAGCCTCTGATGAACGATCGGCGGCAGCACGCTTTGCCAAGCAGATTCCAGGGTACGTGGCGCCGGGCGGTGGGATAAAAAAGCCCCATCTCCTCAAGCACTGCTTTATCCGCTTCCTGCGGCTCGATCACTACCTCATAGGCCCGGCTCTTTCTAAAGCGGTTCTTCTGTTCGCTTTCCACGGTGGCCGGCCAGGGGCTGAGTTCTTTGACGTACTGGTAGATTTTGCGCGCGGTAGCCGCGTTTTCTACGGTTATTTTCAGCAACTGTCCGTCCGCGGTTTTATCCACCTGCCCGGCAAAAAGCAGCAGGGCCGCCAGTTCCGACTTGCGGCAGCAGGGCTTGTCAGGCATATAGCGGGCTACTTCATTGCGCACTTCGTTGGAGAAACTCATTGAGCCACCCGCCTATTCCAGAGCCTTGAGTATAGCCCGGGCCAGTTTGTCAGAGTCGTGCCAGGCCAGGGCGCTGTCCGAAATCAGGTTCTCCTCGATTACGGCGGTTCCCCAAGCCTTCAGGTCTTCCCGCTGCACCGGCGTGACCGGCCGGGCCTTTTCCTGCTGGTAGTTTTTCAAACGCGCTTCGTCCAGGGAGCCCGAATTGACCACTACGTAATCCAGGGGCGCTTTCAGGTAGTCATAGATAACCCGCAAATGGTCCATGGCCTCATAGTCGTCGGTTTCGCCGCTTTCGGTCATGATGTTGCTGACGTAGAAGGTGCGGGCCGGGCTCTGGCCGATCGCTTCCGGCACCCCTTGCACGAGCAGGTTGGGAATGATACTGGTGTAGAGGCTGCCCGGGCCGATTACCACCGCGTCGGCTTCCATGATGGCATCGATAGTTTCCGGCACCGGCAGGCACAGTTCGGGAACCAAAAACAGCTTTTCAATGCGCTGGCCGTAGCTGCGGATGGAAGTCTCACCGTAGACGGTGGTGCCGTCGGACATATGGGCTCCCAGGGCCACATGCTCCAGGGTTGAGGGCATTACCTTGCCCCGGACCTTTAGGACTTTACTGACTTCTTTGATGGCGGAAACAAAATCCCCGGCAATCTCGGTCATGGCCACCAGGAGCAGGTTGCCCAGATTGTGCCCCTGCAAACCGTTGCCCTGGCCGAAGCGATGCTGGAATACCTGGTCCATCAGCGTCTCGGTCTCCGCCAGGGCCACCAGGCAGCTGCGAATGTCCCCCGGCGGCAAAACCCCCATCTCCGCGCGCAAACGTCCGGAGCTGCCACCGTCATCGCTGACTGTAACCACCGCTGTCAACTGCGAGGTATATTGCTTGAGCCCTTTTAAAAGGACTGCCAGTCCCGTCCCTCCACCGATTACCACAATTTTGCGATCCCTTTTATTAACGATCGCTCACTCCTCCAATTTGTGTTTTGCCACATCCCGGTGTCTGGTTATGGTATTGTATCCCATCCGCTCAAACTGACGGGCCAGGTAGTCGGCCAGCACCACGGAACGATGTTGACCTCCCGTACAGCCGATGGACAGGGCCAGATTGGTTTTGCCTTCCTTGACATAGTGCGGAATAAGAAATTTCAAAAGGTTGAGAAACCGGCGCAGAAAGGACTGGGTCGTCGGTGAATCCAATACATAGTCAATAACCTCTTGATCCTCTCCGGTTAAAGGCCGTAAACGCGGATCATAGAAGGGATTGGGTAGAAACCTTACATCGATGATTACATCTGAATCGAGCGGAATCCCCATCTTGTATCCAAAGGAAACAATATTCATCGTAAAAGCCTCACCCTTTTCATAGCTGAAAAGGCTGGTCAATTTTTCGTTTAATTTGCGAGGGGCAATGTCCGAAGTATCGATAATGACGTTGGCCCGGCCGCGAAGCTCTTCCAGCATGCTTCTTTCCAGCCGTATGGCCTGCAGCAGACTGCCGGCTTCGGAGAGGGGATGGCGGCGCCTTGTTTCCTTGAAACGCCGTACCAGGACATCATCCGAGGCTTCCAGGAACAGGATAGCGTAGCTGATGCCCTGCTGTTGGAGCTCATCCAGAGCCTGGGTAAAATCAGCAAAAAAATCGCCCCCGCGCACATCGATAACCAGGGCCACCTTGTTAATTCTACCCCCGGACTGCATGCCCAGCTCGATAAACTTGTTCATCAACACCGGCGGCAAATTGTCAACGCAGTAATAACCCAGGTCTTCTAAACAATTGATGGCCTGCGTCTTGCCTGCTCCAGACAGACCGGTGATGATCAGTATATGCAAACCCTGGCTTTTTTCCCCCACTCGCTTAGTCCTCCCCGGCCATCCAGGTTTACCACCCGTTCGGGATCAATACCCAGCTTTTCAATAGCCCTTTTCCCATAGTCAAGCTCCCCCACCGTATCTGGAAAATGGGCGTCGCTATTGACGACAAATTTAACTCCGATCCGATTTGCTTCCATTATATCAGAAAAACCAGGGTACTCGTGCCCGCAATTAATTTCAAATAGAACTTCTTTTTGGATGCAGGCCCTGGCCACTTCACCAACGTCTATTGCAAAGAACAGGCCCGGGTGCGACAAAATATCGAGCTCCGGATTGGCGTAAATGGCTGCCACACAGGCCTCAGTGTTGTTGATGACCGCCCGCCGGCGCTGGCCCCGGCTCAGATGGCGCAGGCTGTTTTGCAGGAAAAGCCGCGCCCCGTCCTTCAGCGAAGAAGGAATGGTATAGGGATGCATCCCGGCAATAAGCACATCCAGGTTATCAATGGTCTTCCGGTCCAGATCCAGTTTTCCGTCCAATCCGCGAATATTGGCTTCTGCTCCTACATAGACCCTCAGGCCCTGCCGGTCGCTGGATTCTATTTTCTCCCCCAATCGATCGTAGCGGGCGGCATTTTTTACGCCGATTACGGGAACCAGAGGTCCGTGATCGGTAATGGCGATCTCCCGCAGGCCTTTCCGGCGGGCCGCCTCGATGATTTCGCGGTGGTTTTGCCGGCCGTCGCTGTTGTGAGAGTGAATATGATAATCACCGTAGAACTTCATAGGCCGCTTCCCTCACTATACCCTTATCTTTTTATATGGTGCTCACCCGTCTACTTATGTATTTACACGGTAAAAAATTTTTATAAAAAAAACCGGCCCCGAAGGAGAGCCGGTCAGCTTGTAGACAAAGTCGACAAGCTGCCAGAGCGAGCGACGGAAGCGAAGAGCAAGGCGCGCAATAGGCCCGCGATTGAGGCGTACAATAGTACGTTGATTGAGCGGGCCTATTACGCAACGCAGCTATTCGCTTTTGTCGACGGTCTGAACCGGCCCCGAAGGAGAGCCGGTCTGTTATGTAGGTTTATTCCTTGTCTCTAATTGCTTTTCATCGCCTTTACCAGGGCGGTGGCCGCTTCGGCCCGGGTCATGATGTGGCCGGGCTCGTAAGCATCGGCTCCGCCTTTAACTATAGCAAGGCCGTGGGCCAGAGCCACATATCCCAGAGAATCCGCGGATACGGCCTGGGCCTCCGGGTAGGGAAGGGAATAAATCCCCTGGGCCGAGGCGGCTCTATCCAAGCCTATGAAGCGAACCATGATCCGGGCCATGGTCTCCCGGTCCACCAATTGCGCCAGCTGTAGCTGCTCTTTTATCCATCCCCGGGAACGCGCTTCCCGGATGAGATCATCCGGCTTGGGCTCCAGGTAGGGATCCCGTGCTTTAAGAAGGTTGGTCAAAAGGCACTGCATGGTAAGCCCCTCTTCGGGATGGAAGGAATTCCCGTATTCTCCGAAAAGCCCAGCCTGCCCCGCCGCATTGATATCCTCCCGGGCCGGATGTCCTTCTACGTCATTGAAGGTAAAGGCGCGCTTGACCACTATCGGAGCGCCCTGCCAATCCAGCGGCTGACCACTGATGGCATCCAGTTTATCCGCCCTGGTGGAATATGCGCCGTACAGCGGTTTATACACCAGTCCAATCTGTTCCTGGCCGGTGAGACCGGGTTTACCGGGATCCTGACGAACTACATAGCTCAAGGTCAGAGGCTGGTCCTTGAGGAACAAATCGCTTATGTCTGGTTTGTTCAACACTCCGGCGCTGGAAGGGAAGCTGACATCCGTCCAGTTCAATTCATAAGTGATAACGGCTTTATCCTGGGTGTCTATGGTCAGATTGATGTAGTTGCTGGGGAAGGGAAGACCATTTACCACCCGATAGTAGTTAAAATAGCGCAGGGAATCCCCCTTACGGTAAGTTTGCTGCCCCTGCGGCGCCTCGTAGGCGGTCTCCTGGAAGCGGCCCGGCTGTATCTGTTTCAGGAAATCTTCCGCTGCCTGGCGGGCTTCTTCATCGCTCAGGCTGGCCGAGCCGGTTTGTCTTGACCAGTCCTGCGAAAAGCCGATGACTTCCCCGCTGCGGGCATTTACCCGGGCATTGACATAGCTGCTGCCAGGACTGCCCTCATTTTGCCAGGACAGATTCCAGACGTGCAGGTTTGAATTGCCCTCACTCACCAGGCTGCTCTGTACCAGAGAGAGGGTAGCGGGTACATCGAACCATTTTTTGACCGCCTGTACCGCCTGTTCACTGGAGATGGCCTGGGAACTGCTGCTTACCTCTTGCTGCTCTTCCGGTGACAGAGAGCTATTTTTTTCCATGCCGCCCATGCCGCCCATTCCGCCGGCTCTGTCATAGAGGTTTTCATTGTTAAACCAGTAATTTACCGGCTGCCCGCTGAAAGCATCGATAGCTACCGATCCATGTGCCCCCACCCGGTAAACCAGCATGGGATTCCTCTGATGGGTAAAGCCTGGTTTTATGGTTTGGGGCAGGAAGTATTGCAGCTCCAGCAGGTTGCTGGCTTCAAAAGCCTGCCGGGCCTGGTCAACGGATATGATACCGGAAGGCGAAGGCAGATCGCTGTTGGTCCAGGTGAGCGAGTAATCCAGGA
>DHRK01000066.1:19068-30033 GCA_002410325.1 Syntrophomonas sp. UBA5314
GGAGTCCTGTCCCCAGTTGCTCATATTGGTGATCAGGCCGCTTTTGGCATCCACCCGGACGTAGAATTCCCCATAGGGCGCTTCAATGGCCCGCCAGGATAAGACCCAGGCGGCCTGTCCGTAATTGGCTTCATAATTGGAAGAAAATTCTTTATAAGCTTCAGGGATAGAGAAGTTCTCTTTAACCAGGTTGATGGATTCCTCCAGGCTCAGGTTCGGTTTTTCCGCGGCCAGTGACGAGCCGGGCAGCCCGATCACAGTCAGAATGGTCAGCATTAAGACCGCCAGGCCCAACCGGCAATACCGTATCATAATATCATCCCCTCTTCAAATAATGTGCTGCATTGCCGTTTATACTGAATTATCCCCCCTTTTAAAGCCCTAAATGGAACATCCCCGGTCGGGCTCTTACATACATTTGGCTCGTATTCCTGTGAATGCTACTAATGATATGCTGAAGCCGGCTAAAATCTTGCACCGCCTGGCTCCGGGTGTTAACTAAATTTTACTGAAAATATTACTTATTTGGAAAAGAAAATAAAAGAGCCGCCCCCGGGGCGGCTCTTTTTAACAGGCCTCTACCGGAATTCATCCAAAATGGCTTTAACGTCAGCAAAAACCGTCTGGCTGTCCCTATTCCCGTCAATATAGTGGAGCATTTTTTTATCCCGGTAGTAAATCAGAAGCGGAGAGCTCTGTTCGGTATATACCAGAAGGCGCTCGATCAAAGTGGTCGCCTGGTCGTCTTTACGCTGAACCAGCTCCTGGCCGCACTTGTCGCATACCCCGTGCTGTTTAGGCGGGTTGCTTAGCAGGTTGTAAACCGTCTTGCATTCCGTACAGCTTACCCTTCCCGCCACTCTCTCTATTAGGGTTTCATCCGGAACAGCTATATTCAGCACCGCGTCAATGCCGCCGTCCAGGCTGCTCAAGACCGCTTCCAGCGCGTCGGCCTGGACTACCGTGCGGGGAAAACCGTCTAATAGGAACCCGTTCCGGCAGTCAGGATTGGCCAGCCTTTGGGCTACTATACCGATAGTCACTTCATCCGGAACCAGCTTGCCCCGCTCCATGTACTTTTGAGCCTCCCGCCCTAAAGGCGTTTTATCGGCCAGGGCCTCGCGGAACATATCGCCGGTGGAAATGTGTACTATCGGGTAGTTTTCTTTAATCATATCCGCTTGGGTTCCCTTGCCTGCTCCAGGAGGTCCCATAAGAATAATATTCATGATCTCATCCTCCCTAAATCCGTCTTGAGCAACCGGCCGGGCATTGCTTTAATGCCTGTCGAACCCGGGCCAATCGCATGGCCATCGCCCCATCCCCCATCGATTTACAGGCACCCGGCATACGTATCATCATATATGGATCTCTGACTGATAAAGGTGCGCCCTCCCTTTGACTTTACCCATTTACGGTAGGTGGCGTCGCCCAGACAGGTGATGACCGTCAGGCGGGCGCCATCCCGCACGGCGACCACGGAAATGCCATAGTGTTTGATTTCGGTGCAATTGTCCTTATTGTTCGGCTTGCCGCAGACTATTTTGCCTGTTTTAGCGATCTCGCCCAGTTTCTTTACGATCTCCTGGTCAGAAGCAGAGAAATCAAAGGTTCTCTCCCGGTACCGCTTTATGGCATGTTTGGTAACTGTTACAGACACTTTAATCCACCATCCTCGCTGGCGGGCAGTTGTTCTAACCCATCTGCCCGCTGACCCCTTCGCCTAAACCGGTATTCTCATCTTGTAGAAGGAGCGCCACACAAAGAACAGTGCGACTATGAGAAATACCCCGCCCACCCAGGTTGCCATTGAGCTAAAGGCGGGGGAAATCGCGATCTCCATAGCCAGCAAGCCAAACAGGGTGGTGAATTTTATGATGGGGTTCATAGCCACCGATGAGGTGTCCTTGAAGGGATCGCCTACCGTGTCGCCCACTACCGTGGCTTCATGTAAAGGCGTCCCTTTTTCCTGCAGATCAACCTCGACCACTTTTTTGGCGTTGTCCCAGCAGCCGCCGCTGTTGGCCATAAACACGGCCTGAAACAGGCCGAAAACCGCTATCGATATCAGGTAGGATACAAACAGGGATACCGCCAGTTCACCGCTGGCACCCCCCCGGGGCGCGGCCAGGCAGGAAAAGGCCAGGGTGAAAGAAAATATGGCAATGAAGATATTGAACATGCCCTGCTGAGCATACTGGGTGCATATCTTCACCACTTCTTTGGACTTCTCGGTAGCCGCCTTTTGACTGGCGTTATCATCCAGCTGGATATTCTTTTTAATATACTCCACCGCCCGGTAAGCACCGGTGGTTACCGCCTGGGTGGAAGCGCCGGTAAACCAGTAGATGATGGAACCGCCGGCTATCAGGCCGAAAATGGTGTAGGGGTTTAACAGGGTCAAAATCTGTTCCGGCTGCACTCCCAGGACATTCTTTATTACCAGGATCAAGGAAAAGATCATGGTGGTGGCGCCAACCACCGCGGTCCCGATCAACACCGGTTTGGCCGTGGCTTTAAAGGTATTGCCCGCTCCGTCATTGGCTTCCAGGTAATGTTTGGCTTTATCGAAATCGGGCTGAAAACCGAAATCATGCTTGATGCTCTCGGAGACATCCGGGAGTTCTTCAATCAGGGAAAGCTCATAAATGGATTGCGCGTTGTCGGTCACCGGTCCATAGCTATCCACCGCAATGGTTACCGGCCCCATGCCCAGCATGCCGAAAGCCACCAGCCCGAAGGCAAATATGGATGGATAGATCATAATGCTGGAAAGCCCATAACCGCTCGCCAGGTAGGCAATGAACATCAGGGCCATAAAGACCATGCCGATCCAGAAAGAGCTGAAATTGCCGGCTACCAGGCCGGACAGGATATTGAGTGAAGAACCGCCCTCCCGTGAAGCTTTAACCACCTCGGCTACATGCTTAGAGCTGGGGCTGGTAAATATTTTGGTAAACTCCGGAATCACAGCCGCTCCCAGGGTGCCGCAGCTTATAATGACGGACAGGACCAGCCACAGTTTCTGCAGTTCGGCGGGGGCTCCCGAGCCCGGGCCCAGCATTAAATAGCTGACTATGAAAGTTACCGCGATGGAGAGGATAGAGGTTATCCAGACCAGGCTGGTTAAGGGTTTTTCAAAATCGAAGTCATCCTGGCTGCCGAAGCGCATCTGACTGAGAGTCCGGTTAATATAGAAGGAGCCGATCGAGGTCAGAATCATCAAGACGCGCATGACAAATATCCAGGTAAGCAGGATGCCGGTCAGCGCGGGCTGCACGGCCAGCACGATAAAGGATATGAGGGCCACCCCGGTAACGCCATAGGTTTCAAATCCGTCGGCGGTCGGTCCCACGCTGTCCCCGGCATTGTCACCGGTGCAGTCCGCAATGACTCCAGGATTGCGCGGATCGTCTTCCTTGATGCCGAAGACGATCTTCATCAGGTCCGAGCCGATGTCGGCGATCTTGGTAAAAATGCCGCCGGCGATGCGCAGGGCGCTGGCCCCCAGGGATTCACCCACCGCAAAACCGATAAAGCTGGCCCCGGCCAGTTCGCGCGGAACGAAGAGCAGGATCATGAGCATCATGATCAATTCCACGCAGACCAGCAGGACGCCTATGCTCATTCCGGCATCCAGGGCAATGTTCAGAAGCTTGAGCGGCCTGGTCTCCAGGGAAGCAAAGGCCGTCCGGCTGTTGGCCAGGGTGTTCATGCGAATGCCATACCAGGCCACGCAGTAAGAGCCCAGAATTCCTATGATAGTCCAACCCAGGATCAACAACACTCCGCCCAGGGATTGGTGCTGCAAAAACCCGAAGTAAAAGGCGATGCATACCCCGATAAAAGCAAACAGCAATCCCAGGAGTTTGCCCTGCTGCAGGAGATAGGTCTTGCAGGTTTCATAAATGGTGTCAGCCACATCCAGCATGGACTGGTGCGCTTTCAGATTTTTTACCTTCATAAACTGATACAAACCGAACACCATACCCAGAACGCAGACCACGATGCCGTATCCCAGCAACTGGTTGTGCCCCGGGGCCAGAGCCGGGATTTTTAGATCGGCTTCGCTGGCCAAGGCCAGGGCCGGCGCTGCCAGCAGCATGGCTAAACCGAGTAATGCGCCCGGCACTGCTTTACTTTTCAGTGCATTCATATTTAATCAACCACTTTCTTAAGTCTTAAGGTATTGAGACCGGCTGTTGGTGCTACCCCCTATAACCCGAGGAATCATCCTTTTTATCGTATATTACTGGATTGCCATCCTCACCAACAGCCGGTCCGCCGGATGAATACGGTATGTCCAGATCCCTTTTATTGTATATTTACGGAACTAGTGCTATTCTTAAACATAGCGTTTTTCCGGTTAACCATTTGCGGTCCCGGCCCGGGAATTCTTCCCTGAGGCTTCCCACAAACCCGGGTTTGGTAGCTTCCCGGGTCGAGATCGCGATTTATTTTCGGGTTACGGTTAGCCGGTTAAGGTAAAATCCTAATTGTTTTCCCGCAAAACTCCTTTTTGCACCTTGCCGGTGGCATTGCGCGGGATCTGAGCGATCACCTCGACGAATTCCGGGATCTTGTATTTGGCTATTCTTTCTTTCAAATAGTCCTTCATTTCGTCCTCAGTAAGAGTCTGGCCCTCGCGGGGCACTATATAGGCTTTTACCCTTTCGCCCAGGGCCTGGTCGGGAACGCCGATCACCGCTACTTCCAGCACCTTGGGATGCTGTTCAATAACGATCTCGATTTCCCGGGGATAGATGTTTTCTCCACCGCGGTTGATCATATCTTTCTTGCGGTCGACAATATAGATGTAGCCGTCTTCATCCATATAACCCACGTCGCCGGTGTGCAGCCAGCCATTCTTTATGGTTTTGGCGCTTTCTTCCGGCTTGTTGAGATAGCCCAGCATGTTCATATCACCAAAGGTGCATATTTCTCCTCTTTCGCCCTGGGGCAGGATGTTGTTGTCGTCATCCATGATCTCGATCGGCTGATTGGGGATGGCGGGGCCGATCGAACCGGGTTTGGTTTTGCCCAGGGGCGGGTTGCAGGTGGACAGCCCGGTTACCTCGGTGAGCCCGTAGCCCTCCAGAATGTCGACCCCGAATTTGGCCTTGACTCCCTTGATCAGTTCGACCGGCAGAGGCGCCGCGCCGCAGACACAGGTTCTCAGTTTGAGCCTGGACATGTCGATATCTTCAGGGTTGGTGCTGTCGTGGACATAGGATATCATCGCCGGGACCACCATAGCCGTGGTTACGCCGTTTTCAATGATGGCCGGCCAGAAGTCGGAAGGTGAGTACTGCTTCCTGATGCAGACGGTCTGGCCTGCATAAGCCCAGGGATAGGTCCATACGCAAAGGGGATTGGTATGGTACATGGGCATGATGATCATGCATACATCGTCCTGGGCGCAGATGCCGGTGCTGATCCAGGATTTGCATACGGCCAGTTCAGCCCGGTTGGGAAGCAGGATTCCCTTGGGGGAGCCGGTGGTTCCCGAGGAATAGAGCAGCAATGCCGGATCTTCCGGCCCCTGGGCCACCAACGCCTCGTCATCCGGGTATTTGGCCAGGATGTCGGCCAGGGTCTGTTCGGCGATGTTCTGACCATGGTCTTCTCCGGTGGCCACTTCAATCACGATGGTCTTATGCCCGGCCAGAGCCACCCCGGCGGCAAAGTCCTTCATAAATTCGCTGTGCACAAAGCACACCTTGGGCTTGGAATCATCGAGCACATAGGCTATTTCAGGGCCTTTCAGCGAATAGTTCACGGCTCCGGCACAGGCTCCTAATTTCTGAGTGCCAAAGGTAGTGTAATAGATCTCCGGTGCGTTCCTGACCATTATGGAGACGATGTCTCCTTTGCCAACGCCCTTTTCTTTTAAATAATTGGCCACCCGGTTGGCCTGCGCGTTGGTCTGGGCATAGCTAATGTTCTGATCGTAATATTTTACATATATCTTGTTCGGGTTTTCCTGGACCCTGGTGTAGAACATCTCGGCCAGGCTGTCAAAATTTAACTTTCTGCCCTGCATAAAATCCCACTGGTCTAAAGGCTTGGTGGGGTATACGAAATTGCTTGCCATAATTTTAACCTCCTTTTTTCAACAGACATTGCGGCAAAGATTATTTTTCGGGAAACACTCTCCTGACCAGGCTCGGGTCGTGGCCGGGTAAAATATGGCTGCGGCTGCCGGCTATGGACAGAACCCGCCAAACGCTGTTGTACCATTCACTGAGGTCGGTATGGATCCCGGGCGGATAGAAGGCATGATCCGGCTGGGGGGTACAGTTAATGGTGGCCCCCATGGAATCTACGAAGCTTTCCAGTTCGGGATGCAAATTGACCTGTAAATAGCAGAGGTCTCCGGAAATAACATATTTGCCGTCACTGGTATTAACGACTATGGCCTGCTGGCCTTTGGTGTGGCCGGGAACACAGATCACGTTTACGCCGTCGGCTACTTCATAACCGTCGTCGGCCAATATCAGGTCGTATTTCTCCAGTTGTCCTAAAAGGTCGGTTAAATAAACGGCTCTTTGCAGGGGCAGGGGTGCTTTGGCATATTCCCATTCTTTCTTTTGCAGAATAAACCGGGCATTGGGGAACAGGGAAATATTAGCGGCATGATCAAAATGCATATGAGTAATGATAACGATGTCGATGTCTTCGGGTTTTAGACCGATTTCAGCCAGGGCTTTGATCATACCCCGGGGCCCGCTTCCGGAAAGGGGAAATCCATGATAGTTTTCACTTTCCAGCACTCCGGTATCGACCAATATCTTTTGGGAGCCGCCTTCCAGGTAAAAGGCTAAAACCGGGACAGTCAGCGGAGTGATCAGGTCGCACATCTGGGTCACCACCGCCTTGATGGCAGTGATCTGAGCAACCTCTAAAGGTCTGATCCTGTATTCCGTCATAATTTTGAACCTCCCTTTTTATCTAACGGCAATAACCAGTCAGTCTTCCTTAATGCCGGCCAGATATTTGGCCAGACTCTTCTTGGTGTTTAGATCATAGGATCCCATGATCGCGATATCCTCCATGATGGGGGAGCCTCCTCCATGGACCCCGGCGATCTGCAGAATGGTGGCAAACTCTGAAGTCAACAGATCGCTGGCCAAATGAGCGGCCCGGTAATGGTTTTCCGCAGAAACGCCGTCTCGCCGGGATACGTACTTTCTCACAAAATTGCCCACCACCGGACTGTTGTATTCCGAAGACAGCGGCAGGGTGGCCGGCAGTCCGCCGGCGATATCACAAAGGGTATTGTACTCGTGGTAGATATTGTGGCCGGCATGCCTTCTACCTACATTGGCGTATATGACATTGGGTATCTGGGTTCCGGACGGAGCCTTGGTGGATTTGATACTGGCGGCTATGCCGGCCGCATAAACCAGTTCGCAAACGCTGATCATCTCCGATAGTTTTTCCCTAACATGGCCCATCTTTTCAATGCCCAGGTAATCAGCCATAAGCGCCGTAGTACCCAGCAAGACATCTCCGGTGCCCGGCTTGCAGCCGGTATAGCTGTGGCGGTGATACAGGGCAAAATACAGGGCCAATCCCCCCCCGATATCGGTTTCGCCATTAAGGAATATTCGTTCGTTGGGAACAAAAACATTGTCAAAAACGGTAAAGCTTTCGATGTCGCCGTATTCCCCTATAGGCGCTTCCATACCCGGCTCCCGTTTGCTGAAGTAGCCTTCCCTCCCCACCAGATAAACGCCTTCGGCATCGGCCGGAATAGCAAAGGCTATGGCGTAATCCTGCTCGGTCCCGGTCAAGGCCCGGGTGGGAATGACGATGATCTCATCGGCATAGGGGGACATGGTATTGTGGAGTTTGGCCCCCCTGACCACCACTCCGTCCTCTCTTCTTTCCACAACATGCACATACTGATCCGGGTCCGCCTGTTCGCCGGGCCTCAGGCTGCGGTCGCCCTTGGCATCGGTCTGGGCGCATGATGCGACCAGATCATTTTCCTGGAAGAAGGCCAGGTATTTTAACCAGCGGTCGTGGTAGTCGGTGCCGTATCTCAGATCGGCGTTTTTAGTGGCTACCGACAGGGCATTCATGGCATCGCAGCCCATGCATCTCTGGATGCAGCCTCCGGTCAGGTTGCAGAGCTTCCGGGTCATTTCCTGCTTCTTTAACAGATCTTCCGAATTCTGATGTATGTGGGTAAATCTGTTTATCTTCTTATCGGAGATATGAGAAGAAACAGTTAATAAGTCGGAAAATTTCGAATCATTGGCCAGATCAAAGGTTAGCTGTATGGCTTTGCTTCTGGCGACTACTATGGGGTGATCCCTCCCGATCACCTGTCCGTGCAGGTAGATGTTTTTCCTCATACCTGCAAGTTTCTCAAGGTATTCCTTTGACGTTCTCATCAGCGTCCTCCTATTCTGCTCAAGTATTTAATACCTGGCTAGTCCATTGCCATAACTCACCCCCTGTTCAACAGTTTTGAGCGGACACAAATTGAAAATCTGTATGATTACATCTCAGTTGCAAGAGTTGTGCCAAGTACTTTAAAAACAACTGTTACCCTCTTTAATCGCCTGTATATTGGGATTTTTAATTTTGATCCGCCCTTTCCGGGTTTCATATCGCACGATAAAAGTCCTCACTTTGTAAACTTCTTGGTTTACAAAGCGAGAATATGGTTTTATAATATTTGGTAGCCAAAGTGCTTTTGCAACTTAAAGGAATAGCCGGATATGCGGTTGGGTTCATGCACCGGTAACAGGCTCGGGTAGTAGGGATCTCAGGCGGGTTGAGCGGGCACTTTCAACGGGACTTTTAAAAAGATTTCCGGTGCCGGGCGGGCTGCCTATTATATGGAAGGCAAGCGCTCCCCCAAAAGAGGGCCGGAGTATACATCCCCGGTATCCACAATACATATGGAAATCGAAGCCTTATCGGGTAACCAAAATACTTTGCCTGTAGTATACAAAATGTAAACCGCGATAAGGATGCCCTACCGGCAAGACAGATTTGAGGAGATGACAGGATGACGGATAAAGAATTGAGGACCAAATGGCTGCAGCTGCATAGAAAACCCCAGTACCGGGAAACACTGCGCCCCGAAATCAAAAGCTCCTGGGAGCGCTGCTACGACCGGGGTGTAAACCCCTACCTGCGTGAAAACCCCTATATCTGCACTGAAAATGAGGTAGCCCAGTCCCGCGAGGCCTGCCGCCAGATATTAAAGGTCGGCGAACCGGTAATGAGAGACCTCTACGAATTTGTGGCTGAAACCGGTTTTGTGGTAGGCATTCTGGACGAGAACCTCTGCGCCATAGATTTTATTGGCGACCGGGAATCACTGGCCTGGGCGAAAAGAGCCCGCCTGGTGGTCGGCTCCATGTGGGCCGAAAAATTGGTGGGGACCAACGGCGCCACCCTCTGTCAGGACCTGGGCAAACCGGTTTCGGTGTTCGCCTACGAGCACTTTTGCCTGTTTTCCCATGTATCCGCCTCTTCCTGCGCCCCGATCATCGACCAGGGCAAAATCGGCGGGGTTCTATGCATGGTAGCCCCCTTCAACCGGGTCAGCAACCATACCCTGGGCATGGTAGACGCCGCCAGTAAACACATCATGTCCAAAATGGTATTACACCGGATTAACCTGTACTTAAAACAGATCATGGAATCCATGGCGGAAGGGGTCCTGGTGCTGGACTCCAATGGGACCATCACTTATATGAACGACATCTGCGCGCGGATGCTGCAGATTTCCCCCCGCTTAGCCTACGGTTCCAACATTTCAGCGGTTTTGGGGTATAATGCCGACAACAGCCATTTTGTCAACAAGGTCACCCAGAACCGGCCCATCCTGGACGAAAATTTCAAACTGGTCACTCTGGACAATACCACCATAAACTGCGTTGTCACCTGCAATCCCCTCTCCCACCCGGACATCCCGCCCGGCGACACGGTGGTAATAATGAGAGAAACCCAGCGGGTAACCCGGCTGGTTAAAAAGTGGATCGGCGATGGCGCCAAGTTCACCTTCGATGATATTGTGGGAAAAGACTCAAAATTTACCCAGGTATTGAAAACCGCCCAGGCGGCCGCTTCATCAAGCTCCAATGCCCTGCTCCTGGGCGAGAGTGGAACCGGCAAGGATCTCTTTGCCCAGGCCATGCACAATGGAAGTATGCGCAGACCCCATCCCTATGTGGCGTTAAATTGCGCCGCCCTGCCCCGTGAGCTCATCGCCAGCGAACTCTTCGGCTATGATGAAGGAGCTTTTACCGGGGCTCGGAAATCCGGAAACATGGGTAAATTTGAGCTGGCCGACCAGGGAACCATATTCCTCGACGAGATCGGCGATATGCCGCTCGACCTGCAGGCTTCCTTGTTGAGGGTGATTGAGGAAAAGAGCGTTACCCGCCTGGGAGGAACCAAATTGATTCCGGTCAATGTCAGGATAATCGCCGCCACTAACAAGGATCTGGAATACGAGATAAAGCGCAATCGCTTCAGGCGCGATTTATATTATCGTCTGGCAGTGATCAAGATCACCATGCCCCCCTTGCGCGAGCGGCGCCACGATATTCTGCTGCTGGCCGAAGTATTTATTGAAAAGTACTGCAAACGTTTTAACAAACCGCCCATGCAAATGGCCCCGGAAGTCAAAGAGGCCTTTCTCGAATATGCCTGGCCGGGCAATATCAGAGAAATTCAAAATGTCATAGAAGGAGCCATTCAATTGGCACCGGGAAATATCATCACTTATGATCTGGTAAACCAGTATTTTGTCGATCAGGCATCGGTACACGAAGTGGAGCATCATGAGCGGATTGAAGAGACTGCCGGGCCCGATCCCGGCTCGGAAAAGCAGGCGCTCATGGAATATTTGACCAAATATAAATACAACAAGAGCGATGTCGCCCAGGCTATGGGGATATCGAGGCGGACCTTGTACAAGCGGCTTAAAAAATACGA
>DHRK01000066.1:30238-56366 GCA_002410325.1 Syntrophomonas sp. UBA5314
AGTTCGGCTTTAAGGTGATCTATGGCTTCAATCGCCACCGGATCTTTTCCGTATTCCCAGGCCAGGTAGGTGCTGGCGTAATCGCCGGTGTAAACCAGGGAATAAAAACGGGCCAGCCAGGAACGGCCGCTGCTTTGCACTTCCAGCATATTCTTTACTTGGTCCTTGACCAGGTCTTTGGTGATCTCGATGCGGCGCACCACCCGGGGATGATCTCCGGAGTCTCTCAGAATGACCAGGCACAGCTGTCTGATAATATCCCGGGGCTCGTCAAAGCCCATGATTTCATTGTGGTTGAGCTCCGGCAAAACCGCCCAATAGGCCGGTGACTTGGCGTTTTCGTTGATCTGGGCCTTCCAGCGGAAGGCCGCGGTTTCACTGAGTCCCGCGCTTCCCCAGATGACCGGCAGAGCGCCTTTCATCAGCCGGGCGGCCTCCCGGGCCGCATTTCCCTCCAGCGGTGCTTCCGGGTTTAATTGCTCGCGCAACCGGTACAGTACATCCACGGTTTCTTTGAGATCCTCGGTGACGCCTTCGATAAGACCGGCTTTCTCCAAAAGCAGGGCCAGCGGGGCAAACAGATAACCGGTGGCCGCCCTGGGGCTCAAGCCTCCCGGCACCATCAGGCACGGATAGTCGTAATGTTCGGCCAGTTTCTTGAGCTGCCCCCCGCTGGTCAAGCCCACTATTCGAGCCCCCTGCTTTCTGGCCTGTTCGAAGGAGCTCAAGGTTTCTTCGGTGTTGCCTGAATAAGTAACGGCCAGGAACAGAGTCTGCGGGCCCACAAAGCGGGGGATCTCATAGCCGCGGTTGACTACCACCGGGACCTGGACGGTTTGCGCAGCCAGGCTGCGTAAAATATCCCCGCCGATAGCTGATCCGCCCATACCCGTTATTACTATGTTTTGAAGACCCTCACCTATGTCCGGCAAGGCCTCGCGCCCGGCCAGCCCGTATTCGAATTGGCCGGGCAGCTCTCCCAGATAACGCATCATCGTGTCATTATGCATATCGCACCCCCTGTCGGTATTTGGTCCTGTTCATCTTACTCGTAGAGATATATGCCCTTGACTTTAATTTATACCCGGTCCCCGCTCCTTATGCAGCACTGCGGCCAGACACCCCAGCAATCCTATGGCTTCACCCAGATCGGTAAACTCGATGCGCAGGTCCCGGGCATTGAGGGGAAAAGCCAGCGAGCGCACCTGTTCATCCAGTGATGAGCTGATCAGATCACGCCAGCCCTGGGCGACACTGCCCCCCAGGACCACAAGCTGGGGATTGAACAGGTTGACCAGGTTGGCTATCGCCTGTCCCAAAAATTGGGTAGTTTCACGAACCACCGCCAGGGCCGCCCGGTCGCCCCGGCGGGCGGCTTCACCCAACTCCCGGGCGCCCCAGGGGCCGGGGCCTAAATCCATATCCGCGCCCCAGCCGCCGGCTCTCATCTGTTCCACCCGCCTGGCCAGGACCCGGCCGGCCGCCACCGCCTCCAGGCAGCCCCGCCGCCCGCAGCCGCACACCGGCCCGTTTCTCTCTACCACCATATGCCCGATCTCTCCGGCTCCACCCGCTTGGCCCCGGTAGAGCCGGCCGTCTAAAATCAATCCTCCGCCCACCCCGGTGCTGACAGTGATGTATATGAGATTGGGGCTGAACGGCGTAGAACCGAAATAGTATGCACCTAAAGCAGCCATGTTGGTGTCTTTCTCTACTATAACCGGCATACCCAGGCCTTCCGTCATGATGTCACGGACGGGAACCTCTTTCCAGCCCAGGTTAGGTGAATCCAGCATGACCGCGGCGGGAAAAGACAGAGGCCCGGGCACCGCCGCCGCGGCTCCCATTACCCGGTCGCCTTCCTGCCCCACCTGCTGTTGCAGGCCGAGCAGCGAAGCACAAATCTGCTCCAAAACCTTGACCGGTTCTTGATCATAGGGCGTGGGGCTCTTTTCCTGAATTAAAATCCGGCCGCTTGAATCCAGTACCGCGGTCAGTATTTTAGTGGCGCCCAGATCGGCGGCCAGAATCAATTGGCGCACCCCAGCAACCTCCTTGCTAAATCTCGCTAAGCTCGTAATCCAGGCTGCCCATTCCCAGAAGCTCGGCGTGTTTTAAGGTGGCCATCCACCCTATGCCGGGATGCACGGCCTCGAATTTATCCTGCCCGGCCGGCAGCCCTTCTATCATACAACCGGGCAGAACCGGCAGGGCGTTCACCAGATCCGCGCAGGCCTTGTCCAAAGCCACCGCGTCGGTAGAGGCCATGATGCCAAGGTTGGGAACGATGGCGGCGTCGTTGTGCCCGTAGCAATCGCATTCCGGGCTGATATCCATGACAAACGAGACATAGAGCACTTTGCCCGGTTTATCTATCACTGCGCCCAGGGCGTATTCAGCCATCTTTTCCTGGGTGGTTTCGGGAGTGGTCCGCCAGGAGGGCCGGATAGCGTCAAAGGTGCAGGTCACCGCGCATTCGCCGCAGCCCAGGCATTTTTCATCGACAATGGCCGACTTCTGCCCCTTTTTATTGCCCTCCCAGGCTTCCATGACGATGGCATCGGCCGGGCACCATTTTTGACACTTGGCACAGCCGGTGCATTTCGCTTCCAGGACTTGGGGCAGCATATCGGAATGCATCTGCTGTTTGCCGCTGCGCGAACCGAGTCCCATCCCCAGGTTTTTTATGGCTCCTCCAAACCCGGTCAGCTCGTGGCACTTAAAATGGGTCATCACCACCATGGCATCGGCATGAACCGCCGCGCTGCCGATATTTACTTCTTTAAAATGGGTTCCCGGTATGGGCACTTTGATATAATCCTTCCCGGTCAAGCCGTCGGCTATGATCAGGGGGGCCCCCACCACCGAATAATCAAACCCGTTTTCGATAGCCGCCTGCAGGTGGTCGACCGAATTGGAGCGCCAGCCTTTATACAGGGTGTTGGCATCGGTCAGAAAGGGCTTTCCGCCTTTCTTTTTGATCATATCCACCATCCGCCGCACATAGGGAGGCCGGATGTAACTGAGATTACCCGGCTCGCCGAAATGAAGCTTGACGGCCACCAGATCGCCGGGCTCGATGACCTGGTTCAGCCCGGCTTTTTGGCTCAGCTTCTCCATTTTATCCAGCAGGCTGCGATTGTTCCGGGCCCTTAAATTCGTGAAATAGACTTTGGATGCCATAAACTCCCTCCTCATAAAACAAATTTATACAGAGCTTCCGCTACCCCTTCCTCTTCATTGCTGTGGGTTACATAAGCGGCGGCCTGCTTTACCTCATCCCGGGCGTTGCCCATGGCCACACCCAGACCGGCCCATTCGATCATGGCCAGATCATTGTAGCTGTCTCCCAGGGCCATTACCTGCTCCTGGGCAATACCGTAATGATCGGCCACCACCTTTAATGCGTCTCCCTTGGTGGCCTGGGGATGCATTACTTCCAGATAATAAGGTTTGGAGCGGGTTATATTTAGATGTTGGGGGGAGTATCGAGCGGTAAGCCCGCCCTGAAGTTTTATAACCAGCTTTTTATCGTGTACTACGGATAGGATCTTCAGGGTCTCCCGGGTTTTAGCCGTCTCCCGCAGGTTTTCCATAAGGACCGGTTCTACTCCGGCCAGTTCGGAATAATCCTGGCCATCTTTCGTTAAGCGTTCCATGCACAGCCGGTCGCCAAAGTAGCAGTGATAGTGAACCCCGGCCTGGTGAAAAAAGTCCATTACTTCAACCGCTTCCGCAAAGGGTACCGGTTTATTGTACAGTATCTCACCGGACAGGGAATTCTTCACCAGGGCTCCCTGGTAGGTAATAAGAGGCACGTCCACCTGCAGCAGCCTGGCATAAGGCAGGGCTGAGCTGTACATGCGCCCGGTAGCCAGGGTGACCAGGATCCCTTTTTTCTGCACCTGGCGAATGATCTCCAGGCAGTGCGAAGAGATCTGAAGGTCCGGATCCAGCAGGGTGTCGTCCAGATCGATCGCCACCAGTTTTATGCCCATTTTATCCTCCTCATATAGTATATACTGTTCAACCAATTAAGGGACGCGACCGTATTGAACTAAGTGGTCCGTCCCTCAAGTATGTCATTTATGAGTGAGTGAGTTGGGGGACGGTTCTTCAACTCATTTTTGCCTGGAGCTACTCAATCCGGGCTGGATAAATGAGTTGAAGAACCGTCCCCTAACTCATTTCTTTTAGCGGAAATTGAAGGAGCGATCATCTACGAAGAAAGAGATTACACCGCTGATGATGCTCATGACTATAGCCGCCAGTATGGCCCAACCAAAACCGGCAATATCAAAACCGCGCACCGTCACCGAGGTTATCCACAGCAAAAAGCCGTTGATAACGAACGTAAATAGCCCGAGGGTGACTATGTTGAAGGGTAAAGTCAGGCCGATCAGAATGGGCCTGATAAAGGCGTTTACTATGCCTAGAAAAACCGAACCAACGATTGCCGCCCAAAAGGTCAATTCGAAATTCGATCCCAGCAGCACGGCGGTTAGGATAAGGGCCAGAATATTAAGCACCCATCTTACTATCCATCCCCGTATCATGGTAACTCCCCTTTCTTAATCATCATACCTATTAAAATTATACCACTCCCGACAGCAGGTTCTTTCATTGCTGTTTACATATTATCGTTATTTCCCGGGAAATATTTCAGGATTTCTGCTGTCTCTGCAAATAATCGCAAATATCCCTGGCTAAATTGAGACTTATTCCGGGCAGGGAACTGATCTCTTCGGGCGAAGCGGCTCTAATCCTGTTTACCGATCCGAAATGCTGTAAAAGGGCCTTTTTTCTTTTTTCCCCCACTCCCGGAATTTCATCCAAAAGCGAACTGGTTATTTTTTTATTTCTTCGCTGCCGGTTATAGCTTATGGCAAAACGGTGAGCTTCATCACGCAGCCTTTGCAAAAGCTGCAGCCCTTCGTCACGGCGGGGCAGGATCAGGGATTCCCCCTGCCCGGGCCGGAATATTTCCTCCCTCTTTTTGGCCAGGCTTATAACCGCCACGTCTTCACCCAGTTCATCAAGGACCCGCTGAGCGGCATGCAGCTGGCCCAGCCCGCCGTCAATCACCAGCAAGTCCGGCTCGGGCAGAAAATTGGGGTTGCCCTGCCGGGCCTCCCGGAAGCGGCGCTGCAGGGTTTCGGCCAGGGAGCTGTAGTCGTCATTCTGTTCCTGTTTTATTTTGAAACGGCGGTAGGCCTTTTTGTCAGGGGCTCCATGGGTGAAAACCACCATAGAAGCTACGGTCTCGGTTCCGCCCAGGTGGGAGACGTCATAGCATTCGATGCGCTCCGGAACCGTTTCCAGATTGAGCGCCCGGCTCAAGTCCAATAAGACCCTTTGCTTTTTATCTTCCTGGTTCAATTGCTCTTCCAGCAACAGCCGGGCGTTGTTTTCCACCATTTCCATCAGACGGCGTTTTTCCCCCTTTAGGGGAGTCCTTATCTCCACCCGGTGCCCGCTCCGCTCTTTGAACCATTCGGACAGGAGCTGCCGGTTGGCGGGGAGGTGGTTGACCAGCAATTCTTCGGCCGTATCATGAGCTTCGGCAAAATAGCCGCGCAGCAGGACTTCCATCATTTCAGCTTCGCTTTCCTCCATCACCCGGGTCAGCCAGAAGCTGTCCTTGTTGATCAGCTTCCCCCGGCGGATCTTGAAGATCAGGCCCAGGGCGGAGCGCGGGGCCGTTATCAGCGCAGCCAGGTCCAGGTTGAGCGGAGTTGCCAGGGCCACCTGCTGTTTTTCGCCCAGCCGCTTCAGGCTCTGCACTTGATCGCGCAGCCGGGCGGCTTTTTCAAATTCCAGGTTGGCAGCCGCTTCCTTCATCTGCATTTCACTGCTCTTGACCAGTTGCAGGTAGTCCCCTTCCATAAAAGTTATCAGGTTTCTGACCAGCGCCTGGTACTCCTCCGGGCTCACCTTGCCGACGCAGGGCCCCAGGCATCTTCCGATATCATGGTTCAGGCAGGGCCGCTCCCGGCGGCTAAAGGTTTTACAGGAGCGCAGCATGAAGATGGAGCTCAAGACCCGCAGGTTCTCGCGCAGGGAACCGGCATTGGTGTAGGGTCCAAAATACCTGGAAACTCCGTCCTTTTTCTCCCTGACCATAGCCAGGCGGGGAAATTCGTCAGCAACCGTCAATTTCAGGTGAGGATAGGTCTTGTCGTCCCGGAAGAGAATATTGTAGCGGGGGTGATGGGCCTTGATCAGGTTGTCTTCCAGGAGCAGGGCTTCCATCTCGTTGGAGGTCACGATAAAGTCAAAACTGGCCACCCGGTTCATCATGGCCCTGACCTTGGGCTCCAGCTTTTCACTGGCCTGAAAATAGGAGCGCATGCGATTGCGCAGGAGCTTGGCCTTGCCTACATATATGACCCGCCCCTCGCTGTCCTTGTAGATATATACGCCCGGCTGCAGGGGCACCTTTTTCAACCTGTCTCTCATACCAACTCATCTCCGTCCCCGTGTTGCACCTTTTTTCCATTCTACACTACCCGGGCTTTTTCCGGGGCGGGCAGGTACTCGCGCAGGTATAGGCCGGTATGGGAAGCGGGATTCTGGCAGATCTGCTCGGGAGTTCCCTGGGCGACGATCCGCCCCCCGGCTTCGCCGCCCTCCGGCCCCAGATCGATGATATGATCGGCGCATTTAATCACATCCAGGTTGTGCTCTATAATCAGGACCGTATTGCCGTTTTCCACCAGTTGGTTTAGAACATGCAGCAGATGTTTAACATCATCCTTGTGCAGGCCGGTGGTGGGCTCATCCAGAATATACAGGGTCCGGCCGGTGGAGCGCTTGGAAAGCTCGGTGGCCAGTTTTACCCGCTGGGCTTCGCCTCCGGACAGGGTGGGGGCCGGCTGGCCCAGCTGAATATAACCCAGCCCCACCTCTTGCAGCACCTGCAGCCGGCGGTGAATGCGGGGATGACTGGCGAAAAACTCCACCGCTTCATCTACGGTCATGGCCAGAATGTCAGCGATGTTCTGGCCCCGGTACTTTACCTCCAGGGTCTCGCGGCTGTAGCGCTTGCCCTTGCATACTTCGCAGGGGATATAGACATCGGGCAGAAAATGCATTTCGATTTTTATGATGCCATCACCGGAACAGGCCTCGCAGCGCCCGCCCCGCACATTGAAGCTGAAGCGCCCCGCCTTGTAGCCCCTGATTTTTGATTCGGTAGTGGAGGCATAGAGCTCCCGAATGCCGTCAAAGGCCCCGGTATAGGTGGCAGGATTGGAACGGGGAGTACGGCCGATCGGCGACTGGTCTATATTGATCACTTTGTCGATCTCTTCCAGGCCGTCAATCCCCCGGTGCTGCCCGGGACGGTGGCGGCCGTGGTGCAGCTTCCTCATCAAGGCCGGGTAAATGATCTCTTCCACCAGGGTACTCTTGCCGGAGCCGGAGACCCCGGTGATAACCACCATTTTGCCCAGGGGAAGGCTGACATCGATATTCTTGAGATTGTGCTCGGAAGCCCCCTTGACCAGCAGCTTTTTGCCGCTGCCCGGCCGCCTCCGCTCGGGGACCGGGATCTCCAGGCTTCCGGTCAGATATTGCCCGGTCAGGGAATCGGGAGCGGAAAGGATATCCTGCAGGGTGCCCTGGGCCACCACCTGCCCGCCGTGCCGCCCGGCCCGGGGGCCTATGTCAATAATGTAATCGGCGCTTCTTATGGTCTCTTCATCGTGCTCTACCACGATGACCGTGTTGCCCAGGTCGCGCAAACGCTTCAAGGTATTGAGCAGGCGGCTGTTGTCCCGGGGATGCAGGCCGATGCTCGGTTCATCCAGGACATAAAGAACCCCCACCAGGCTGGAGCCAACCTGGGTGGCCAGCCGGATGCGCTGCGCTTCACCGCCCGAGAGGCTGCCCGCCGAGCGGCTCAGGGTAAGATAACTTAAGCCTACATCCATAAGGAAGGTAAGCCTCTCTTTAATCTCCTTGATAACCTGACGGCCTATGTAGGCCTCTCGCTCGTTTAGCTGCAAATGGTTGAAAAACTTCAGCGTGTCGCCCACCGACAGAGAAGTGACTTCTTCAATGGAGCGGCCGTCAATCAAGACCCACAATACCTCTTCCCGCAAACGCTTGCCCCGGCAGGCCGGACACAGGGTGGACGTCATATATTTTTCGAGTTCCTCCCGGGCATACTCGGATTTGGTTTCATGGTGGCGCCGTTTGAGATTGTTTATCACCCCTTCATAGCTGCTGCGAAAGGTATTCTGCTCTCCGTAGGAGTTTACATAGGTGATGGCTATTCGCTCATCGCCATTGCCGTAGAGGATGGCGTTGATCTGTTTGAGGCTCAGCTCCTTTAAAGGCCGGTCCAGGGGTATCTTATTCTTTTCGCACATCCCGGCCATGATCTGATTGTAGTAGGTGTTGAGGTTGTTGGCCCAGGGTATAATCGCCCCTTCCTCCAGGCTCTTTTCCATATCCAGAACCAGGGCCGGGTCAATCTCGCGCTTTTCGCCCAGGCCCTCACAGGTCGGGCAGGCTCCAAAGGGATTGTTAAAAGAAAACATGCGCGGGCTGAGCTCCGGCAGGCTGAAGCCGCAGACCGGGCAGGCGAAGTCGCGGCTGTAGACCTGCTCCTTTTCGCCGTCTCCGGTCAGCTCTATGATATGCACTACTCCCTCGCTCAATTCAAAAGCCAGTTCCAGTGAATCGGCCAGGCGGCTCCTGATTTCATCCTTGATCACCAGGCGGTCGACCACGGCAAAAATATCATGTTTTTTATTTTTAACCAGCTCGATCTCTTCATCGGAGGTGTATTCGTAACCATCGACGATGACCCTGGTAAAGCCGTCCCGGAACAAATTGCTCAATATTTTGCGGTGCTCGCCTTTTTGCCCGCGCACCACCGGGGCCAGAATCTTGATTCGGGTCCCCCCGGGCAGGGCCAGGAGGATGTCCACGATCTGATCGATAGTCTGCCTCTGAATGGGTCCGTGCCCCCGGGGGCAGTGGGGCTGGCCCACCCGGGCGAAGAGCAGCCTCATATAGTCATATATCTCGGTCACCGTACCGACTGTGGAGCGCGGGTTATTGGAGGTCGCCTTTTGATCGATGGATATGGAGGGCGACAGTCCTTCTATGTAATCGACGTCCGGTTTGTCCATCTGGCCCAGAAACTGCCGGGCGTAGGTGGATAAAGACTCCACATAGCGCCTCTGCCCCTCGCTGTAAATGGTGTCAAAAGCCAGGCTGGACTTGCCCGAACCGGAAACACCGGTAAAGGCCACCAGTTGATCCCGGGGGATTTTGACGTCGATGTTTTTCAGGTTGTGCTCCCGGGCTCCTTTAACAAAAATATAGTCTTGCATCCCGTTTCTCTCCTGTTGCGTCTTAAATGAGTTAGGGGACGGTTCTTCAACTCATTGCTCTGTTATCTTCGTCCCTTGCGGGTTTTGGGCTTGCTTTTTTTCTCCTGGACCAGCTCGCGAATGGTGTCGCGGAGCTGGGCGGCTCTTTCAAATTCCAGGTTGTCGGCCGCTTTGCGCATCTCGGTTTCCATCTCCACGATCAAGCGCCGTTTTTCTTCCGGGGGCAGTTTGTAAAACAGGTTGGTTTCATAGTGCCCGGGCTCTTCCGCAATGGTGGCTTCGATCGCGTCATATACGGCTTTTTTAATGCTTTCCGGGGTTATCCCGTGCAGCTGGTTGTACTCCACCTGCTTGAGGCGCCGCCGTTCGGTTTCGTCAATCGCCCCCTTCATGGAAGGGGTTATCTTATCGGCGTACATGATGACCCGGCCTTCGGCATTGCGGGCCGCCCGGCCAATCGTCTGAATAAGGGAACGCTCGGAGCGCAGAAAACCCTCTTTATCCGCGTCTAAAACCGCCACCAGGGCCACTTCGGGCAGATCCAGGCCCTCCCGCAGCAGGTTTATGCCGATCAGGACGTCAAATTCCCCGGTGCGCAGGGAGCGCAGGATCTGCATGCGCTCCAGGGCCTCAATATCCGAATGCATATAACGGACCCTGATGCCGGCCTGGTCAAAGTACTCGCACAGGTCCTCGGCCATCCGCTTGGTGAGAGTGGTTACCAGAACCCGGAAGCCCTTCCCTACCGTCTGCCGGATTTCGTCCATCAGGTCATCGATCTGGTTGAGGGTAGGCCTGACGATCAAGTCCGGGTCAACCAGTCCGGTGGGGCGGATAATCTGTTCGGCGACCAGGCTGCTGCGCGATATTTCATACTCTCCGGGGGTGGCGCTTACATAGACCAGCTGTTTGATTTTGGCGTTAAACTCGTCAAATTTCAGAGGCCGGTTGTCCAGCGCGGAGGGCAGCCGGAACCCAAAATCGACCAGGGTCTGCTTGCGGGAACGGTCGCCCTCAAACATACCCCGGACCTGGGGCAGCCCCATATGGGATTCATCCATGAACAGCAGCAGGTCGTCCGGGAAAAAGTCTATCAAGGTATAGGGAGGCTCCCCGGCCGACCGGCCGGTTATATAGCGGGAGTAGTTTTCGATCCCTTTGCAATAACCTATCTCCCTGATCATCTCCAGATCATACCGGGTGCGCTGCTCCAGACGCTGGGCCTCCAGCAGCTTGCCCTCGGCCCGGAACGTTTTCAGCTGTTCAGCCAGTTCAGACTCTATCAGGTCCACCGCTCCCAGCATGTTGTCCCGGGTGGTAACAAAGTGGGAAGCAGGGAAAATCATGACGTGCAAGCGACGGCCGAGAACCTCCCCGGTAAGGGGATTGAACTCCACCAGCCGTTCGATTTCATCACCGAAGAATTCTATGCGCACCGCGTTTTCACCGCTGGAGGAGGGGAACACCTCTACAACATCCCCCCGCACCCGGAAGGTTCCGCGGTAAAAGGAATACTCATTGCGCTCATACTGGATCTCGACCAGGCGGCGCAGCAGGTCGTCGCGGCCCAGTTGGGTCCCGGGGCGCAGGGACACGGCCATCTTGTAGTAGTCATCCGGTGCGCCCAGCCCGTAAATGCAGGAGACGCTGGCTATGACGATCACGTCCCGGCGCTCTAATACCGCAGCGGTAGCCGAGTGGCGGAGCTTGTCTATCTCGTCATTGATCGAGGAATCCTTTTCAATATAGGTGTCGGACTGCGGTACATAGGCCTCCGGCTGGTAGTAATCATAGTAGCTTATAAAATACTCCACCGCGTTGTTGGGAAAGAACTGCTTAAACTCATTGTATAACTGGCCGGCCAGGGTTTTGTTAGGGGCCATCACCAGAACCGGCCGCTGCAATTCCTGAATAATCCGGGCCATGGTGAAAGTCTTACCCGAGCCGGTAACTCCCAGCAGGGTCTGTTCCCGGTAGCCCTTCTTCAGCCCGGATGCCAGTTCCGCGATCGCCTGGGGTTGATCGCCGGTGGGTGCATATTCGGAATGTAATTCAAAGCTGCCCATTGCCAGAACTCCTGTTCTATTTTTCCAGGTAATTTACTATATCCCTAAAATAAAAAAAATGCAAGGCCTTTCCTCATCGCTGTGCTAGTACTTGATGTCATCCGCGAGTTTTGCATGCGCCCCGCACTCTTTTTATTATACTTTAATACGGTTCGATTTCCCGCTCCAACTTTTCCCTTTGCCGCCCCAAGCGAACCGGGTCGTCTCCATCTAACTGCAGACGGTTGATCTCGCGCAGAGCCCGGTTGACCTGGTCCAGATCAACCTGAACCTGGAGCAGGAGGGTGTCCAGCCGGCGCTGGAGATTATCATCCCCCTGTTCCTGTCCTGCCAATCCGCTCATTTCTACAATAATATCACCGCCCTGGGGGCTTACCGCAAGGCAGCTGTCATCCACCAGGGCGCTGTTTACAGCCGGAATCAGGATCAGGCAGACCCGCTCCGGATCCAGGGCCCAGTGGTAGTAGTATACTTCCCATCCCCGACCGAGAGCCCTCTCGGCGGCCTGCTCCAGAACCCGGCCTTGACCGCACCCGGCCGGGCCATGCAAAATATACCGGTTTCGGCAGTGACCGGTTATTACTTGAACGTAATCCATAAGACCATCCAGGGTCAGGGATGCAGCATAGAAGTGTTTTGCCACCGGCTGCCGGTCGAAGATCATCTCCTGAACCTGTTGGCTAATGACATCCACCCGCTCCTCAATACCGAATTGCCTTTCCTGGTCCAGATATTGCTCAATACAGAGAGAATTCTCTATCAAGTCCTCGGCCCGTCGCTTGTGATCCAGCAGGCGGGCCTGCCAGAGGGCCAGGTCCTGCTCCCGGGCATCACCCATTATGGATTCCCGGGCTTCGTCCAGATCAATGATTTCCATCCCGGGGTTGGATACCTGGTTTGGATAGAACAGACCGTCCCCAACCACGGCTGCGCCCAACTGGGGGAAAAATACGCCTTGGGCTCCGCCCGGCTGCAGGGCGGAAAGCCAGAACTCCACTTCATAGCCCCGGCCGGCCAGGTTTTCGCCCAGATTCTTGATAAATTCCACCTGACGGGTCGCAGCCCGCCCTTTGATAACCCATAGCCGGGCCACGTTTTGGAGCAGTTGAGACACAAAACTGTGGCAGCCCCGCCTGGTACAGCTTTCCGTCAACTGGTATTTAATGAGCCCTCTCTTACCCAATGCTTTTCCCCCTCTTGCCCTTTAAGTGTTCTATATCGTATGCACTTTAGGCGCAAAAGGTTTATACTCCATATGCTTTGGCGCTGCCTGGAAGCGGGCTCTTTTTACAGGCCTCTGTGAAAACGGCCTTTAAGCATTCTGAACATGCGGGAGGCAAAACTAAACAGGCTGTCGGTGGGAATGGTCAAATAAGCGGAGTGGTGGCGGCCCGGAACCGGGATCAGACCCCGCATCGGTTCAGGGGAAGGCTCAATAGTCCAGGCTCCGGGCTGTCCGGAATGCAGCCCTTCCAATTGCACCCGTTCTGAAACCAGAAATAGAAAGGCCTCCAGATCAGCGCTGTGCAGGATGGGGCGCCCATTCCCCCGCAGGATAACATCGCCGGACTTAAGTCCGCTCCGATAGGCCGCGCTGGCCGGCCTGGTGTCCAAAACCATGACGCCTGCTCCCGGTTCGACGTAAAGGGGCGTCTTACGGTTTTCTTCCCGCAGTCCCAGCCAGATGACCAGTTCATGGCCCAAAGGGCTGAAAAGCACGGAAAGCCAGAGAAATACCGGCCATTTTAAAGAGAGGAAGGTCAAAAGCAGCAGAACCGCGCTGAAGCAGAACAGCCTTCCGGCCGAACGCAGGGATTTTTGCCCGGGTGAAAAAGCGGTGCTCACTTCACCATAGCCCAAAACCGCCAGGACGGTGTATAGGCCGGTGCCGAGGGCGCCGCCGCCCAGGACGGCCATCCAATCCGGCTGCCCGGAGCCCATCACGTTCAGGTCCTGCATCATGACCACCAGCAGCAGAGGCCAGAATTTTTGCAGGTTGAATCCTCCGCAGAGACGGTTTCCCCTTTTTACGTACAGGGGTACCGGATAGAAGCGTCCATCCAGGAGGATCAGCAGGCTTTCCACCAGGTGCAGTATGGCTATTAAGGCCATGAGGTCGGGAATACTGACATCGGGAAAACCGAACAGGAGCTTGGAAAGGCCCAGCAGGCCGCCGGCATAGGAGAAACACAGCAGGCGCGGGCTGATCAGCATGAGCAGCAGGGCCGCCACCCACAGGGGCGTAATCGCTATGCGGCTCAGATCAACTCCTGCTCCGAACAGCAGGAGACTGCCGGCCAGACCGCCTACCATGCCGAAGCCGGCCGAAAGCAAAGCGGCCTGCAGGCTGAGTCGCCAGCCCCCGCCCCGGAGGTCGCCGGAAAACCGGCTGGCACGCCGGTATTGCCAGGCAATAACCGCCACCAGGGCGGTAAATAATATAATAGAAAAGGGCGATGTTAAAGCCTCGGCCAAAACCCGCCCGATCATGCTGATGGAAGCCCAGACAGGATTCATCTCTACCCTCCCCGGCTAAGATGCTCTGGCCAGTTCCTCGGCCATGACGCTGACGGCCTGCTCCAGCTGTTTATCCTTCTCCGAATCAGGATCATTGGATACTTTGAAATCCGGAATAATACCGATTTTATTGATATCATTGCCCTGCGGGGTAAAGTATTTTTGAGTGGTCAGCTTTAAGGCCCCCCCGTCGGGCAGGGGAAAAACGGTCTGCACCAGTCCCTTGCCATAGGTCTTTTCACCGACCAGGACGGCCCGTTTATTATCCTGCAGGGCCCCGGCCAGTATTTCGGCGGCGCTGGCGCTGTCCCCGTTGACCAGGACCACCAGGGGCAGGGTCACGGTGTTTCCGGGCAGGGAACTGCGCACTTCTTTGTTGCCGTCGGCATCCACCGAGCTGACCACCTCTTTGCCGCTTAAAAAGATGGAAGCAATATTTACCGAGGCTTCGAATTCTCCGCCCCCGTTATTGCGTATGTCCAAGATCAACCCTTTGACCTTCTTTTCATCGAGCAGGGTGGTGAGATTATTGAGCATCTCGGTATAGGATTGGGCAGTAAACTGGTTCAAGCGGACATAGCCGATGTCAGGATGGTCTTTTATCGTTTCACTCTGCACCGAAGGTATATTTATTATTTCCCGTACGATATTGAACTCGTGCTCCTTTTTGTCGAAGTCCCGGTAGACCACCAGGTTGAGCTGGGTGCCCGGATCTCCCCGCATCATATGTACGGCGGTATCCTGGGTCATGTTGGCGGTGCTTTCGCCGTTGATCTTTATGATAATGTCCCCGTTTTTTACCCCCTCTTTATAAGCCGGGGTTCCTTCCATGGGAGCCACTATTTTGAGCCGGTTGGCGGAGTCCTGCTGCACATACACCCCGATGCCGCCAAATTTGGCTTCTATTCGTTCCTTAAGATCGTTCCAGGTAGCGGCGTCCAGATAGGTTGAATAAGGATCCTGTAGAGCATCCACAATCCCTGATCCCGCCCCGCTGATGATCTGAGTGCCGTTTAACTCAAACAGGGACTGGGTTTTAACCAGGGTAACTACATAGGCAAAGGTGCTTACCGCTTTAAAATTGGTCAGCAATACGAACACGATTAAGGCTGCGACCAACAATCCCAGCCCGGTAAAAAATATATTCAGTCCCTTTAACAACCGATTCTTTCTCAATATTTCACCACCATACAGTATTCTATTACCCCACTGCTGCTAATATGTTACCGTAAACCCGATACGAGCACAAATCAATTGAGGCATTATTTAAGGCTCCGCTTATACGGAGCCCTCAGGTCATTTTATTTCATTTGTTTAAAGGTACGATAGAGGATTGGTCGGCGTACCGTTTATCCTCACCTCAAAGTGCAGGTGGTTTCCGGTGCTCCATCCGGTGCTGTCGGCGTATCCTATGGTCTGACCCTTGGTCACCGTCTGGCCATCCGACACCGCGTAATCATCGAGATGCCCGTAGAGGGTGGAAGTTCCGTTGTTGTGATCGATGATGATGGTTTTGCCATATCCGGTCTGCCAGGTGGCGCAGATAACCGTCCCGCTGTCGGCGGCCACTATTTTAGCCCCTCCCGGCGCGTTTAAATCGACCCCGGTATGCAGCTTGCGTACTTTCAGGATGGGATGATACCTCATTCCATAGGGTGAGGTAACGCCGGTATATCCCGGACACGGCCAGGTCATGGAACCGGTTCCGGTGGTCGAACCACCGCCGCCTCTTCTGGACCTGATATAGGATTCCAGGTTGCGGGAGCTCTGTTCCAGTTCATCCAAAGCCGCCTGGAGTTTTTCCTTTTCCTGATCAATGCTGCTCAGCAGGGTTTTCTTGTTTTTCTTTTGCTCCGTCAGATCGTTTTGCTGCTGCTGGAATAAGAGCTGGGTGCGCTCCACTTCCTTCAATTTAACTTCCAGGTCGCTTTTTTTAGTATCCAAAGCCTTGCGTTCCCGATTGATGCCTTCAATCAAGCGCACATCTTCATCGATGAGCGCTTTGAGCATATCGTAGCGGGTCAGGAAGTCATTGATGCTGGTCGAGGACAATAGAACCTGCAGGTAGGAAACCGTGCCCCCCTCATAGATAAAGACCAGGCGCTCACCCAGGGTATCGGTCTGCTGGCTGATATCCAGCTGCTTCTGGTTGATCTCCTGCTCGGTCTGCTTTATGGTTCCTTTGAGCTGGTTCAAAGAGTAGCTGGTGGAGTTGATATCTTTTTGGGTTTTGTTCATATTGGTGTCCAGGTCCTGTATCTGACCCATGATGCTTTTCTGCTGCTTGGTGGCCTGATCCACCAGGTATTGCTGTGATTCCATCTGCTGGTTTATGGAGTCCAGCTCCTTTTGCTTGTCATCCACCTCGTCGGCATAGGCGGGGTAGATGGCATTTATCAAGAAAAGCGCCAATAGAAACAGGGTGACAGACCTTTTATGTAAACAGTTTCGCATGTCTAAAATTCCTCCCTATTCATTATTTCGGATGCCAAGGGGAAAAACCTTAATCAAACATCCAAATAACGATTCAAGGAAATCAATGTACCGACCGTGCCTAAAACAGCCCCGGTCAAAAGCAGGCCGCCGTAGACCGTGAATAGAATCCCGGAATTGTTGAGCAGCGATATGAATAATACCGCCTTGACATTGTGCAAAATGGATGAATAGCCGGCTATTAATAATATAAGGGCGATCAGGGCTCCTGCCGAGCCCAATAGGACCCCCTCCAGGAAAAAGGGCCAGCGGACAAACCAGTCGGTCGCGCCGATCAATTTCATCAGGTAAATCTCTTTGCGCCGGGCGTATATGGCCAGGCGGATCGTTGTGGCAATGAGGAATACCGCCCCCATAGACAGGAGCAAAATGATCACGATGCTGATGGTGCGTATCCATTGGGTCAGCTTGAACAGCCGCTCCACCAGCCCCTCGCCGTAGTTGACCTTGTCCACCCCGTACAGCTGGCCGATCTGGGCGGCCAGGGCCGGGACGTTATGAGGGTCTTTCGCTTTAATCTGATAGGAATTGGGCAGCGGATTGCGTCCCATGGTGGTGCCCAGATTGTAGCTTTCCCCGCCAAAGCTCTTCTGCAGGTTCTGCAAAGCCTGATCCTTGGAGACGAACAATACCGAGTCTATGCCGGGCAGGGCTTCGATCTGCGTTTTGACATCGGCTATCTGGCTCTGGGTCAAATCCTTGTTTAGAAAGGCATTGATCTCCACATCCGATTCCAGGTTGCTCATCAGGTTGCTTGTATTGAGGAATAACAGCATCGCGATACCCAGTATCAGAATGCAAACGGTTACGGTTGTGACTGTGGCCAGGCTCAACAGGCGGTTGCGCGAAATAGAATTAAATGCCTGGCTAAAAAAATATTTAGTATGATGTAAAATCATTATTACTGTCTCCTGGGCGTTTATCGGATATCAACCGGCCTCTTTCAAGTTCAATAACCCGCTTGCGTCCGGCTTTTACCAGGTCCAGAGCGTGGGTAGCCATCACCACTGTGGTTCCCTTGTGGTTAATATCGTATAACAGGTCCATAATGCCCAATGATGTGTCACGGTCCAAATTGCCGGTAGGCTCGTCGGCTATCAAAAGTAAAGGACGGTTTACCAGAGCCCGGGCAATGCCCACCCGCTGCTGTTCACCGCCCGATAACTCTCCGGGAAAACGGTCTTCCTTGCCCTTTAACCCCACCATTTTTATTACTTCCGGAACCCGAATATTTATCTCCTTGGTGCTGGCTCCGATAACTTCCATAGCAAAAGATACGTTTTCAAATACGGTCTTGCTGTCCAGCAGCTTGAAATCCTGAAAAACCATGCCTATACTGCGGCGCATCTTGGGAACCTGGTTGCGTTTCATCCTGACTATGCTGCGGGAATTTACAAATATTTGGCCCCGGGTGGGGATTTCTTCTCTAATGAGCAGTTTGGTCAAAGTTGATTTGCCAGCGCCGCTTTGCCCTACTAAAAATACAAATTCTCCCCTGTCTATTTTCAAGGAGATGTCATCCAGGGCTTTAACCCCGTTGGGGTAAATCTTGGAGACATTATAGAATTGAACCAGCATTGTTCTCCTCCACCGGCCTCTCCGAAAACCAACAACCTGTTAACTACGATCCCTCCAGGCTGTCTACGGGAACGAAGGTCAAGGCGCTTTAAAGGCCCGCGATTGAGGCGTACCGTAGTACGTTGATTGAGCGGGGTTTTAAAGCAACGCAGAGATTCGTTTTCGTAGACAGCCTGGAGTGCCCTTCTACGAGGCTTCTACATTATTATAGCAAATCCTCTTTCCTAACCCTTATTTTTTATGATTTTTCGGACCTTTATCATGATCTGTTCGACATTCAAGCCGTAATAATCCAGCAGCTCATCGGGGCTCCCGGATTGGCCAAATTTATCCTCAATTCCCAGCCGGTAAACCGGCACCGGACAGTGGGCGCATACCGTCTCGCAGACCGCTCCGCCCAGGCCCCCGATGATGCTGTGCTCTTCGGCGGTGACAATAGCTCCCGTTTCACGGGCCTTTCTTATAACCAGTTCTTCGTCCAGGGGCTTGATGGTGTGCATATCGACGACGGACACCTTGATCCCTTCCTGCTCCAGAATACGGGCCGCCTCCAGGCACTTGGCCACCATCAGCCCGCAGGCGATCAGGGTCGCATCGGAACCCTGCTTTAATTCAATACCCCGCCCGATTTGAAAATCGGTGTTCTCGTCATAAAGCAGAGGGATCGAGGGCCGGCCCAAGCGCAAATAGGCCGGACCTTCCGTAGCGTATAGAGCCATAACCGCCTGGCGGGTGCTCATCCCGTCGGCCGGAACCACTACCGTCATATTGGGTATGCTGCGCATGGTGGCGATATCCTCGACCGACTGGTGCGAGCCCCCGTCTTCTCCCACCGTGACACCGGCATGGGTTGCGCATACCTTGACATTCAACTTTCCATAGGCCAGTGAATTGCGAACCTGTTCGAAGGCCCGGCCGGTGGCAAAAACCGCAAAGGTGCTGGCGTAAACCACCTTGCCGCTGGCCGCCAGCCCGGCGGCCATGCCCATCAGGTTTTGCTCGGCTATCCCGGCGTTGAAAAAGCGCCCGGGGAAGGCTTTGGCAAAATCAGCCGTTTTAGTCGATTTGGAAAGATCGGCGTCCATAACCACCACATCATCGTGCCGACCGCCCAGTTCCACCAGGGCCAGTCCATAGGCATCACGCGTTGCCTGTTTTCCCAACTTGTGCTCCTCCTTTAATCACTCAAGCGAGTTGGGTGAGTTGGGAAGCGCGCTTCCAACTCACCTTCAACCTGTGCGCTATTGACTCAATTCTAAAATGGCCCGCTCGGCTTCCTCCGGTTTGGGAGCCACTCCATGCCACTCCGCCCGGTCCTCCATAAACGAACAGCCTTTTCCTTTTATGGTATGGGCCACGATGGCGGTAGGCCTGCCTTTTATCTCCTGAGCCCGGTTGATAGCCTCCAGGATCTCTTTGATCCGGTGCCCGTCGATCTCTATTACCTCCCAGCCGAAAGCCCTGAATTTGTCGGCTACCGGTTCCGGGGACATTACATCCTTGAGCCGTCCGTCTATCTGCAGACCGTTGTAATCGACAAAAGCCAGCAGGTTGTCCAGCTGGTATTGAGCAGCCGCCATAGAGGCTTCCCAGACCATTCCTTCTTCCAGTTCACCATCGCCCAGCAGGGCGTAAACCCGGTAATTCTTTTGGTCCATCTTCGCGGCCAGGGCCATGCCCACCGCCCAGGATATGCCCTGCCCCAGCGACCCGGTGGAAGCCTCCACCCCCGGCACTTTGAGGCGATCCGGGTGGCCCTGCAGGGGACTGCCCAGCTTGCGCAAAGAATCCAGCCATTCCCGGGGGAAAAATCCTTTCTCGGCCAGGGCGGCGTACAAGACCGGCGCGGCATGCCCCTTGCTGAGCACGAAGCGGTCCCGGTCTTCCCAGGCGGGGTGGGCGGGATCAACATTCATGGCCCAGAAATAGAGGCTGGCCACAATATCGGCCGCTGACAGGGAGCCCCCGGTATGACCGGAGCCGGCCTGGGCCAGCATCTTGATAATGTCCTGGCGGATCAGCTTGGCTTTCCCGGCAACCTCGTCGATGATGGCCTGATTGATCTCTCTCATGTTAATCTCCCTTGCTTAAAATTCCTTTAAAAAGCTTTAGCGGCGGACCAGGTACGTATAGATGAACTCGTCAACATCTCCGTCCAAAACCGCCTGTACATTGCCTACTTCCAGGTTGGTGCGGTGGTCTTTGACCAGGGAAAAGGGATTCAGGGTATAGGTCCGGATCTGACTCCCCCAGGCGATTTCCTTGTATTCACCCCGCATTTTCTGTAGATTGTCCTCGGCTTCCTTCTGTTTCATCTGGTACAGCTTGGCCTGCAGTATCTTCATCGCGGTCAGGCGATTGGCGTGCTGGGAGCGTTCGTTTTGACACTGCACTACCAGGCCGGTAGGAAGATGGGTAATGCGCACCGCCGAATCGGTCTTGTTGACATGCTGGCCTCCGGCTCCACCGGAACGGTAGGTGTCAATGCGCAGATCCTCGGGGTTGATAACCACTTCCAGATCCTGAGTGATCTCGGGAAGCACGGTCACAGCGGCGAATGAAGTATGCCGCCGGCCGGATGTGTCAAAAGGCGATATCCTGATTAAGCGATGCACCCCTTCTTCACATTTTAGTTTGCCATAGGCGTAGTCGCCCTTAACCAGAAAAGTTACGCTTTTTATGCCGGCTTCGTCGCCATCCAGAAAATCCAGAATTTCCGCCGCGTAAGCATTTCTCTCACACCAGCGGGTATACATGCGCAAAAGCATCTGCACCCAATCCTGGGCCTCGGTGCCGCCCGCCCCGGCATGTAGTGAGACGATGGCATTGCCCCGGTCATGGGAGCCGGAAAATAGGAAGAGAAGCTCATACTCGCGGAAGTCTTTTAATAGAATCTCAAGTTCTTGCAGGCTTTCGTGTAGAAGTTCTTTTTCGTTTTCCTTTTCCGCCATGTCGATAAGGTCTTGTAGATAGTTCACTCTATTCCACAGGTCTTGAAAGCGCTCGATCTCTTCTTTATAAGTGCTGATCTGCTTTAAGACCGCTTGAGCCTCCTGGTTGTTGCTCCAAAACTCTTCTTTCAGGGTCTGCTGCTGGAGGGATTCGATCTTGCTCTGAAGATGATCGATGTCAAAGAGAAACCCTCATCTCATTTAAACTGTCGATGATTTCCCGGCACAAGGCCCGGGGATCTTCAATCATCACATTATCACCCCTATTATGGTTTATTGGCAGCCGCCGTTCCACTGGCAGCGGATTCGGTTTCGCTGATTTTGGGCGGCTCAAAATAATCGTATTTCTGTTTGAGAATCACGATATCCACCCTCCGGTTTATGGCCCGCGACAGGGTGTCTTCGTTGGGAACCAGGGGACGGTACTGGCCGTAGCCGACTATGCTGAGGCGGTTGGAGGGGATGCCGGCCGATTCGTTTAAAACGTGGACCACATTGGCCGCCCGCAGAGCTGAAAGCTCCCAGTTGGAGGCAAAGCGACCGTTGCTGATGGGCAGATCATCGGTGTGTCCTTCCACCCGGATGTAGTTGCTGAGTTTGACCAGGGCGTTGCCCAAGCCGGCTATTATGGTCCTGGCCCGGGGGGTCAACTCGTCAGAACCGCTGGCAAAGAGCAGGGTGTCTTTCAAGCTGATGACCAGCCCCCGTTCCTGTTCATAGATGATAATATTGTCACTCAGCTTTATTACATCGGTATTTCCAGTATTTTGGGCTTTGGCGGCTTCCTGATCCTGGTTTTTAATGAAATCGCTGATTACTTGCTTAACTTCCTCCAGTTGGGCCTGATTGGCAGCCATCTCCGCCGTTCCCTGTTTGAGCTGCACTCCGGACACCCCGGGCACCACGGAAGGACCGGCGCTCTCTAAAACCGAGGCCGATTTGCCGGTCAAAACCACGGAAAGCGAATTGGCCATGGCCGAATACTTCTCTACATCCACCTTGCTCATGGCATACATGATAACAAAAAAGACCATCAGCAGGGTAATAAAATCGGCGTAACTGAGTAGCCAGCGCTCCATACCGCCGCCGCCTTCGCCCTCGCCTTCGCCGCCTTTTTTCTTTTTTTTGGAGCTGGCCATGGTCTAGGCTCCCTTCTGCAGCGCTTCCTGTTCCACAATAATGCTCTTGATCTCAGGAGGCAGGAAGGTCATGAGCTTTTCCCTTATTACTCTGGGATTCTCCCCGGCTTGAATGGATAGTATTCCTTCCAGGACCATCTCCATGAGCAGGGCGTCCCGGGCAGTTTTCACTTTAATTTTAGTTGCAAAGGGTATCCAAAACAGGTTGGCTGAAGCAATACCGTAAAGAGTGGCCAGGAAGGCCACCGCGATCATCGGCCCCAGTTCATCGGGACTTGAAAGGTGGGACAGGAGGGTAACCATGCCCATAACCGTACCTACTATACCGAAGGTGGGTCCAAACCCGCCCATGGTCATAAAGACTTCAACTCCTACCTTTTCACCATTTTCATAGGCTTCTATTTCCATCTCCAGCATATTTCTGGTCAGGTCGGGATCGGTTCCGTCTATAACCAGCTGCAGGCCGCGGGCAAAGAACTTGTTGTCAATATCGCCCAGCTTGCTTTCCAGGCTGAGCAGCCCTTCGCGCCGGGCCATATCCGCGGTGTCCACCAGGGAGTCAAGTATGCTGACATAATCGACCTTGCTTTCCGTAAATATTCGTTTGAAAAAGTAAGGCATTTTCTTTAATTCCTCAGGCGTAAAACTGATGGCAGTGGCTCCGAAAGTACCCCCGAATACTATCATAGCGGCCGTCGGAACCACCAGTGCTCCCAGTCCTCCGCCTTCGAGCATAAATGCCACCAGCAGCGATGCCAGCCCTAAAACCAGCCCTATTAGTGTTGTAAGGTCCATTAATTAGCCCCTCTCCCGCAGCACTTCTTGTATTTTTTCCCGCTTCCGCAGGGACACAATTCGTTGCGGCCTATCTTGGCACCCGCCTTCACCGGCTTTTTCACCGCGTCCTCACCCTGGTTTTCCACCATGGCCTTTTCCTCCAGTTTCTGCACTACCCGCACCCGGAGGATAAAGCGCACCACGTCTTCCTTGATGCTGTAAACCATGTTTTGAAAAGCCTCGTAGGCTTCAAAACGGTATTCCACCAGGGGATCCTTTTGCGCGTAGGCACGCAGACCGATGCCGTTGCGCAGTTGGTCCATGGCGTCTATGTGATCCATCCATTTTTCATCGATAATCCGGAGCAAAACCATTCTTTCCAGTTCCCGCATGGTCTCTGAGCCCAGTTCGGCTTCACGCTCTTCGTACAGATCGTGGGTTTCATCCTGCAGGAAAACCTTCATGTCATGGGCGGTCATCCCTTTAAGGTCTTCCAGACTGAAGTCGGGTTGGGGAAGAACATTCTGCTCAACATAGGTATAAAGACCGGGTAGATCCCAGTTGTCGGAAAACTTCTGCTCCCCGGAAAAATTGTCCACCACCTGATCGATGACATCGTCGATCATGGTGGCGACGGTTTCTTTCAGGTCTTCACCGTAGAGCACCTTGCGGCGCTCACCGTACATGACTTCTCTTTGCTGGTTAATAACATCATCGTATTCCAGGACGTGTTTCCTGATATCAAAATTGTGGTTTTCCACTTTTTTCTGGGCGTTTTCCAGCGCCCGGCTGACCATGCTGTTCTCAATCGGCATGCTGTCATCCATACCGAACCGGTCCATCAAGCCCTCGATATTGGCCGAACCGAAAAGCCGCATCAGGTCGTCCTCCATGGAGACGTAAAAGCGTGATTCCCCGGGATCGCCCTGGCGTCCGGAGCGGCCGCGCAGCTGGTTGTCTATGCGGCGGGCTTCATGCCGCTCGGTTCCCAGGACATAGAGTCCTCCCAATTCGGTAACCCCTTCACCCAAAACGATATCGGTTCCGCGCCCGGCCATATTGGTGGCAATGGTCACGGTGCCCGGCTGACCGGCCTGGGCGATAATCTGGGCCTCTTTCTCGTGATGCTTGGCATTTAAAACCTGGTGTTTAACGCCCCTTTTAGCCAGCATGTTGCTGAGCAGTTCCGATTTTTCTATGGATATAGTTCCCACCAGAACCGGCTGCCCGGTTCGGTGCCGCTCGACAATGTCTTCCACTACCGCCTGAAACTTGCCCGGCTCGGTGCGGTATACGAAATCGGGACGGTCGCCGCGGACCATTTCCATGTTGGTGGGAATAGCCACCACGTCCATGCCGTAGATTTTTCTGAATTCCTGTTCCTCGGTTTTGGCCGTACCGGTCATGCCGGCCAGCTTTTTATACATGCGAAAATAATTCTGAAAGGTAATGGTAGCCAGAGTCTGAGACTCTTTTTCGATCTTTACCCCTTCCTTGGCCTCAATGGCCTGGTGCAGTCCGTCGCTGTAGCGCCGCCCAAACATCAAACGCCCGGTGAATTCGTCGACAATAATGACCTCACCGTCCTTGACCACATAGTCGCGGTCGCGGCGCATCAGGTTGTTGGCCTTCAGTCCCTGGTTCATATGGTGGGCCAGTTCCATATTGTCGGCCAGGTTTTCAATGCCGAAATATTTCTCCACCTTCCTGACCCCGTCTTCCGAGAGGGTCACCAGATGGGCCTTTTCATCAACGATAAAGTCTTCTTCTTTGACCAGGCGGGGAACGAATTTAGCGATACGATAGTACAGATCGGTCGGCTTGTCGCCTTCCCCGGAGATGATCAAAGGAGTTCGGGCCTCGTCCACCAGGATCGAGTCAACTTCGTCGACAATGGCATAATTCAGAGGCCTTTGCACCATGTTTTCATAGCTGACCACCATGTTGTCGCGCAGGTAGTCAAAACCCAGTTCATTATTGGTGCCATAGGTAATGTCGCAGGCATAAGCCGCTTTTCTCGCTTCGTAAGTCAGCCCGTGAACGATCAGGCCCACGGTCAGCCCGCACATTTCAAAAACCGGGCGCATCCATTCCGAGTCGCGGGTGGCCAGGTAGTCGTTGACGGTGACAATGTGCACCCCTTTGCCTTCCAGGGCATTGAGGTAGGCCGGCAGAGTGGCCACCAGGGTTTTACCTTCACCGGTCTTCATTTCAGCGATGCGCCCTTGGTGCAGAACCATGCCGCCAATCAGCTGAACATCAAAGTGGCGCATTCCCAGCCTGCGGCGAGCCGCCTCCCGGACCAGAGCAAAACTTTCAGGTAATATATCGTCAAGTCCCTGACCTTGCTTTAATCGCTCCTTCAATTCAACCGTCACCAGGGGGAATTGCTCGTCCGGCATTGATGCAAAACGGCTTTCCCATTCATTGATTTTAACAACCGTTTTCCTCAGTTTGCGAACCTCTTTTTCATCGTCATCCAGTATACTTTTGAGCAGTTTTTTGATCACCAGTACTAACCTCTTTTCAAAAAAAGAGGAACCTTACGGTTCCTTAATTACTATCGTAATATTATCATTTACCGGGCCCAAGCTTCAACTAATCAAAAATCCGGCTCGATCAGACCGAAGTTTCCATCCTTTCTTCGATACACTACGTTGACCTCTTCGCTCTCGGCATTGAAGAATACGAAAAAGCTGTGCCCCAGCAGGTTCATCTGCATAATCGCCTCTTCCTCGTCCATAGGCTTTAGGGCAAAACGCTTGGTGCGCACTATTGCGAATTTCTCTACCACATCGTTCTTGGCCAGTTCATCCTGGATTTCTTCGGCCAAGGCCTTTTTTAGCCCTACTCCCCGGTGATGCTTATATAGCTTGGTTTTATATTTTTCGATCTGTTTTTCCAGTTTTTCCTCCACCATGTCTATGGAGCTGTACATGTCGTCTGTGGCTTCCTCCCCTCGAAGAATCATTCCGTTTAGAGGAATCGTTACCTCAACTTTATGCCGGTCTCCCTCTACCGACAAAGCTACCTGCGCCCCCTTGGCGCTGTCCAGGTATTTTTCCAACTTGGAAAGTCTTTTGGTGGTGTAGTCTCGTAGCGCATCTGTGACTTCGATGTGTTTACCTCGGATGTCAAACTTCATGGGACCACTCCTTTCCCGGTTGTGTCCTAGTACTCTATTAACCCTAATTCTATATATTATCGTCGGTTAAATTTTCGCATGACTGCGTTGTCGTCAATCGCAATACGTCCAGTAT
>DHRK01000066.1:56425-94367 GCA_002410325.1 Syntrophomonas sp. UBA5314
CTGCGTTGTCGTCAATCGCAATACGTCCAGTATTACTCATTCCTCCGCCTTGTCCTGCAAAAATTTCCCTCGACGAATAATACACAGAATTAGGATTAACAGAGTACTAATATATTCTACAGCAGCGAGGAATATCCTTTAGTCAAACCGACCTCAAGGGCACCCCGACCCTGCTGTGAGCACTCAATGGGCTAAAAAGAACAAGCCCGGGCCAATCCAGCCCGGGCTCTATTTTTCTACCATTATATCGCTGAAGATTTGACCTCCTGGAAGCATTCCAGACAGTAAACCGGCCGATCTTCAACAGGCTTAAACGGCACCTGGGTTTCAGCGGAGCACCGGGCGCATATAGCCGTATACATTTCTCTGGGCGCTTTGCCGCTGCGACGATTAACCCGGCATTCACGGCAGCGCTTGGGTTCATTTTCAAAGCCTTTTTCATGATAAAACTCCTGCTCTCCCGCTGTAAACGTGAACTCCCTACCGCAATCCGCGCATAATAAAGTCTTGTCTTGGAACATCTGAAGCAATCCCTCACTTTTGTAATATTGTTGCTAAAACCGTTTTTCCTGGTTAAACAACCGTAGTAGATTTATATGATATTATATAATGAACATGGCAAAATGACAAGAAAAGCGGCTACAGTACAGCGCTTCAGACACTCTTATCCTTTTGTTGCATGGCGTTGCGATAGGCCTGTTTGGCTTTTTCGCTGGTGGTTTTCTCCAAAGGGGTTTGCGGATTCAAGGTCTTTTTTTCCATCAGCCGCTGGTTCTGTTTATCCATATTATTAATGCTTTCCAGCAGCTGACCCAGTTCAGCCAGGCGGTTCTGCAGCTGGTTGAAGCTGCTTGCGTCCATATGTTTGCGCACTTCGCCGAGCACAAATCGTTCCAAGCCCAGTTCCTCAACCGCCCTGGCTTGGAGGTCCCTGTTTTCCTGATTGAGTTTGACGATGACCTCCAGCAGTTCCTGCCGCTGCACCAGAACTTGATGAACCCCGTCACTGCCCGGGCTCTGTCCTGGCTCGTTCAATAAATTCCACTGTTTTCCGGCCAGGTCCAACATGATAGAATATAGATCCCTCTGCCGGCCAAAATTATCGGTTATCTGACTCAGATTGCTATCCATAAAAGCTGTCCTCATTATGTCCCCAGAAACGCATGTTGCCTTGCTCCTATTATACCCCAAAACCGGCTTCCATTGAATAGCGAGTCATGGTAAGGTCTGGAATCCCTTCCGTATTCGGACAAATAAAAACCCCCTGTTCTTCTTGCTGAAGAATAAGGGGTATGCAAAGAAGGAGGAGAAAAATGCCAGGACATCTCCTGATGATAAAACAGGAAATCCCACAAGCGAATCAACTGGAAACGTTTACTACTTGAAAATCGCTGGCTTGAAACACCCGGTTTCTTCCCAGGCTTTTTATGGCTTCATCCCAGGTCTGGCGCAGATCGTTTAGCATTGCTTCAACTTCATCCAAAACCGCGGGATCTTTATTAATATTGCTATCCACCAATCTCTGGTGCAGGTAGTCATATAGACGGTAAAGGTTGGCTGAAATGGCGTAATCCATATTCAGGGTGGCCATCAGTTCCATAATGATATCCTGGGTTTTGATTATATGTTGGTGGGCCCGGGCTATATCCCTGGCGGCAATGGCTTCCCGGGCCTGGCTTATATTGTTTAAGGCTCCGTCATAGAGCATCAACAAAAGCTTCCCTGGAGTCAGGGTCTCCACCTTGGTACGGCGATATTGATCATAAACATTGGCACTAAACACAACTGCTTCCCCCCGGTTGCCTTGATAGGGCGAATCATAAATATGCCCTTCAGGCGATTTTATCTATAAGCAGGCCGGCTTCTGCCTGGATTTTGCCCTGTAATTGTTCAGCGATCTTCATCATGTAATCAGGAGGTATCTCCCGGATGATTTCTCCAGACTCGTTGTCTATCATTCTCACCTGATACCTGCTGCTGCTATCGTGAACCTGGAACTCTATATGATAATTGGTCAGTTTCATTACACTGTTGGAGAAGGTGACTGACTTTTGAACATCCTCCAACTCCGGCATTTTAACGTTGTCAACCTGACCCTGCTTCTGCCTGCTGTCCGCTTTAGGATCCTTATCCAAGGGGGCGGCCGGCAAGAACTCCATGGGCGAAGCCTGCCCGTCAATTCGCATACTTATGGCCTCCTTATTTGAGCTTTCCGTATAGTATCTATCGAAAAAAGGTTTTTAAATCATTAGGCCTTTTATACAAATTCGTACCATAGTCCCACGAGGTCCTATAAATTTACAAGCTTTAAGCGCACAAAAATGAACCGGACCTACCCGGCTCTATCAAGATGTCTTATTCCATTAAACGACCAAATAAATAACCCCTATTTCTTTTTGTCAAAGAACCAGGGGTTATTAAGAGAAGGAGGAGAATAAGCCGCAAAGGCTTTACGATTTTGGTGTGCTGATTGGATCTTGTTTTGCAGGTTTTTCATCAATGTTCCTATAATGGAGCCGGTTTGCCGGTCATTGGCTTCTATGCTATTCACCAACTCCCTCAGGGTTAGCCCCTGCTCCGGGTTTAGAAAATCCATCACCGCAGTCGCTTCCGGATAGTCTTCCTTGATCTGGTCTATTCCCCGGCGGATTGCTTCCCTTTCTTCCATCAAGCGGTAGACTTGCTCGTTCAGGGTATGATCCGCCTGGGCCTTCCTGGCCAGTTCTAACTGCCGGGCGGAAATCTGCTGCATTTTTTTCATTTCTTCAAGCAGCTTGCTGCTTATTTCTGCTTTGTTCATGGTGTTTTTACCCGGAAATGTTAACTGCTTTAAGCGCGCTGTTTTGACTGCCGGATGTCCTTCCCAGACTCTTTATGGCCTGATCCCAGGTCTGACGCAGGTCGATAACCAGCTCCTGAACTTCCGTGATCAACTGGCCGTCTTTTTTGATATTGGCTTCCACCAGCTGATTGTACATGAATTCGTACAAGGCCAGCAGGCTCTCGGAAATCTTGTAATCCATATTCAGGGTGGCCATCAGCTCCACAAGTATATTCTGGGCCGCAACTATATTGTCATGAGCTGCAGAAATATTCTGGTTGTTAATAGCCTCCCCGGCGTTGCGAAGATACTTGATCATTCCATCGTATAACATCAACAAAAGTTTCCCCGGCGACATGGTTTCAACAGTGGTCTTTTGATATTGATCATAGGCATAAGCACTCATATTCACGGTCAATTGCCTCCTACTTCATAAGTTGTTATTATTGGGCCGGCTTATAATCTATGTCTTATATCGGCATAAACGTATGAGCACTTTAGACCGATTCATCGACCAGGATGCCCACCGCATAGTTGATGGTATTTTTTATACTTTCGGCAAATTTGATCATGGCATCACTGGGAATTTCACGGATAGTATCTCCGGATTCACTGTCTATCAGCCTGACCTGGTAGCGGTTTAAATCTTCATGCATTTCAAACTCCAGGTGGTAATTGGCCATTTTCATGGCTTTGTTGGCAAAAACGACCGCTTCCTGAACCCCTTCGGCTTTAGGTCCCTGCTTTTTTTCAGGCATTTTTAATTCAACTGCTTTTTCCATGTTTGCTGCGTCACGATTTGGAAACTTGTTCTCAATGGTAGTCGGATAAGCATCCTGAAAAGCCGCCTGTCCTTCCAGTCTCATGATAGGCGCCTCCCTCAAGTGTATCTCTTACTATATGTATCGGCAAAAGTCAAGGACGCTTTAATATTTTCACACAATTTGGGACCTTAAAGGGAAGCCTTTTTCAAATATGGCTGATTACGCCCGCATAGGAACCATTAAAGTATCTGGCCTTGGCTTTCGATAATATTTTCATAGCGTACGACTAAGGGCCCAAAAATGTAAACCCTCAAGGGAGGATGATATTTATGAAAATAGTTTCTTCTGACGTAGCAATGCGTTCCGGGCATGAGTTGGTGCAGGAAAACCAGTTCAATGAAAGCCTCCGCTTCTGGACTAATGGCCCACAACCAGACACAAATCAGGTCAGCTTCAATACCATAAATATAAGCATTCAGGATTCCCTGGAAATATCCTCGGAAGCCTGGCGAGCCAGAACGGATTGCACTTCCGGAATTCAGGAGGAAGACCTGTTGTCCGCGAAAGACGATGCCAAGATCAAGATGCTCCAGACCTTGCTCGAAGCTCTGACCGGTAAGAGCCTACGATTTTCGGTCCTCAGATTGAAACGTTTGCAAGGGGATCAGGCAATAAGTCTCCCGACTGCCAGGGCGCAGATCGCTCAGATCCGACCGGCTTGGGGTTTAAGCTATGACCGGGTTCAACACTACCGCGAACAGGAGCAGAGCAGCTTTTCCGCCCAGGCGCTTATCAAGACGGCCGACGGGCGCGAGATCAATACCTCGCTGCAATTAAATATGAGCCGGGAGTTCGTATCCCATAACGAAATCCATATCCGGGCCGGCCAGGCTGCCCAGGACCCGCTGGTCATTAACTTTGAAGCTCCGGCCGCCTCTCTTGGTCCGAGGAATTTTCGTTTCGATCTGGATTCAGACGGCACCGAGGAGCAGATTTCCATGCTGGGTCCCGGAAGCGGGTTTTTGGCTCTGGACAAAAACGGAGACGGTACCATCAATAACGGCAGCGAGCTGTTCGGCCCGCAGAGCGGAGATGGATTCGCGGATCTGGCCCAGTACGACGGCGACAGCAACGGTTGGATCGACGAAAATGATGAAATCTGGTCGAAACTGCGCATCTGGTCGGTGGACGAATCCGGGCAACAGCAGTTGGTGGCCCTGGGGCAAAAGGGAATCGGGGCTATATACCTGGGGCACTTGACCACCCCGTTTTCTATAAATGATATAAATAATGATACTCTAGGCCAAGTTAGAAGTTCCGGCTTCTTCCTGCGGGAAAATGGGACCATGGGAAGCATGCAGCAGGTGGACCTGGTGGTATAAGATAACTATTGCTTGGAGATTGTCGACTCTGTAAGGAGGAATGCACATGGATATAGCAGCCGTTTCGATAGGCTTAAAACAGGTTCAGCTGGCCCAGGCGGCCAGCACTTCGATCCTCAAAAAAGCCATGGACAACGCCCAGGTTCAAGCCCAGGACTTGCTGAAAATTATGGAGCAGTCGGTGCAGCCGCAGTTGGGGAATACTATAGACATAACAGGATAAGTGCATTTTAACCCGTGAAGAGCTTGTTTATTAGCTCTTCTTTACTTAACAAAATTCAAATACTCATATATTTTTCGTTTACTCATGGCCGTCCTTCAGGCTGGGGCTGCTGGGTATGTTTATCAAGCGCTGCTCCAGACTTTCTGCTATATTAAGCTCCATGCTGGGGCAGGTTTGGTACATGGGAAGTCTATTGAGCAGAGTCCAGACCGGCCGCGACGTTAGCCCTGCATCATTCATGGCTTCCAGTACAGCGTCCCTTTGATCGCGATAATTTACATCAAGCAGCAGAGTGTTCAACCAGTAGTTACTCCAGGCAAAATCCGGTTCTTGAATACACTCGATACCTGGCAGCGGCTTAACAACTTCCTGATAACAAACAGCCAGTCTTCTCTTTTGATGAATAAACCGGGGAACTTGTTCCAACTGGGCACAGCCCAGGGCAGCGTTGATATTGGGCAGGCGGTAATTATATCCCACCATATCATGGTTGAACGCCCACCGATGTGGCTGCTTGGCGGTAGTGGTGAGGTGTTTGGCCAACCGGCCCAGTTCCCGGTCTGAAGTCAATATGGCACCACCGCCACCGGTTGTGACCACCTTGTTGCCGTTAAAGCTAAGCACCCCCAATGGGGCAATAGTTCCGGTGTGGCGACCCTTATAGAGCGAACCCAATGATTCCGCTGCATCTTCGACAACAGTCAGTTTATAACGGGCAGTCACTTCCATCAGTGGATCCATATCTACGGGATGGCCAAAGGTATGCATGGGGACCAGCGCTTTGATGCGCCGCCCCGTTTTACGGTTGAAGCATTCTCCGAAGCGCATTTCGCTTATCTCTTTCAGGTAGTCATTCAGCCGGGCGGGGTCAACCCCTAAGGTCTTTTCCTCACTATCCGCAAAATGAGGAGTAGCTCCACAGTAACTAACCGCATTGGCGGTGGCGACAAAGGTCATAGCAGGAACCAAAACCTCATCCCCAGGCTCAACGCCGGACAATAAAAGGCTGATGTGCAAAGCGGCAGTTCCGTTCATAGTGGCAACAACATAAGGAATGCCGCAAAATTCAGACAGCATATTTTCGAAGCGGTCCACATATTGACCCACCGAAGAAACCCAACCCGAATCCAGGCAATCCTTCACATAATTCCATTCATTACCTTCAAAACAGGGCTCATGCAAAGGGACTGCCCGCATCTTCTTAATAACTGATTTTATTGCCTTAACAACTGCTCCAACACTGAATTCCCGGTTCATATGTTATAAACCCCGGCTTTGTAATGGCTCAAGTTTGCCTTTTTAGTATACCAGTCAATAGTGGCTTGCAGTCCCCGGGCAAGTCCTTCTTCACCTGCGTATTGGGGTTCCCAGCCCAGCAGTCGGCGGGCTCGGCTATGGTCGGCCCGAAGGCGTTCAACTTCACTGTTTGGGGGACGCAGGCGTTCTGCTTCACTGTGGATTTCTACTGAAACACTCATAAGACGGGCAATGCTTAAGGCCAGATCGCCAATGGATATTTCATGGTTGCTGCCAATGTTGATGACTTCACCCACTGCCGCATCTGAAGCGGCAACCGCTATGAATCCTTTAACCGTATCCATAACATAATTAAAATCACGGGTAGGGCTGACCGCACCCAATTTTACAAGCCGCTGACCGCTGGCAATTTGGGTAATTATAGTCGGAATTACCGCCCGAGCTGACTGGCGCGGGCCATAGGTATTAAAGGGACGGATTATGGCCACCGGCAAGTCAAAGGAATGGTTAAAGGCCAGGGCCATCTGATCGGCACCGATTTTACTGGCCGAATAAGGCGATTGGGGCTGAAGGGGGTGATCTTCGCTGATGGGTACGAAGCGGGCTGTACCGTATACTTCACTGGTTGAAGTGTGCACAACTTTGGCGACTCTCAGTTTTCGTGCTGCCTGCAGAATGTTAAGCGTACCCTTGACATTGGTATCGATATAGGAATTCGGCGAATGATAGGAATATGGAATCGCCACTAGCGCAGCCAGGTGTATGACTGCCAGGCAGTCTCGCATAGCCTGTTCCACCAAATGAGGATCCCTGATATCACCAGCGATAACCTCTAATTTATCCAGCATTTCCGGTGGCAGAGCATCCAGCCATCCCCAGGAGTTAAACGAATTATACATGACGAAGGCACGTACCTTACAACCCATCCGAACCAGTTCTTCGGTCAGATGGGAGCCAATAAATCCATCGGCCCCGGTAACCAGGATCCATCCTGCTTTCAGATCCACGTTAATCCCTTCTTTTAATGAATTTCTGTCCTCTATGTAGTGAAACTTTGTCCTGGAATTAAATCATTTCTCTTCCAGCAATTCATCTGGCTCATAATCCTTGTCGGCAGTTCGGCCCAGCCAATCATAGTAATGGGTAGCCGGGACACCAGTCCCCGGTCGTTTTACTCCCAAATTCTTTTCAGTAAATATTTCACCTTTCGCTATTTGCTTCAGGGCAATCAGGCTTCTTCGAGCTATTTTAATATTAGGCAGTTCGGATGGGGAAGGCCTTTTTTCTCCCGTTCCGAGCGCATCTTCCACCTGGCGTATGGACTTTACCATTGCCGCCAATTCATCAGGCTCAATGGAGGCTTTTTGATCAGGACCTGGCAAATTCCTATCCAGAGTAAAGTGTTTCTCAATGATTGATGCGCCCCGGGCTGCGGCAGCTATGGGTATGGCTATCCCCGTGGTATGGTCGGAATAGCCTACCCGGAGTCCAAAAATACCCTTTAAGGTGTCCATAGCCCGCAAATTAACATCTTCAAAAGGAGCCGGGTACTCGGTCGTGCAGTGCAGAAGGCTAACCTTTTTGTTTAACCAGGCCTGCCCTTCTTTTGAATCAAAAGTCTTTTTGAAAAGGTGCGATGATGGGGTGGGATTATTGGGGAAAAGGTATCCGAAGGCCAGCATCCCAAGAGCGATTTTTACCTCGTCAAGAGTGCTCATACCTGTAGATAGAATAATCCTTTTTCGAGTTTGAGCAGCCTTAAGCAGTAGCGGCGCATTGGTAATATCTCCGGAGCTTATCTTAATTCGGGAGACCTTTAAACCAACCAGCATGGCAAGGCTTTCTAAATCGAAGGGCGTGGATAAAAATTCAATTTCCCGTACTTTACATTCTTTAATCAGTTCCCTGTGCTCAAGTTCGTTCAATTCCAGTTTTTTTACCATTTCCAACTGGGATTCTTTATTTCCAGTCGTTTGTAGCTGGTAGTCGGCCTTTGGAGCATAACGGCTTATTACCCGATCAGCCCGGAAAGTCTGAAACTTGATCGCATCAGCTCCCGCATCGGCTGCCACCTTTATCATTCTTTTGGCCAGTTTTAGCGAGCCATTATGGTTTATTCCAGCTTCCGCAATAAGGTAGACCCGATTAGTTTTCATATTATAGCTACCTCAGGTTTTGAGATATTACTAATATATGCGGCCGGGTTCTTCGGAGTCTCATAGCTCCCCGCTACTATTGAATCATAAACCTGGTCCAGGAAGTTGTGAAAGTATAGGTCAGGATGCTATATGCGGGACAAAGCAGCGTTCTAGTTCCTCTTGCCATTTATAATAGGCGGGTAGAAGACTTTGTTCGATTATGCCACTGATCATGCTCCTATTGCCTTCTTCAAATGCGGTGATTATGCCTTTTAACGCATTATTAATATTATCACTGCAATATTCCAATTGATTGGAGGATAGATTGCTTACAAGCGGTTGGACAGCTTTTTGAATTGATAACAAGGCCTCGATTACATCCTGAAATAAGGTCAAGGTTTCTTCAAAATGGCCTGCTTCAAATCTAAGCTTTATGTACTGTATTCCTTCCCCTATCGTATTAGAAAGGTCGAGCGACTGGCGGATAACTTCACAGTCATTGTCCATACTTAGACCTCCTCTTATCAAAACCATTGTCAATCAAATCGGAACGGTTCTATATTAACCTGCAAACCTTCGTTGCTGAACAAGAAGCTATAGTATTGGCCAGCACAGGAAATCTATAGCTAACTATCTAGGCAAAATCATATTTTATAGACTTCCCTAAAACTCCGCTATAAGAACTTCAGCCGCCCTTCTTGCTCCGCCTCCATCAATTAAATGCCTCCCTTTTTGAATCATTAATTCTCTCTTAGAAAAATCATGCGAAAGGCTGTCCAAATTTCTGTATAAAAGTCCGGCTGAAATCTTATGATGCCATCCCATATTTATGGCAAATCCGCTCCTGTCAGCTTCTTCGGCCAGCATAAGCTGGTTGCCGGCTGTAATGATCAAAAGGGATGGTACACCGCAAGCCGCTAGCTCGTAAACCGTACTTCCGGCAGCGCTGAAACATAAATCACTTTTTTCCATAATTGCTTTCATATTGGGACTATTATACAGATGGATATTGCTGAGCGATTTTACCATACTTACAATTTCATTACCGTGTGGGTTGGCCGGACCAATGATAACATGCCATTCGAGGTCGCTAAAATTATTATAATCCTTAATTAGTTCAATAACCTGTTTCGTAACACATTCAACATCAGCAGCTCCAAAGCTGATCATTATATGGCGGAGATCTTTATTGAAATGGTAAGCTGTGTTATAAAACTCATCACGCATTAGGATATAATCAGGGCCTAGCAAGAAATGGGCTTTTCCCCGATAATTAAGCTGAGGAGCATATAGATTACCATTAATTACATAATCTACATCGAAAATATACCGGTTCAAATCATCTATGTAAACAGAAACAATTTCGGATTTTGCAATCCTATCCAGTGCTTCCTGGTCTACGGCATAGCTGTCTACCACGAGTAGACCGGCGGCCATTTTTTGGCTGACATATACATCATACGCAGCATCTTCATAAAAAGACAGGTTCTCAGGTACCGATACCGTTTTAAAACTCGTTATATTTTCTGGATTCCTGGTTAAAAATACTACCTGCGCTCCCCTGGACCTTAATTGGGTAGCTAAAGCTTGAGTTCTTACCAAGTGTCCAAATCCGATTTGAGAATTTCCATCCGCTCTAATTATTACCAAATTCATCTTATCACCAGTTTATTGTCCCTATCTTGCTTCAATATTTCTCCCCAGGATAAAAGCTTCAGCCGCCTGTACGCCAATACATGCACCCCTCCAACGTGCCAAGTGTTCAACAGCTTCTAGCGACCGGGAATGAGGCCATGCTCTCATTTCACTGCTATATAATCTCAGAGCCCTTAACTTATTTTCCAGCGTATCGCTGACATCCACATACCAGTTTGGACAAAAAGAGGAAGCCAAACCAGTGGCCTGCCATTCCGTACTGGAAGGTACTTCGAAAAAGAGCAGCCTTCGGATTGACTGTCCCGGGAAGGGACGACAGGCAGTCACTACGGCTTTATGGGCAATTTGGTGATCAATATTTACATCTCCGGAATGGTGAGTATAAACGATTTGAGCCTGATACTCAGTAATAATGTTCTCTATTACCTTTACGATATCAAGCAAATCAAGCGAATCCATACGATTATCTGGAAAGCTGCGCAAGACTAGCGACTTTACTCCCAGAAGCATATTGGCTTGTTTAGCGCTTTGGGCTAATTCAGAAAGTTCAGTCTGCCGTCTTTTTCGCTTCCTTATGTCATCCCGGCTGGTTAACCCTTCCGCAAGTATTAAAACATGGACCTGGTCGCCATTTTCCACGTGTCTTGCTATTGCTCCCCCACAACCCAATACCTCATCATCAGGATGGGCGGCTACGACTAAAATATTCATGGCTTCACCTCAAATAAATTCCCAGCTTATCGGGGTACCTTTTTTTACATCTCTGGTTATCTTTTTTCCTAGAAAAATATCATAATACTTTGGGGAAAGGCCAAAACCGGGTCTGATAATTTTCATGTTCTTAAGCGAAAATGTATCTCCTGCTTTCATGTCTTGAGCTACATAAAGCGACCGACGAAATTTTAATGATTTACTTTCTGCTTCACCGGGAGCATAGTATACCCTACCTAACGCCTGCCACGCTCTTTGAGTTTCAAGAACTAATTGCTTCATTTCTTCCGGTTCCAGGGAGAACACCGAATCGACACCACCGTCAGCTCTAGACAGAGTAAAATGCTTTTCTATCAAAGTCGCCCCTAATGCTACAGATGCTACGGCCGCTCCAAGTCCCAGAGTATGATCGGAAAGGCCGACCTGGCAGGCAAACAATTCACGCATGTGGGGTATGGTCAACAAGTTGCTTTCCTCAGGACTGGCAGGGTAGGAACTGGTGCATTTCAATAGAATCAGGTCTTTACACCCGTACGATCTGGCAGCTTCCACCGTTTCTCCCAATTCGGCCACTGATGCCATACCGGTCGATATTATCATGGGTTTTCCGGTTGTGGCTACCTTTTTTATCAAAGGTAAATCAGTGTTTTCAAAAGATGCAATTTTGTAGCAGGGAACATTTAGCGACTCCAGAAAATCAACCGCAGTTTCGTCAAAAGGTGTACTGAAAACAATAAGCCCCAAATCCCTGCACTGTTTAAATATGGCCTCATGCCATTCCCAAGGAGTATAGGCCTCTTGATACAATTCATAAAGGCTCTTGCCCTGCCAGAGGCTGTCTTTATCATCTATAAAAAAATCCCCTTCAGCCAGATCAAGGGTCATTGTATCAGCTGTATACGTTTGAAGCTTAAGGGCATGAACACCTGAAGCAGCAGCCATTTCTACGATTTTTAATGCTCGCTCCAATGACTGGTTATGATTTCCCGATATTTCAGCTATAATAAAGGGACGACTTTCAACCCCGACTTTATAGCCTCCAATATTGATGCTCAAATGATCCATGTTTACCTCCGCATAGTTAATGCTACTTTTGTTTTTTGGTAATTACTACATCGGCTTTTATACAGTCAGACCTTAGCGATGCACGTTCAAACTCAAGCCGAAAATGATCTGTCTCGATAAATGCACGAGGATAATTATCCGCATCTAACATTCTAATATAGTCAAACATTTTTTCTAAACTGTCCAAATCCGCAATATTGCTCTCTTCGGGTCGTCTACGGGAAAAATAGTATCCTTTGCCATCTTGCGCTATGGGCTCAGGTTGATTATCAACCATATCCTTAATCATACCAGTAATAATAGCAGCAGCACGCAGATATATCTCTTCGGCAGAGCCGTATAACGAAAGCGGTTTTTTCATATAAACCGGGCCCGCATCGAGTTCTGCTTCACACCTAATCGCGGAAATTTGAGTTTCGTATATTCCCCTCGCTATGAGGTTTTGGAGAGGACTCCCTCCCCTGCCGAAAGGCAGATCGGTCATATGAAAGATTACGCACTTAAAATTCAAATAAATTTCTTCCGGAATGATATAAGACCAGTGGGGGAAAAAGACATAGCCAGGGTCGATCTTGCTGAGATATTGGTAGGTCAAGTCTTTCTTATGGTAAATTGGTATGAAGTTGCCCTGAGCATTATGGTTCAGTTCTGCAATAATTCCGTTATATCTCTTATGGTTGACTGCTACGATATGGTTCATCGCATCACCAGCTTAAAATTTTTTATTATTCCGGTCAGCCACTTTTTTATTGCAACTTGCCCGATTTCTTTAACTCAACGTTTTCTGGCTAAATATTTTTAATAATGTTTTTTAGTATTGACCTGTACCCCAGCCAATTTTTATGCTGGTAAGAATAATTGAGAACCTCATGCCTCTCGCCATTTCTTACTATATCGCTTATTGTATTTTCCCTTATGAAACCAAGCCTTTCATGATATGCCTGGCTCACTTGGTTTGAGGCTAATACTTTACTGCGCAGTAATAGTATTTGCAGGGTATCAAAAATATGGCTAAGCCCCATATACCCCATTAGTAAACCGGTCCCTCTGGGCATGCCGTCCTTACCTATATAAAATCCCCACCAGCATATCCTTTCCGATGGTTCCATATCCGTAAAATAAACCAGGCCAACCGGTTCTTGTGCGAACTCAAATATTAAATAAACATCGTTTTCTTTAAGCCTTTTAAACCAGGCTTGGTGTTCTTCCCAGGAAATAATATGATTGGAAAGCATACTATTGCGGATGCGATCCGAATTACGCCATCGCAAAACCATAGCCAGGTCTTCTTTACACAGGGGTCTTAAACTCCCCAGATTTATATCGGGCATAATATAATCTCCAATTAAATAACATATCTTCGAACCGGAACACCTTTGTCACTTAAAAAGAGCTTGGCCTGCAGCGGGGTTTGTTCAGTGAAGTGAAATATGCTGGCAGCTGCCACGGCGGAGGCGTTTGCTTCTATAATAGCATCGTAGAAGTGCTGGTAGCTTCCAGCTCCACCCGAAGCAATCACCGGTATTCCAACGCTGTCTGTAACCGCCTTAATCAGTTCAAGATCATAGCCCTGCATCATACCGTCATTCTCAATGGAGGTGACCAAAATTTCTCCGGCTCCTAGTTTCTCTACCTTTTTTGCCCATTCTACCAGTTCCCAACCGGTGGGTTGCTGCCCGCATTGACTGAAACATTCATAAAAACCCTGAGCGTTTTTTCTTACATCAATACTAGCAACCACACACTGCGCGCCAAAGGTATCGGCGATATCACTTATGAGGCCCGGATTTTTATATGCTTCTGTGTTTATACTGACTTTATCTGCTCCAGCCCGTAGTAAGTTCTTCACCTGGTCAATCGAAGTAATGCCTCCACCAACGGTAAGCGGTACAAAACACTCCTGAGAAAATTCGGACACTGATATGTAATCAGGAGGCCTTCCTTCAGACTGAGCACTGATATCCAAAAGGATCAATTCATCCACTTCTCGCAGGTTATATACCTTGATCGCTGGCAAAACTGGCCCTACGCGTCTCCAACTATTAAAGGCCTTGCCCTTAACCAACCCATAATTTTTCCATAATAAGGTTGGAATAACCCGAATTTTTAACATAGCAAATCACTTTCAATAGTTTGATAAGAAATTTTTAATCAACTGAAACCCTGCCCGCTGGCTTTTTTCCGGATGAAATTGAACCCCGAAAACATTGCCTTTGGTTACGGCTGAAACAAAATCGATACCGTAATCGGTAACGGTTACTACATTGGCCGAATCGTGCGGTACAAAATGATAGCTATGAACAAAATAAAAATCCGTACCATCATGTATGTTGGTAAAAAGAAGGTTGGGCTGGAGGCTTTTTATTTCATTCCACCCAACATGAGGGATTCTTAAATCTGTATCTGGAGGGCGAAGAACGCGTACCTCCCCTGGGATTAGATTCAGGCCATCAGTTTCTCCACCTTCGAAACCCTTGCTGGCCAGCAGCTGCATTCCCAAGCATATGCCCAAGAACGGTACTCCTTTTTGCGCAGCCCGGTTGATCGCACCAAGCCAGTCTTTTTGCTGTAAATTTCTCATTGCATCGGCAAAAGCACCTACGCCGGGTAATATAATATGATCAGCGTCACCGAGATCAAGGGGATTGTCAGTTATCATCACACTGGCACCGCATTCCTCACAGGCCCTGCGAATTGACTGCAAATTGCCCATGCCGTAATCAATAATCTTAACCGCCATTCAAATCATCACCTGAAACGTTATTTACTATTGAAAGCAATCTAAACATTGTCATAGTTTATTTTAATCAAATTGCCATCCCGGTCTTTTACCAGATTGCCATTCACATCCAACTTAAATAACTTTTTATTGGTAAACCGGTCGCAAATCTTAATAAATTCATTAATGCTAATGTCCAGAGGTTCCAGAATTTTATCCAAAGGCTTGCCCAGATAAGTCCAGGGGAATTTGCCGTCATGCATTTGAACCATTTCCAACGCGTCCTGCCGGGTTATGCGCCCCCGGCGGAGATGCAGACAGGAGATGTCCGTGGCCCGGCCGAACGCAAATTTTAAAAATTTAAAGTAATCGTGAATGCCGGTCTGATAATTGTCCAGATTTTCATAATTAACCACTGATCCTTCAATGGTTTTGTGATAGGTAGTTAAGCCATGAGCCTGGGCAAGTAAAGCATTGCTATAAGCGTCCCAGGGAATAAAGTGTCCCAAAAATATACCTGTAACTCCAACTCTTTTTAGTTCTTCATCTGATGGATAAGTATAGGGGATCAACTGCCGCGGCTCAATATCTTCCATCATCGATATATCTGATACCCGCAAGCCCAATAGTCCCCCGAATTCTTCCAGCCAGCGACGATCCAAAACCTGATTTTCGCTGGCGGCTGCCGGTCCGCCGTATTCATTTTGAGAATTTTCTCCCCAGACAATAAGTGGAATATTAAATTGCACTGCCGCCCGCACAGGAATGGTAAATATCCCCACATGCTCTGGCCAGGATATATCTCCTACCTGCGTTAAGCCGATACGGTTAAGTTTCCTTCTAACTACCAGGTTGGGACTGAATTCAACGTAATCAACTCCCAGATTCTTGATGTTGTTAATATTTTTTCTTCCAATTTCGGATAGATCACAGGTAGTAGCAGTTACACATAGGGGATTCATGCCCAATTGCAGCATTCGGTATACCTGGTAGGTGCTGTCTTTTCCACCGCTCACGGGAACTATACAATCCCAATTGCTGCCGGACTTGTTACGATACCGGACAAGTATCTCCAGAAGTTCCTTCCTACGCTCATCCCAATTTATCTGGGGCCTCTGCTCATAAGATCGGCAGGCGTTGCAGACGCCGTCTTCATCGATATACAAATCCGGTTTAGTTTCAGGCATAACACATCTTTTACAGTATTTAATCACTATGTATCACCTTCCCTAGTGTTTCTTGGCCAGCAAAAACCAGGTCAGATCGTCCTGGGGAAAATTGTTGTCCCGATGATACACAAAGCCATAATCCAACAAGGTTAAATCCGGGAATTTGTCCAGCATATCACCGGCAAAATCTCTCTTAAAAAGCCTGTTCGTATTTCCCCGGTATTCCACCTCCACGGGCACTGGATTGTAATACTCAACTAGGCATATGTATTTTCGGCTAAGTGTATACAGCTTTTCATATACTTTATCTAATAGAAGGGGATCAATATGAATTAATACACCCTTGGATAATGCCAAATCATATTGAATATCGGTGGAAAAACTCAAAATGGAATTTTGATATACTTCCCCCAGGCCCAAAGCCTCTAATTCGGCTGCTGCCTGTTCATTTATCTCCACTGCATCCATTTTTAGTTCGGGAAACAGGTTGTGTATAGCCGCTAAATTCATGCCCCGGTTGGCACCGATTTCAATCAAGGAGGATATTCTCCGGGTTTTTGATAGCACTTGTGAAAACAAAGCAGTATTTGCAGCTATTAAATTTGTTCCCTGGTTGCGATTAGTATACTCATTGCCGAAATCACCGGCCCAAAATTCTTCCTGTTCCGTTTTAAATTTACTCATTTAGCTTCATCCCCATCCATAATCTTTTTCTGTTCGATATGGGCATTGATTCGCTTCAGTTCCGGGTGCTGCTCCAATAAATTTAATATATCTTCCATTGAAAAATCCGGGGTTCCGGGATATAGCGCTTCCAAAATCAACTGTATGAGCTTAAAGTCCTCGGATTCATCAACCGTCCAGCGCAAATGGCTAAGGTCCTGACTGTGTCTGATGTTTGCTAATCTAAACAGTTGGGAATGATTATGTATAAATAAAGTTACATGTTCGCGCTCGGCTTGAGATTTAGCTTCGAAAAAGGCTTTCTCCAGGACTTGCATTGAAAATACTTCTGTATCCATTCCTCTGGGAAAAGTTCTTTCGATAACATTTGATACATAATCGTATTGGTCGCAAGTCTTTATAAAACTATCGATGACGCGATCAATTATTAGGGGATCTATGAACGGGCAATCCGCAGTAACCCTTACGACCGCATCTGCCCTGTATTCTAGCGCTGTTTTATAATATCTTTCTAAAACATCATTTTCACTGCCCCTATAATACTTAACTCTCATTTTTTTACAAAGGTTAACGATAGGATTGTCGCTTTGGTTTTCGCTGGTTGCAATTACCACCTCGTCCGCTAAAACAACTTTTTTTAATCTTTCTATTTGATACTCCAATAGTGGTTTACCTAATACTTCTTTTAGTACCTTTCCCGGCAAACGGGTAGAAGTCATGCGGGCTTGGCTTATAATTACTACTCTCATATAACTGCCTCTCCTAATGCTGAGATAACCATCTCAACATCTCGATAGTCCATCGCCGGATATACGGGAATAGATAAAACTCTATTATAATGGTCTTCCGCTACAGGACAGTCCCCCCAATTATACCCTAGTTCATTCCTGTAAAAAGGCAAAGTATGTATCGGCATGTAATGCACTTGACAATAAATGCCCTTGTTTTTCAATCGGTCATACAGGCCTGCTCTGTTAATCCTGGTATCTTTGTTGGTTTTAACAAGGTAAAGATGATATGAATTGGTGCACCCAGCAGGTTCAATTGGTAAGTCCAACGGCAAGTCCAGAAAAGCCTCAGTATACATTTGGGCTATTTCTCTGCGTTTGTTAACAAATTGATCAACTTTCTTCAACTGCGATGTCCCAAGAGCAGCTTGAATATCCGTCAACCGGTAATTATAACCCAACATTTGCATTTCATAGTACCATCCGTCATGGATTTCTTCCATAAAAAACTTCTGATCGCGGGTAATACCGTGGCTTCGCAACATAACCAATCGATCATATATCGGCTTGGAGTTCGTGGTAATCATACCACCTTCTCCGGTGGTAATGTGCTTTACGGGGTGAAAACTAAAAACCGCCATATCAGAGTATTTACAATCGCCGATTTGAGAATCTTTATACCGCGCTCCCAGAGCATGGCAGGCATCTTCAATAATCAAATAATTATATTTGCGGGCTATCTCCTGTATTTCATCCATAAAGCAAGGAAGCCCCGAATAATGAACAGGAATTATAGCCCTGGTTTTTTTACTGATTCGTCTTTCAATCTCATCCAGGCTTATATTGCCGGTCTTTTTATCAATGTCTGCCAGCACCGGTTTGGCTCCTACATAAAGTGCACAGTTGGCACTGGCGGCAAAACTCATGGTACTGGTAATTACCTCTGCTCCCCGTCTAATATCTCCTGCGAGACATGCCAAATGTAGAGCCGCTGTGCCGCTGGATACAGCGACAGCATAACTGGCCCCTACGTATGCTGCAAATCTATCTTCAAACTCTTTCACGTAGGGCCCGGTAGTTAAAAAATTCCCTCGAAGTACTTTAATGACGGCGTTAATATCATCTTCATCGATATATTGTCGTCCATAGGGTATTTGTCGTGACAACTAAACCTCTCCAATCATTTTGCGAAGTGCTTCGATTGTCAACCACTGGTCATTGGCGTCACTGCTGTAAGAAAATTCTTCCGCTACTTTTTTGCCGCCGTTTTTTGCAATGAATTTTTCCTTTTCCCACCATACAAAATCTGGCTGTATAATGTAGTAATCCTCGAATTCCAGAGTATTTCTGGCATCATCGGTTGAGATCATATATTCATGTAGTTTTTCACCGGGACGAATACCAACTATGTCGATTTCACATTCAGGAGTGATGGCCCTGGCCAGATCCATGATATTCATACTGGGGATCTTGGGAACGAAGAGTTCCCCGCCATTCATTCGCTTGAAGTTATTAAGAACAAAATCCACGCCCTGCTCCAAAGTAATCCAGAAGCGGGTCATGCGTGGGTCTGTTACAGGAATTCTCCCTTTCTCCCGGCATTGCAAAAAGAAGGGAACCACACTCCCCCTACTTCCCACAACATTACCGTATCTCACCACGGAAAAACGGGTTTCCTTGGAACCGGCATATGCATTCCCGGCAATAAATAGCTTATCCGAACACAGCTTGGTAGCCCCGTATAAATTGATGGGATTGCAGGCCTTATCAGTGCTCAGAGCAATAACCTTTTTAACTCCTCGGTCGATGGCCACGTTAATTACATTTTCGGCACCGTTAATATTGGTCTTGATGGCCTCGATAGGATTGTATTCAGCAGCCGGTACTTGTTTAAGGGCAGCTGCATGGACTACAAAATCCACTCCATCCATAGCACGGTAGAGGCGTTCCTTGTCCCTCACATCGCCGATAAAAAAGCGCAGTTTGGGATGGTGCTGAAACTGCTGCGCCATTTCGAATTGTTTTAGTTCATCGCGGCTGAATACAATTAAGCGATTGATCTCCGGGTATCTGTTCAAAACAATTTTACAGAACATTTTCCCAAAAGAGCCCGTCCCGCCAGTAATCAAAACAGTCTTGTTGTTCAACATAATGCAACCACTCGCTTAACTTGAATTTTCCCTTATGATGTATTTATCGATATACGTATTCAAGGACTTTACTTACAGGGAAGCGAGTAGTTCATTTATTTTATCTTGGGCATCGTCAAGGCTATTGAGACAGATAGCTATAATATCATGAATTACACTGAACCACTGTACATATCTGGTTATCAGTTGGGCTTGAAGCAGTTCCTTATCATCATATATATCGGGAAGTTCATGCAGGTCGACGGTAAACTTAAGATGATAAGGCTGGATGATATGCATAAGAAACAATTGTAAGGTGGGTTGTATGGACATTATCTTATCCTGATAGCCGGTAACTTCACCATACATTTTTCCTATACTGAAATCCTTTTCAGAAGATCCGGAATTATCAATGATGGCCTGCAAATTACTTTCATTTTCTTTAATGAGATCAACAGCAGTCTGGCATAGATCTTTCATCTTTATTAAATCATTTTTAGTTGATGCAATTATATTGGTGACATTTTCTATATCTTTTTTAATAGAAGCTGTAGAGATATCCTTTATGTTTGATTTAATAATGTCTAATGGATGAATAACATCGTTGACATACCGGTCAATGGCCTCCTGAAAAGTCATTACTTCGGTACCATTAATATAGGCCCCACCCTCGGTGCAATTGATGCATTGCCCCTGATAACCGGCGATATCTATTTCATAAGCTTTGCGAAACTGGTTCCAGGTGTGGGTGGTCAGGATCGGCGTTCCGTCATTTCCCATAACTTCAAATTGTTTTTCAGGGCCTAAATCCTGGTTTTCTCCAAATAAGGCTCCCCGGGCATGGGTCCTGCCGTCCCGCGCATAGGCCAAATCCTGCCCGATAAGCATAATAGGGTTGCAGCCCAGGGCTTGGGCCAGTTTAAATGCCATGTTGCCGGCTGACTGTTTAATTTCCAGGATCCCTTTATCAACACCCAACCAACGAAAATGATCAAAGTTACGGTAGACAATTATTCGGGGACCCGGGTATTCTTCATACACTTCCGGCAGTACCACCGGGCAGGCAGCCAGGTAGACATCTCCAACCTGTTCCTCGGTGAACCCCCTTAACAGGTCGATTACCTCCACAACCCTTTCCAGGGTTGCCACCATATGCGGTTTGACCCCCATTTCTATCAAAACCCGTAGCGAAGCATCGGCGGCTATTATTACAGCTTTTTCCTCCAAGCCTTTAAGAAGATGTTTATTTTTATTGAGGGATGGCCCGGTTGCGACCACCACTGCCGGTTTATTGACAAATTTATCATACAGCATGTTGATTCCCGGATGGGAAACGATCTCCCGGATATTGCCTAGAATATTTTCTATCCCGATTAGTGAATCCTGGGGGGAGTTCCCAAAAAAGGTTAGACTGTAAAGGCCGCTTTCCCGCAAAACCTTCATGGCCTTAACATAATAGTCTTTATGCAGCTTAAGGGAGGAAATATGGTATATAGGCTTCATAGCCTTAAGATAGATTACTGCAGTTTTTTCTTGAAAAAAGTTACAAAAAATAGGAAAGAGATCTTCCTCGGGTTCGCCAACCACCAATCTTATTTTAGTGTCATTCATCATGGGAACATAATTAAACATGTGTAGAGCAGTCTTGAAAAGCTCAAGATCTTTTTCGATAATAAGAATTCTTACCGTTCCCTGGCGGGAAGCAAGTTCTTTAGCATAATACTGCACCTCATAACCCAATCCAAATCCCAGAAAAACAGCTATTTTAGTGTTTTTTAAGTTGAGCAGCGCAAGTTGTGCGGCTACATCTTTTTGGGGATCATCTTGATTATAGAAATAGCACTCTTGTTTCCGGCAATAGACATTTACATACCGTTTTTTTCCGGTTCCACGAATTTCATAATCGCGGTTTACCGGCGCCTTTTCAATACGCTGAGCGATTATGGGATAGCGCTCTCGTAATGCTTTCAGGTTTTCATCATATATGGGATTATGTACAGTCTTTTTTTTCAAACCCCGGCACCACCTTGATTATAATGCTTTTTCTTTTTACGATATCATTGCTACTCTATTTCAACAATCGATAAAAAAGAGCCAGAGAAGACTCTGGCTCTTGATAGAGAACTCTCGATTCTTACTTGAGCAGCTGCAGTACTGTCTGCGGAGACTGGTTGGCCTGGGCCAGCATGGAAGTAGCAGCCTGCTGCAGAATATTCTGTTTGGTGAAATTCATCATTTCCTTGGCCATATCCACATCTCTGATGCGGGATTCAGCCGACTGGAGGTTCTCTGAAGATGTATCCAGGTTTTTGATGGTATGCTCCAGACGATTCTGAATGGCACCCAGTTTGGAGCGTTCACTGGAAACTGCCGTTATAGCGTTATTAATGGTAGTAATGGCTGCAGATGCCTTTTCATAAGTGGAAACATCCAGAGCATATTCAACATTAGTATTGTTGGTGCCGTTGGTTACGTTCTGAGCTGCTGTGAATGCCCCGCCGGATGTCGTGCTGGTAATACCCAGGGCAACCGAACGCATGTCGGACAATTCGAGAACCATGGATTGACTCTGGTTGGCACCCACCTGGAATTTCAGAGAGTCGTCCTGTGAGGTTAAAACATGCTCAGTGGTTCCCAGGCCAGTGAGAGTGAATTGGCCGGAGGCATCGGCAGATGCTTGAATATCAATGGTAAATGAAATGCCATGCTCATCATAGGTGAAATTTCCATATGCGGCGATGTCATAATCATCCTGATGAATCGTTACACCTGCGGAATCTAACAACTTAATAGTGGCAGCCGTGGAGGTAACATCAAGACTAACACTTCTGACTGCCTTGTTGTCGATAGTATCATCGGAGCGGGTTACCGTTATGCCCCCCGCAGCCATGGTAACAGACCCTGAGACATTGTTATCCCAATCCATGCGTGTGCCATAGGTTCCAACACCACTGGTGGTAGTAATAGTGGTAGTAGCGCCGTCAGTTATTTTGGCGAAATCCGCAGCACTAATGGTAAAGGACACTCCATGGCGGTCATATACATAGTTGCCGTCCGCATTGGCCACAACCGTGTCGTCTGCACTGAAAGTGGCGGCGCCGGAAGCATCCAATGCAACCTCAAAACCGGTAGCTGTCTTAGTAATTTTGATGGTGTCACCTGAAGTGTTAATGTTATCACCATAATCACCAGCTACCACCGTGACCGATCCCAGAGCATTATTTAAGTCGACATCTCCGACAACTCCTTTGGCATACTGGACAGTCACGCTGCCTGAATTGAGTATCTGTTCACTGGTCAGTGTTTTGATGCGCTTGTCGCCGTTCAACAGCGTCATGGTATTGAACTCGGTGGTGTTGCCGATACGGTTGATTTCTGAAGACAGCTGGTTGATCTCCTTCTGGATCTCGTCGCGGTCAGCCGTAACGTTGGTGTCGTTAGCTGCCTGTACGGCCAGCTCCCGCATTCTCTGCAGGATGACCTGAGTTTCGTTCAGCGCACCTTCAGCGGTCTGAATCAAAGAGATGCCGTCCTGCGAGTTTTTGGAGGCCATATTCAGACCTGAGATCTGAGCCCGCATTTTTTCCGAAATGGCCAGCCCGGCTGCGTCGTCTCCGGCGCGGTTGATTCTCAAACCGGATGACAGTTTCTCCATAGATTTGGATTGGGATCCCGAAGTAAGAGACAATTGACGATAGGTGTTCATAGCCATCATGTTGTGATTGATAATCATTAAAAATTCCTCCTTAGAATCAAATATGGCGAGCTTCCGTTCTCACCTCGCCCCTCCGGATAAGGCATTTTGCGGTGGCCAGCCGCCCGGATTACCCAAGCAAAATTTGCTTCTGCATTATATATCGTCAAGACTCCTTCTCGACTTTAGACCTAAATTGCATATAAGTCTTCGTTAGTAATATAAGAACATTTGTCGATCTACGCCATTTATTGTCACTTATGTCATATTTGATTATTTTTATGTTAGAATCATTAGTAACACTATTTTACCATTGAATTCCAGCGCATTTATTATAAGGCTCATACGAATGGAGGGATTGCAGTGTTGGTATTGGGCAGAAGACCTGGCGAATATGTAGTCATCAATGAGAACATCATAGTTAAAGTGGTAAAAGACGAAAAATCCGGTTTACGTCTGGCTATAGAGGCCCCTAAAGAGATAAAGATCGTGCGGGGAGAGATCCTGGAAAGGGAAAGAAAAAGCCAGCAGGGCTGTTAGGCTGAACAACTCAAAAAAGTAAGTACTGTCTTGATATTTCTCCAATTTCTACTATGGCGGAGCCGTTTACCAGTTCTGTATAAAAAAAGGTTGGAATTGTACCAATGCCAACCTTTTTTGTCTATTTAAGTATTGCTAGCTGCCCAGTTGAGCCTGCAGCCATGACATCTGTTCATTCATCTGCTGAATGTATTGCTCCATCAACGAAAATTGGTTCCACCAATATTCCTGCTTATTTTGAAGCCGGGTTTCGGCTGTTTCTATATTTTCTTCCAGCTCATTGATCTGGATGCCCAAAGCGCTCTCATCATAAGAAACATCATCCGACCCCGCTGAATCACTGATGTTTTTGATAGCGCTATTGAGATTTTCGTAGAGCTGCACGGCAATGCCCTTTTCGGATGGGGTTTCGGAAGTCTGGGTAAACATGTTCATTACCCCTTCCGGGTCCTCGGCCAGGGCGGCGCGCAGGTCATCCTCATTTATATGAAGCTTGCCGTTTTCCGAATATTCACCGGTAGTAATGCCCACCGAAGACAGGGTTTTGTATTTGCCGCTCAACCCGCTGACGATGTTGCTGGCGGTCATCCTCAGATTGGAATAAATACTATTGAGAAGATTGTCTCCTTTGAGCATACCACTGCGGGCTTTTTCCTCCCAGAGTTTTATTTCACTTTCGCTCATTTCCTCTTTTTGCGCATCGGTAAGGGGTTCGTAACTACGGTTGCGTTTTTCGGAAAGCTTGCCGCTGATATCTTCAATGGCAGCATTGTAAGCTTCTACGAAAGCCTTTATTTTATCAACCGCAGCGTCAACGTCATTGGCAACCGTAATAGTTGCGGTTCCTTCTTTTTTAAGGTTGAAGTTGATGTTGTTAAAGGTAAATGTATTGGAGGAAAAGGAAATATCCGAGCCGTCATTAAACTTGATGATGGCATCCTGCCCGGTCTTGGCAGTCACATCCATATTGAATACACTGGTCAGGATATTGTCCGTATCGCTTATTTCAATCTTGGAAGCCGCACCGGTATCCGTAGTCAGTAAATAGAATTTGTTGGTTCCCGAATCGTAAGTCGCTTTTATGCCGGTTTCACTTGCCTTGTCGTTGATCTTGCTTACAATATCGGAAATGCTGTTGCCGTCCGAAACGTAAATTGTAGCTGAGCCGCTTTTACCGGTCAGGGTAAATGTTTTGTCTTCTCCGGAATAGGTCCAAGTGGAGTCAACCGGAGTACTCTCTTTGGTTACTCCCTTGGCCATCTGGGACACGGTAATCGAATAATTACCGGCCAATGCTTCCGCTCTGGAAGTAGCGGTTAGTACGGTTGAATCGCTTGATTCAACCGATTTGGCCATGAAAGTGGTCTTCATTTTAACATCGAAGGCCGCAGTTCTCAGAGCCATCAATTTGGTGTTGATCGAACGGTAGTCCTCCCGCTTCCATTCCAGCAGTTGCTTGGACTTGGCCAGGGGATCCACTGAACTCATACGCTGGGCATCCACCATCTTTTTTACCATGCTCTCGGTGTCCATGCCGCTGGCCAGACCCGAAATCCGGTTGCTGTATAATGTAGATGATGCGTTGGATGATGTTGCTGCAACATTCGCCATGTTTTCATCTCCCCTCTGGAGCAGCTTAAATGATAAAATATCTCTTAATCATCTTTTCGGATGATGTCCTGCAAAACTTTAATTTTCTCGCCAATTTCTGCCATGTTCTCCACCGCCTGGCGGTTGGAGCGCACGATATCATCATATATCTCTTTGCGATAGACACTGACCGAGCGTGGCGCTGAAATACCCAGCTTTACACTCTCACCCTGAACGTCTATAACCGTAATTTCTATGTTGTCACCGATAATGAGTCTTTCGCCCTTTTTCCTGTTTAATAGTAGCATCTATGCCCCCTCCTGAGCCCGAGGGGCGTCTGATTCAGGCCCGCCGGGAAACAGGCGGTGGCGGGACCGGTACTGCGTTTTCTGAGGGATAAACTGCATGCCTTTACGGCTTTCGGCGTTTATTATCACCGGGGCCAGCAGGTTGGCAGTGGTCTCTTTGAATTCCTTGCCCAGGGTTAATATGCAGAAAACCATCAAGCCCGCGGTGCTCTCTCCGGCTCCCAAAACCTCCAGCAGAGGATCGGGAAAATCGATCTGGTAATCGGGAAAGAAGCTAAAGGGATCGGCCATCAACAGGCAGAGATCGCTGTTGGCCGACTTTAAATAAAAGAACGGGCTGCCCTCTTGCAGGGGAAACAGATAGTATTCCTTTTCATTCTCAAAAGCGGGTATGCCATCGGCAAAGGTTATAATCTTGGAACGATCCAGCCCTGGGTCCGTTTCCTTTTTTTTGTTTCGGGTCACCGATAAATCCTCCTTTTCAGGCCCAACAATCCCTCTTTAAATATGCTCATCTATCCACTGAATATCGATGTAATTGCGCTGTTGTAAATAGGTCTCCACCTTGCCCCACTGAAACTGGTGGTCAACCGTTCCCTTATTTAATGATGTATCGACCCGGGCCGGTTCATAGTCTATGGAGACCGGCTGCACATCCGCTTCAATCGTCGGAGGCTGCTGGGGGATAGCCCTGATCTCAAATACATGCTGCCGGTCTTGCATCGCCTCCACCCCCAGATCGGCTATGGATGAGCCCGTATGTATGGCGGCCAGATGGTTGCCGTCGCTGACCCGCTTTGCAAGGGCGTCGGAAAACTCGGAACGGCTGTATTCCGTACAATACAGGGCAAAATCCAACAAACCGCGCTTCCCCGCATCGGCAAAACACTGGCTCTGATCTATGATGACTTTGGGTTTGGGGATCGTTATATCCAGGCGGGCCGGAGTAATCGCCAGATCCACCTGGGGTTTGGTCGACTGCAGGTTAAGGGTTGGCTTGCTTATATCAAGCCCGACGCGGGCCATTTGCGACGTTATCCTGAGCTGCATATACTTCCCCCTTAAAGCCGAACCTTAAGTGGTTATTATTTAAGAAAATCGATCAACGATGCTTGGATTATCTTGGCTCCTACGGCCAGGGATGCGTTGTAGACGTTTTCCTGCACCTGCAAATTGACAGCTACTTCGGCCATGTCAGCATCCTCATTATCTGATAAAAGCCCAGTATAGGAAATATCAATGCTTTTCAAGCGGGTTTGCTGCATTTCCAGGCGGTTGGTCCTGGCCCCTACTATCGCCCGGTTGGTCAAAAGGGTGTCCAGCTTCTGATCTATTTTGCCCAAAAGATCGCTGGTGATATCACTGTCACCACTGGTTACGGCATTTATTATCTGGTCCATTACCGCGAATATGCCGGCGTTTTCAGTGCCCCCGGTGGTGATGCCCAGTTTCAAATCATCGGCAACGTCGTTATTAGTCCCGGAAGTGATATGAACTCCCGAGTTTGTTCCGGTGCTGGCTGAACTTATAACATAGCCGTTGACCGCGTCATAGGTCACGGTAACCCCGGCATAGTCATAATCGGGCTGTACTACGGCGTTGATGGCGGTCTGCATGGCGGCGGCGATATCGGTTCCGTTGTTTAAGGCCGGAGGCCCCAGCGGATCCAGGGTAATCGTATGTACCGCGGCGTCTCCGTCCACCTGTATCCGGAAGGAAGGGGGCGGTGATGCCGGTAAACTTGAAATATCGGTTGACGCGCCGGTTCCGCTGATTGATTGGCCCGGCTGGATAAACCACGATTTCATATCGATATTTACCGGGATCTTGACCTCGGAGCCTATTTCCCGCATTAATTCCGTATTGTTGCCGGTCCACTGGCCGTCTTCGGTACAGGGGGCTTCGGTCACGTTGCTGCCGGCAAATACATATTTGGAGCCATAGGTGCTGTTGGCAATGGTCCGCAGCTGCTCCCGAAGCTGGCTCAATTCCTCGGCTATGGACTGCAGGGCGGAATCATCATTGGTCCCGTTGGCGGCCTGAACGGTAAGCCCCCGAACCCGGTTTAAAACCGAGGTCAGGTTGTTCATAGCCGATTCAGTGGTATCCATATAGCTTAAAGAATCGGAAATATTGGCCAGATACTGCTCATTGGCGGTAATGTCGCTGCGCAGGCGCAGTGAACGCACCAGTCCCCCCGGATTGTCGGAGGGCTTGTTGATCGTTCTGCCGGTGGCGATCTGTTCCTGCAGTTTGTATAAGTTCTTCATGTTATTGTTCATATTTCTCGTCAGGGTGTTGGCTACCATATTATTGGTTATCCTGATCATGTTTTACTACCTCCCTGCTATGCCCATTTTTTCAACAATGGTCTGGAGCATTTCGTCAACTACGGTAATATAGCGTGACGCCGCATTAAAAGCGTGCTGGTACTTGATCATGTCGGTGGCTTCTTCGTCAAGCGAGACTCCGGAAACCGATTGCCGTTTGTTGTCCAGCTGGCTAACCAGGGTGTCCTGGTTTGCATAATTGCGCTCCGCTTCCTGCGCCTTGACGCCCACTTCGGCCGCTACCGCCCGCCAAAAATCGTCGTTGGTACAGCCGCCGACCATTTTAAGCGTTGTATTATCGCCGTAAGCCACGCCGTCTACGGTGATGGAGTTGACTCCGGTAAAACTGGTATCGGTTGAAGAGAACACCAGCCTTTGGCCATTGGCGGTTACCGTAAATCCATCCAAGCCGGCGGCTTCAATGGCGTCTTGAATGGCCTGGGCCCGCTCCGCGGTGGTGGTATAGGTAGCAGGGCTGATGGTTATAGTCGTATTGGGATAGCCGCTGCGCACGATATCAAAACTGATGTCAGCGTCGGCGGTCAACGGAATACCGTCGGTAAATACCAGCAGGTCGTTGTTCATGTTTTGCTTGAGGCCGGCCAGGGCCAGGGCGTTGTCCCCGTCCCCAAAATTGATTTTTTTGCCCGCATCGTCCCAGGTGCGCGAGGCGGCTGCGGCTATATTGTTGGGATCCTTCACGATGGTGGTGCAAACCGCCATGTCTCTGGCCCAGTAGAGATAGTCATCGGGTGAGGTCGTAGTCGGCATATTGAAAAAGTCGGTATTGTCAGGTTCGCCGGTTTTGTTGTTGAGGCTGTAGCCCTGGCTGTGCACCTGGTTGGTCCTGGTGATAATGGACTTGGCCAGGGAATTGAGCTGTTCCAGGAGATTGGCAACCGTTTCGGTATATTCGGAGGGTTCCTTTTCCTGAGACAGGGAGGTTTTACCGCGGGCGTCCAGGTAGGCCCTGAGTTCACCGCCGCTGATACCGGTGCGCACCCGGGTGTCGTCCCACACTACCATGTGCATGCCGTCCGAGTCCTCTTCCGTGTCCAACTTGTTGTAAAAGGCTCCCTGGACCAGACTGCGCCCCCCGATCTGGATGTTTACCATATTGTTCTCGCCATCGGTAATGTTGATATTGACCAGCTTGCTTAGCTGGTCAACCAGTACATCCCGCTTATCCTCCAGGTCGTTGGGCGACTGCCCGGAGGTCATGATCGCCGCTATTTGAACATTGAGGTCTTTTATCTGGGAGGCCAGGGTGTTTATTTCGTCAACAGCGATCTGAACATTGGCGTTCAGGTCCTGTTTTAGATCAATCAACTGCTGGTACATATGTTGAAAGGTGTCGGCCAGGGCTTCTCCCCGCTGGGCGACTACCGCGCGGGTGGAACTGTTCTCCGGATTGGCGGCCAGGTCCTCCCAGGATTTCCAGAACTGGTCGATTACCGAGCGCAGGCCGGTGGTGGAGGGCTCGTTAATTATGACTTCTATCTTGTCCAGGCTCTGCTGAGTAGCCTCCCAGTAACCCAGGGAGGTGTTTTCATAGCGGTATTGCCGGTCAACGTAAGCGTCTCTCATGCGCTCCACGGCTGAAATGGTGACCCCGGTGCCCAGCTGACCCACCGAGGTTGAACTGCTCAGGGAGGGCGTACAATAAGGAATGGCCGCCGTCAGATTCGAAACCTGTTTTGAGTAGCCGGTGGTGCTGGCGTTGGCCATGTTATGGCCGACCGTGCTCAAAGCCGTTTGGTTGACAAATATAGCCCGTTTGCCGATTTCTAAACCGAAAAATCCTGACATAAACCTACCTCGTTTCTTTTTCCCGGATCGTTTTATGCTTTGCGATCAAGCACCTTGTGTCCAGTCCGGGCAGATTTATCCTCGGCCTCGATGCCGTCAGCGGAATAGAGTCCCACCGCATCCCCTTCCACAAGGGTCCAGAGATAATCAACATATTCGAGGGCGTAATTGGTCAGCTCCCGGTTTTCCCGGTTGATGTTCTGCATCTGCTTGACGGCCCCGGTTAGCCCGCTTAATAAACTGTCCAGTTCTTTACTCAACTCGGGAAATTGCCTTCCTATCCGGGACTGCATTTCGCTGGAGTTTACCCTCTCCACCGGTACATCCCACATGGCCGCCAATTCCTTCTGCAATTTAAAACGGGCACCCTCTGCTCTCTCCAGACGAGAGACAACGATGCCCTCACTGTGTACCAGAGTATCCAATTCTCTCAGTCTGTTGCTTATAATCAGCTGCTTCTTCTCTTCCCCCATCTCAATCAGGCTATTTAGTATGGAGGTTTCTTCCTTAACAGCCGCCATAATACTCCTGATCACATTTTCCACGGATTTCCCCACTTCCTATATCAGGCGGTCTACAATAGTCCTTTCAATCATTTTCTGAGCTGCATCCCCATCGTCAACCTGATAAGTGCCGCTGTCTATTCGAGCTTTGATTTCATTGACTTTGTCGGTGCGGATATCATCAGCCTGGTTAACCGCCTGCAAAACCTTTTGTTTAAGCTTGCTGGCTTCAGAAATATTCACGTCATCTTTTTTGGTAACCGGCTGGCTGGAATCAACTTTTCCCACCTGTTTGCTGCCCAAAGTCTTTTCATATACTTTTAGTAGATTCTGCACTTGGGTTCTGGAGATCATCATAACTGTCACCTCGTGAGTATTGTTCTATTTGTATTGTCGCAGAAAAAGAGAAAAGGCTTAATGCCTTATATATGCTAAAAATGCTGTTATTTTTATTTTTCCTTGTCCTTATGTCCTTATACTAACTCTTACACTTCTTTAACTAAAGCCTGTAGGTGTCCTAGGACTTCCTGATATTATCTGAATCTTTAAGGAAGCCTTTGGAATCGCGGGCTACTTTAGGCTGAGAAGTCTCTTTGGGTATGGCGGAACGAACTTCCTGATTCATCTGGGCCCGGCAATTGTCACAGAATCTTCCTCCGCTGATCTTTTTGCCGCATCGCTCACAGAAGGCGATCTCGACATAGCCAGTTGACTGAAGCCGTCCATCTTTCAGAAACTGCAGTATTTTCTCCTCTTCAACTCCGGTTTCCTCTGATACTTCAAATACGCTGGCTCCCGGGTGATCTCTTATATATTTACGGACCGTGGCATACTCGTTGTCTTCCTTTTCCAGACACTTGCGGCAGACCCTTCTTCCGCCATCAGCGGCAAATAGACGGCCGCATTCCGGACAATTTATAATGTCAGCCATGGGGACCAGCCTCCCTCAAATTTTAATAAGCTATCCCGGTTGCCCAGGTTATCACTGACACGCGGGACGCGCCCGCCTCCAGCAGGATTCTGGTGCACTCCTTGATAGTGGATCCGGTAGTGTAAACATCATCAACCAGCAGAATGCTTTTGCCCTGCACTTTCTTCCTATCTTTTATATCGAAGGCTGACTGTAAATTCTTTTCCCTTTCTTCACGGGTGAGCTCTCTCTGGGCAGGAGTCTCCTTTACACGGACCAACAGCTGGGCTCCCACTTTGAGCTTCAGTTTTTTAGCAATCTGCCGGGCCAGCAGCTCGGTCTGGCTAAATCCCCTTTGTTTCAGGCTTCCCTGGGAAGCGGGAACCGGCACCACCAGGTCAATAGGCCAAAAGCGTTTTTCTTCTTTTACCACTTGGGCCATCATACATCCCATTCGATAGGCCAGGTTTTTCTTGCCTATAAATTTTAAGACTTTAATAGCAATCCGATAGGGATCGGTATAAGGCCCTGCCGCCCGGCAGATTTCGAAGGAAGGCATGCGCTCTTTGCAGTCGCTGCATAACCTGCTTTCTGATTCAATATATTTACCGCATTTATCGCAGATGGGCAGCTGGTAGCGGAGCTTTTCCATAGTATCCGTACAGTCGGCGCACCATGGATTTCTGGTTATGAACCGGCCGGGCCGGCGGCAGATCGCACAGCAGGTTTGCGGAAATAGAATATCTAAAATTAAATTAAGCATCCGCGCCCACCCCTTACACTCAATATATAATATTGTAAAAGAATTTCCTATTAATCGCTAGGAAAAAGGACGATAAAAGAAATTTATGCTCATAGAAGGCAGTAAAAGGCAGGAAGGTCAGGAAAAAAAGCTTCACTTTGGTGAAAAAGATCGATATTATTACATGTTTTTTTCTCTTAAACGGCGGCCGTCTTTGCCGTCGCTGGTTATGGTATAGCTTTTTTTATGACGGCGGGTCTGAGGAGCTATAAATAAAAAAAACATAATACACAACCACAAAGCAAAGCATAAAATCTTCAATAATATTACCATAAAACCCCCTCCTAGCTCCTGATATATCATATGCTGGGAAGAGGTATTCTAGTAACTCGAAGGTGCGTGTAATACGGATACGGAGATTTTGTTGCGGGAACGAGTTGGGGGACGGTTCTTCAACTCATTTTGCTTTGTATATAGTTAAACATTGACAGCTTCTTTGGAAAACGAGTTGAAGAACCGTCCCCCAACTCGTTTTTCTTCTATTCGTCGTCAACCACAATATTGTGTTTGAGGGCGTACACTGCGGCCTGGGTGCGGTCTTTTACCCCCAGTTTGCGGAATATGCTGGTGAGATGGTTTTTAACCGTCTTTTCACTGATAAACATGGCATCGGCCATTTCTTTGTTGGTATTGCCCTTGACCAGCAGATCCAAGACGTCTTTTTCCCTTTTGGTGAGACGTACCTCATTCTTTTTGGATTCGCTGCGATTCAACTCGCGCACCAGGCGGTTGGCCACCCGGGGATGGATGACTATTTCGCCCTGCATTACCCGGTGGATGGTATCCACCAGTTCGCTTCCGGCCACGTCTTTTAACACATAAGCAGAGACGCCGGCTCTGACCATCTCCACTACTTCTTCGTCTTCATATATAGTTAAAGCGATTATCTTTATGGAAGGATACTCGCGTTTGATAACTTTTGTGGCAACAATGCCGTCGGTTCCCGGCATATTTACGTCCATCAAAATTACATCCGGTTTGGCTTTGCGGGCTATATTAATGGCTCCCTGGCCGTCCCCCACCTCGGTCATTACCTCAATATTTTCATCCAGCTCCAGGAGTTTGCGCAGACCTTCGCGCACCAGCACATGATCATCAGCAATCAGAACCTTTATACTGCCCATAACCCGCCTCCATTTCCAATGGCACTTTAATCACTACCTGAGTACCCGCACCTGGCTCGGATAAGATGTCCAGCTGACCACCGAATAATTCAACTCTTTCCTTCATCCCCACGATTCCGTAGCTTTCCTGTTTGCTGCTTATTTTGTCAGGAGCAAAGCCAATCCCGTCATCCTTGATAAACAGGGTGAGGGTTTTCCCTTTTTCCTCCATCTTAACCTGAACCCGTTTGGCCCCCGAGTGCTTCCTGGCATTGGTTACTGCTTCCTGCACCAGCCGAAACAGGGCTATCTCCATAGATAGATCGCACTTTTTAAGATTACCCAATATCGAAAAATCGATTTCGAAATTGTATTTCGCTTCATAATTGTTGAAATAATCCTTCAGGGTCGATACAAATCCGTCTTCATGCATCAAAGTGGGCTTCAGGTCAAACATGATCCGACGGATTTCCGCCAGGCTCTCCCGGCCCATATCCTTGGCCTTGTTCAATTCATCGACAAAGGCGCCGCCGTCTTCGCCCACCAGCCTCTCGATCAGGTCCAGGCGAATCAACATGCTGGCCATACTCTGAGCGGGACCGTCGTGGAGATCCCGGGCAATTTTGCGTCGCTCCGCCTCCTGGGATTCAATGATCCAGAGTTCCATCTGCTGGCGGCGGGCGGCTCCCTCCAGAGCCCCGCTGATCTTGTCCGCATTGCCGGTCAGCAATTTAAGAGCCAGGGTGGTGTTGCTCAAAAGCCGGTCCGCCCGGTTGGCTACGGTAGCCATCTGCTTGATCTGCCGTCCCAGTTCATCACGGCGACGGCGGGAATAGATCTCTTTTTGCCGCAGGTCCATGAGGGTTACCTGGATAAGCCGGGCGTTTTCATAAGCCTGTTTTATATCCTCTTCGCTGTGGGAATGAAAGTTTTTGCTGACTTCCATGAGGTGAATCCTGGCCATTCGTTCCTCGCGTTCGTATTTATCCACTTCGCGGATGATCTGGCCGATTTCCACCTTGATCTGCTCCATTTCCAGCTCCCGCTTCTCACTCTGCTTGCGGCAGTCCTGAGAAATCTCAAACAGATCGTTGCGCCCATTCTCCAGCGTGTCGATTACCCGGGAGATAACTTGCTCCAGACTTCTTATCTGGGCGGCGCCTAATTCCTCACTATCAAAGAGTGATTCGGCATTATTCATAAAAATCCTTCCAATTTCCTAAATTCACCGCAAATTATGGGTTTCCCGCCTTTTGTCTTTAGGTCTAAAGGCCTATTTGACTCCGGACTATAGGTCCAACATATGTAATAACCCATCCTTTATTAATTCCACCTGTTCCTGGCTTTCTCCTTCTATGTATACATCTAAAAAATTGTCTAAACCCGACATTCGTACCAGGACCCAATTCCCATTTTCCATAGAAATCTTGAGATCTCTCTCCCAATCACACAAAATCACTTTCATCCCGGCCAAATTTCTCAACTGGCACCCGATCATTTTTTTTTCTACTTCTTCTCTATTGGCTTGTTCAAAAGGAATACTATAGCGCAGGTAAACCGGGGAACCATAGTCGGCGGCAAATTCCTTGACTATCAAAGACAGGGGCCGTCCCTCGCCGAGCAGCATTTCCACCGCCAGCAGACCGGCCAGTATCCCATCGGCTACCGGAACATGACCGGTGATTCCCAGTTGACCGGTTTCGTCCCCGACCAGCATACAGGCGCGCTCCCGCAAGGTCTGGCTTAAATAGGCAAATCCCAGCTGGGTTTCGTGCACCTGCAATCCGTTTCTAGCGGCGACCCGGTCGACCAGGGTGCCGGTGGCCCGGGTTCTGGCCACCGGTCCTAAAGGGGAGCGGGTTTTAAGCAGGTGGCTGAGCAGCAAAGCCATGTACTGACCGGGCTCCAGCAATACCCCTTCATCGTCAACAACACCAACCCGGCCGGCATCTCCATCCATAGCCAGCCCCATATCGGCCTGATAAGAGAGAACCGCGTTTTGCAGAGCCAGAAGATTGTCGGCACCCGGCTCGGGTGGAGTGCCGCCAAATAACGGATCCCGGTAATTGTGAATCGTTTTAACTTCACATCCCAGTTCCTGCAGTATTTTTTCTAAATAGCCGGTTCCGGAGCCGAACATGGGATCAACCACTACTTTTATACTCGGTTTGTCAAAAAACTTGGTTTTGATCAATTTTTTGAGCGCATCCTGATAGACCCGTTCCAGATCAATCTCCTTGTAAAGCTCCAGCTTTTCGGCTTCATAAAGGTCCAGTTCGTAAATGCGCCCGCTGCCGCCTAAACGTTCAATTTCCTGTTCCAGAGCCCCGGTAATTTCAGGAAGGGCCGGCCCGGCGTGGCCGTCCAGGTATTTTACCCCGCAGTATTCAGGTGAATATTGGCCGCCGGTAATAACCAGCGCTCCGCCTGCTTCCAGGTGACGTACCGCGAAGCCCGCCAGCGGGGTGGGCACAGCCTTGCGCATTACATAAGCCCTGATCCCATTACCAACTATGACCCGGGCGCATTCCCGGGCTATTTCTTCAGCCATAAAACGGTGGTCGTAGGCGATTACTAATCCCTTGCGAGTCAGGTTCTGACCGGTCAGGTAGGTGGCGATAGCCTGGCTCACCAACCGGCAGTTGGCAAAGGTGAATTCCCTGGCCAATACTGCCCTCCAGCCGTCCATTCCGAACTTAATGCTGGTCAATATTTTTCCCCCTTGTTGAATCCTCCTGCTCAATCAGATATGTCATTTAAATGCTCAAGCTTATCCCGGTATTCGTCTATCAGAATCTGCCCATCGGGATTTAAAACAGCATAGCTGATTTCGGCAGGATCGTTGTAGCCCAGGTTTTTCAACTGGATCATCAACCATTGCTCGTCCAGGTTGTTTTGCTTCAAGTTCTGATATATTATTTTTCCGTCTACAATCAGTTCTGACGGCAGGCCCTCGTAGCCTGTGCTTATATTCAGGTCGGCCGGAGTGGCGGGGCGTTTTTGTGATTTTTTGAGAACGGTGATAACCCCGTCGGTTTCAGCTATAGCATACTCTACATCGGCCAAATTAAAGACGTCTTTTTCCCGCAGCTGCATCATCAGGTTTTCCATATTGTATTGGGTTTTGTTCATGTTATGTTCAAGGATCTTCCCATTATGAATTAAAACGGTCGGTTCTCCCTCGATGAGCTTGCGCAGGGGCCGGCTCTTCTCCGTCAGATATCCGGCAAAATAGCTGAGCAGAAAAAACAGCGTCAAAATCCACAAAAACAGCCAGACTTTGTCGGACTCGTCAATGGCCAGGCTGGCGGCTATATTGCCAAAGGTAATGCCGGTGACATACTCGTAAAAGGTAAGCTGGCTCATCTGCTGCTTTCCCAATATGCGAGCATAGACCAGGATGCCCAGAAATGCCAGTAGAGTTTGAAAGAGCGCCCTAAGATACGGATCCATCATATTACCTCCCGGATAGTACTTTTTACGCTATTAGTCTACCTGAGAGGCATCTTTTTTATTTATTTAGCATCTCTCTTCCGCCCCTATCCGCGAGTACAGAAAGTCTTTGATCACCTTGACAATCCGCTTGGAAGCATGCCCGTCTCCATAAGGATTGATGGCCCGGGCCATTTTGTTGTATTCCCGCCGGTCGGCCAATAGCAAATGGGCCTCTTGGTATACCCGTTCCGAAGTGGTTCCCACCAGTTTGACGGTTCCGGCCTGAACCGCTTCCGGGCGCTCGGTATAGTCTCGTAAAACGAGCACCGGCTTTCCCAGTGAGGGGGCTTCTTCTTGAATGCCGCCCGAATCGGTAAGAATGAGGTAAGAGGCATTCATGAGATGAGAAAAGGGCTCGTACTCCAGGGGATCGATCAGGTGAAAACCGGGACGGCTGCCCAGCATTTCTTGAGCCAAATCCCTGACGATCGGGTTTCTGTGCACCGGGAAGACCACTTCCACATCGGCAAATTCCTCCACCAGCTTTAGCAAAGCCTGGTAGATGCTGCGCATATTGTCACCCCAGTTTTCCCGGCGATGGGTGGTGACCAGGATGATCCGTTTGCTAAAATCTATATCGGCAAATTCCTCCGGGAACCGGTAATCGGGTTTGATAGTCTGAAGCAGGGCGTCTATTACGGTATTGCCGGTTACCCATATCCGGTAGAGGGCGGTTGATTCGGCGATGAGGTTCTCCCGGGCGCTGTCCGTGGGAGCAAAGTGCAGGTCGGTCAAACTGCCGGTCAGGGTGCGGTTGATCTCTTCGGGAAAAGGGTTGAATTTATTGCGGGTTCTGAGGCCCGCTTCGACATGGCCGACCGGTATATGTTGATAAAAGGCAGCCAGGGCTGCGGCAAAGGTAGTTGTGGTGTCTCCGTGCACCAAAAGCAGGTGCGGTTTTTCTTTTTCCAGGACTTCTTTTAAACCGGTCAAAACGCCGGTGGTTATTGAATAGAGATCCTGGTGGTGCTTCATTATATTCAGATCATAATCCGGTTGAATCTGAAAGAGGTCCAAAACCTGGTCCAGCATCTCCCGGTGCTGAGCGGTCACTGTCACTATGGTTTGCAGTTCCTCTTGTTTCTGCAGTTCCTTGACTACCGGAGCCATTTTGATGGCTTCTGGCCTGGTCCCAAATACTACCATAACTTTGCCCAAATTCAATGCAATCCCTCCAAAAACACTAAAATGGCTAGAAGAAATGGAGGGAAAACAAACCCTCCATAAGCTTTTCGATGGCGTAGCCTCATAGTAATATATAACTCTGAGCAAGTCAAAAGACAGTCTGGGGTGTAAATGCGGCCTGGTCCGGTTTATTGCTTCCCTTCGCTCCCCCATTCAAAATATGGGCATCTCTTTCCAATAATGCGCTAAAAAAGCGGAGGGGGGAAGCAGAGGGGACGGTTCTTTTT
>DHRK01000066.1:94476-124115 GCA_002410325.1 Syntrophomonas sp. UBA5314
AAAAAGAACCGTCCCCTCTGCTTTTTTTTATTTTTTAGCTAAGCTTTCTTTAATCCATTCATAATAAAGTCGGCATACTGTACGGACAGCAACTCCGGGTCCATTTGCCAATCTTCCATAACCAGGGGAAACCAGAAGGCGGCCAGGGTATGCAGGATGGAGAAGCTAAGCATATGTAAATCCAGGTCAGACCTGAGTTCGCCCCTTTCTATCCCTTCCACCAGCAGGCTTTGCATGCGCTTCAATTTGTCTTTGCGCATAGCCATAGCCCATTCCATGAGCTCTTTATCAGGGGTTTCCGCTTCTCCAAAAAGCACCTTGGTCAACTCCCGGTTCTCTAAGCAAAAGCGTATATGGGCCTCGCACATAAGCCTCAGCCTTGTGCTCATAGACATTTGATCGGTCCTCTGGTTCTCCATCCTGCGGAAATAAACCTGCAGGCTGTCCTCCATCATGCTCTGAAAGAGGTGCAGTTTGCTGTCAAAGTACTCGTAAATGGTTCCCTTGCCTATTCCGGCGGCCTGGGCGATTTCTTCCATACGGGTATTGTGATAACCCTTTTGGGAAAATACTTGAATGGCCGCTTCTATTATAATCTCCCGCTTGCCTTTGCCCCTTTTACTTGCCACAGCCATACCTCCCCATCTATTCTAGATCCTGGCTTCAGGATCTGTTTAGGCTTCTGTTTCCGGTAAAGTTTCGATGGCCTCTACAGGCTTGGCTTTTCTTTCTTTTCTGGCCTTCCGGCGGGCTCTGAACTTGTCGAGCCGGTCATCCAATAGGCTGTACATCACCGGAACCAAAAGCAGGGTTACAAAAGTGGAGACGGTCAGGCCTCCTATAATGGTGATGGCCAGGGGCGCCTCCGACTCGCCGCCTTCGCCCAGGCCCAGGGCCAGGGGAAACATGGCCAGGATGGTGGCCAGCGCGGTCATCAGGATCGGCCGCAGCCTGACCCGGCCGGCTTCCATAATGGCCAGATCGCGCTCCATGCCCCGCTCACGCAATTGCTGCAAGTAGTCCACATATACTATGGCATTGGCCACCACTATACCGACCAGCATGATGATCCCGATGAAGGATGATACGTTCAAGGTCTTGCCGGTGATGAGCAGGGCCAGAATAACCCCGACAAAGGCGGTCGGAACGGAAAACATGATAATAAAGGGATTGAAGAACGACTCATAGAGCACCGCCATTACCCCGTACACCAGGACTATGGCCAGCAGCAAAGCGGTGGCCAAACTGGTGAAGCTGTCGATCATGTCCTGGTTCTGCCCGCCGTATTCAATGTTGTAGCCATTGGGCAGGATGAGCTTCTGCCCCAGCTCGGTTTTAATATCGGCCATAACCGAATTCAAATCGCGGTCCAGCAAGTCGCCTTCAATGACCACCTGACGGACTTTATCTATGCGTCTGATCTCAACCGGTCCCGGTTCCATGCGAAACTCCGCTACCTGGGAAAGCTGCACCGGCACGCCCTTGGCAGTGAGGATGTTTATGCTGCCCAGGTTCTCCAGATTGACCTCCTGATCCGGCGCGTAGAGGACGCGTACATCTACTTCTTCGCCCTCCACCCGGTAGCGGGTGGAAACCGTTCCCTGCATGGCATTTTTGACCTCGCTGGAGATCTGGCCCGGAGTCAATCCATAGACAGCGGCCCGCTGCCGGTCCACTTTAATCTGGATTTCCGGGCTTCCATCCTGCATGCTGGATCTTATTTCCCTGGTGCCGGGCACACTCTTCATAATTTCTACCGCCTGTTTGGAAAGCGCGCTTAACTGATCCAGGTCATCCCCTTTGATCTGGACGCTTATGGAAGCGGAAGAACCGGAGCTGCCGGTCATCTGGCTGGAAACGCTGACCTTGATCTTGGCACCCGGGACATCGGCCAGTCGCTGCCTTATATCTTCCGTCACCTGTTCCACACTGCGCTTGCGGTCGCTTAAGGGAACCAATTTAATCGCAATGGACGCCTTGTCACCCTGGCTGCTGCTGCCGGTAGCCAGCATGTTGCCCGTGCTGCCGACACTGGTGAATATGGTGTTAACTTCAGGAACCTCGTGGATCTTACTTTCAACCTGGCTCACCAGTTTATCGGTGTCAGCCAGCAGGCTCCCTTTGTCGGTCTCTATAGTTATGGCAATATCCCCGGAGTCCATCGAAGCCATAAATTCAGCCCCCACCAGGGGGATTACGCATATCGAGGCCACCATCAAAACAGCCACGATGGACACCACCCGGCGGCGGTGCCCCAGCGACCAGCGCAGCAGTTCCTTATACTTCTCACCCAGGCTGTCCAGCCAGCCCCCGAAACCGTCCACTATTTTGGCCAGGCGACGGCTGCCCAGGTGGCTGGGATGCATAGCCCGGTCGGTCAAGAGGCGGGAGGACATCAACGGGATGATGGTCAGGGATACAATCAGCGAACAGAATATGGCAAAGCTTACCGTCAGGGCCAGGGGTTTGAAAAGGATGCCGGCCAGCCCGTCCGCAAAAGCTATGGGGGCAAATACCGCCAAAATGGTCATGGTTGAAGCGATAACCGCGTTGCCCACCTCGGAGGCCCCGTTCAAAGCCGCTTCAATCAATCCTTCGCCTTCACTGCGATGGCGGAAGATGTTTTCAAACACCACGATGGAATCGTCTACCATTCGCCCGATACCCAGGGCCAGACCGCCCATGGTTATAACATTCAAGGTCTCATTGTTAAAATATAAAAGAATGAAGGTGGATATGATGGATATGGGAATAGCCGTAAAAACAATGACTGTGCTGCGGGCGTTGCGTAGGAACAGGTAAAGAATTAAAATGGCCAGGAGCGAGCCTTCCAGCATCATCCGCTGGGTGGAGCTGAGAGTCTGTCTGATAAAGGTGGACTGGTCATAAACCACCTTGATGTCCAGGTCTTTGCCATACTGCTGCTTGATGGCCTCCAGCTCCGCCTGGACGGATTCGCAGGCCTTGACCGTGTTGGCGCTGCTCTGCTTCATGCAGTGTATGCCTACCGCCGCTCCCCCGTCCACCCGGGTGATCTGGGTGTCGTCCTTGTACCCGTCGGTAATTTCGGCCAGGTCGGAAAGGAAAATGGTATTGCCGGTGCTGGTGGTTATGGCGACATTTTTGATGTCATCCACCGATTTGAACTGCTGCAGGTTGCGGACATAATACTCGCCGGAGCCTTCCTGCACCTTGCCGGCCGAAACATTAAAGTTTTCCGCGGCCAGGACCTGGTTGATCTGCCCCAGACTCAAACCGTAGTTCTCCAACCGGGTGCGGTTTATCTTTACCTTGACCTCCCGCTCCAGTCCCCCGGTAATGTAAACCGATGCGATCTCCGGCACCCGGCTCAGGCGCGGTTCGATCACGTCATCGGCAAAGGACTGCAGTTGGGCCAGGGTCATGTCCTGGCCGCTGATGCCGATCTGGATGATAGGCATCATGGTGGGGTCCATTTTATATACGGTGGGCTTATCCGCCCCGGAAGGCAGGTACTGTTCCACCATGCTGGTCTTTTCACGGATATCATTCACCGCCGTGTCCATATTGGTTCCCCAGTTGTAGCGGATGATAATCAGCGAAGAACCGGCTGATGATCGGGAATCTATTTGTTTGACATTGGAGAGGGTGCTCAGGGTGCTTTCCAGGGGCTTGCTTACCTGGGACTCCACCTCTTCCGGACCGGCGCCGGAATAGCTGGTTATGACCGCGGCGATAGGCAGTTTCATGTCCGGATACAGGTCTACCGACAGTTTGGAAAAGGTAAACATGCCCAGGATCAAGATAATGCTGAGGATTATTATCATACTTACAGGACGCTTGACCGCCAGGTTTACAATTTTCATTTATTCAGCACCTCCGGCAATTACTTTGACCAGAGCGCCATCCTGCACTATGGTGTTGCCTTTAGTAATTACCACCTGTCCTTCGCTAAGGCCTTTGACTATCTCCACATATTCATCGTTTTTCAGACCGATTTCCACGTCGACTTCCCGGGCCCGGCTGTTCTCATCAACCACATAAACCAGCATCCGGCCGCTTCGGGGAACTACCGCATTTACCGGCACCACCAGAACCCCGCTCTTGCTCTGGGTATTGACCGTAACTTCAGCAAACATGCCCGATCTTATCCGGGCATCCTGGTTAGGCAGAGCCACCTTTACGGTATAATTCTTTTTCGCGGGATCGGGAACCGTGGATATGGAAACCACCTGGCCGGTAAAAGGCTGGCTGTCCACCGCCTTTACCAAAACTTTAACCTGGTCGGCCTCTTTAACGTAGCTGATTTCACTTTCATTAACCAGAACACTGGCCTCTAATTCGGTCGAGTTGGTAATGATAAGCGCTGCCGAAGAAGGGCTGCTGTTGTCACCGAGGGATAGGGCAACGTTTCCAACCACTCCATTGATGGGTGAGCTGAGTGTACAATGACCGATGTTGGTTTGGGCCTGCTGCAGGTTGGCCTGGGCCTGCTCCAGAGCAGCGTCAGCAGCTCCGGCCGCCAGTACATCATAGGCGGCTTTGGCCTGCTCCAGGGCCTGATCGGTAATCGCCCCGGCGTCATGCAGGGTTTTGGCGCGCTCGTAGGCCACCCGGGCCTGTTCTTTATTCACATCGGCGGCCCGTTTATTGGCTTCCGCTACCCCTACCGCGGCCTGGGCAATGCCAACCGCCGCTTCATAATCGCTGCTGTCCAGGGTCATCAGCGTCTGCCCGGCCGACACAACATCGCCCGGTTTGACATGAATAGCGGTGACCCGCGCCGCTACTTTTGGCATTATGGCGGTTTCATTGGAGCCGCGCAGCATGCCGGAATAGCGGACGTTTTTAGTAATGTCGCGCTTCTCCACTTGAACCGCACTAACTGCCTGCTCCGTCTCTTTATTAGCCTGCTGTTTGCCCGAACAGGATGATACCAGCAAAGAAGCCGATAAAAGCACAATCAGCAGAAAAGTCAGGCTTTTCTCCTTTACCACAAAAGACCCTCCCCAATATGTATTATGTCCGACCGACTGGTTGGTCAATTGATAATATTATAGCTCTCCTTTGTATAAAACGGCAATACTTTGATTTTAAGGAAAATACGAGATGAATCTAAATAGCAATAGCAGCCCCCAGAATAAACAATGAGGACGTATCCTTTACCGGAAGTAAAGTAACGCCCCCTTATAAAAGACAGTTTAGAATCCAGTATCTTTTAGCTGCCCGCTGCCCACGGTTTTTCAAAGGCAACGCCCAACAGGTTGTTTGTATATTTGGAATCGTTGATGCTCATGTTCATATTGGCCAAACTCACTTCGGCCGCCAGGACATCGTTTTGAGTAGCAATCCCCACGTCATACATCAGCTTCTTGACCCGGTAGGCTTCAGCCAGAGCTTTCTGACTGGCCAGCAGTTGTTTATATGATTGGTTTAAATTATCGACTTGATAAAAGAGCGATTCGATGGTCGTAGCCAGAGTCTTTTCCGTGCTTTGAACCGTAAGTTGAGACTTATCCGCCGACAGCGACGCCGACTGATAATCATAGTAGCTCTTGCCCGGTGTAGCTAATACACCGTTCGCCGCATTCTGCGCTATAAGGGCGCTTTGCTGAGCTGTCCAGAGGCTCGGATTACTGGTTATAGCCTGACTGATCTCAATACTCAGGGAGTTCTTGTTAATTGCTTTATAATCCGGAACCTCCTCACTTAACTCCGGTCGGTCGTCTCGATTTAGTCCTACCGCTACATTGAATAGACTGTATGCATTGGTCAGTGTATTTTGAGCGCTTTCCAAGGCCGTTTTGGCCTGGGCGTTGGTAGACTCGGCGCTTAAAACCGTAGCATTGGTGCCAAGTCCCACTCCCGCATTAAGCCTGGCAATACCCAAATCCTGCTGGCTCTTCTTGTAGGATAGTTCGGCCACCGCCAGGTGCTCCTCATACTTCTTCACATCCCAGTACTTTTTAGTCACGTCATAGGCAACTTTATCTTTGGTTTGATCATACGTCGTATACGCGGTCTGAACGGCCAGATTGGCTGAATTGGCATTCGCAGCCTGCACATAGGTAATAGTAGTCGTCTGCAAAGAGTTATAAGTGGATTCTTGCGTATTTTCGGCCGACTCAATGTCGAGGGTGGCCTTCCGAAGGTCTACACTGTTGTTGTATCCCCTTTTAATGGCATCATCAAGGGTCAGAGTAACCGTGTTGTCCTTGGCCATCACCGGGGCTGATATAAGGAATATCATACAGAAGGCAAGGATAATGGCGATTTTTACTTTATGTTTGCTTTTTTTCCTCATAGTAAATAACCTCTCCAGTATTTAGTATTATTGTTCCTAGTATATGGCGGAACTGACCAGTCAGTCAAGAATGACTGTGCTTATTTTTCTTGTCGATTCCATTCCTTCTATTTTATTCTAACCAATATACTCGGCAATCTTTTAAGATAAATGTGTAAAAGTTGTATAAACATCTTCCTCAACAGTAAGATGCTGTGTGGGGTATCTGCCAAAATCTATTCAAGCCCTGGACTACTTAATACTTACGGTTTGATTTTCAGGATCCCAACTGGCTGTCTCACCCAGAGTCTTTGCCAGCAACGCAACCGGCAAACAGATCCGCCCGTTGACAATTTCGGGAGCGGCATCAAGGGTAATTGCCACACCGTTAAACAGTATGGTATTACTGCCTACCTGCACCTGGACCAGCTTCTGCCCCTTCATCAGGGTTGCCGTCTGCCTTTCCTGATCCCAGATTATTCCGGAATCGGAGATTCCCAACGCCAATGCCGCATAATATAAAGGTATGAAAGTTCTGCCGTCTTTTATGTAGGGGGAAACATCCATGGCAGTCTCTGCGCCATTGAGAAAAAAGCTATTCTTTCCGATTTCAAAGCTGCCCTCGGCATTCTGTTCACTTGGAGCAGGTGTAACCACCCCGCCAATTGTAACCCGGCCGGCCGGAACCTGGATAGACATTTCCGCCCCTGCCCCGGCACCGGACCAATCGATGGCACTGCCTCCCACCTTAAGAGTCACGTCCCCTTCCGGTACCGTACGATCCAGGGTAAGCAAGACCCTATCGAAATTTATGGTACTGGCTACAGTTGATGATTGTATTACGGGAATCGTCAACTGGTCGTTGGCGGGTTCATTCAATATGGCGCCCGCCATATCCAGTTTGAGATCCCCCGACACGGTGATCTCAGGTTTACCGACAAAGCTAACTCCGGCGGGGCATTTAATGATCAAGCGCCCTTGATACCCCAAAGGACGCGCGGTAAATGCTCCGGGGCCGCCTTCGGAGATGGTAAAGCTTATCCCGTTCGGAACTGCTTGCTGGTTTGAGTTGCTATCAACCGCCCATGCTGTCTGGCTGCCAGTTGATAAAACAACAGTCATTACAATAGCAACAACGAGTTTATATATATAACGAATTAGAGACAAGAATACCCCTCCTAAGATCCTTTAAAAACATTATTTTTTAATCAAAGTTACAAGTTTGATACCCCGCCCGCTTTGGGATAAGTAATTTTAACTTCCTGCCGGGCAGGATCCCATTCAACCTGGCCGCCCAGCGTTTCAGCAATAATGCCCACCGGCAGCATGGTAAGGCCATTGTCGATCTCGGGAGCAACGTCCAGGTAACCGGCTATTCTCCCATTAACCATAAGGATGGTACTGCCTATAGCAAGTTTTATTTCCTGATTCCCTCTGACCAGGGTTGCAGTCTGCTCGGAACCATTCCACATGATACCGTTGTCAGCAACACCAAGGGAGTAGGCGACATAGCGCAGGGGCAGATAGGTTCTACCTCCTTTAATATAGGGAGCAGCCTCCATGAGTACGTCCACGCCGTTTAAGTTAAAAGCGCCTTCACCAATAGTGAAAGTGGATGTTTGAGCCTTGGTGGACGTCGTTTCGGAACCAGTTAGGTAGCCAATTACCATGGACTTGGGATTAATCTCCTGGTTGGCGCCGCCGATATTCACGATAATTTCTCCCACTTTAGCTGTCGGTGCAATATTAAAAAAGCCCTGAATTTTAATAATTCCCGGTTTGCCGTTGGTAGAATGCTTGGGTTCCATAGGCCAGGGCAGATCCAAAGACGAATGGTTGATATCCAACCATAGTCTGGACCGGCCGGCCTCATCCAGATCAATACCTTGTTTCGGATCAAAGCTTATATCGCCTGACAAAAATCCTCCGCTCTGCTTGATTCTGGCCTGATTCCAGGTAAATCCCTCGGGCAGGGTAAAAGATAGGGCTTTTTTGGAGGCCTGTAAAGCACCCGGCACATTCTCCACCAGGGTAATCTCCGCCGGCACTCTGCCTATTCCGGGAGTTAAACTCGGCAAATCCGCAGCCTGGGCGGTTGTGTAACCTTCACCTACATAAGCATTGACTACTTTTTCTGATTCATAAGTGTTAATAACACCGATTTCCGTAAAATTTCTCATTTGAGTTATTGCTACTTCGTATTTGCTGTTGGTAGACAAAATGATGACCTGGCTGTGCGGCTTGTCAAAACGGATGTTTATGACAGCCTGGCCCAGGAAATTGCTGCGGGTAATGACATTGACAACTAATTTCTTTGAGGTGCTGGTGCTGTCGATGGTCACATCCCCGGGTTTTAGGCCATTGGGATTTGAACCGACGGTTTCCGGTATTTCTATATAGCTTTTCTCATCGCCCGGAGCAGGGCCATAAGCATAGGTCGAGCCGGTTGGCAGCTCAACGGATATCTGCAGCGGTTTCTCTCCATTGATCATGGGAGTCAGGGATGCAATCTGTATTTCGGCAATTTGAATGGTCCCCAGGTTTTGCGGGTTGGGCCCGATAGTAATACTGGGAATATTTAAGGCCAGCGTTCTGGTTATCACACTGCTGGCAGAGGCATTACCCGGTACACTGACTATAGAGAGCATGATCAACAGCAGCATCAACCAGCTAAGTTTTTTACAAGAACCGATCAATATAATCCCTCCTCAAGGCATATCCAATAATTCAACAAAACAATTTCTATATGCGTATGCGCCTCTGCGCTTCGGTTGGCCGCCTCCACTTACAAAGTGCGATCGGGTATAAGGTTCTACTATTTTTGACCTGTTTTAGCCGGAAAAAGTTCCCTCAGCAACCTTATAGCCAACTGCCCGCCAAGAATATTGCATTTGGGGGAATAGATTAAACTTGTTTAATGCCTAGTGAATGGATACCGTTTGGCTTGACGCCTGCCACTCCGCAACATAGCCAAAGACCCCCGTCAAGGCACTTATGGGAAGACAGGTATAACCCGATTTTATTTCCGGAGCGGCTTCTAAAGTGAAGGCCGCACCGTTGACCAGCATGGTGCCGCTGCCAATTTTCAACTGGACCGTTTTATCATCCTTTTTCAGAATTACGGTTTGGCTGGCAGCGTTCCAAATGACTCCGTCTTCTTCGTCGATTCCCAGGGCCAAAGCCACATAACGTAGCGGCAGGAAGGTGCGGCTGTTTTTTATGTAGGGGGCAATATCCATTGATAGAACGCCTCCATTAAGAATCAATCTTTGCGAGCCTATGGTAAACCTGGATATATTATTAGAAGGAGCTTCAATTACTTTAGCGCAGTTTAAAAGATTGGTATTAAGGCCTGGATTGGGGCCTCCTATACTCACTTGTATATCTCCCGGGATAACTGAAGCAGCGATGTTGGCCGTCCCAATGATTTGTATAATTCCCGGACTACCAGTCGATTGATAATTGACATCCAGCAAAAGCCGCGATTGACCGGATTCGTTCACATCTATAGCGCTTACAGCCACAGCACCGGCTGCAAAACCTCCGAAAAGTTTTAAGTCTGCTCCGGTCCAGGTTATTCCGTTGGGCAAAACCAGCGTAATTGACCGTTTACCGATCTGCAAGGAACCGGCCAGGTTTTCCTCCAGTCGAACCACACCCAATGTACGCCCAGTGCCGCTGGTGAGCGTAGGTGTGTCCAGGATCCTGGCAGTGGTTGAGCCGCCAACCGCCTTACTATTGGATATTTCTCCTGAACTTACCGCCCCGGTAGCCTCCATGATGTTTACTCTAAAATCTCCCGCCCCCCCGTAAATGTTCACCTGACTGTAATTGGGAACATTAAAAAGCAGGTTAAGGCAGGCAGCCTTTTCGGGATTGGTAATATGAACAATATCCAAAATCATTGTTTGGGAAGAGCTATTGCTGTTTACTATTACATCCCCGGCAGCCAGCGAATTGCTGACAACTCCGGCCATCGGCGGCAAATAGACGTATTTATCGGTGGTCCCCGGCGTAGGTGCAGCCATGTAGCTGGAATCCGCTGGCAGGGTGATAAGGATCTGCAATCCGGCAGTTATAGAACCGGGGGTTGTCTCCAGAATTTCAATAGTACCCAGGGTTTGACCGTCTCCGATACCTACATTCGGCACGTTAAAAGCCTGGTTTCTGGTAGCGGCCACAGCGGGATCACAAAAAGCCAGGCCTGCCACTGTCAAGGACGCGAGCAGGAGCATGAGAAGCCTGTTTATCTTCACCATCATCAAAATACCTCCTATCCATTGCATAGAAATATATCCTGGTCCACCTTACATTGCCAAGATAGCTGCTAAATCAAGTATCCAACTGCACGCAGGCAGAGTCAAGAAAAAACTGTTATATACTTATCGGCAATTCACCGGCAAAAGACATGCTATATTCCGTATCAAAACCAGAGGGCCTGGCGCTTGCCAGTCCCTCCCAGAGATTTAAGCTTGTGGTTTCTTTATAGTTGTTACTGAACGATTACGGTCTGAGTTTCCGCATCCCAGCTGGCTGCTTCACCAAAGGCCTGAGCACCAGGGCGACGGGAGCGCACTAACACTAAATAGTAGAGGGCCTGGCGTAGCCAGGCCCTCAAGGGTATTAAGTAGTTTACTTTAACTTACTGAATGGTTACAGTCTGAGTTGCTGCATCCCAGCTGGCGCTTTCGCCAAAGGCTTTGGCTACCAGAGCGATGGGCAGGCAGGTGCGGCTGTTGTTGATTTCCGGAGCTGCGTCCAGAGTCAAGGCAACGCCGTTAACCAGCATGGTGGTGCTGCCGATCTTGAGCTGGAGAACCTTGTCGCCCTTCATCAGGGTAACGGTCTGGTTTACTCCATCCCAGTTAATGTTGTTGGCGTCAATACCCAGGGCCTGACCAACATAGGCGATGGGCAGGAAGGTGCGGCTGTCCTTGATGTAGGGAGCTACATCCATGGTGATCTCTACGCCTTCCAGGGTAAATGTGCTCTGGCCAACTACAAAGGTGGCAACTTTATTCTGCGCATCGGGAGCAGGAGTGGTCACTTGGGCTACCTGACCCTTGGCAGCGGCTGTTAAGGAACTCTCTTCGTAGTATCTGAACCACTGGTCTACAGCAGTTCCGGTTGCGGTCAGCTTCATGGCTCCCTGAGGAACGGTCCGGTCCACGGTGAAGTGGACGTTCTTGAAGCTGATGGTGCTGGCCGTGCTGGTAGAAGAAGTGGTTATCGGGAGAATGATATTCTTGTCATCGCTGGACAGTTTCACACCATTGGTGTCGATCTTCAGATCGCCGGTCACACTGACTTCAGGCAGCTCGGTGAAGTATACACCGGCCGGAGCCTGGATCCAAAGCTCGGCATTATAGGTAGAACCAGAGGAAGAGTAAACCGGTTCAAAAGTGGTACCGCTTACCAGTCTCCATGCAGTTACGGTAGTTCCGGTGGTCGGGCCCTTGGCGGCCAGTGCGCCTACGCCGGCTTCAACTACCTCAAAAGAGGTGTCGGTCTGGTCCTGGGCACCGATGATGATGGTCGGGGAAGGAGTTGCGCCAGTCAGGGTAATCGGAGCTACGATCGTGGCTACCTTTACGGTTACCTTGCTTCCGTCATCAGCTTCGGCTCCGGCAGTGCCGCTGAAGGTAATGTTGAGGTCGCCCGCCGGGAAGTCGGCCGGTACGCTTACGGTACCCTGTCTGAATTCAACTGTGCTGGCAGATCCGGTGCTCGCGTAAACTTTGTAACTGGCAATCCGCTCGGATGATCCGCTCAGTTTCTGACCGTCAGTCAATCGCAAGCTGCTCTTGGTGGTTACCGGGGTGGGTACGGTTACCCATCTGCAGCCTTCCGGCAATTCCAGGTTGACACTGCGACCCTCAACCAGGGTTGCAACTACGTTCTCGGTTATAACAAAGGTTCCGATCTTGGCGTCTACCCGGCCGGCATAGATGTTGGTCGGGTCGTCGCACTTGGCGGTAATTCCATATTCGCCATATTTTCCGACTATAACCGTGGTAGGGGTGATGAAGGTGTTGCTTCCGCCGATGGTGGCAACGATGTCGCCCTTCTTGGCATTGAGGTCGACGGTTACAGACAGTGCAATGTCAATGATTCCGGGCAGAGCTTGAGACTTGTTAATTACATAGAAGGTGGCCTTGGACAGTCCGGAGGAGCTGGTGCCAAGTACCGCAGTATTAACAGTACCGGATCCGTTAGTTATGCTATTAGCCGGGAAACCGCCTGCAGTAGTGCAAGTAGCGTCGGTAATGGTTACGCCTTCGGGCATGGTTACACTGATGCTGTTATGGCTGGCAGTGTTATCCAGTGCTTCTTTGGTGTTCTCAACTATTCTGATTATTCCCAGATTTCTGCCGGTTCCCTGGCTCACGGTGGGAGCTGACAGCGCGTAGGCAGAGGTTCCGCCCACGGCTACATGAGCGTTGATCACGTCACCGCTGCTTATCGCATTGGTGGTGTCCAGAATATTTACTGCATAGTCAGCAGCTCCAGAGGAAATTATCACCTGGCTGGAAGCGCCGTTGAACAGCAGGTTAATTACGGCAGGATTGTCTGGGGTACCACTCCGGCCGGTTATGTTAAATACTACGAATCTATCAGTAGCGTTAACAAATTGTATATTGCCATCGGCAACACCATTTGGGGTACCACTGGTGTTGTTGGCCGGGCATTTAACAAATTGATCAAGAGTACCAGCGGTAGCAGCCGTAGCAAATTTTGAACCTGATGGCAGGGTCACAACGACCTGCTCGTAAACGGTGCCACCGATGGTGTTGGATCCAATAGATCCTATGGTGCTCTCAACTAACTGAATAGTTCCCAGGGTTTGTGCAGTTGTGCTGACCGAGACCGTGGGAATAGTCAGGGCTGAGTTAGTGGTAGCGGCGCTCACGGAGCCCATGCCTACGAACATGGTTGCCATCATAGCCAGTACCAGCAGCAGCGCGAATTTCTTGCTAATTCTTGGCATTTATTTCCCTCCTTATTAATGTTGGATAATTCCAAAAGATAGTCAGGGATCGAAATCCCCAGGCAGGTATTCATCGATAAAATCGACAACCTCGTGTTTTGTTTCTCCCCTCCTTTATTACCCGCCCTGGCCATACCGCTCTTGTGCTGCAAGACCGGTCGGATATAACGACTGGTCAAGGACCTGCTTTGGACTACCTTGACTCTCCTTTTATTAGACACTTGTTTCCGAGGAAAAGTTCCCCAACTCATGTATAAAAATAACCAATTGCATCAAGCCCCTACATTAGTCCATTTCAAAATAATTTTGGCGTAAAAATATTTTCACCCATTGGACCAGGCCGGCATATATATAATATAGTAATATTTTTGCAGCAAATCCATTAACTTGGCCCATGCTTTGAAAATACCAAATATACTATTTGGTACATTAAAATTATATGGAAAATAAAAGTTTTTGTGGTAAATTGATTATGGAAACGGGAACTTTTTTCAGGATGCCGTTGTCTAATATAGCAGGAAGGTAAATTATGCCGTCCTTTACAGGAGTGTTGGTTCTTTTGACAGAGAGCAGCGATCTGGTGCGATTGGCTCAAAAAGGCAGCCTTACAGCCTTTGAAAAGTTGATCGAAGATTACCAGAACCGTGTTTTTTCATATTGTTATCAGCTTACGGGAAACCACGACAACGCTCAGGATCTAGCTCAGGATGTGTTTATCCAGGCTTATAACTCACTTAAGTCTTTTCGCCGGGAGGCCGATTTCGGGACCTGGCTGCGGCGGATAGCCCTTAATAAGTGGATTAACCACCAACGCAAGAATAAGCTTATAACCATCAGTCTGAATGAGCCGGTGGGAAGCGGCAAAGAGTTTGCCCGTGAAGTTGCTGCCAGCGAGGAAAGCCCGGTAGAAAAAATCGAACAGGCGGAGTTTCTGGAGTTGGTATGGAAAGCTTTAGGCCGTTTGAGTCTTGAGTTTCGCCAGGTTTTGATTTTACGGGATATGGAAGAATACAGTTACGAGGAGATTGCAGGGTTGCTGGAGTGCTCTCTGGGAACCGTAAAATCCCGGCTCAACCGAGGAAGAAAATACATTCGTGCTGAAATCGAAACCTTGCAGCGGGAATTGCGTGAGATACCAGAATAAATATTTTTTGATAGAATGCAACAGTTATCAAAAGTGGGAAATTGATTTTCCGATTACCTAAATAAGGGAGAAGTGGTGGGTGTGAATTGCATTGATGCCGGGGAAATATTATCACCCTTCCTGGATGGTGAATTAGCCAGGGAAGACGAAAGAAAACTGTTGGAGCACCTGGAAGGATGTCCGGCTTGCAGCCGTGAATTGGACGAAATCAGGCGTGTAGCAGCAGCTTTGAGCATGCTGGGCCAAAAGCAGATAACCGCACCTGCAGGCTTTTCCAGTGCGGTTATGGCGCGCATCAATGAAGATAAAGCCGGCTCTACGAACAAATACCGGCATCTCAAACAGGTCGCTATGGGCGCCGCTGCAGTTCTTCTCCTGGCTGCGGGCGTCGCAACAATTAAACCGGAGCTGGCCGGCCAGGTGGCGCAAGCCCCGGTACAGATGGAATCTTCCGGCGCCCCTCAAACCGGAGCCGTAAACCCTGATCAGAAGTCGCCCGCCAGCGAGTCAACCGGTACACCGGATCAGCAGAATCCTTCTTCTGCGGAAAATTCCGATCCATCTTCTGACAAAACAGTCGCTGAGAATCCCAACCAGGGCTCGGGCCTTTACAGCGCTTCCGGTTCAATCGAATTTACCGGTGATAAAGAGTATATAATCGTCTCTACTTTCTTAAAATTTAAAGTGGCGGACAGTGCTGAGGCAGAGGAGCAAGCCCGCAGCCTGGCCAGAGAGTATGGAGTCTCCATGCAATCCCTGGGACAGCAAACTATAGACGGCAAACAGTGCCTGGTGGAGAAAATCGTAGTCAGCAGTTCAAATGCCCAAAGCCTGACCGCTAGTTTGAGGGCCTTGGGTACGCTTGTTTCCCAGGATGAGCAAAAAGCCGATCTTACCCAGCGCTACGGCGAGCTTTATGATAAGTACATCACACTAAAAAGCGAGCGGGCCCAAACCCAGGACACCACTCAAGCGGCCCAATTGGACCAGCAAATCAAAAAAGCCGAAGAACAACTGCGGGCCTGGGAGCAACAGTCCAGCAATCAGACGATAGTACTCTGGCTGCAGCAATAATCAAATAACAACCTTAGAATTCACAAGGCCATCAACGCTAAAGCGAAAGTGGCCTTTATTATTGGTGAACGCGACTATACTAATTATCTAAACAGCAGGACTGTCGCTTGCTTGCAACAGTCCTGCTGTTTAATATGTTTTCACTAAATTACTTTGTTACATATACCGAGTGCGTAAACCCATCCCACACTACCTCCGCGTCTATAGCCTGGCCTATAAAACTGAGCGGCACAAAGGTTCTACTTCCAATGATCATCGGGGGGACCTGAACCGCAACGATGTTTCCATCCTTGACGGCCTTGCTGTTGCCTACCCAGATCTCGACAATATGTTTGTCAGTCAGAATTTTGGCATGCTGGTCTTCGCTGTACCAGGTCAACTGGGCGCCCAGGTTGGTGGTGATTACTCCAATGGGCACCATGGTCCGGCCCTCGTAAATGAAAGGCTCCACCTGTGAAAACACCTGGGTATAGTTTACAAAAAGGCGAACATTTTCTCCCCCCATGGTGCTGAGGTTCGAGCCGGAGGCATCAGGATCCCAGAACAGGGCATAGTGACCCGAACCCAGGTTGGCCGTGGCTTCCGCCACTCCATTTTCTCCATTCCAATAAATCGTAGTGGGCAGAATAACCCACTTTTGCTGGACATTGTTGAAATAACCTAGCCGGAACTTGCTTACCGGCTGGGATGTATCCATATCACAGGCACGAAGATATTCGAGTTTATCAAACTTATAGGTAATCCGCAGCGGAATCATGGAATTGGTTTCCTGAACACTGTTTACATTGGTAAAGGTAATATCATTGGCCCGGCATACATAGTATTCTTTCGGGGCGTTAATGTCCGCCGCAGCCTTTTTAAATACCTTTACGGTAATATTTTTGGCAAAAGCCTTGGGCGGGATTTGAATGGTAAGGTTATCGCTGCTGTCCTCCAGGCAATTGGCAACCGCGCTGTTAAAAGGCGCCTCAGTTGCTTTGGTGGTTACAGCCAGGGCCGCACCCGGACACATCATGGCAAACACCACCAATAATGCAAGCCCCAATCTGATTTTCTTTTTCATTTTCATATCCTATCTGCTCCTTCCCCATTTTGAAATAATAGATTCAATAAAAAGGAGGAAAAACCTTCTGATAAATTGCATTATCTGTTTTAATAACTACATCATGGGGAATTTTGCTGGGGATTGGATTAATTGTTATCAGAGGGATACAGGATATGCTGAATAAAACGGGCGGATTCCCCGCGGGTAACCGGTTCATTGGGATGTAATTCCTCCCCGAATAGTCCCAGCCAGCCTTTATCATAAAATAAGCTATAGTAGGTTCTGGCCCAACCGGGAATATCCCCGCTGTCCACGAAGGGCAGCGAACCGGTGTGATTATTGGCATTGGAATCTCCCGGAACCAGTGTACGGCCCAGGATGACTGTCATCTGACTCCGAGTAAGCGTTTCCCAGGGTCCGAAGCTGCCGTCCGGGTAGCCGCTGACAATTCCCCGCTGACGGGCAAAATAGATCGAATTCAAAGCCCACCAGGGAATCTTGCCATTGTCTTTGAAGTAATAGAAGCCTTCTGAATCTTCCAAATACCACCCCTGGGCCTGACCCAGTATGGTTAAAAACTCGGCTCTATTTATGAACTGCTCCGGTGAAAAGCGGTTGTCGCCAACCCCGCTGACGATTCCCCGGCTGGCCAGGTTTTGAATACTGTTTCGGTCGGGATTTTGTTCAATGTCTATAAACGACTGTTTTTGCTGTTTTGGTCCCATATACATTATTTCGCTGTCTATTCCGGTAATGCCACCGTTTCTTAAATTAAGCGCTAGTATTCTCACTTTTACCTCACCAGAACTTAAAGGATAAAGCCCGCTGAAACTTCCATCCCCGTTTACGTCAATATCGTACCTGGTTTCGTCTTCTCGAACCACAACTACCTTGCTCCCGGTTGTAAAACCACGTATTACCAGCACGCCATTGAGCTGGCTGACGTCAACCTGCAAATCTGGGGCGGCTCCTGATGGTACGGCCACTTCTACCCGGGCCAGGTATTCTTTATCTTCTCCCGGACCAACCAGGGTTGTTATCTTTAACTTTTCCCCGGGAATCAGCAAATCAGGTGCAAATGTGAATCCTCCTTTGGACATCTGAGTGGCAGCGCTATATTTAAGTGATGAGCCATCGCTCATCATTATAAGCTGCTGTTGGGGGTCATAAGCCTTGAAGTATTTGACCGCATCTTCCTGCTTCTTCTCAGCAAGGTCCATTCGCAATATCTTGGGGGAAGCCGGATCGAGCACCAGCCGTACCCAATCCCCGGAATTAACTGAACCGGGCTCTAGATGCAAGCCCCCCTGGTATATTTGGCTGTCATTGGAGAAGTTGTATATTTTAAAGTTGTTGCGGCTGTCAAATAAATAGAGCGTTTTCTGAGAGGGATTAAAATATACGATCCGGCCATACTCTACCAGGCTGTAAGCCTGAAGCTCAAGAAACGTATTGTTGGTTCCCAATAAACAAGCGGACACTTTATCTCCCGGCTTTATGCTTTTCAAGGAAGTTTGTTCACCGTTGCGGTATATTCTGGCTCCTGGAAAAAAGGTGTACTTTTTCTCATTATCAAGGGTTATATTCTGAGCCGCAATATCAACAGCCGTAACATTGCCTACCACCGTGTTTCGTTCCACTCTGATGCTTTGCACCTCATTATTGGAAGACACCATCATCAACACGCTGGAACTGGCCGCCAGGCTGTCCAACCCGTAGGTGTTAAAAGACCCGTACGGCGCATCAGCCTCGGTGCTGGCCAATACCTTTTCATTGCTGGATATGGCGGTCCAGGACGCTAGCTGGTATGTCTGCGGATCCATGATTAACTTGAATTGCTGTTTATCCTGGTCAAAGTATTCAATGACTCCCTGCACGGTTTTGTAGGAGGCGTCCAGTGCCCAGATGGTCTGCAGCCTGGGATTGATGTTCGCCCGTACCTTTACTCCGGCTGGAATGTCTTCACCGGCTTTCACCTGGTTCCCGTTCAGTAATATAGAATCAAATGACAGATCTTCTTCGAGGAAAAATCCCCCCTGCCGGGCTTGAGGATTTATCTCCACCAGCAAAGTACCCTGGGGCTCATCCAATAATTGTACCCCTCCGCTGTCCCAACTGCGGCTAAAGCTATAGATGGTCCGGGAACTGATGTACAGGTCGCTGCCGGGTGTTATAGCTTTATCCTGAGCCGCAGTTTGCTTGCCGTTGCTTGAAGACTTTATATTATATTGAGTTAAATCCAATGAACCGCCGTTGGCTGTCACCAGGTTGTTTCCTACAATCTTCTGCGCGGTTTCATGCCGCAATACCTGTCCATATACCAGAGCTATACGGTCGCTGGATAAATCCCCCACCAAATGGTTGGCCTTAATGCGAATTGTATACTGGCCGGGGAGGGGTTTAGTTATACAAATTTGCTCAACATTGTTTTTGCTGTCGCTTACACCCTGACTTTTGAAGTCATTGCCCAACCAGACCCGTCCCTGGGGATCTACTACTTCCAAATCAAGGTTATCCACCAATTGTGAGCCCGATCCTGTTGCGGAAACCGGATCAGTCCAGGCTAGAGTTGTTTTGAAAGGCCGGGATGCATCAGTTACATTAAAATGGTATTCCAGGCTTTGTCCATCATACATGCTGTCCTTAATGTCTGCTATCTTGAAGCTATTGTCCTGTAAAGGCAAAATAGTTCCGGCCAGATCCATTATGCCGAAACCGTTTTGCTCGGAAGGCCCCTCTTTAGTAAGCTGCGCTCCATTGATAAGCAACGCTTTAAGCAGCGCTGCCGAAGGTGTATTGAGCCCTTTTTGATCCTTCAGGTATTCCTCAAGCAAAGCCAAAGCGCCGCCCGACACCGCTGCCGCCATACTGCTCCCCCCCATACGGGTGTAAGCCGGGTTGGCGGCAAAGTTTGACGTAGTGAGACTGGAACACAACGATATAACAGCTGAACCTGGAGCCAATAATTCCGGCTTGATCCGGCCGTCCGGGGTGGGTCCGCGGCTGGATGAATTGGCAGCCTGATCGGCAAACAGGGCTTCTGGACTGAATACCGGGCGTGGCAATTGGCTGGATCCTATCGTCAGGGAGTTTTTACTGGTGGCTTCGTTAGTTAGAGTCGAGCGTCCCGGACCTTTGTTACCCGCCCCAAATACAGCCAAAAAATCAGGGTGGCTGTTTATAAATTGGTCAATTTGGGCACTGCGAAAATCGTAGCTGCTTCCCGTTCCCCCCCAACCATTAATATGAATTCTCACTCCGGCTGCATAGGCTGGAAGGTAAAGGGTTTCCATGTTGGCGGGAGGGCTTATGTTCCCATCCTGGTCTAATAAGCCCTGGAAATAAAGGCTGGCACCGGGGGCAATTCCTTTAAATTGACCATCCGAACTTTCCCCACTTCCAACAACGGTGCCGGCCATGTGGGTTCCGTGTCCGATCGGATCGTCAGGAACTTCTCGGCCGGCAAATGATTTTAATATTACTACTCTGGGAATACGACCGGATGCGCTCTGCAAGTCAAGCGGTAAGTCTACCAGATTACCCTTGTCCAGGCCGCTGTCAGCCATCCCGACGACGACACCATTCCCGGTCAGGCCTTCTGGAATTACGAGCCCCGGAAGTTGCAGAGGAGCGGAGCCGATAATATCGGCGGCCCGGTCATTGAGCAATTCAACTTCAATAGGGCTTTGGGCCATGGCACAGGCTGGCTGGGCCAAACTAATTGCAATCGCCATCCAGCAAGCTAATGCTCGTTTCCATTGCTTATCTATGTACAGTTTCATTGTTGACAGTTATCCCTTCAGTTCTACCGGGGGATTATTTTTTGGGCATACATGCCGCGATACCCTCGGCGATTGCCTTAGCAGCCAGGTTTTGGAAGGAATCTTGATTTAATAGCCTTTCCTCCTCGGGATTGCTGAGGAAGGCTACTTCAGCGAGTGCACAAGGCATTTCCGCCATGCGCAAAACACACAGGTTTTGATAAGATTTGACTCCTCGGTTGGGCCGCCCCAGGGCGGCGGCCAGTCTGTCTTGAATCGCGGTGGCCAATTTCTCACGCTCATCTTTTTGCATGTAAAGGCTGGGATTGCTGGCCGGAGCCCAATACCAGGTTTCAGTGCCCTGGGCCTCACTGTTTTCTACCGCATTGCAGTGTATGGATACAAACAGGGCGGCGTTTAACAGGTTGGCAATCGGACCCCGATCAGTCAAGTCCACGGCAACATCCGTCTTGCGGGTGTATTCAACTTTAATGCCCTTCTGAGTCAGAATGGCCCCTACCTTTAGGGCTATGGCCAGGGTAATATCCTTTTCCGTGCTATATTGGCCGCCAGCTCCGGGCTCACTTCCCCCGTGCCCCGGATCCAGAACTACCAGGGAGTTGCGGGGGGGGATATCTTTGGTATTGATAAACAGGATATGGAGCACTTGATTGTCATCGGTTGACCCAATGGAAAATTTGGCCGCCGCTTTGGTCTGGATGGTAATCACCGTAGTGGGAACCCCTGACGCATCAAGCTGCTGGGTTATGTTCATAGACTGTAATGACTGGCTGGAGTAGTTGTAACTGACCTGAGCCATACCCTTGGCTACCCCGGGCAGTCTTATAACCATAGTATTGCCGTTTTGCTGTTGAGTGTAGCTGTGTCCAAAAGCGGTTTTTACAACTATATTTTCACCGCTTACATTAAAGGTAGACCGGCTTACCGCCGTGATGCAATCGAAGATCCGCAGGTTCTGACTGGCTGCACCACTGGTCTTTTTATAGATCATACCGGCAGGCATAGATATCTGGACCTGTACGCCTTGGCCCACGTTTTGTCCACTGATAGTGAGTGATGCACCATTCAGGTCCTCTCTGGCGCTATATGCGGATTTTAAAGAGCAGTCAGAGAAATTATAGGTAATAGTACCCGCACCCTCGTTTATTTGAACCTTGGAAGCGGCCGGATGGGTAATTACCAGGTTAAGCCCGGAACTGCCCTTGCTGTAGCTTATAGCCAGTTCTTTTCCGCTGACCACAGGATTTGTGGTGGTGGTTCCAGAAGGATTGCTTGTATTACCTGAGGGCTGAGACGTATTACCGGAAGGCTGGGTTGTCGTGCCCGTACTGCCGGAAGACGGGCTTGTACTGCTGCTGCCCGTGCTCCATACCGGTGCAATCAACCAGCCTGCCACCCAGGCCCGGGTTCCCATATAGTCGACCTGATACCAGCCGTTCGATTCGGCTATAATACCAAATTGCTGCCCTCGGGTTACAGTTCCAACCGTTGCTGCTGATGTTGAAGTGCTGGCGCGCAGGTTTACGCTGTCCTCGTCTATCACTATGGCAAAAAGCGAGTCATTGGGGTTGGGAGGACAGATTATTTGAACCTGACGCTGTTCGGGATTCCACGACACGTGACCGCCATAGGCCGACCCTACAAAAGCCAACGGCACCAGGGTTCTCCCGTTAACAATTTTAGCAGGAACATCCAGTCCCTTGACCTGGCCGTCAATAAGTGCGGTTGACGCTCCTATCGTCAAAGAGATTTTGCTGGTTCCCTTTGTTGCTGTAACCGTTTGGTTGGCACCGTTCCAGCTCACGCTGGCTCCCATAGCACTGAATATGGTCGACATAGGAACCAGAGTGCGTCCGTTCTCAATTATCGGATTGACATCAAAGCTCAGTAGCGTCTTATTTACATATACCTTGATCGCCGGCTCGGTTGAAGTGGTATTGGTTGAAGAAGTCGAGGAACGGGAAACCGATGGGGTAGCGGGGCTCGAAGCACCCAGGACCAGGGAAGCGTTTATGTAAGCAAGACCCTGCGGGGATTTAACCTGGTACCAATCGCCCTCCCTATTTACCAGGAACAGTATATCGCCCCTTTTAGCCTCTCCCACCTTGGAATAGCCGGTCCCGGCTCCCGATCTCAGGTTAGCCAGTTCCGCGGTAACCTGCAGGGTGGTCTGGAGAGTGCCGCTTCCTTCTTTATTCAAGTACATATCGGCAACCCATCCGTTTACCTGCTGCCATTGAATTTGGCTCCAGCCGCTCTCGCTCTGCAGCACGCTTACCCCGGTATCCTTGTCCAGAGATGCTATCACGTCATAAGAAAAGCCAGGACCTGAGCGAACATTGACCCCGTCAGCGTTGACAGATGCGGTATCGGCCATGGCTTTTTGACAAAATAACCCCCCCAGGATAAGTGTGATGAAGAATAAAAACGACAGCATTTTAAATAAAACTGACTTTAGCATACAGTAATCCTTTCGTTTGGTAATTTTTTTACAAGTTATTATATATGCACTTCGACAAGGCCTTGTCCCTTTCCTGCCTGTCTTAGTACATGAAAAGCCCTTTTATATCCAAATATACAAATACAATACCTTTTTTCTTTCACATTTTCTGCGCAAAATTGAATAATTTATGAGGTTTTTTCGAGGCAGGTTCATATTGCGATCCGATAAGCAGGTATTTTATGGTTGGTTGCCTTTCTGATTCGTCGAACTTTGGCCTGAAGGCGTTTTGGAAGTTCCATTCTGCCCGTTGGTGGATTTCTGGCCGCTGCTTGACTTGCTGTTTCCGTCGGCTGGAGTGTTGGGATCTGTCTTTTTATCTTGGGTAGATTTGTTATCTCCATTATTCTTGGAATCTGTCCCTGATTTATCGGTAGTCTTACTGGTACTGGAAGTGGCCGGCTTCTGGGTGCTGGTCTGGGTCTTACTGGCCGATGTACTGGAACTGCTGCCCTCTACCACATTGAGAGTCTGCCCGGCAAACAGGGCATCCAGAACTTGCACGGCCAGCTTCTGGTCAACCACCCAGTAGCTGGCGGTCAATTCTCCGTAGGCGTCCCGCTCTTCATAAAAAGACCCGGGCAGGGTCTGGGAATAGATTCCTTCGGGATTGAAAGCCGGGGCCCAGGCAGCCAGTTTGAGCATATTACTTATCGAGATATTCGTGTAAATGCACTGGTGCAACTCGTTAACCAGACTGGGCAGACGGGTAACCGTCTTGGCCTGCAGCACTTCCTTGGACAGGGCTTTTAAAAATTGCTGCTGAGCCTGAGTTCTATCTATATCGCCATAGGTATAATCGCGAAATCTCACAAATCCCAGGGCCTGGCTGCCGTCAAGATGCTGCTGGCCGGGCTGCAGATCAATCCCTTCCGAAGGCTTGTACATCCTCTGGGGTACGTTAATATCCACCCCCCCCAGAGTGTCTATAATGTTTTTAAAACCGCTAAAGTCCATCTCCACATAGTAATCAACCTTGATGGACATCATTTCCCCGACCAGCTTGGTGGCCAGTTCCGGCCCCCCGTAAACACTGGCTGAATTGATCTTATCGGTGCTGCCGTTGAGCTTGACCCGGGTGTCCCGGGGAATGGATACTATGGCAACCTTTTTCAGGTTGGGGTCCAGGGAAACCAGCAGCATGGTGTCGGAACGGGCATGCGTATTGTTCTGGCCGGGCCGGGCGTCAACCCCCAGGACAAGAATGTTGGTCCTTTCTCCTTCTATTAAGAAGCCCTGGCTCTGGGCATCCTCGGCCTCGGCACTGGCCGGAAGCAAGCGGTGGAATATTTCGCCTATTCCCGCTCCCAGGGCAAAGAAAAAACCGAAAAGGATCCCGGCAGCCAGCATTATTCGAAAGTACATTTTTGCCTTGATCATTAATAATCCTTCCTGCACCAGGAGGGTCCTGGTAGTAGAATACCAACCCCGATTAAATACATTATCGTAGCTTGTACTACAAAAGTTTACCTCTGTTGGCAACGTACCTAATCAGGATTGGCAGTGTACTTACATTTCGATCTTGCGTACATGAGCAGCTTCAGCAACCTGCGGTTCCGGGCGTTCCCCGGTGAATAAACCGATTTTGCCGGCGGCCAGCATAATTAATAATAGTAATAGGATCAGCAGCAGGGTTGCTTTGGAACCGGTTATAAAGGTTATGCCCACCGCTACCAGAGCAAAAAATCCGCTGATTATGTAAATAATCACTACACTGCGCCGGTGGCTCATGCCTATAGCCATTAGCCGATGATGCAAGTGGTCTTTATCAGGCCTGAGGATCGGGGCATGATTATTGATCCTGCGGATAATGGCAAAAAAGGTATCCAGAATCGGTATCCCCAATATGACAATCGGAACAAACAACATTATCAGGGCGGTACTCTTGACCGTGCCCAGGATGGCCAGACAGGCCAGGGTAAAACCCAGAAAGTTGGAACCACCGTCACCCATAAAGGTGCGGGCCGGATAAAAATTGTAGGGAATAAAGCCCCCGACGGCCGCCACCAGGATAAAAGCCGCCAGAGCCGCCACGACTTGTCCTTGCAGCAGGGATACGATTCCCATGGTCAGGGCGGCTATTCCCGAAACCCCCGCCGCCAGGCCGTCCAACCCGTCGATAAGATTGACCGCGTTGGTCACTCCTACAATCCAAAGAAAGGTAAGCGGAAGGCTGAAATAGCCTAAATCTAACGGACCGTTGAAAGGATTGGATACGAAGTTCACTTCTATCCCAAAATTAATGGCTACTCCGGCAGCCACGCACTGCCCCAGAAGTTTCAGCCAGGGAGATAGCTGCCAGACATCGTCAATAATGCCCACCAGGAATATAATGGCGGCGCCAATTAACAGCCCCCACATCGGGCCGGCCGGTTGGGTAAAGACCGTCATGGCCGCAAAAAAGGCGATAAAAATAGCCAGGCCTCCCAGACGGGGCATCACCCGGGAATGAACCTTGCGCTCATCAGGCCGGTCGACGGCTCCAATTTTGAAGGCAAGGCGCATTGCCAGCGGAACGCAGGCTAGAGATATGACGAATGAAGCAGCAATAGCTAATATCTGATATAAATATGGGGACATAAAACGAAAGACCCTCCCCCAGTCCAATACTAGGTCCATTCTAACATCGGACTTTCCCATTGTCTATATGGCAAGTTCAGGATGAACGCTGAAACCGCCCCCTTCCTTGCTAACTGGACCCGACAAGGAATATAATAGAACAGGTGTCCAATGGCTTATGAACACTGCAGAAGGAGCATTTTGAATGAGAATTGCCCTTTCCGGTTATTACGGTTTCGACAATGCCGGAGATGAAGCCCTGTTATCGGCTATTACATCATCGGTTCGGGAATTGGCCCCCGAAGCTGAATTTGTCGTTTTTTCAGGTAATCCCGGCAACACCAGCAAGGTTCACGGCATTCCGGCCGTATACTATAAAAGCCCACTTAAGGTCATGCGCTCGTTAATGAATAGCGATCTATTGATCAGCGGCGGCGGCAGCATCTTTCAAGACATTACCAGCGGCCGTTCCCTTCCTTATTATATAGGGGTGGTAGCCCTGGCTAAACTGATCGGCAGGCCGGTAATGTTTTACGCTCAAGGGGTGGGCCCCATCAATCGCAAACTCAGCAAATTTTTAATGCGTCTGGTGGGCAACCGGGTGAACCTGATCAGCCTGCGGGACCGGGAGTCGGCCCGCCTGCTTCAAGAAATAGGCGTAACCCGCCCGCCGGTGATGATTACGGCGGATCCGGTTCTGGCTTTGCAGCCCGGCACATCCGACCAGGAAAATATAGCCGCTTGCTGTTCAGGTTGGGGCATAGGGAATAAGCCCCTTATATGCGTGTCGGTTCGCCACTGGCCGGCCCTGGACGGCTACCAGCAGGATCTGGCCCGGGTTTTGGACAGGCTGGCCGGGTGTGGATATACTATCCTATTTGTACCGATGGCCTGGCCGGAAGATATTCCTGAATCTCGCCTGATAATGAGCCTCATGGAAGAGAATTCCTCGATAGTGGATCGCAAGTTAAACAGCAAAGAGCTTCTGGCTTTAATCAGCCGATCGGAAATGCTCCTGGGAATGCGCCTGCACGCTTTAATTTTCGCGGCCAGCCAGGGGGTTTTGTTCGCCGGTATTTCCTATGATCCAAAGGTGGAGGCCTTTTTACATTCGTATGGCTTGGAGCCGCTTCCCCTGGCTTATGACCTGATGCAGGAGCGGATTCAGCAGCTCCTCGATTCGGGTGAGATGAGGGAGGATATCACCCGGCGCTCACTTGATCTGCGGAGTAAATCCAAAGAAAACGCGATTCTGGCTCTTTCATTGATAAAGACATAGAACTTGATTATAAATCACCGGCGAATGTTATTAGGAGGATTGGCATGCATTTTAAACACTTTATTACCAGCCTGGCTCTTATTATAGGATTGATCATCATTCCGGCGTCCAGCGCCGGAGCGGATACCTATATAACCAACGGCAAGATCGCTTCATCATCCGCCTTCAATCCGAGCGACGATTACAAGGTGGTCCAAACCCGTCCCGAGGGAGGCAGCCGCCTGTTGGATTACGCCAACGGCTACAGCGTCGATTATCCCGGTGATATGTGGGTGGATGCCACCATTTCGGCCGTCCGGGTAACCCTGGCCAATACAGATACCCGGGTGGAAATCTATTATGACAATTTTTACAACACCATAAGCAATACCAGCGACTATATCGGTTACAGCAACCTTTTCTTAAACAACCGGGGCGATCACTCTAAAGAATTGGACACCTATATCAACGTCAACGGCTTAAATACCCGTCTTTTACAGTGGAGCCGGGCTCCTTTGTCCAAAGTACCCGGTGACCGCTGCAATTACTTAAGCGCCGAAATCATTAAGAACAATTACGAAGTCTATACCATTTTGGTCAAAACCAGCGGGGATCCATCCCAGTACCTGCCCCTGATCAAGAGCTTTAAACTGATTGAACGGCAGGGAACCCCGCGCATCAATACCAGCTATGCCCAAACCGATCGGGTCAGCCGGCTTAATGCTGAAACCCAGGCCTTTTATCAGGACTATTTTTCCTCTTCGGCGGCTCTGAAATGGGGTATATATGAATACTCTGCAGGTCAGAACCTCAACCTGGTAAAGTCGCTGGAAGAACAGCTGGGCAGCCCCTTTCACGTACTGGTCTGGTACAAGAGCCTCGGCACCCCACTGCCCCGGGATATACTGGACCGGGCTTATCAGGATAATAAATATGTTGAATTGACTTTTCATACAGAAATAGCCGGAGCCGACAACCGCAGCGTAATGTATGACATATTGAACGGGCAGTATGACGACTATTTTTCCAATTATGCGCGGGGTCTCAAGGATTTTGGACACCCGGTGCTTTTCCGCCTAGACAATGAGATGAACGGCGACTGGTGCTCCTGGAGCAGCTGGCACAGCAGTAAAGATACGGAAATCTTTAAAGCCGTCTGGCGTCATATATACAACCTATTTGAAACCAACGGAGTCAATAACGTGCTGTGGGTATGGAATCCCAACGATATTTCCTTCCCCGGCTTTAAATGGAACCACCATCTGGCCTATTTCCCGGGCGTTCAATACGTAGATATCGTGGGCATGACCGGCTACAATACCGGAACCTATTTTTCCGGCGAACACTGGCGGAGCTTCGATTCCATATACCGGCCGCTTTACAGCGAGTATTCCCAGGTTTACGGCTATCCCTATATGATTACCGAATTTGCCTGCAACTCCGTCGGAGGCGATAAAGAGGCCTGGATAAACGATATGTTCAATCAGCTCAAGCAGTATCCCAATATCAAAGTGGCCAACTGGTTCAATGGGATTGATCTGGATAAAGCAGGCCAGCCGGGCCGCATATACCGGCTGGATGAAGACCCACGTTACATTGCCGCCTTTGGCCGGGGTATGGCGCGGTAAATAGTTCCGGAACCAGGGAAAGGTTCCGTCAAAAAATGAGGAAGAGGCCTTGTATGACAGAAAATCAGAACTCGCGCACGGGCAGGACATTCCTGGGCGTATCGATGACCATATTCTTCGCCAAGCTCCTGGGATTCTGCCGTGATATTGTATTTGCCAGGTTTTTTGGCACCGGGGGACTGGCCGACCTTTTTCAGGCGGTCTTCAGCTTCCCCAACCTGCTGTTTTCCAGCATCGGTACAGCCTTATCATCAGTCAATATTCCCGATCTGACCTATTTCACCAAGCAGTGCAGCCGGGAAGAACGCAATCAGTACCTGGCCAACCTTATGGTCCAGGTCAGCCTTTTCGCCGGGATTATTTCTCTCCTGGGCATCATAGGCGCCCCGTTCATAGGCAGGCTGATCGCCCATGATTTGGGGCCTGACGCTGATCGCCTGGCCATAACCCTGACCCGGATAATGATGCCCACCCTGCTTTTTGTCAGCCTCACCTACCTGACCACCGGCGTCTTGCAGGTGCATTCCCATTTTCAGCTTACAGCCGCCATCAGCGTCCCTTTCAATATCCTTATTATTGCCGGGCTCTTTTGGAAAGGCAGCGACGTGGTTTTCGTCGGTTATCTTACCACGATAGGATGGTTTTTACAGTTCTTTATCCAGGTTCCGATCCTGATCAAAGAAAAGTACAGCCTGCGCGACTTCAAGCTTAACCTGCGCGACAGCTTTACCATCAACCTGTTTCGCAATATGCTACCCATACTTATCGGCAACTCCCTGCTGCAGGTGAGCCTGATCATGGACCGCACCGTGGCCATGCGCCTCTCGGAGGGTTCTACGGCCGCTCTTTCCTATGGAAGCAACCTCTTTGTGACCATAACCAGCGTCTTCATTGTCGGCATGACCACGGTGGTATTTCCCCGCCTGTCCCAGTATTGCCTGGAATCCGACTACGCATCAGTGCGCGACTTGCTGGGCCAGATATTTAAAATGCTGTTGTTTATCCTGATTCCCTACCTGCTGCTGGTCATCTGCTACCGGCAGGAGATCATCACCCTTATCTATCAGCGGGGGGCCTTCGACAGCCGCTCCACGGCCATGACCTCCCTGGCCTTTTTATTGTACAGTTTCGCGGTTTTGGGCTACCTGTGCCAGGAAGTCTTCAACCGGGTTTTCTACGCCATGAAAAACTTCCGGGCGCCGATGACCGCCAGCTTGATCTGCCTGGCTCTCAAATTTGTTTTTGACTACTTTTTCTATCGCCAAACCGGCATAGTGGGCCTCAGCCTGTCAACCGCACTGGCCTTGTTGTTATACGGCATCATAATGACCTTTATGTTGAGCCGCCAAATCGGCAACTTCATAAACCGCGATTTGAGCTGGTATCTGCTGCGCTTGCT
>DHRK01000066.1:124341-124728 GCA_002410325.1 Syntrophomonas sp. UBA5314
TTGAGCAAAGTGTTTTTTGCGAGGGAGGCATCCAGGTAAGATGAACAGGAAAATGATCGTATTTCTCAGTGGCCTAATGCTGGTATTTCTGGTCTTATCCTATGGGGGATGGAATCTGCGCACCGGCACCGAGGCGGCCAATAAAACGGTAATAACGGCGGTAGACTATCGCGAGCTGTGGAAAACGGCCAGCAACGCCAACGCCGATATGGATCAGACTTTAAATCAGCTTTATGACAAAGGGGTTCGTTATATAGGGGTTAAAGAGCTTACTCTGCGCGATTTGGCTTTTAGAGGCGATCTGTATATTCAAGAATACGGCCCTTTTATAGCCTACAATCAGAGCTACAGCCCCGGGGACTGGGAGCAAGCCCGGCAGGCCCTGGC
>DHRK01000066.1:125040-140530 GCA_002410325.1 Syntrophomonas sp. UBA5314
GAATGTACTGGATAAACTTCATAAACAGGGATTCTCCCTTATCCTGCGGCCCGAAAACAGCAAAGGAAGCAATTTGCAATATATTGCTGATTACCAGCAATTGATCGATCGCTACAATATTAAATACATCCTGTTCTCCAATGAAGTCCCGGGCTATTCCCGTGATCTGCAGCCCATTGAACAACTTATAAATCAAAACCACCTGCTGGTAGGCATCGTCGAGACTTCGGAGCAGCTCAAATACCTGGCCCAGCCCGGCCTGGACCCGGTAATGGCCGCCACCGGCTACCAGGTAAACCGGGTTTATTCCACCACCAATGACGACTACGTCCAGACCATTGACGAACGCTACTACCGCTGGATAAGAGCGGTGATCGACCGCGGCATCCGGGTAGTCTATATCTCGCCCTTCAAGGACATCAAAAAGAGCTACTCGACCAACCTGGACAACACCATAAAGATAATCGGCGATTTCCACCGGGATATAGTCACCAAGGGCTTTGTCCTCAATCAGGATCTGGGGCATCTCCCCACTGCCAGCAACCCCCCCTGGCGTCTTCTCATGATCGGCTTCAGCCTGTTGGCAGCCGGCACCCTGTACCTGGGGCTGCTGTTCAAGCTGAAGCCGCCCTGGATTATAGGCTTATTGGCTGTCGGGGCAATTGGCCTTATCGCTGCTATCTTCCTGGTGCATATGGATCTGACCAAGTTGTTCGCTCTGGCCGCGGCCATTATCTACCCGTCGCTGTCCAGCCTGCTGCTCTTGATATATCTTCGGGACAGCCAGTCGGGACTGCCCGTTAAACTGCTGTCTTCCCTGGGCATTATAGTAGCAGTCAATATGATAGGTGCCTATACCATCATATGCAGCCTGTCTGACATCCAGTTTATTATGAACATCAAAGAGTTTACCGGGGTCAAGCTCTCCTTCCTCTTCCCCCTGCTGCTCTTTGCACTGAACTATTTCAGTTGTTTTTCCGGGCAGCAAAACCTGTTCCGCTATATATGGGATGTCCTGAATACCAAACCCAGCTACCTGGTGCTGTTGCTCTTCTTCCTGGCCGCAGGGGCCGGATATTACTATATAGGACGTAGCGGCAATAACCTAGTGTCGGTTTCGGGACTGGAACTAAAACTGCGGGAGATACTTGAAGGGAACCTCCTGGCCAGGCCGCGCTTCAAGGAGATAATGATAGGCTACCCGGCGCTGTTCGCGGCCGTCTATCTATATCATAAGTACCGGCAGGAAGCCTGGCTGCTCATCCTGGGTTTCGGCATTATAATAGGAAGCATTTCCATGGTGAACAGCTTCTGTCACGTGTTTACGGCGGCCACTATTTCGATAATCCGCACAGCCGGGGGGCTGGCGCTGGGGTCGCTTCTGGGGATATGCGCGATAGCGGGCATTTGGATTTTAGAAAAATGTATTAAATGCTGGGGGCTTAAAATATAAAAGCTCTCTGGGGCTTTGGGTTCCAGCACCTGCAACCTCAAGGTCTCGGCCAACCGGGGTGCTCCGGAGAGGATCACCATCAGTGGGGAGAAGGAATCGGTCCGGTAGTTCAAAACAAATCTCAATTCGTTTAACATGGACCCCGGGAGATCTTGGCCTTCGTCTATGACTACCAGAGGCTTCATGCCTTTTTGGTGCATCTCCATCATAGCGTCTGCCACCAGACGCTTGTTTTCAGAGATGGCCCGGGCGGGCTGTTTTATCCTGTTCTTTTTTAATATTCGTAATGCGACCACATACTGACAATTACAATCGTTTTTTCTTCCTCGATTACTTTATAAACTAACCGGTGTTGACGGTTAATTCTTCTTGAATATAACCCTTTCATATCCCCAATTAGCGTTTCATAAGGCGGTGGATTTTGGAACGGATTCTCTTTTATCAGTTCTAATAATTTTTCAACATTTCTCTTCAAGGCTGGAAACTGCTTAATTTTCTCTTTATCCTTGATTGTTTGTTTTAGAATGATGATCTTATAACTCACCATTCAAATTCCTCGCAATCCTCTATTTTGGAATTAAGACCCTCTATTAAGCGTTCTTTCATTCCAGGGATAGAAGAAAGGTAGAGTGTTTCCATTAGTCCGTTGTATTCTTGTTCACTTATTATAATCGCATTTCCTTTTTTTGTATTCACATTGATAATATCGTTAAACTCAATAGCGGAGTTCAAATACTCAAATAGATTTTTTCTTAAATTCGTTACATTCGTATTAGTCATACTGTCTGTCACCTCCTATGTGTACATTATGGTGTACATATATTGTGTTTGTCAAGGTATCCTCTTTCACGGCTGTTATCATGTTGTTTATCCCACTCTAAGCGTGACCGAGTCCACACGAACACTCCGCGGGAATACCTTTTTAAAACGAATTCTCCGCGAAGTAGCATGGTCTATCACCCGAATGCGAAGCACCTATCTATCCAGCTGGTATTGGAAGATCAAACAACGCAGGGGAGGCAAAAGGGCCATTGTGGCATTAGCCAGAAAACTACTTGTCATTATCTATACAATGCTGATTTTAATAGATTGCTACTGTAGCCATATTGCATTGGTCTAAGTAACCTTGTCCTTTTACAGCAGCCAAGTGTAATCCTGTCGGCAATCCAGAACGGCTGTTACATAGACAGTATTTTCCTGTATCTGATAAAGCGCCATATAATATACGCCAAACGGCAGTTTACGATATTTTTGAAAAGGGATCCCGTCATACTCCAGCCATGGGTTGCGCTTCGGCATCGCACCCAGACTATCGGTTATGTCAATAAAAGTATCTATCAGTCTGTCTGCGGCCGGCACACTGCCATTCGCCAGAAAACGCGCGTGAAAAATAGAGCATCTCCCAAGCGGTTTCCGTGATTTCTACTTTATAAGGCTTATTCTTTTCTGTCATTGGCAACCTCTGCCACAGCCTTACGCGTAGCGGAGACTGTTTCCTCTACGGAATAGGCCCGCCCTTTTTGGATGTCGATTTCCGATTGCATTAGTTTCTCCTTGAGCTTCAGCATGCTTTCACGCCGGGCAAACGCCTCCACATCCATCACGACAAGGTCGCCGCTGCCGTTTTTTGTCAGATAAACCGGCTCGCCTGTGCGTTTGCAGAGTTCGGAGATTTCATTGTAGTTCTTGCGAATTGCCGCGGAAGGCCGTATATTCATTATTTACTCACGCTCTTCCTATAATCAGGTAATGACCTCTCCCTATTATGTGGAAAATATCTGGTACTTTTTGTTTTTGAAGTATAAACCGAATTGAATAAATAAGTCTTGGCTGTATTTAGAGTTATAAAAGCATGATTCCCCGGAAAAGCAAGCCGGCCATAAAATGCCCAATTTCCATAATGTTGAATATTGTAGAAAAGGACTGCCGGGAGGTGGCCGCCATTGTCAGATGGGTATATACCCGGCGGTCGCGATATTGGACGATTATGGACGGGGAGAACAGTGGGAGATAGAAAAACCAGAAAGAGTAATAGACAGATTGGTAATGCTGCTAAATCAAAATTAATAAAGGCTGCAGACCTCGGTGATTGGAAGCCGGCCCAGGTTTCAGCCGTTAGCAGTGGATTTATGGAGCTGAACGGTATATTGGAGGGGGGCTTTAGGCCCGGGGAGCTGACGGTGTGGAGCGGGGTCAATTCTTCCGGTAAAAGTACGCTTCTTACCCAGATATTGTTGGAGGCGTTGACCCAGGAGCAGGCAGTGTGCGCCTATTCCGGTGAACTGCCGGTGCAGATCTTCCGGTATTGGCTGGAACTGCAGGCAGCCGGGCCTTCCGGAGTGGAGCTGGGAGCCTCTATTCGGGCAGGCTGTGTGGTAATAAGACCGGTTTTGCTTGAGGCGATACGGGATTGGTACCGGGAGCGGCTTTTTCTGTGTGCCGGGGCTGAGTGGGGGAGCCTGGATAGTCTGGTGGAGACATTTACGGAAGCGGCCCGGGATTATTCATGCCAGGTGTTCCTGCTGGATAATTTGACTATCATTATCAGCGGACTAAAGGTGAGAGATCAGATGCGCGCCCAGAGAGAGCTGATCCTTCATATGGTGCGCTTTGCCAGGGAGTTTGGGGTGCATGTTCACGTAGTTGTTCATCCCCGCAAAAAGGTCAATCCTTCGAATTTAACCAAGATGGACATAGGCGGCAGCGGCGACATAACCAACCTGGCTGACAATGTGCTGGTCCTGACCCGGTTGGCTCCGGAAAGCCCTGAAGGCGGCGATTGGCCTCCGGCCGCCCGCTTGTCGGTGCTTAAAAACCGGTTTGGCGGCCGGCAGGATGTGGATATAGATCTCGGCTTTGATCCTGTATCGAAAAGGTTTTTCCCGGCGGGGGGAAGACCGGAGGACCGGATCTACGGTTGGCGGGCTCTGTGGAGCAAGACATCCGGGAAGGTTACCAGGTAATCCGACTTGTCTTAAGCGGTGTTAATACAAACGATAAATGGAAAAATATTGCACTAAACTGTAGTAAATAATACAGCTTCTTGGATTAGGATGGGCGAGCTAATGGCCGGGGATATTGAAACGCAAATCTTTTCTGAGAGAAGGTTAAAGGATATGATAGCGGCCTTTAGAGAATTGACCATGCAAACGGCCGAAAACTCTGTAACCAGCCTTGAGGAGTTATGCGCTTCTTGTGGGGTAGCTGTAGTAGTGGTTTCACACCTGCCCAAAACATATGCTCATGGTGCAACAAAGTGGTTAAATCCCGGCAAGGCTATGATTCAACTCAGTACTAGATACAAATATGCTGATATTTTTTGGTTTAGCTTCTTTCATGAGCTGGGCCATATATTGTTGCACAGCAAGAAAGAGGCTTTTGCTGAAACGGGAGAAAAAACAGCTGAGGAGTCCGAAGCAGATCGGTTTGCAGCCGATTGCCTTATTCCAGCCTCGAAGTATAAGGCTTTCCTTTCGAAGAACAGAATCACCCAAGATTCAATAAGACAATTAGCTCATGAAGTTGGTATTGACCCAGGAATCGTGGTAGGTAGACTGCATCACGACCGGAGAGTCGGTTGGAGTGATTTTCAAGACTTGCAGAGAAAATTTAATTGAAAAATAGGCAGCTTCATAAACCGCGATCTGAGCTGGTATCTGCTGCGCCTGCTCCTGCCATCGGCAGGGCTCTGCGGAGTGGTGGTTCTTTTTCAGCGTTTTTATCCGACCAGTTCCGTATTTGGATTTCTGATCCCGCTGATCATAAGCGGCGTGATCTATCTAGTTATCGCCCACTTCTGCCACCAATGACGATTATGTACAGACCATTGACGAGCGCTACTACCGCTGGATGAAAGCGGTGATCGACCGGAGAATCCGGGTAGTCTATATCTCGCCCTTCAAGGACATCAAAAAGAGTTACTCGACCAACCTGGACAACACCATAAAGATAATCGGCGATTTTCACCGGGATATAGTCACCAAGGGCTTTGTCCTCAATCAAGACTTAAAGCATCTCCCCACTGCCGGCAATCCGCCCTGGCGTCTTCTCATGATCGGCTTCAGCCTGCTGGCAGCCGGCACCCTGTACCTGGGCCTGCTGTTCAAGCTGAAGCCGCCCTGGATTATCGGCCTGCTGGCGGTCGGAGCCATCGGCTTGATTGGAGCCATCTTCCTGGTGCATATGGATCTGACCAAGTTGTTCGCCCTGGCCGCGGCGATTATATACCCGTCGCTGTCCAGCCTGCTGCTCTTGTTCTATCTGCGGGACAGCCAGTCGGGCCTGCCTCTTAAACTGCTCTCTTCCCTGGGCATTTTAGTAACAGTCAATATGATAGGCGCCTATACTATCATATGCAGCCTGTCCGACATCCAGTTTATTATGAATATCAAAGAGTTCACCGGGGTCAAGCTTTCCTTCCTCTTCCCCCTGCTGCTCTTTGCTTTAAACTATTTCAGCTGTTTTTCCGGACAGCAAAACCTGTTCCGCTATATATGGGATGTCCTAAACGACAAGCCCAGCTACCTGGTGCTCTTGCTCTTCTTCCTGGCTGCCGGGGCCGGCTACTACTATATAGGGCGCAGCGGCAACAACCTGGTGTCGGTTTCGGGGCTGGAGTTAAAACTGCGGGAAATACTGGAAGGCAACCTCCTGGCCAGGCCGCGTTTCAAGGAAATAATGATAGGCTATCCGGCGCTATTCGCGGCTGTTTACCTGTACCACAGGTACCGGCAAGAGGTACTTCTATTTGTGTTAGGCTTCGGGATTGTTATAGGCAGCATCTCCATGGTAAACAGCTTCTGCCATGTCTTTACTGCGGTAAGTATATCGATTATTAGAACTGCGGGGGGATTTACCTTGGGGGCTGGCGTAGGGCTACTAATAATAATAACCATATCGATAACAGAGAAGGTGACTGAGTCATGGATTAGGAGGACCTGGCTATGATCTTGAGTCCTTATATGTCTAACTTTATCGAACGGTGTAAAAAATAGTCGGTAAATTAATTAATCGCCCTTTGTTTATGGTAATATATCAAATGATGTAGGATAATATTAATAGTTTTTTGTAAAAGCATGTAAAAAGAATTAAGCTCCTTCTGTAATGAAATACTGGACTATTGGGGAGAAAGAATGGACAAAAATATTAATAATACTAGGCCTGAAAACTATTATGAAATAAATCTAAAGGAATTATTCAGCGTCTTGGTTAAGGAAAAATGGATCGTAATTGGAGTTACCTCATCTTTTATTCTTCTAAGCATCCTAGTGAGTACTTTTATTATTAAACCGGTTTATGAGTCAACTACAGTAGTAGCCCCTGCTTCATTTAATAATCTTAGTTACCCCTATGTTACTAGTTATTTAGTAGCTGATGATAAAGGCCAAAAGTTAGTTGACAGCAGCAAAATATCGGACAAGTTGGATCAAATTGTCCAGCTTGCCCAAGTGGATGTAAGTGGTCTTAAAGAAATATTAACCAGTAATGATGTGGTGGAAAAAACAATAAAAAAAATGGGCTTAAATGAAAATACCGAAATATTAAAAACAAAAATTAATGTATCTCAGAAAACCGATGCAAGTAAAGTTATCCAGCTAAGCGTGCGTGATGGTGACCCAAAAAGAGCCTCCAACATTGCTAATACACTAATAAACGAAGCCACAGGTAAAATAAATGAAATTAATATAGAAAAGATGCACAATATCACTCAGAATTTGGATGAGCAATTAAAAACCGCTCAGCAAAATTTAAGCTCCATATATAACGAGCTGGACCAGTATAATCGTAATAATGCCGCTAATAATTATTCTGAGGGTGAGCGAAAGAAGCTAGAAGATGAACTAAAACGCCAGCAGAACATTGTCGATTCACTGGAAAATAAAATCCTGGAAATTAAAATAGCCCAGTCATTAAGTGCTGTAGAGGACCGGATTACAGTGCTTTCATCAGCTATACCCCCACAAAATCCTATTAAACCCAACAAACCTTTAAATATTGCTGTGGCAGGATTTTTGGGTCTTATGGTTTCAGTCATTATATGTTTAAGAAAGGACAGATTTCTCTCAGGAAATCGGCAAGTTTAATATAAATCTTTAAACGTTTGAAAGAGGCAAAACCAAATGTATTATTGGACTAGAATAATACTATTAATGCTTTTTGACAGCATTTTGGTCAATTTATCCGTATACATATCATTGTTATTACGTTTTGATGGGCACATAGAACCAGAGTTTTCTCAGGCCTTTTTTGCCCTTATTCCCTGGTACACAATAATAAGTGTTATAAGCCTTTATGCATTTAAACTATACCATCGCATCTGGCAATACGCCAGCTTGGGAGAGGTCTTAAGTATTGTCAAGGCCATGACTATCGGTACTATAACTCTGGTCTCTTGTGTTTACTCCCTCCATTTGGATTATTTGCCACGCAGTGTCTATATTATTTCCTGGCTCCTTATGATTCTACTAATCGGGGGATCACGTCTGGGTTGGCGGATTCTAAGGGATTTTATTATCCATGATATTAGCAGTATTGCCAAATCGGTGCTGATTGTTGGTGCTGGCGACGCAGGAGCTATGGTAGCCCGTGAATTGGCCAGTAACAGGTCTCTTAATCTTATACCCGTGGGGTTTATTGATGACAGCCAGATGAAGCAGAAGATGACCTTATACGGTATTCCGGTTCTAGGCAATCGATACAATATTCCTCAAATTGTGGAACGTCATCAAATTGAGGAAATTATCATAGCTATTCCTTCCGCCAACGGTAGAACGATAAGGGAAATTATAGATCTTTGCCGCCAAACCCAGGCCAGGTTGCGCATCTTCCAAGGGGGAGGGGATTTGTTAACCACCAAACAAAAATTTAGAGATATCGAGTTAAAAGATTTGTTGCGGCGGGAGCCTGTAGTGTTAAACCTTGAAGAAATTGCTTCCTATGTAAGCTTTAAAACTGTACTGATTAGCGGAGCCGGAGGTTCCATAGGTTCCGAATTGTGCAGACAAATTTGCGGCTATCAACCACAAACAATTATTCTCTTAGATTACAGTGAAAACAACCTGTTTGATATTGATACTGAGTTGCGAATGCTGCATCCAAATATCAGTATTGTACCAGAATTAAGCGACATAAAAGACCGGGCCAAGATCCAAAAGGTATTTAGCCGTTACACACCAGAGGTTGTTTTCCACGCCGCAGCCCACAAACATGTGCCGATGATGGAAAAAAACCCTTGGGAGGCAGTAAAGAATAATATCCTTGGTACAAAAAATATGGCGGAAATGGCCGATCGTTATGGAACAGAAGTATTTATTCTAATCTCTACGGATAAAGCAGTGAATCCCGTTAACGTTATGGGTGCAACCAAGCGTATAGCGGAGATGATTGTCCAGGACTACAATCAGAAAAGCGCCACACGTTTCGCCGCTGTTCGCTTTGGTAACGTGCTTGGCAGCCGTGGCAGTGTTATACCCATCTTCGAACGGCAGATAAAACAGGGGGGGCCATTAACCGTAACGCATCCGGAAATGACCCGCTATTTTATGACTATACCTGAAGCGGTGCAGCTTGTTATCCAGGCTGGAGCCATGACCCAGGGTGGTGAAATATTTGTTTTGGATATGGGGGAACCAGTAAAAATAATTGATCTAGCTAAAGATCTTATCCGCCTACATGGTTATTACCCGGATAAGGATATAAAAATAGCCATTACTGGAATCAGGCCAGGAGAAAAGCTATACGAGGAATTGTTTAGTTCTTTTGAACAAACAGCTTCCACTCTTCATGACCGAATTTTTATATCTAAACAGGAGAATCCAGTATATTCGGGCATTATTGATAATGTAGACAACCTTTTTGGCCGTATTGCTTTTTTGAACACCAATGATAATGATGCGGTTGAACTTATCAGCAAAATCCTGTCAGAATATTCGTGTACGAATATATATTCAAAATCCAACTACGATTCAATCTTGTCGGAATTTATTACAAAGTAATAATTAATGTTAATAAGCAATACATAAAAAGGAGCGTTGACAGTGACAAAGAAGCAGCTCTTGATGGAAAAGATATCGAATCATAGCGCTATTATTGGAGTAGTCGGACTGGGCTATGTAGGTTTACCCTTTGCCGTGGAAAAAGGCAAAGTCGGCTTCAAGGTAATAGGAATAGAACAGAATAGTCAAAGGGCCCAGATGATTAATAAAGGACAGAATTATATACTGGATGTCGATGATGAAGAACTTAAAAAATTAGTAGACAATGATTTTATTACTGCTGAAATAGACTTCCAGCTCGTCCCTGAAATGGACGTAATAGTCATATGCGTACCAACCCCTCTTACCAGGAATCTTACACCTGACCTACATTATGTTGACTCCGTTACCAGAGAAATAGCTCCTAGGATGCGCCCCGGACAACTGATAACTCTTGAGTCAACGACCTATCCAGGAACTACTGAGGAAATAATGCTACCTATTTTGCAGACTTCTGGGCTCAAGGTTGAAGAAGACTTTTTTTTAGCTCATTCACCAGAAAGAGTTGATCCCGGAAATCTACGCTATACTACCAAAAACACCAACAAAGTTGTCGGAGGGGTAGGGTCTGAATCCTTGGATGTCGCTATGACTTTTTATGGCCAAACTATAGACCACGTGGTTCCGGTATCCTGCGCTAAAGCGGCTGAATTATCAAAAGTATTTGAAAATACTTTTCGAGCCGTAAATATTGCGCTAGTAAATGAAATCACCATGTTATGCGATCGTATGGGCTTGAATGTTTGGGAAGTTTTAGATGCATCCTTTACCAAGCCTTTTGGCATTATGCCTTTTTATCCCGGCCCCGGAGTTGGAGGGCATTGCATTCCATTGGATCCCCATTACCTGGAATGGAAAGCAAAAGAAGTTAATTTTAATACCCATTTTATTGCCCTGGCAGGTGAGATTAATCGCAAAATGCCCGAGTTTGTGAGGGATAAGGCGATTAGAATATTAAATGCGGCAGGTGTACCATCTTCAAAGGCCCGCATCCTTGTGATGGGAGTTGCTTATAAGAAAGACATTAAAGATGAGAGAGAATCGCCTGCTATAGATATCATACGTCTGTTGCAGAAAGAGTTTGCGGAAGTCATTTACCACGATCCGTATGTAGAACACTTTAATGAGCATGGTTTAATAATGCAATCATCTCCTTTGTCGGAAGAAATTGTTGCTTCATGCGATCTGGTTATTATAACCACCGATCATAGCAATATTGACTACCAGTGGTTGGTTGACAAATCGAAAAGAATTTTTGACACTCGTAATACTACCAAGCAGGTAACTGGAGGACGGGTCAAAATAACATTGTTGTAGTCTTATTGAGTCTTGATAAAGGGAGATTAATATGAGCGATTATTTTGCTCACGAGTCATCTTATGTTGATGTAAATACGGAAATCGGTTCAGGGACAAAGATCTGGCACTTTTCGCATATAATGTCCGGTGCGAAGATTGGCTCCAACTGCAATATAGGTCAAAATGTAGTTGTTTCACCTGGGGTTATCTTGGGTAACGGGGTCAAAGTCCAGAATAACGTTTCAATCTATAGCGGAGTAACTTGTGAAGACGGGGTATTTTTGGGGCCATCAATGGTTTTTACAAATGTTATAAACCCCCGGGCCTTCATTGAAAGAAAACAAGAATTTAAACCAACTTTCATAAAAAAAGGGGCCAGTGTTGGAGCCAATGCTACCATAGTTTGTGGCTATAATATAGGTTCCTATGCTATGGTTGGAGCTGGATCCCTGGTGAGTAGAGATATACCCGATTATGCCCTGGTTTATGGAAATCCAGCTCGCATTAAAGGTTGGGTGTGCAAATGTGGATGTAAATTGAATTTCAATGAAAATACAGCTAAATGTACTGAATGTGGACTGGTTTACAAAAGGGTTTCATCTACTGAAATACAGCTTCAACATTAGTATAGTCTGATAAACAATTTGCAAACTTGTACGGAGATCAAAATACATTGGAGGAACGGGTAGGGAAATACTATAAGTTATGCCTTTAACCCCAATTGATTATTCATGAAGATTTCTATGCTTGATCTGGTATCACAATATAGAAGTATAAAAAATGAAATTGACAATGCTATAAGTTCGGTTTTAGATAACGGATCTTATATAATGGGAGCGCAGGTTAATGAATTTGAGGAGAACATGGCGTCGTTTCTTAACGTTAGACACGCTATCGGAGTGGCCTCAGGTTCTGATGCTTTGCTTTTATCCCTGCATGCCTTAGGTTTAGGCCATAAGGACAAAGTAATAGTACCCACTTTTACTTTTTTCGCCACTGCTGGAGCAGTGAGCAGGCTGGGAGCAACTCCAGTTTTTGTTGATATTGATCCAAACAGTTATAATTTAGATCTTAATCAGGTGGAAAACATTCTAAAGAAAGATCAGCCTATAAAAGCGATTATTCCTGTACACCTTTTTGGCCTGCCCGTTGATATGCAGCATTTGGGCACCTTAGCTGAAAGTTACGGCCTGTATTTAATCGAAGATGCTTGTCAGGCTATAAACGCCGATATACCAATTGGATCGAGCAGCTCAGTCAGGTTAATGAAGGCTGGAACTATAGGGCATGCAGGCTGTTTTAGCTTCTTCCCCTCAAAGAATCTGGGTTGTTTTGGCGATGGTGGTATGGTAGTTACCAACGATGATGATTTGGCCGGTAAAATAAGACTGCTTCGGGTGCATGGTTCACAACCCAAGTACTTTCACAAGGAAATAGGATATAACAGCCGTTTAGACACTCTACAGGCAGCTGTACTCAATATTAAATTAAAATACCTGAATGATTGGACTTATAAAAGAAGACTGGTCGCTTCAGTATACAATGCAGCTTTTCAATCTGCTGGTTTACAAGGGAAAGTTAAATGGCCCAATCTATGCGAAGGACATGTCTTTCATCAATATGTAATCGAGATAGATACCAGGGATGACTTGCTTCATTATTTGAATGATAGAGGAATAGGAGCTGCTGTCTATTATCCATTACCTTTGCACCTTCAGGAATGCTATCGTTATTTAGGATATTCAAAAGGCAGTTTACCAGTTGCTGAGCACATCAGTAAAAAGATATTAGCGCTCCCAATCGATCCGGAATTAACCCAAGAACAAATTACTTATGTTGTAAACATTATAAGTGAGTTCATTAATCTCACGGAATAGAAGCAAGCATGTTTTAGTAAAGCTCGTTTTTTAAATTTACAAAGGAGTACGATTTTGTGATAAATATAGGTTTAATAGGGTGCGGGAGAATCTCTAAAAATCATTTTGAAGCCATTGCTCAGCAAACTGATGCCAGATGCATAGCCTGCTGTGACATTATCGAGGATCGGGCACGTGTATCGGCCCAACAATACCAAATTCCCTTTTGGACTACAAAATACCATGATATGCTGCAAGACCCCAACATTAACCTGGTATCAATCTGTACACCATCCGGCATGCATCATGAGCATGGTATCCTGGCCGCCCAAAACAAAAAACACGTATTAATTGAAAAACCCATGGCTTGCCGACTTTCCGATGCGGATAACCTTATTAGAACATGTAAGGAATCAGGCGTTAAATTATTTGTTGTACTTCAGAACCGTTTAAATCCTGCTATTCAGCTGGTTAAAAGGGCGCTTGATGAAGGGCGCTTTGGAAAAGTATACATGATTACTTCGAATGTGTTCTGGACTAGGCCCCAGGAGTATTATGATATGGCTTCATGGCGAGGGACCTGGGCATTGGATGGCGGTGCTTTCATGAACCAGGCTTCGCACTATGTCGACATGGTGCGCTGGTTTGGCGGACCAGTCGATTCAGTAAAGGCTTTTACCGCAACTTTAGCCCGCAATATTGAGGCTGAAGATACAGGTTCCGCAATTATAAAATTTATGAATGGCGCTATAGGTTCAATAAACGTGACAATGCTTACTTATCCTCAAAATATGGAAGGTTCTATTACTATTATTGGTGAAACAGGCACAGTGCGAATAGGCGGAATTGCCATGAACAAGATAGAATATTGGAGTTTCGCTGATGTTAAGGATTACGATCTAAATATCAAGGAAGCAGCAACCAACCCTGATTCTGTTTATGGGTTTGGCCATAGAGGCTTTTACCAAGAAGTAATAAAGGCCCTTGTACAGGATGGACCACTTTCAGATGCCAAATATACTGATGGCAAGGCGGGGCGTAATTCTTTAGAACTTCTGGAGGCTATATACCATTATAAATAAATTTGTAAAATCCATTATAGCAAGGAGTAAAGAATTTATGGGGTGAATGATGAATTATTAAAGATTTTAAGATGCCCTGCTTGCGTACAGGATAAGGAGGGTAGCGTGAAAACAACACAATTGCCGTGCAACGTTGATGGGAGCTAAAAAAGTGCATACTCCACCCTTGGATAAATAGGCGTTTTTTTTAAGCTGGTTTTAGAAATAAGGCTGGTAAGTCAGCTTCCTGAATAAGCCCTTGAGCAATCAGAAGCTTAGCAGCCTTCTTTAAAGCCTTTTCCTTCTGTTTATCACGAAGCTCTACGGGCATATCAACCTTGTAGAGATCGCATGGATTGAAGACCTCACCGGTAGAAAGCATGTGATAAACAGCAGTGAGAATCATTCTGGCGATAGCGATAATAGCTCGTTTCTTGCCTCTTCTCTTGAAAATGCGCTCATACTTGATACGGTAGTAAGAGTTATCCTTGGATTTAACCGCAGCATGAGCGACTTGAACAAGAGCGGGCTTAAGATAAACACCGGCTCTGGTAATGCGGACCGACTTTTTCTTGCCGGCAGATTCATTGTTGCCGGGCGTTAGCCCCGCCCAGCAGCAAAGCCGCTTAGAGGACGAGAAATGAGACATGTCGGTACCTATCTCGGAGATGATCGTGATGGCAGAAACACGATCTACTCCGGGAATGGTACAAAGAAGTTGAATAGCGCTTTCATAGGGTGAGGCCAAAACATTGATCATTTCGTCCAGTTCATGGATAGAGTTCTCAACAAAATCCAGGTGATTGCGAATCATGCGGACACGGTACTTTTGCTCAGGCAACATCTGGTAGCCCTCAATCGACTCGATCACTGCATTAGCCTTTTTCTTAAGGGACTTTTGCAGAAGGGATACACAGTGGTTTGGGTCAAAGGAGTTTGAATCTACAAGATAGTCGGTGATGGATGAGGCGGATACGCCAAACATGTCAGAAACGACAGCATCAAGGGCTACGTTGCAGACCGTAAAAGCATTTTGAAAACGATTCTTCTCACTGACTTTACACGAGACCAGTTTAAACCGGTAGCGAAGATACTCGCGCAGAATCCGAATCGGTTTTTTAGGAATGAAACTCCCCGGCACCAGACCCAGGCGAAACAGGTCGCCGATCCATTTTGAGTCTTTGGTGTCGTCCTTGTTGCCTTTTATGGCCTTGACCCATTTGGGATTGGCAACGGTGACGTTGATGGAATCCTCAATTAAATTGAACACGGGCACCCAATACTTCCCGGTAGATTCCATGCAGACGTCCAGGCAATTGTTGTCCAATAACCATTGTTTAAATTGTAGTATGGAGTTGTTAAAGGTGGAGAAGCGTTTCTTCTCATAGTGGGGGATAATTCCTTCAGACGTGATAAGGGTGGCGACAAAAAATCTCTTATGGACATCTACGCCACAGCAAATTGGGTAAACGACTTTCACACTACTGCCTCCTCTCAAAGAAAAAAAGTGTGGAGAAGGCAGGGACTGGGCTGCCGCACATTCAACAGGAGTTAAAACAATGATTAGCGTACGGTATCGAGGAACCACTCATTTGTGCTTGGAAGGCAGTCCTTACACTGGTTATTATACGGTTTTAGGTCAAAGAAGAGCAGTCTACTACTCACCTCACCGTGCTTTGTAGTATGCCTTCTCCTTAAGACCTATTCTATCGCAATCCGGGGTGGTTGCGCGCCCCGTTTTCATTACTATTTGTGCCGCCTGCGTAGCGGCGGAATGGAGGTTATTATG
>DHRK01000027.1:0-13987 GCA_002410325.1 Syntrophomonas sp. UBA5314
TAGTACTCTGTTAACTCTTATTTTTTTATAAATCGTCGAGGGAAATTTTTGCAGGACAAGGCGGAGTAATGAGTAATACTGGACGTATTGCGATTGACGACAACAAAGCCCTGCGGAAATTTGGCCGGCGGGGAACTAAAGTTTTAGGTGTTACAGACTACTGGAGAGTAAGGTGGAAGCAGTTGCGCAGCAAGGCCTTAAAGATCAATCAATTGATCCATGTAGAAATTGAAGATCAGGAAGGGCATATCGATAGACTGCCCAGTCGGATTGAGGGAATAAGCGGCAAACACCTTTGTATAGCTATGCCCACCCGGCACGGGGCCCTGGTGCCGCTTAAATTGGGCCAAGCTGCAACCATAATAATCAACGATCGAGCCGGCATGCTGAGTGCAACGACCAGGGTCCTGGGGAGGCAACGGGAGCCGATTCCGGTCATTTTTGTAGAACTTCCCGAAGAGTTTGACAATATGGCCCAGCGCCGGGAGTTTGTCCGGCTGGAAATATCCTTGCCCATCCGGTTTAGCCTGCTAACCGATAAAGCAGCCCAGGGTCCATATGAACCGGGGACTACGCTTGATTTAAGCGCCGGTGGGGTTTGCTTTTTAAGCCGCCTCCAACTGGAAGAGGGGCAACTGCTTAACCTGTGTTTGAATTTGGGAGATGGCGAATTTTCGTGCAGGGCTCAGGTAGTAAGGGGCAGCCGGGCAGAGGCGGGAGTCCAGAATTATGCGACGGCTGTAAAATTTATTGAAATTACCGATAATTTACGTGATCACATCGTGGGGTTTGTTTTTGCCAAACAACGCGAGTGGATAAAAAAAGGCTTGCTATAAAGGCAGTTGTTTTAGGGGGTAGAAATGTCTAAAATTAGGGTTTTGGTAGTGGATGATTCTGCTTTCATGTGCAAAGTAATATCTGACACCATTAACCAGTCCCCTGGCATGGAGGCAGTTGGACGGGCTGGCAACGGGCAGGAAGCCCTGGCCCAGATTGCCAGTCTGTGTCCCGATGTGGTGACCATGGATGTTGAAATGCCGGCCATGGACGGATTAACGGCTTTGGAACAGATTATGAAGACCAATCCGGTTCCGGTCATAATGGTGAGCAGTCTGACCAAACAGGGAACCGAACAGACTTTAAAAGCCCTGCAACTGGGCGCGGTGGACTTTGTTGCCAAACCAACGGTCCGGGTTCCTCACAATATGACCGAATTTGGCGAGGAGTTAAAAAGAAAAATTCTCGTAGCAGCAGGTGCGAGGAAAAAATTGCAGAATTTGTATAGAAGTGCAGATTTAAAGTCGACTTTCCAGAAAACGCAGGTTGATAAAAAGGTCCTAGATCTGACTGCCGCTTTAAATAAGCTGGTACTGATCGGAACGTCGACCGGGGGCCCCAAAGCATTGCACCGGGTGATTCCCAACCTGCCCGGCAATCTCGGTGCCGGAGTCCTGGTAGTTCAGCATATGCCGGCTGGTTTTACCAGATCGCTGGCCGAGCGCCTGGACGGGGTGTCGCAGCTCCGGGTGAAAGAAGCGGAGCATGGAGAGAAGGTATTGCCAGGATGCGTTTACATAGCCCCCGGAAACTTCCACATGGCGGTCAACGCCCAGATAACTCAGGGGGGGAGGAGTCTGCACCTGGCCTTGAATCAGGACCCTCCCCGGAGCGGTCATCGTCCTTCGGTAGACGTTATGCTGGAATCGGCGGTAGAGCAGTTCTGGTCGCGGATGGTTTGTGTAATTATGACTGGAATGGGCAGCGATGGGGCGAAAGGCCTGGCGATGGTTAAAGACCGGGGCGGTAAAACTGTAGCTGAAGACCAATCGACCTGTATAGTATATGGGATGCCAAAGGCGGCTGTTGAAACGGGCAAAGTTGATAGAGTTGTACCACTACCTGAAATAAGCGCAGAAATAATAAGGCTGCTGCAAGCTTACTGAGTATATCGACTTGTGGGGGGATTATTGAATGAAAATGGATATGTCGCAGTATCTGGATGTATTTCTTGAGGAGAGTAAGGAACACCTGGAAAATCTCAACCAGAAGCTGTTGGAACTGGAGAAGAACCCCGACAACGGCTCAAGCCTCAACGAAATTTTCCGTTCCGCCCATACTTTAAAGGGAATGTCTTCAACCATGGGTTTTGAGGATCTGGCTGATTTGACCCACCACATGGAAGATATTTTGTCGGATCTCAAAGAGGGACTGCTAACCGCCAGCCCTTATGTAGTCGATGCTCTATTCAAATCTTTTGACCGTATCCAGAGTATTGTCGAAAATATTGAAAACGGCCATGGCGGGGAAAGCGACAACCGTGATTTGATTGAAGTGCTGGACGGTATAAAGTCAGGGCTGGGAGCACAGGAAGCAGCTGCCGCCGCTGAACCGCAATTGGTTTTAGAGAGCCCCCCGCCCCGGGAAGCAGCTTTATCAAGTGTTAACGGGATTGATATAAATGAATATGAGCATTCAATTCTTCAAGTTGCGGAAAATAGCGGGATGAAAATATACGCTATGAAAATTGAGATAGACCGGGACTGCCTTATGAAGTCGGTAAGGGCCTATATGGTGTTCAGAGCGCTTGAGGAGGATGGCGAGGTTGTCAAAAGCGTTCCCTCGGCTCAAGATATAGACGACGGAAAGTTTGACGGAAACTTCACGGTTTTGCTAGTGTCCAAAAACGGGCTGGATGAAACCATAAAGCGCCTCAACAACATTTCCGAAATCAGTGTAGCCGGTTATGAAGCCATTGCCTTGACTCAACTGGCCCCCCGCGAGACGTCGGCGGCGAAAACGGAAGCGGAAAACCTGGTTTTGGACGGGGACGTTAAAGACGGTAAAAAGGGAGCTAAAATCAAACAGACGGTAAGAGTTGATATAGAGAGACTGGACAATTTGATGAACCTGGTTGGGGAGTTGGTGATGCACAAGGGGAGGCTTGAGCAGATCGCCGCCAACCGCAAAATTATCGAGCTGAATGAAGCGATGGAACAGATTGACCGGATAAGCACCGATTTGCAGTCGGTGGTCATGAAGGTCAGGATGGTTCCAGTCGAACAGGTTTTTAACCGGTTCCCCCGCATGGTCAGGGATCTTTCCAAAGAGCTCAACAAAGAAGTTGATTTCATTATAGAAGGAAAAGAAACCGAATTGGATCGCACGGTAATTGATGAAATAGGCGATCCCCTGATTCACCTGCTGCGCAATGCCATCGATCACGGCATCGAGCCTACTGCGGAGCGTCTGGTAAAAGGCAAACCGGCCAAGGGAACGGTTCTTTTGCGGGCCCGCCATGAAGGGAACAACGTTTACATCGAAGTAGAGGATGATGGAGGGGGAATCAACACCGAAAGGGTCCTGCAAAAAGCTGTGGAAAAGGGCCTTATTGATACCAAACAGGCAGAATTGATGGGATGGGATGAAACCATAGGCCTGCTGTTTTATCCAGGCTTCAGCACAGCCGGCACGGTAACTGATGTATCCGGCCGGGGAGTGGGGCTGGATGTTGTAAAAAGCAAGATTGAAGCCCTAAGCGGCGAAATATTTGTAGAAGCCAGGCCCGGCTTGGGAACCCGTTTCAGAATCAAGCTTCCCTTGACGCTGGCTATTATACAGGCTTTGATGATTGCCGTTCAGAACGAGGTCTATGCCATACCCTTGAGTGCGGTTGATGAAACTACCATGATCAGCAGCCAGGAAATAAAAATGATGCAAAAACAAGAGGTCATTCAGCTGCGGGGAACCGTCCTGCCTTTGTATAGGCTTACTGGCCTTTTGGGCCTGCCCGACCCGGAACAGGAAAATGAAAGCATGTATGTAGTGGTAGTGAGAAAGGGTGACCGGCAGATCGGCTTGGTAGTTGATACTTTGATTGGCCAGCAGGAGATCGTTATAAAATCACTGGGCCGGCTCTTCCTGGGGATACCCGGGATCGCCGGGGCGATCGTGGCCGGGGACGGTAATGTAAGGTTGATTCTGGACATTTCGACACTCTTTTAAGGGAGGCGAGAATAATGGAAAACATAGAAAGTGCACCCATAGAGTCAAGTTATGAAGCAAACCAGGATATTCAGATTGTCGCCTTTAAATTGGGAAAGGAAGAATATGCCGTTGATATTTTGCATGTTCAGGAAATCAACCGGCTGCTAAACATTACCCGCGTTCCCCGAACCGAAAGGTACATCGAGGGCGTCGTAAATCTGAGGGGTAATATCGTGCCGATTATAAATCTGCATACCAAATACTCTATTCAGTCAGCCGGCGATGAGGAGGATAAACGGATTATCGTTTTTCAGATCGATGATCTAAAAGTGGGAATTATCGTTGACGAGGTTTCCGAAGTGATAAACATCAAAGCCAAAGACATAGAAGAGACCGGCCGGGTCTATGAATCGGCCAGTTCCGAACATATTAAGGGAGTTGTCAAGGTTGACGACCGACTTATGATCCTCCTTGACCTAAATAAAATCTTTGATTAAATGGGGAGGCAAACAGTGGTGGATTTTAAGGAATTATCCAGTCTGCAGATCGATGCATTAAAGGAGATCGGGAACATCGGGGCGGGCAATGCAGCCACCGCTCTAGCTCAGATGATCAATACGAAAATAGACATGAATGTGCCGCAGATCAACATACTGGCTTTTGGTGATGTTCCTGAACTGGTCGGTGGGGCAGATAATTACGCGGTGGGGATCTATTTAAATGTTACCGGAGAAGCGGCCACCAACATTTTGTTTTTAATGGAGGTGGAAAAGGGCTGCTCTCTAGTTGACATGTTGATGGGAAGAAGCCCGGGGAGCACCCAGCCGGAAAACCTGAGTGATCTTGATATATCGGCTATGATGGAGGTCGGCAACATTATTTCAGCCACCTACCTTAATGCATTGTCCATGTTTACCCAGCTGAGCTTTACGCCGTCCGTTCCGGCCTTGGCCATTGATATGGCCGGTGCTATTCTGGGGGCTATCCTGGCCGAATACGGGCAGGTGGGGGACAGTGTTTTGCTCCTGGACACCCTGTTTAAAAAAGACGATCAGGATGTCGTGGGGCACTTCTTTCTGCTCCCTGAACCGGGAGCTCTCGACACAATTCTTTCCGCACTCGGGGTGAACTTTTAATGAGCAGGATAATCCAGGTGGGCATGGCCGATATGAAAATAGCACAGTCTCCCGACAAACTGATGACTCCGGGTTTGGGCTCCTGCATTGGCATCTGCCTGTATGATCCAGGTAAAAAACTGGCCAGTATGGCACACATCATGCTGCCTTCCAGTCTGCAGGCCAAAAATGCCGTTAACCGGGCTAAATTTGCTGATACGGCTATTGAATTGGCTCTGGAGGAATTGGATAAAACTGGCGCTGCCCGGTCCCGATTGGTGGCCAAAATCGCGGGGGGAGCGCAGATGTTTAAATTTTCCGGTGACAGCGATATCATGAAGATAGGGTTCCGCAATTCGGCGGCCGTGGAAGAACAGCTTAACAGGCTGCGCATTCGCTTGGTGGCCAATGATACCGGAGGCAACTACGGGCGTACCATAACTTTTGATCCGGAAAATGGGGAGCTATTGATAAAAACCATCGGGTATGGGGAGAGAATTATTTGAATAGTGAGAAGAGCTTATTATGGCTTCATTATAAAGAAGAGGACTCCCTGGAAGCCAGAGACGAACTCATAATTCAGTATGCTCCACTAGTGAAGTACGTGGCCAATCGTCTGGCTATCAACCTATCGTCCCTGGTGGAGTTGGATGAATTGATATCCTATGGCATCGAAGGCTTGATCGACGCCATGGAGAAGTTCGATCACAAGCGCAATATTAAATTCGAAACCTATGCCATAACCAGGATCAGGGGTTCTATGATTGACGGGTTGCGTTCCATGGATTGGGTACCCGTATCCCTGCGCCAGAAAAGCAAAGAGCTGGAAAGAACCTACGCCACCCTTGAATCCCGGCTGGGCCGCTCGGCCAGCGATGAAGAGGTGGCCCGGGAAATGGGCATCGGCCTGAATGATCTGGCGGTTCTATTAAGAGAAGTTGCTGCAACTACGATAATATCATTAGATGATTTTCTTCCCGGTGAAGAAGGCGATGACAGCAAGAAACGCATCGTTGACATCTTGCAGGATGAAGATGCCGTAGATGCACTGGAAATGGCAGAGTTTACCGAAGTCAAAGAGACTTTAGCCCGGGCTATTGCCCGTTTGCCGGAAAAAGAAAAGACCGTTGTCTATCTTTATTATTATGAAGGTTTGACGTTGAAGGAGATCGGAGCTGTACTTACTCTTTCTGAATCCCGGATTTCCCAGCTGCATACCAAGGCGATTCTGAGGCTGCGGGGTAGTCTCAGTAAAAAGAAACAGATGCTCAGGTAGCGGACGTATTAGCCAAGGAAAACGCATATCAGGGAAGGTTCGCGGTCCTGGGTAATACGTTGTCCCAGGTCTTTTTAGGTTGGGGTTACAAATAGATAGACGGATCTTTTTGCTTAATAAAGGGGGCTAGAATTATGGAAAACGAGCATAACAGGGACGGCTCGTTAAAGGTTTATTTCGACAGCGCTAAAATGGCTGCATTTTTGGAAGTTCTGCCACCCGACGGCCAGGGCCGGCCTTGTACTTATGACCAGGCCGTACAAACCCTGACTGAACATAATATAGTATATGGTATTCATGAAGAAAGATTAAAAGAGCTGATAGTAAACGGAAAGGAAAAAGCGGTGGTTGCCCAGGGCACCCTGCCGGTTGACGGCCAGGCCGCCCAATTGGATTTCTTTTTTCCGCTTCCCAGCCAGAAACTGGCGCCGGCTATTGACGAAAAGGGCGTTGCCGATTACCACAACCTGGGGCTCATAAACAACATTCGGCGCGGGGAGTTGCTGGTTTTAAAAACACCGGCTACACCTGGAACTCCGGGTTACAATGTGCTGGGCGAAGAAGTACCGCCCAAACCGGGCCGTGACTTAGCGCTGCCCCGGGGCAAGAACACCGTGGCCAACCCTGAAGAGAACCAGCTGTATGCTGCCGTAGACGGGCATGTAAGCCTGGTCGGGGGCAAAGTCGTGGTCAGCCCGGTCTACAATCTAGATGGAGATGTGGATTTTTCATCGGGGGATATTGATTTCGTAGGCAATGTATTGATAAACGGCAGTGTAGCCTCCGGTTTTAAAGTTAAAGCCGGCGGGGATATAGAAATACGTGGTTTTATCGAAAATGCCGAGGTAACTGCCGAAGGCAGTATACAGGTAATGGGAGGAATAACCGGAGGACTTAAAGGACTGGTAAAAGCCGGAGAAAACCTGCAGGCTCGTTTTGTGGAGAATTCCAGAATTGAAGCGGGCAAAAACATATTCATCCGGGAAGCCATCATGCAGTCCCAGGTTAAAGCGGGCGGAAATGTCAAGGTTATAGACAAAAAAGGCATTATCGTCGGCGGGGTTATCCAGGCTTCCGGAGAAGTCGAGTGCAAAATACTGGGATCCCAACTGGCTACCCAAACGGCGGTGGAAGTAGGTGTCAACCCCTATTATCGGGAGGAGTATCACCGGCTGGGCAAAGCCCATGGAGAAATGAAAAAAAGCGTTGACAACCTGGGACACAACATAAGTGTTTTTCAGAGATCAGGGATGTCCATGGATGATCTTGACGCTAAAAAGCGGCAGCTGTTGCTGCGCATTTTAGACGAATTTAAAAAGCAGCGCCGGGAATTGCAGCAGATCGAAGAGAGAATGGTATTCTTGGAACAGGAATTTGAAAAGAGCAGCAATGCACGGATATCGGTCTGGGAAATTGTGTATCCCGGAGTGAGGCTCTCTATTGGCCAGTGCGTCCACGTAGTCAATGATCCCATTAAGTATTCGGCTTTTGTCCTGGATAAGGGCGAAATCAAGGTTACCTCGCTGCGTTAAGATGGGAAGGTGAAGTTGCTATGAGCATCAGGAGCATAGACATGCAAGTCCTGGTTCAGAAGGTGGGCGATGTAGCTCGTATTCAACACACCCAGCAGATCGATCACGATAAACGGCAGCAGGAATTTGTCCAAGCCATAGCCCAAGAGACTCAGCATAATACCAAAGAAGTCAACCAGATGCTAAAAAGTGAGCACGCTGAAATCCATCAGCGACAAGAAAAGCAAAAAAAAGAAAAAAATAGCCAAGAAAAAAAAGGAAAACATGAAAATGAGGCGAATAACGACAGTAAGAGTCTAAATAACCATGATTCGGGGCATCTCTTGGATATCACCATATAAGGCGGTGGGGAAAAATCATCACCTTGATCTGCATTATGGCTGGCATCTTAATAGCGGTGGCGCTGTATAGCGTCAACCGCCAAAAGTCGTTTATGGAAAATTGTTCCAAAGAATTGAAGGCCAGCCTGCTGCAAGCCCAGGAAGTAAAATGTGATTTAGAGGAAATGATGTTAAATACTATAAATATGAGCAGAGACCTGGTGGACGATTTGGAACGCAGGATGAAGGTCGAAGCAGAGCCCGAACCTGTCGTGCTTTCTGCCGATCCGTCCATGTCTGAATACCGGGCCGAATCTCCAAGCGCCAAGCCGCAAGCGGCGGAAGCCAGACCCGAAGAACCATCATTACCGGCAGGATTAATTTCCAGGCTCCGGGTGCCCGAGAAAGCCGGGAGTCAAGCTTTATTTGCACAGCAATCTGATGATAGTTCGCCGGTAAAGACAATGCCAGCGGCGGTTTTTAATTCGCGTCCTCAGTTTTCCAGGGCAATAAATGATGAAGCACCCGAGCCCGGAATCAACGCTGGCGCAGCAGCTTGTGGTCCCAGGGTTCACGAACTGGCCGAGGAGCTTAAGACCAGCAGTAAAGAGATTCTGAATATTTGCCGGCAGCTGGGCCTTCCCATAAACCACCATATGAAGGTTTTAAGTGCTGAGCAGCTGGCAGCGCTCAAGGCCCAGTGGTTCTTTGGAGAACAGAATGCGGCGCCACCGCAACCTTCGTTCCCGCCCAATGTCGCTGCGGCAGCGGCTGCCACGCTTGAAAAGACGGAATTTAACAAAACCGGCAGCGCCAGAGGGCGGCAGTTCTCCATGGATGAGATAAAGCAGGCTCATCCTTACCTGGCGGTTCGCACCCTTTCCGAACAGGGCTATGATCAAAAAGAAATAGCCCGCATCCTGGGCCGGGGGCAAAGTGAAATTAATCTAATTATGAATTTGACCAAGAGAAAGATGGCCAGCAACGCTTAAATAACCGGAGGCCAAATTGATAAAAAAGCTAAGCCCGTTAAAAAATGCGGGTTTTTTTATGCACCTGCAAGCCATGGCGTTTGAGGTATTTTAATGGAGTGTTTGGCCCGATTATAATGCAAGTATAGTTCCTTGCCAATTTGGACAGATTTGTGATATATTATCTGATGGTGATTACACACGCTGGTGGAATGAGCGGCAGTGCTGGAAACAGTTGACGTTCATAATGAAGCGGCGGAGGGAAAAAACTGAAAAGGAGGTGTTGCTGGTGTCAGTAATTACCATGAAGCAACTCCTGGAAGCAGGAGTACATTTCGGACACCAAACCCGCCGGTGGAACCCCAAGATGTCAACCTACATCTATATGGAGCGCAACGGCATCTACATTATCGACCTGCAGCAGACGGTCAAGAAATTTGATGAAGCCTATGCCTTTGTTAAAAGTGTGGTGCAGGATGGGAAAGGGGTTCTGTTCGTCGGGACCAAGAAGCAGGCTCAGGAGACTATCAGGGAGGAAGCACGCCGTTGCGGGATGTTTTTCGTAAACCAGCGCTGGCTGGGCGGTATGCTTACCAACTACAAGACCATTCGGAAGCGGGTTTCTCGTCTCAAGGAATTGGAAAAGATGGAAGAAGACGGAGCTTTTGATGTTCTTACCAAAAAAGAGGTAGCCCGCTTACGCAACGAAACGGAGAGACTGGAGCGATTCCTGGGAGGAATCAAAGATATGGATAAGCTGCCCGGGGCGGTTTTCGTAGTGGACCCGCGCAAGGAAAAAATTGCAGTTGCGGAGGCCCGCAAGCTTAACATTCCGGTGGTAGCCATTGTAGACACCAATTGCGACCCTGATGAAATCGACTACGTGATTCCAGGAAATGATGATGCTATTAGAGCAGTGAAACTTATATCCTCCAGAATAGCCGATGCGGTTCTGGAGGGCAAACAGGGAGAACAGATGACGGCGTAACGTGGTTGAGGGGTGATGGATGATTTCCTTACACCCCTTTTTTGTGAACATTATTCCTTAAAATCGAGGAGGTAAAGGTCCAGTGGAAATTACAGCGGCAATGGTTAAAGAGTTGAGAGAGATGACCGGGGCGGGCATGATGGACTGCAAAAAGGCTTTGCAGGCTACTGAGGGAAACCTGGATAAGGCGGTTGACGAACTGCGCACCAAAGGGTTGGCCAAAGCAGCCAAAAAGGCCGGCCGGGTAGCCAGTGAAGGTACGGTTATTTCCTACATACATGGCGGCGGCCGAATCGGGGTTTTGGTAGAAGTGAACTGCGAGACTGATTTTGTGGCTAAAACCGATGAATTTAAAAGCTTGGCCTACGATATTGCCATGCAGATCGCGGCGTCCAACCCTGAATACATCAGCCGGGAACAGGTATCGGCCGAGATCATCGAGCATGAAAAAGAGGTTTTAAAGGCCCAGGCCCGGGAAGAAGGCAAGCCGGAGAAGGTAATAGAAAAGATGGTTGAAGGCCGTTTGGAGAAATACTTCAAAGACAACTGCCTGTTAGAACAGCCTTTCATCAAGGATCCCGATAAAACGGTCATGGTTATAATCCAGGAGCAGATCGCCCGGATTGGGGAAAATATAAATGTTCGGCGTTTTGCCCGCTACCAACTGGGTGAAGGGATTGAAAAGGAAAAAGTGGATTTTGCCACCGAAGTTATGGCGCAGATAGCGGATAAATAGACCGCACCAGGCACGTTAGTAGCTTAGCAGGGGAGTAAGCCGGGAGGGAGCATTTATTTATGCAAAAGCCGAAGTACAAACGCATAGTATTAAAACTCAGCGGGGAAGCTCTGGCAGGTGAAGGCGGGTTTGGAATTGACTTTGAGGTGCTGGTGTCTATCGCCCGACAAGTAATTGAAGTTGTAAAGGCCGGAGTCGAAGTCGCCATCGTGGTAGGTGGCGGCAACATCTGGCGGGGAGTTGCAGGCAGCGCGCAGGGGATGGATCGGGCGACAGCTGATTTTATGGGCATGTTGGCCACTGAAATCAATGCCCTGGCCTTGCAAGACGCTCTGGAGAAGCTTGATATGGGCTCCAGGGTAATGTCGGCTATAGAAATGAAAGAGGTGGCTGAACCCTATATCAGAAGACGGGCGATCAGGCATCTGGAAAAGGGCCGGGTAGTGATTTTTTCAGCTGGAACCGGCAATCCCTATTTCTCAACTGATACTGCCGCTGCTCTCCGTTCGGCTGAAATTGAGGCTGAAGTGATACTTATGGCTAAAAAGGTTGATGGAGTATACGACTCCGATCCCAAAACCAACCCCCGGGCTAAGAAATACGATTTCCTTGACTATATGGATGTCATAAACCAGGGCCTGGGAGTTATGGATTCGACCGCCGCCTCATTATGCATGGACAATATGATTCCAATTATCGTTTTTGATCTCACCAGGAACGGCAACATTATGAAAGCGGTTCTGGGAGAAAAAATCGGAACCTTTGTTGGGAGGAATAGCGATGATTAAAGATATGATCAATGAAACCGACGGGCGCATGAACAAGACCATTGAACACCTGACTCAGGATCTGGCTACCTTGAGAGCGGGAAGAGCCAACCCCGCCATGGTCGACAGGTTGATGGTCAGCTACTACGGGCAGGCCACTCCCTTGAACCAGCTAGCCAATATAACGGTTCCCGAACCAAGATTGCTGGTCATTCAGCCCTGGGACAAAAGCAGCATTCCCGAGATCGAGAAAGCGGTTATGAAATCCGATCTGGGTATTAATCCGTCCAATGACGGAAATGTAATCCGTTTGGCGGTTCCTCAGCTGACCGAGGAGAGAAGAAAAGAAATCGTCAAAGTGGTCAAAAAGAGGGGCGAAGAGGCCAAAGTGGCCATTCGCAATATTCGCCGCGAACAGAATGATTTTATGAAGGCGGCGGAAAAGGATAAAGTGGTTTCCGAAGACGAGAGTAAAAAGGGCATGGAGGAAGTTCAGAAAATTACGGATAAATATATAAAAGACATAGATTCCATCATGGCGGCCAAAGAAAAGGACATCATGGAAGTTTAGCTTGATGGTTTAATTTGGTCCCGGCAATGGTTATAATAGGTATAATGTTAGGCCCCCGCTTGGGGGTTTATTAATTTAGATGCCCCAAAATACTCTGCCGGTGATTAAGGGAAAGCGAGTCGTTATAATTTGCCGAAAAAAAACGACAAAATTACTTACAACCTAAAAAGTGAACAGATGCCCCGCCATGTCGCTATCATTATGGATGGCAACGGGCGCTGGGCCAGGAAAAAGCTTATGCCCCGTACATTAGGTCATCGGGCCGGAATGACTTCTCTTAAAGAAGTGGTGAAGGCCTGCGATGAATGGGGGATTCCGGTCTTGACGGTTTTCGCTTTTTCCACCGAAAACTGGAAGCGTCCCCATGAGGAAGTCAGTTTTTTAATGCGCTTGCTGGTTGAGTTCCTGCACAAAGAACTCAAGGAATTACACGACAACAATGTACGTATTAATTTATTGGGAGATCTGGACCCGCTGCCTTTAGACTGCCAGGATTTGATCCGTGAAGCCATCCAGCTTACCAGGAACAACTCGGGGTTGATATTTAATATTGCTCTTAATTACGGCTCTCGCCTGGAACTGGTGCGCGCTGCGCGGCGCCTGGCCGAGTTGGCCGTGGAGGGCCAACTGGCTCCGGAAGATATTGATGAACAGGCGGTTTCCGAGCTGCTTTTTACGGCCGGGCTGCCTGATCCCGACCTGGTGATAAGGACGGCTGGCGAGATGCGGATCAGCAATTTTCTCTTATGGCAGATCGCTTATGCCGAACTCTGGGTCACCGGATGTCTTTGGCCCGATTTTAACCGGGAAGAATTGATGAAGGCCATAAAAGCCTATCAACAGCGCGAGCGTCGTTTTGGAGGACTCGGGCAGCCGGGAGAGGGCGAAACCGATGCTTAAAACGCGTATCTTAAGTGCTATGATAGGAATACCGGTTATCCTGGGTTTGTTATATGCCGGCGGCGTTTACTGGAAGGCCTTATTCATCATCCTGGCTTTGGTGGCTTTATTAGAGTATCTGCAAATGATGCGCCGAGCCCACCAAAATCCACTTGTAATACCGGCTATATTGATAATGCTGATCCTGCTTTTTGCTGACGCTCTGGCGACGCGTTTGCCTGGCGCAGCTTTATTAGGTCTTTTGGCGGTGATAGCCCTGTTTGTCTTGCGCTATCCCCTCTATACCTGGTCGGATGTATCGTTGAGTCTTTTAGGCGCTGCTTATATAGGATTCCTGATGAGTTTTGCCCTCCGCCTGGCAGCTTTTCCCGGTGCCTTCGCCATTGTAATGCTTTGTTTATTGATAACCTGGGGGAGTGATATCGGCGGATATGTTTTTGGCAGGGTTTGGGGGAAACATAAGCTAACCCCTTTGCTAAGTCCCAACAAAACCTGGGAAGGCGCTCTAGGGGCGTTGCTATTGGCCGCCGTTTTGGCCTGGGCCTGGTCTCAACTGGTACAACTGCCCTTGTCCCCATCCAAAGTAGTATTACTGGCTATAGCGGGTAGCATCTGCGCTCAGTTGGGCGATCTGTTTGAGTCGGGAATGAAACGCTTTTGGGGAGCCAAAGACAGCGGCCGCATTATTCCGGGGCATGGTGGGGTACTGGATCGTTTTGACAGTTTTTTACTGGTGTTGCCGCTGGTGTATCTAGTAGTCAGTAGCATCTAAAAGTTTAGTTTATCCGCCGAGAAAAATTTTCACAGGGGAAGGCGGAGGAATGAGT
>DHRK01000027.1:14089-66138 GCA_002410325.1 Syntrophomonas sp. UBA5314
ATACTGGACGTATTGCGATTGACGACAACAAAGCCCTGCGGAAATTTGGCCGGCGGGAAATTAAAGTTTTAGGTGTTACTGACTACTACTAGTCAGTAGCCTTTAGATATCACCGGGCTGCGTTGTCAAAAAGGATCGGAGTGGTTGCATGGATCCTGATCTGCTGAAGCAGCTAAAGATTCTGGTTCGTTTAACCATACTGGTGATGGGGCTTTTAGCCCTTTACCTGCTTATTATATATCTCCTGCCCTGGTTGGGTAAGGTTTTATCAGTCCTACCTGTCTTATTTTTGCCTTTTATCCTGGCTGCCATTTTGGCGGTACTGATTGAACCGGTGGTCAGCCGGTTTGAAAAATATCTGCGCTTGAATCGTGGTCTGGCCGTCATTTTGAGCCTGATCTTAGTAGTTGGCGCCCTGTGCTTTCTACTGTTTCTCCTCATTTCGGAAATCATCCACGAATTGTCCGGCCTTTATCCGTTGGTAAGCAGTTATTCCGGGCAAATATCCAGCCGGGTGGTGGAAGCCATAAGCCAGTTCAAGTTGTTGTATATACAGCTCAACCTGCCGCCTTCCATACAATCCTCCCTTCAAAACAACCTGGATAAGGCCCTGATTTTGCTGCAGGGGGCCCTTAACGGCGCCATCAACATCATGGTGCAGCTCTTCGCCATGCTGCCCAGCGCGGCCGTGTTTTTGCTGATATCTACCGTGGGAACCTTTTTTATCGTTAAAGACCGGGCGCTTTTACGCAGGTTTTTTCTGACGGTTTTACCTGCTCAGGCCCGCAGTCAAACCCGCAATATCATTGCTGAATTATTCAAAGCTCTGGTCGGTTTTGTCAGAGCCTACAGCATCTTAATAAGCATAACCGCTGTACTCACCATGGTAGGGCTGCGCCTTTTGGGCTCAGAATACGCTTTAACCATAGGCATTTTAGCCGGGATCTTTGATATACTCCCGGTTCTGGGTCCGGCTGCCATCTTTATTCCCTGGATCATATGGGAGTTTGCGGTGGGCCGAACCCAATTTGCGGTGGGGCTACTGGTGTTGTATGTTATAATCTCGGTAGTCAGGCAGTTCCTGGAACCCAAAATTGTTGGAGACAATCTGGGGCTTCATCCTCTGGCTACCATGATTTCACTTTATGTGGGACTGCAGCTGGGGGGGCTGACCGGAATGATTTTGGGCCCGGTGCTGGTGGTAATTTTTATGGCCTGCTACCGGGTGGGTATATTCGACAGGTTTAAACGGAGGAATAATAAATGACAGCAGCCTCACAGGTAGTGGTTTTAGGTTCAACCGGGTCAATCGGCCGGCAGACCCTGGAAGTCATCGAGCGATACGGCGGCCGCTATCAGGTCCTGGCCCTGGCCGCCCGGGATGAGGTCGAGCTCCTGGCTGAACAAGTAGAGCGCTTTAAACCGCGTTATGTTGCGGTAGGAGACGACCAGGCCTATATTCCGTTGAAGCGCTTGGTGGGAAGCGGGGTACGGGTGGCGGCTGGAATAGAGGGACTTTGCGAGATGGCCGCTTTGCCTGAAGCCGAAATCAGCCTGGTGGCATTGAGCGGAGCGGTCGGGATAAGGCCGACTATTGCAGCGGTGGAGGCCGGTAAACGGGTGGCCCTGGCCAATAAGGAAACGCTCGTGGCCGCAGGCGATTTGGTGATGAACAAAGTTAAAGCGGGCGGAGTCCAGCTTTTGCCGGTAGACAGTGAGCACTCGGCCGTTTTTCAGTGCCTGGCCGGGGAGGAAAGAAACTTAGAAAAGATATGGCTGACCGCTTCGGGCGGTCCTTTCAGGGATTACACCCGGCAGCAATTAGAGGGAGTAACGGTGGATATGGCCTTAAGGCATCCCAACTGGGCGATGGGACCTAAAATTACCATAGACTCCGCTACTTTAATGAATAAAGGACTGGAGGTTATTGAGGCTTATCATCTATTTCAGGTAGACTATAGTAAAATTGAAGTGCTGATCCAGCGGGAGAGCATCATCCATTCCATGGTTGAACTGAAGGATGGCGCATTTCTGGCTCATCTTGGGGTTCCCGACATGAGGATCCCCATTCAATATGCTTTGACTTACCCGGAACGGATGGAGTCTTTGGCCCCATCCCTGGATTTTTCCAGCTTGCCCGGTATTCATTTTGACCGACCGGATCTGGAGCGCTTCCCCAGTTTGGGTTTGGCTTACCAGGCAGGTCGCGCCGGAGGTACCATGCCGGCGGTTTTAAACGCCGCCAATGAAGTGGCGGTCCAGGCCTTCCTGGAGCAGAAAATAGCCTTTACCCGAATACCGTTTTTAGTAGAGGCAGTTATGTTAAAGCACGACCGGCAGGAACAGCCAGATTTACTGACTATAATGGAAGCCGACAGTTGGGCCCGGCGGATGTGTGCCGAGTTGATTTGACGGAGGGAATAAGATGAGCGTCCTGATTACCCTGATAATTATTGCTATTCTGATTTTAGCCCATGAATGGGGGCACTTTCTGGCGGCCAGGAAGATTGGCATACCGGTGCATGAATTCAGCCTGGGGTTTGGACCCAAGTTGATTTCAACGGCGCGCAACGGGGTGGAGTATTCATTGCGGATCGTGCCTATCGGCGGTTTTGTGAGGATGGCCGGCGAAGAATCGGAGGATTTGAACCACCCGGACGGCTTTATGAAACGCACCCCCCTGGAAAAGATCCTGGTCTCCTTTGCCGGGCCGTTTATGAATTTCGTTCTGGCTTTCTTGATTTTTATTACCGCGTTTGCGGTCATAGGCATACCGGAAAATACCAATGAACCGGTGATCGGCAAAGTGATCAGCGGCAAGCCGGCGGAAATGGCCGGGCTGCGGTCCGGGGACCGGATCATAAGCGTAAACGGCCAGCCGGTGCAAAACTGGGAAGAATTCGCCCGGTTTACTGATGAAAACGAATCACAGCCCTTGCAAATCAGCATCAAGCGGGGTGATGAGATATCCACCTTATCGATCACACCGGCTAAGATTGATATGAACGGCACCATTGGCATCGGAGTTATCAACTCGGTCAAGTATCATCGTTTTGGGGTCATAGAGTCTATCGGCATGGGGCTTCAGAAAACCTATCAGATGACGGCTGAACTTTTGAGCTATCTGGGACACGCTCTTACCGGCGGAGCTTCCATGCAGGACGTAGCTGGACCGGTGGGTATAACCCGCATGGTTGGAGAATTCGCGTCCGTGGGCATGGTTTTTTTAATGATTTTCACCGCTTTTTTGAGCATTAACCTGGGGATAATGAATCTTCTCCCCATACCCGCGCTGGACGGCAGTAAAATCGTATTCGCATTGGTGGAGATGGTGAGGCGTAAACCGCTGGAACCGGAGAAAGAGGGTTTTATCCATATGATAGGCTTTGTCCTGCTTATGGTTTTGATGGTGGTTATCACCTATCACGATTTGGTCAGGTGGTTTAAAGGTTAAGAATATGCGGAGAATCAGCAGGACAATTAAGGTCGGTTCCCTGTCTATAGGCGGTTCCAACCCGGTTGTGGTCCAATCGATGACCAATACCGATACCCGGAACGTTGAGGATACGGTGGACCAGATAAAAAAGCTTGAAAAAGCGGGATGTGAGCTGGTGCGGGTGGCGGTGCCCGACGAGGAGGCCGCTTCGGCTATCAGGAAAATCAAAAAAGGCATCTCCATCCCCATAATCGCTGATATTCACTTCAACTACCGGCTGGCTTTGAGCAGTATCGAGGCAGGGGCCGATGGTTTGCGTATCAATCCGGGCAACATAGGAAGCACCGTCAGGGTGCGGGAGGTGGTCAATGCTTGCCGGGATAGGGCTCTACCTATTCGCATAGGAGTAAACGCCGGCTCGCTGGAGAAAAACCTGCTCGAAAAACACGGCGAGGTCAATGCCCGGGCCATGGTGGAAAGCGCTCTGGAAAAGGTAAAGCTTCTGGAAGACATGAATTTTACCGATATCAAAATATCGCTCAAGGCCTCCTCGGTCCCCATGACGGTCGAAGCTTATCGCTTGATGGCCGGGCAGGTAGACTATCCCCTGCACCTGGGGATTACCGAGGCGGGCACCAAAGACCGGGCCCTTATCAAATCGGCGCTGGGCCTGGGCATCCTGCTGGACCAGGGCATTGGCGATACCTTGAGGGTTTCCCTTACCGGAGATCCGGTGGACGAGGTCTGGGCGGCCTATGAGATACTGCGCGGGTTGGGACTCAGGCAAAGGGGAGTTGAGTTGATATCATGCCCCACCTGCGGCCGCTGCGAATTTGATTTGATCGGGTTGGCCGAAGAGGTAGATCGCCGGGTGAGGAGCATGGCCAGCCCGCTTAAAATTGCGGTTATGGGCTGCGTGGTCAATGGCCCCGGCGAGGCCCGGGAGGCCGATATTGGAATCGCCGGCGGAAAAGGCAGCGGCCTGCTTTTCCGCCGTGGTGAAATTGTAAAAAAGTTAAAGCAAGACGAATTGCTTGGTGAACTCATAGAAGAGATCAGACAGATAAGCGGTGATGAAGGAGGTAAATTGATTTGAAGGCATCCGAGCTGTTTTTTCCCACCCTGCGTGAAGTTCCCGCCGAAGCGGAAGTGGTCAGCCATCAATTACTATTGCGGGCTGGATTCATCAGAAAAGCGAGCGGCGGTGTATACAGTTATCTCCCCCTGGCTCAACGGGTCTTAAAAAAAATTATGCAGATCGTTCGAGAGGAAATGGACCGGGCGGGGGGCCAGGAATTGATGCTGCCGATCATCCAGCCGCGTGAGCTGTGGGAAAAAACCGGCCGTTGGGATGTATACGGCGATGAGATGTTTCGCCTGCAGGACCGCCACAAACGCTATTTTGCGCTGGGGCCCACCCACGAAGAGATCATAACCACCCTGGTCAACGCGGATGTACATTCCTACCGGGGCCTTCCCTTGATGCTCTACCAGATTCAGAACAAATACCGCGACGAAATCCGCCCCCGGTTTGGATTGATGAGGGGCCGGGAGTTTATCATGAAAGACGCCTATTCCTTTGATGTCGATTATCAAGGTCTGGATATGAGCTATCAGAAGATGTTCGAGGCCTATCACCAGATATTCCAGAGAATGGAGCTCAAATACCGGGTGGTGGAAGCGGACAGCGGAGCCATCGGAGGCAGTTCCAGCCATGAATATATGGTCTTGGCCGACTCCGGAGAAGCCGAAGTGGTCTATTGCGAACAGTGCAGCTATGCCGCTAACGTGGAAAAAGCGGAATGCAGTTGTCAGGAAGCGGTCCCCGGCCAGACAGATGCGCTGCCTCTGGAGAAAAAGCACACTCCCGGCCAGAAGACCGTCGAAGATGTGGCAGCGTTTTTCCAGCGCCCCACTTCCCAGGTTATTAAGACCCTGCTCTGCCTGGCGGACGGACAGCCGGTAGTGGCCTTGCTGAGAGGAGACCGGGAATTAAATGTGGTCAAGTTCCAGAACCTGCTGGGCTGCCTGGACCTGGTTATGGCTGATGAAAAGGCGGCTTATGAACTGTTTGGTGCCGGCTTCGGATCACTGGGGCCCATTGGCTTGGACATTCCCATCTACGGCGATCTTGAGATACAAGCGATGTCTGCTGCCAACTGTGGAGCCAACCAGGATGACTACCATTATATCAACGTCTGTCCGGGTAGGGATTTTCAAGTGAGGCAGTGGAACGATCTGCGCAACGCGGTGGCCGGAGATCCCTGCCCCCATTGCCAAAACCCGCTGCAACTGGTCCGCGGCATCGAGGTAGGACACATATTTAAACTCGGTGACAAATACTCGCGGGACCTGGACGCCTCTTTTCTGGATCAAAACGGGCAGTCCCAGATCATGGTTATGGGCTGCTATGGCATAGGGATATCCCGCACTATGGCTGCCGCGGTTGAGCAGAACCGCGATGAACAGGGCATTATCTGGCCGCTGCCCCTGGCCCCTTACCAGGTGATCGTAATACCGGTCAACAGTAAAAAAGAGGATCAGATGGATCTGGCCCGGTCGATATATGAACAACTGTTGGCTAAAGGGATAGAAGTAATCCTGGATGACAGGGATGAACGGGCTGGTGTCAAATTCAAGGATGCCGATCTAATAGGCATTCCCCTGCGTATTACGGTTGGCCCCAAAGCCTTGCAGGAAAATAAGGTAGAGGTCAAGAAAAGATGGGAAAAGGATATAAATATGATGGGCATGGAGGAAGTGTTGAACCTGATTGGTGAATTGTGGGGATAAGCTGCCTGGCGTTTAATGCCACCCAATTGCTTGGTTGGATGTGAAAAACAAGAGATGAGCATTTTTGAAATCATTTTTAAACTCACCCTGGCCTGTGTGCTGGGCGGTGTAATAGGACTGGAAAGAGAGAGTCTCAACCGACCGGCCGGCTTAAGGACTTACACCCTGGTATGTGTAGGCTCTGCACTGGCCATGCTGGTTTCCATGGACATGTATTATTCTTTCAATCAAACCGTGAATGCTGATCCGGGCCGAATCGCCGCCCAGGTTATCAGTGGAATCGGTTTTCTGGGAGCCGGCACCATCATGCGCGAAGGCGCCACGGTCCGAGGGCTTACCACCGCGGCCGGTCTATGGACCGTGGCCTGCATAGGATTGGCGGTAGGGGCCGGTCTCTACATACCTGCTATAGCCACTACCATACTCATACTCTTTGTGCTTATCTACTTTATAAAAATTGAAGACATATTTTCGGGGACCCGGGAATATAAAGGGCTGGTATTGGTGGTAGAAGACCGCCCGGGCCAGGTCGGCGTTATCGGGTCCCAGTTGGGTGAGTTGAATGTTTTGATAAAAGATATTCAGCTTACCCGTCTGGATACCGGGGATGATCTGGAAATAGAGCTGTTAGTGGAACTGCCCAGTGGAATGAACATCAACCAGGTGGTAGAAGAATTGTCCAAAGCCCAGGGTTTACGCAGCATCGATCGCCTGAACTAGTATAAGGAATTAGGATTAAGAAGGGGAGTATGGTTTGAGTCAGGATTTTTATGCCTTTCTAACCCGTTGGGGCATCGACCCGGTTGACGACGCATGGCGGGGGACGCGCCTTTTCAAGGTGGAGGTTTCACCCCGCCAGGTTCTGTGGCGCTTCCATATTCAATACCAAGAAAGCCCCATCAGCAAATCCCTTCTGGACCAAACGTCAGAAGTGCTGAGTCATCAGCTTGAATACCTTCAGAACCTGGAGTTGCTCATTCATCCGTCTACGGTTGAGCCTATTCTTTCCCGGATATTGGAAAAACATAATGCTCAATTAAACTCGCTGTTGCCGGCTGGGATTGCCCCCCGGCAGCTGCGCTGGACCATCGAAGATAGACGTCTGGACCTTCATGCGGCGGACTTTGACACCTACCAGCAGCTTATGGAAGGACAGGTATGCAATCTATTATCTTCCTGGCTTTGGGACAATTATCGCCTGCGGGTGGTGGTCAGGGTGCGCCCCCTGGAGGCGGTCGTTCAGGAGAACGGCGGACCGGTTTACATTTCCCGGCAGGAAGCCATTGCTCTTTTGCCGGGCTATAGCTCTGGACCGGCTAAAAAGAAAGGCAACGGCTACAAACGCGGCCAGGCCGTACTGACCAGCGGCCCGGTGACGCCGTTTAAGGAGTTGGAAGACGGCCTGCGCACAGTGCTTGTGGAAGGTGAAGTATGGGATAAAAAGGTTACCTTGAGGCGCGACGGGCGGCTTTTGGTGCTCTACTACCTTACCGACGGACAGGACAGCTTGATCATCAAAGCCTTCTATGACCAGGCCAAAGAAGACCAGATTGAAAGCGGTGACTATATTAGAGCCTGCGGAAATGTAAATTATGATCCGAACCTGCATGAGATAGCGATGTTGTTGGATGCCTGGAACAAACAGTACCGAACGGTTCGCGATGATCTGGAACCCGTCAAACGGGTGGAACTTCATGCTCATACCAAGATGAGTTCCATGGATGCCCTGTGTGAAGTGCAGGAACTGGTGAAAAAAGCGGCCGGGTGGGGCCACCAGGCTCTGGCCATAACCGATCACGGCTGTACCCAGGCCTTTCCCGATGCCTATAAGGCGGCCCGCACCCATAAGATAAAACTGCTCTACGGGGTTGAAGCCTACCTGGTAGAAGAAGATAAAAGAGAGCGTCCCTATCACATCGTGTTGCTGGCCAGAAATGTCACCGGTCTGCAAAACATGTATCGCCTGGTAAGCGCGTCCTACCTCAGCCACTATTACCGTTTCCCCAAAATACCACGCGCTCTGCTGCAAGAATATCGCGAAGGCTTGCTGGTCGGTTCGGCCTGTGAAGCCGGTGAATTGTTCCAGGCCCTGCTCAAGGGAGCGGATGAAGCCGAAGTGGAAAAAATCGCATCTTTCTACGATTATCTAGAAATACAACCCCTGGCCAACAATGAATTTCTGTTAAGGGAAGGGAGGCTGGGTTCACGCCGGGATCTGGAAGGCCTGGTGATTAAAATAGTAAGCCTGGGGAAGAAATTGGGCAAACCGGTGGTGGCCACCGGTGACGTTCATTTCTTAGAACCGGAGCACGAAGTTTTCAGGCGCATTATTCAAGCCGGCCAAGGCTATGAAGACGCCCAGGCCCAGGCGCCCCTTTATTTTAAAACCACGGCGGAAATGATGGAGGAGTTTAGCTTCCTGGGCGAAGATGATAAAAAAGCGGTGGTGGTTGACAATACCTGCTTGATCGCTGATTTAATCGAAGATATAAAGCCGGTTCCGGACGGCTTTTATCCGCCCCAAATCGACCGGGCGGAAGAAGAAATAAGCAGCTTGGCCTGGGATAGAGTGGCCCAACTATATGGTTCCAATCTACCGGAACTTATCGAAGCCAGGGTGTGCAAAGAACTCGATTCAATCATCCGGCACGGTTTCAGTGTGCTTTATCTCATTGCCCAGAAGCTGGTCAAAAAGTCCAATGATGACGGATATCTGGTGGGTTCCAGAGGTTCGGTAGGGTCATCTTTGATAGCTTATCTGACCGGGATAACCGAGGTCAATCCCTTGCCCCCCCACTACATATGTCCCCAGTGTAAATGGACCGCGTTTGCAGAAGACGGCCGGGACTGCGGCGCTGACCTGCCCGATGCCAGTTGCCCGCAATGCGGCAAGGTTGTTGCCAAAGAAGGTTTTGATATTCCCTTTGAGACCTTCCTCGGTTTTGAAGGCGACAAGATACCGGACATCGATCTGAATTTCTCTGGAGAATATCAGTCCCGGGCGCATCAGTACGTTGAAGAGTTATTCGGCAAGGAAAACGTATTTCGAGCTGGAACCATATCCACCATTGCCGAACGGACCGCTTATGGTTTTGTAGTCAGGTATGCCGAAGATAAAAATATGCAGTTGAAGAACTCGGAAATAAACCGTCTGGTCAGAGGGATAGCCGGGGTCAGACGCACCACCGGACAACATCCGGGGGGGCTGATAGTAGTCCCCCGGGATCACAACATACATGAGTTTACTCCGCTGCAGCACCCGGCGGAAAACAAGGATTCAGGAATTATAACGACTCATTTTGAATACCATGCCATCGGGGATCAGCTGGTCAAGCTGGACATCCTGGGGCATGACGATCCCACCGTAATCAAGGCCCTGGAAGACCTGACCGGGATAAAAGCGGCCGGGATCAGCCTCAGCGAGCCCCAAACCATGCAGCTCTTTTCCAGCGTGGAGCCCTTAGGACTGACTCCGGAAGAAGCCGGTTCAGCGGTGGGAACTATTGGCGTCCCCGAATTTGGAACCCGCTTTGTGCGCCAGATACTGGAGTCCACCCGGCCCACTACTTTTTCAGAGCTGGTTCGGATTTGCGGCCTGTCGCACGGGACCGACGTATGGCTGAACAACGCGCAGAGCTTGATCGAACGGGAAATAGCCCCGCTAAACCAAGTCATATGCAATCGCGACGACATCATGACCTACTTAATTCAAAAGGGGTTGGAGAAAAAACAGGCTTTCAAGATCATGGAGCAGGTGCGCAAAGGCAAAGGGCTCTCCAGCGGCGAAATAGAGAGTATGGAAGCCTGTTCGGTGCCTTCCTGGTATATTGATTCCTGCCAGAAAATCAAGTATATGTTTCCCAAAGCGCACGCCGTGGCTTATGTAATAAACTCTTTCCGGATCGCCTACTTCAAGGTTTATCACCCGCTGGCCTTTTATGCCAGTTTCTTTAGCGTACGGGCCGAGGATTTCGAAGCTGAAACCGTGTTAAAGGGTCATGAAGCGATACGGCAGCGGATCAAAGAGATCGACAAGATGGGCAATGAAGCCCCTCAAAAGGAACGCAAACTCTTACCCATTCTGGAAGTGGCGGCCGAGATGTGTGCCCGGGGATTTCACTTTTATCCGGTTGACATCTATCAGTCCCAAGCGGCTAAGTACCTGGTAAAGGATCAGGGGCTGCTCCTCCCGTTTTCAGCCCTGCCCAATATAGGCCGTTCGGCCGCCGAAGGAGTTGAAAAGGCTCAGCAAGCGGGAGCTTTTATATCGGTGGAAGATTTTCAGCAAAGGACCCACCTGAATAAGACCAGTATGGATGTATTAAGGCAGCAGCGGTGCTTTGAAGGGCTGCCGGAAAGCAACCAAATTCAGCTGTTTGCTTAAACAAGGGGAATCAGGGAGTGACTTGAATAAACTGAGTTATTTGTGTTATACTCTTAAATGAGCTTACGAATCAGTAGTGCACGGACACAAAGTGGGTAAAAACCCACTTTTTCTATTGTGATTCGGGGTCAGGAATTTTAGTAGAGTATTAGAGACCTGACATCAAGGAGGTATGGTTTTGGCGGCATCTCGTTTGGAGAATATAGCTTCCGAAATCGAAACCAAATTGGCAGAGAGCGGCATGGAACTGGTCGACACTCAGTACCGGAAGGAAAACCAGGAACAGGTCCTGCGCTTTTTTATCGACCGGGATGGCGGGGTTACCCTGGATGATTGCAGTGAAGCAACCCGCCGCTTAAAAGATTTAATCGACAGCCAGGATATATACTATGATCACCTGGAAGTATCATCACCGGGAATGGACCGATTGATTAAGACTGACCGGGATTTGCAGCGCTTTGCGGGCTATAGGGTTAAAATAAAAACCATTAAAGCTTATGCCGGTCCCCGCACCGTCATCGCCTTCTTAAGAGGGTTTTCCGACGAGGAGTTGACGGTGGAGGCTGAAAATGGTGAAATCTTAAGTATTCCCCGGAATATGATATCGATGATTCGCCTGCAACCAGAATTTTAAGAGGGGGATTTGAACAATGTCTAATGAATTGGTACAGGCATTGCATGAAATAGAAAAAGAGCGGGGCATTCCCAAACATGCCCTGATTGAAGCGATCAAGTCGGCTTTGAACACCGCCTATAAAAAGAACTTTGGCATGGCGCAGAATGTCAGCGTGGAGTTCAATGAGATTACCGGGGAAGTGAAAGTCTTCTCCCAAAAGCGGGTTAGCGATGAGGTCAAGGACCAGCGCAGTGAGATAGCCCTGGAGGAAGCCCAGGAGTTCTATCCCGACTGCAAGGTTGACGACATGGTTTATGTGGAAGCTACCCCGGCCAATTTCGGGCGCATCGCCGCCCAGACCGCCAAACAGGTAGTTATTCAAAAACTGCGCGAAGCGGAACGAAGCCTGATTTACGAGGAGTTTCTGGAGCGTGAAGGAGAGATTGTCACCGGCGTTGTTCAGCGGGTTGAAGCCCGTTCAGTTTACCTGGGCCTGGGGCGAACCGAAGGAATAATGCTTCCTCAAGATCAGATCGGAACCGAAAGGTACGACGTTGGTCAAAGGCTTAAAGCCTATATCTATGAGGTAAAAAATACCCCCAAAGGGCCCAATATATTTATATCCCGTTCCCATCCGTACTTTTTACGGCGCTTGTTTGAGCTTGAGGTACCGGAGATCTACGACGGGGTGTTAGAGATCAAATCGATTGCCCGGGAAGCCGGTGCCAGGTCCAAAATAGCCGTGTACTCGCTGGATGAAAAGATAGACCCGGTTGGTGCCTGTGTAGGTCCCCGGGGTCTGCGGGTGCAAAATATTGTATCGGAGCTTAACGGGGAAAAGATAGATATCATAAAATTTGACCGGGAGCCGGAGCGCTATATTGCCAATGCTCTCAGTCCTTCCAAAGTCATCAGCGTGCGGTTGAGCGAGGATGAAAAGGTGGCTCGGGTGGTGGTGCCTGATTACCAGCTTTCCCTGGCTATAGGCAAAGAGGGTCAGAATGCCAGGTTGGCAGCTAAACTGACCGGTTGGAAAGTGGATATAAAAAGTGAAAGTCAGGTATCCGGCTACCTGGATGATTTTGAGGATGTTGAGGAACTGGAGCAGTTAGATGGCGAAGATGCGTAAACTGCCGCAGCGTATGTGTGTAGGCTGCCGGCAGATGAAAAATAAAAAAGAACTGGTTCGTATCGTAAGGACTCCCGAGGGCGGTATAGAGATAGATCGCACCGGGAAACGGGCCGGACGCGGGGCTTATATATGCCCCGATCAGGAATGCCTGGACCAAGCAGTCAAAGGGAAGCGTCTGCAGAAGGCTCTTGAGAAAGAAATTCCCGTCGAGGTTCTCGACAGGGTCAGGCAGGAGGTAAGTAAACTACCACCTGAGCAAAATGGCGTGTACTAGCTTGGTTACTCTATCCTGATAAATCGAGCAAATGATATTCAGTCTAAAACGGTCTTTAGGGCGGGGGATGTGAGGCAATGAAAAAAGTATACGGCCTGCTGGGTATGGCCGCCCGTGCGGGCAAGATATCCTCCGGGACTATGGCGGCTAAATCCAGTATGATAAGCAGGCGGGCCTGTTTATTAGTTATCAGCAACGATATTGCGCCGGCCAGCCGGGACTCGCTGATGTCAGCCTGCCAGAGGGCGAAAATCCCCTGGGTTGAAGTGGGGGACAAATATGAATTGGGAAATGCGGTAGGCAAAGCCTATCGAGTCGCGTTGACAGTAAATGACGAAGGAATTGCGGGAGCTCTTATAAAACGAATAAAAGAGGCGGAAGCAGCAAAGAGCATGGGGGTGGATGAATGGCGAAAATAAGAGTGCACGAGTTAGCTAAAGAATTGGGATTACCCAGTAAGGAAATGGTAGACGTTCTCCAGGGACTGGGACTGGATATTAAAAACCATATGAGTACTATGGAGGATTCACAGGCCGTCTGGGTTAAGAAACGTTTGGGTAAACCGGAAGCCGGCAGCCCCAAACCGCCCGCAGCAAGATCTGAAGCTGCTCCTGCTCCGGCCAAACCAACGGAGCGTCCTCCTTCAACGCCTGAGCCAGGCCGGGGAGCGGTTCGCGCCCCGGAAAGCAGGCCCAAACCGGCGCCCGGACAGGAAGCGCGTACTTCTCCTGCGCCGCGACCGGGGACGGATAGAAATGCCGCTGTAAACCGGCCCCAGGGAAACCAAAACCGGCCCAATCAGGCTCGCCCGGCTGCCCAGCAGCCCTATAGACCGGATCAGAATAGGCCCGGGCAGGGTGGAGCACGACCGGAACACAACCGGCCGCCCGGAAACCAGCAGGGCAGAACCGGATATCAACCAAGACCGGATCAGGGCCGGCCGGCTGGTGGACAGCCTGGCAGGCCTTATGGGGAAGGGCGCCCGCCGGGCGCGCCGGGAAGAGACAACCGCCCCCCCCAATCGGGACCCCGGCCTTATGATCAGAATCGCGGCGGCCAGGCGCCAGGCCGACCCGGAGAACAGGGTAGACCGCCTTATGGACAAGGCCGTCCCGCTCCACAGGGACAGCAAGGCCGTCCTGCTCCACAAGGACAGCAAGGCCGTCCTGCTCCGCAGGGACAGCAAGGCCGTCCTGCTCCGCAGGGACAGCAAGGCCGTCCGGGAGCGGGGAGACCCGGGGGCGGTCCTGCCTCGGCCCGGCCCGGTCAATCTCAGCAGCGTCCACCTTTTTCACGGCCGGGAGGCCCTACCCCCGGGCCTATCGGCCAGCCGCTTGGAAAAGGAGGCCCTGCCAAAAAGACCGCTGGCAAACCCGGACAGGGACCCAACCGGGGCCCCAAGCAAGAAAATTCCCGGGACTATTCCCGTCCCGTAAGAAAATCCAGACATAAAAAACGCCGTGAAGAGGTTGTGGTTCAACCGCCTCAGCTTATTGAAATTGAAGATACCATCACGGTTCGCGAATTGGCCGAAAAGCTCACTCGCAGTCCGGCGGATATTTTGAAGAAGCTGATGGAACTGGGGATAATGGCCTCCATAAATCAGATCATAGATTTTGAAACCGCCGAAATCGTGTGCAGTCTTTACGAAACCAAGGTCAGGCGCGTCTTGTCGGCCGAACAGAAGCTGTTGGAAGAGATTATCGATGATGAGGAAAGCCTGCAAAACCGGCCGCCCGTGGTAACGGTCATGGGCCACGTGGACCATGGTAAAACCTCATTGCTGGATAGAATTCGCCAGGCCAATGTAGTATCCGGTGAAGCTGGAGGAATCACCCAGCACATTGGAGCCTACCAGGTAAATATTCACGACAACCGGATTACCTTTATCGATACCCCGGGCCACGAGGCTTTCACCGCCATGAGGGCCAGGGGGGCGAATCTTACCGATATAGTGGTTCTGGTAGTGGCAGCCGATGATGGGGTTATGCCTCAAACTATTGAGGCGATCAACCATATTCGCGCAGCCAAAGTTCCTTTTCTGGTAGCAGTCAACAAAATCGACAAACCGGAAGCCAACCCTGAAAGGGTTATGCGCCAGCTTACCGAGCACGGCATACTCGCCGAGGAATGGGGCGGAGACATTATATTCGTCCCGGTTTCGGCCAAATCGGGCGAGGGCATTGAAACCCTCCTGGAAATGATCCTCTTACTGGCCGAAATGAATGACATCAAGGCCAATCCTGACCGCCCTGCGGAAGGGGTGGTCATCGAAGGAGAGCTGGACAAGGGTCGGGGGGCTATATCAACCGTTCTGGTCCAGAAAGGGACTTTGAAGATTGGAGACTACCTGCTGGCCGACGTAAGCTGGTGCAAAGTAAGGGCCATGACCGACTACCGGGGACGCCGGGTTGACAAGGCCCTGCCCTCGATGCCAGTTGAAATAACCGGTTGGAGCGGAGTACCCGAAGCGGGCAGCAAAGTGCAGGCTTGCGACGAAAAAACGGCCAAAGCCGTAACCACCATGAGGGCCAACGAGAAGAAGATCGAGGAGCAAAAGCAGAACAGCCGCATATCCCTGGACGATTTCTTCCGTCAAATGAAGGAAGCCGACGCCAAGGATTTGAATCTGATTATTAAGGGAGATGTACAGGGATCGATCGAAGCCCTGGTTCAGTCCCTGGTCCGTTTGAGCACCGACGAGGTGAAGGTGAATGTAATCCACTCGGCGGTGGGTGCGGTGACGGAAACCGACGTGATGCTGGCCTCGGCTTCCAACGCCATCATCATCGGATTTAATGTCAGACCGGACAGCAAAGCCCGGAAATATGCCGAAGACGAGAACATTGACGTGCGCCTCTACCGGGTTATCTATGAAGCGATTGACGATGTCAAGAAAGCCATGGTCGGATTGCTGGATCCCGAATACAAAGAAAAATACCTGGGTCGGGCTGAAGTGCGCCAGGTCTTTAGGGTTCCCAATATAGGGGCAGTGGGCGGTTGTTATGTGTTGGACGGCAAAATCCAGCGCAATGCCAATGTGCGCATCCTGAGGGATGGAGTCATCGTATTTGAAGGCAAACTGGCTTCTTTAAGGCGCTTCAAGGATGACGTCAAAGAAGTTGTAGAAAACTATGAATGTGGAATGGGTATAAACAACTTCAATGATATTAAAGAAGGCGACGTTATCGAAGCGTTTACCATGGAAGAAGTACCTCGACATCTATAGACTAAAATGACAGTTGAAATGGGGGATGGCGAATGAATAAGCGCCGTCAGGATAGAATGGCAGTTGAAATCAAGCGAAGTATATCCAGGATTCTGCAGGAAGATATCAAGGACCCCCGTATTGACTTTAGCACCGTATCTATCACCCGGGTTGATGTTTCCAACGATCTGGGCCATGCTCGGGTCAACTTCAGCATTTTGGCTGAGGAGCAGCGCCAGGAAGAGATTATGCGGGCTTTGCAAAAGGCCAAAGGCCATATTCGCAGTGAATTGGCCAGGGAGTTTGCAGTGCGGCATTTTCCGGAACTGGAGTTCCGCCTGGACAAATCGATTGAGCACGGTATACGCATTTCCACACTGCTTCAGGAACTGAGTGACAACAAGAGCGAGAAGGGAAATGATGAATAGCATCGGTGAAATTGCGCGAGAGCTTAATTCCCGAGACGACTGGCTTTTATTGGGGCATATGCTCCCCGATGGAGATTGTATAGGGTCTTTACTCGGCTTGGCCTTGGGTCTTGAGGAACTGGGCAAAAGAGTTCAAATATTACAGGCGGAACCCCTTCCCCATAATTATCTTTATCTCCAGGGAATTGAACTTTTCAAGCCTTTGGAGCAAATTTCTATGGACTTCTCCGGATTGATCTATCTGGACTGTTCCGACCTGGGGCGGGTACATGATACAGTGAGAGAATGGGCAGCCGGTTTGACGGTTCCTACCATCAATATTGATCATCACCCGACCAACGATAGGTTTGCCCACTACAATTACGTCGACCCTCAGGCCGCCGCCACCGGCGAGATCATCACCGAGCTTTTACAGGCCTTAAACGTCGCCCTGAATCCGGGTATGGCCCAGGCTCTTTATGCCGCCCTGCTCATGGATACCGGGGGGTTTTTAAACGGCAGCACCACCAGCCGGACCATGCGTACGGCCGCTCTGCTTTTGGAAAAAGGGGTCGACGTCAACTCGGCCCGGATCAATCTTTTTGAATCGAAGAGCCGGGAAGAAATGTATCTTCTCCGCCTGGCCTTGCAGCGCCTGAACTTCAGCCCCGACGGACGCATAGCCTGTATGCTTTTGCCTTATGCGGAGCTTGTGAAAATTGGAGCCGTGGACCTCAATCCAGAGGGTTTAATCAACTATACACGTATGATTGAGGGTGTGGAAGTGGGGGTTCTGCTGCGCGAGATCAGCCCCGGCGTCATAAAGATCGGTTGGCGTTCCAAAGGCGGGGTAGACGTTGCCGCTCTGGCCCAAAAATTTGGCGGTGGCGGACACCGTCAAGCCGCCGGAGCGCGCTTGACGGGAACGCTTGACGAGGTGCAAAAGACGGTCTTTGACGCTATCGAGGAAGTGATGTAGAGCTTGGACGGCTTTCTGAATATCAATAAACCGCCCGGCTTGACTTCTTTTGATGTAATACGGGTAATTAGGAAACGCCTACCCCGGAAACACAAGATCGGACATCTGGGGACCCTGGATCCCATGGCTACTGGTGTTTTACCCGTGGCCCTGGGACAGGCCAACAAGTTCCTGCAATATATAGACGATCAGCGCAAGGAATACCAGGCGACTTTTTTCCTGGGAGCCACATCGGACACCCAGGATATCTGGGGTAAGGTCGAGAGCAGCGGCTGCAGCAGCTTTGCCCCTCTACAGCTCGAAGAAGTGCTGCAATCCTTCCTGGGAGTAAGCATGCAGGTTCCGCCCATGTATTCAGCGGTACACCACCAGGGTCAAAGGCTTTATGAGCTGGCCAGACAGGGAATGGTAGTGGACCGCGCCGCCCGGGAAATTAAAATAGACCGTTTGGAGCTCTTGAAAGTGGATAATTCTACACCCTGGCCCCAAATAACCATTAAAGTCTTGTGCTCCCGGGGCACTTACATAAGAACCCTCGGCCATGATATTGGTGAAAAACTAGGTACTGGCGCAGTATTAAACGGCCTGGTACGACTTCGCTCAGGACCATTTGACATAACCCAAGCGGTTTCGTTAGATCTGTTGGAAAACCAGGATCTGGGCCCCTATCTGCTTCCGCCCGATTTTCCGCTGGGCAGTTTACCGGAAGTCGTCATTCCGGAGCAGGCCCAGTCCTCATGGAGGAACGGCCGGGCCATAGAGTTGGGGGAAATTCCCTTAACCGGCCGGGTGAGAGTCTACTCTGCAGGCCTTCGCTTTTTGGGGATGGCCGAGCTTAAAAATTCGTCCGGGGCCTGGCTCCACCCTTTAAGATTATTAATCTGGGAGTGATACCGCCGATGCAGGTAATCAGAGAAGCCGACAATTACATACCATCAGGAAAACCCCTTTTTCTGGCCCTGGGAAATTTTGACGGGGTGCACCTGGGTCACAAGAAACTGATCACAACGCTTCTGGACCGGGCCCGTCAGGACAATGGTACTGCCGCTGCTTTTATATTCGAGCCGCACCCTTCCAAGGTGCTTTTTCCGGAGCGCGCCCCTAAAATGCTGGTGACTGCCGAACAGAAGGCCGAGTTGTTAAAAAAATTGGGCATGGACTTGCTTATTTATCACTCTTTTAGCCTGGAAATGGCCCGCTGGACGCCCGAAGATTTTGTTAAACGGGTATTAGTGGACCTGCTGCACATAAAAGAAGCTTTTGTAGGCTTCAATTACTCCTTTGGTCATCGCGGGGCCGGGACTCCTGAAATGCTGCAAAGCCTGGGGGAGGGATACGGTTTTAAGGTTCATGTTATATCCCCGGTCAGGGTTGAAGATGAAGTGGTGTCCAGCACCCTGATCCGCCGTTACCTGGAACAGGGAGCCATAGACAAAGCCAAGGAAATGCTGTGCTATTACCCGCTTTTGGAAGGCCGGGTGGTTAAAGGGGATCGCCGTGGCGCAGCGCTATTGGGTTTCCCCACCGCCAACCTTCAGGTGGAGGAGGACGTGATTGTACCCGGCAAAGGAGTATACGCGGCCCGGGTAAGGCGAAAAGGAGAGTGGCTGCCGGCGGTTGTCAACATAGGCAATGTGCCGACCTTTCTGAGTGGTGACGCTATTTCTATTGAAGCTCATCTGATCGATTTTGAAGGGGATCTTTACGGAGAAACCCTGGGATTGAATTTTTATCGAAAACTGAGGGATGAAAGGAAATTCGGCAGTATTGAAGAACTGAAGGCCCAGATCGGGAAAGACCGGGATGCGGCGCGGGATTTACTGCTAAGTCAGCCGTTGCCAGGGCTTTAATTCCTTCGTTTACATATACTCGCCGAATATGCTACAATGTACCTTGTTATCGGGAAAAGTATAAAAGCGCTCCAGGCCTGGGAGAATATTGAATAACAGGTTTCCGTCGTGCGCAGGTAAGCTGACCCCGATATTAAATAGCGGCTCTTGATAAGATCAGGCCGCACCTGGCAGACGCTTGATCGGGCTGCCGGGTTTTTTGGAACCACGGGCTAGGATTAGCGATTTTCACCGACGCTAACCTTGGTTGGTGGCGATTACAGTGTGAGGAGGTGAAATTTTGGCTTTAACCAACGAAAAAAAGGGAGAACTTATTAAGGAGTTCCAGATCCATGAAAACGATACCGGATCTCCGGAAGTTCAGATAGCGATTCTAACCGAGAGAATCAATTATTTAAATGAACATCTGAAGGCAAATAAGAAGGATCATCATTCCCGGCGGGGACTGTTGAAAATGGTCGGCCAGCGCCGCTCTCTTCTGGATTATTTGAAAAAGAAAGATTTCGAGCGTTACCGGACCATCGTTACGCGGCTCGGTTTGCGCAGGTAAAGAGCGGTAAGCCCGCTCTTTAACTTTTATTATTATTGAAAGGAGGAATAGCTATAGTACGCAAGTATCAGACTGAAATTGCCGGAAGGCCACTTACCGTTGAAGTGGGGCAGTTAGCCAAACAGGCCAATGGGGCAGCCCTGGTCAGATATGGTGATACTGTAGTCCTGGTTACTGCCACGGCTGCCAAGCCGCGGGAAAACATTGATTTTTTCCCGCTTACGGTCGACTATGAAGAGAAACAGTATGCGGCCGGCAAAATACCCGGAGGTTTCATCAAACGGGAAGGCCGGGCCACTGAAATAGCCACCCTGTCAGCCCGGCAGATTGACCGGCCGATACGTCCTCTCTTCCCGAAAGGTTATCGTGCTGATCTGCATGTAGTTGCCACCATTATGTCGGTAGACAAAGACAATGCTCCGGACATAACTGCTACTATCGGAGCGTCAGTTGCTCTGGGAGTGTCCGACATTCCATTCGCCGGCCCCATAGCGGCGGTTGTTGTAGGTATGGTGGACGGACAGCTGGTTATTAATCCCACGGTTGAACAATACCACCAGAGCCAAATGCATGTCACGGTGGCTGGAACCAAGGAAGCCATCATGATGGTGGAGGGAAGCGCCCACGAAGTCGAAGAGGAAAAAATGCTGGAAGCTATTTTCTTCGCTCATGATGAGATCAAGAAGATCGTCGCCTTCCAGGAACCTATTTATGAAGAACTGGGCAAGCCCAAGGTAGAGGTTCAGCTTGTAAGCCTTGAACCGGCTATTGAGCAGGAGGTAAGGGACTACAGCCAGCCCCAGCTGGAGTCGGCGGTGCGCAATCCCGATAAAAAAATGCGGGAAGCCCAGATGGACGAAACCAAAGCCGCCATTCTGGGGCATTTCGTCGATCTTTATCCGGACGATATGAAGCTCATTGACGCCCTTATCGACAAGGTGCTCAAAGAAACCGTACGCAAGATGATTCTAGAGGACGGCGATCGGGTTGACGGGCGTACCCTGACCGAGATCAGGCCCATCAGCTGCGAAGTGGGTATACTGCCCCGGCCGCACGGTTCCGGTTTGTTTACCAGAGGCCAAACCCAGGTTCTTTCGGTTACCACTCTGGGGGCTTTAAGCGAGGACCAGCTGCTGGACGGCCTGGGAATTGAAGACAAAAAGCGCTATATCCATCATTACAACTTCCCGCCCTACAGCACCGGTGAAGTCAAACCCATGAGGGGACCGGGGCGTCGGGAAATCGGCCATGGAGCCCTGGCGGAAAGAGCTTTGCTGGCGGTTCTGCCCGGCGAAGAAGAGTTCCCTTATACCATCCGGGTGGTTTCAGAGGTTCTGGAGTCCAATGGATCGAGTTCCATGGGCAGTGTCTGCGGAAGCACCATGTCCTTAATGCATGCCGGCGTTCCTATCAAACGTCCGGTCTCGGGCATAGCCATGGGCCTGGTCAAAGGGGAAAACGGATTTGCCATATTAAGCGACATTCAGGGTATCGAAGATGCCCTGGGAGATATGGATTTCAAGCTGGCCGGCACTGAAAAAGGCGTTACCGCCGTACAAATGGATATTAAGATTACCGGAGTGAACCGGGAAATCGTCGAAGCTGCCCTGAAACAGGCTCGCGAAGGCCGCATGTTCATCATGGGAAAGATGATGGAGGCTATCCAAGAGCCCAACCAGGAACTTTCTCCCTATGCCCCACGTCTGATAAGGATGCAGATTCACCCCGATAAGATCCGTGAGGTCATTGGGCCGGGCGGCAAGGTTATCCATAAGATCGTCGATGAGACCGGTTGTAAGATCGATATAGAAGATGATGGCAGCCTCTTCATTATGGCGACCGATCAGGAGGCGGCCTTAAAGGCCAAATCATTGATAGAAGCTATAGTAGCCGAGGTCGAAGTAGGTAAAACCTATCTGGGAACCGTAAAAAGGATCATGGAATTTGGGGCCTTTGTGGAAATCATTCCCGGGGTTTTGGGTTCCAGCGGCAAAGAAGGAATGGTGCACATTTCCCAACTGGCTGAAAACCGGGTAAACAAGGTTACCGACGTGGTCAACCTGGGGGACCAGATCCTGGTGAAAGTCACCGAAATTGACCGGCAGGGGCGGGTAAATCTTTCCCGCAAGGCGGTTCTTAAAAATACTACCAAAGTGCCAACCTAAAATAGTTGATTCAAACTTAAGAAAACCCTTCCAAGTAAACCGAGCTGGCTCGGTTTATTTGCATTTTCTGCCAGACATACGGCTTTGAGTAATACGCATAGCCTTTCCAAGCCCTGAATAGACATGTAGGAGATGTCGAAAAGTCCCTTACAGGCATGTAAGAAGGTTAGCAAGGAGGGAGCGGGATGAGAACGGTTTTCCTGCCGCGGCGCGGCCTGCTTGCCGCCCTGGCCTTTCTGGTACTGCTGGGGGGGATTACGGCCTATTGCCAGATAAGGTCCAAACCGGCAGAGCCTGCCTCCATCAGCGCTCAGCCCATTTACCAGGGAAACAGCGGGCAAAAAGCAGTGGCCATCACCATAAACGTGGACTGGGGGGAGGAATATATTCCGGCTATGCTGGAGGAGTTAAATAAAGCAGGGGCTAAAGCCACCTTTTTTGTAACCGGCTCCTGGGCGCAAAAGAACCCGGAAGTTCTTCAGAGCATATTCGCCCAGGGGCACAGCATTCAGAACCACGGCTATAAACACCTGCATTTCGCAGCATTGTTACCGGCGCAAAGTGCTGCTGAAATAAAAAAAGCGGAAGAAGTAATCTATGACATTACCGGCCACCGAACCGTTTTTTTCGCTTCGCCCTACGGCGAGCAAAACCGCCAGATTATGCAGGGCGTGCAGAGCATAAACTATGATCTGGTCATGTGGACGGTTGACACCATCGACTGGCAAAAGCCCAGTCCCGACGTTATTGTAAAACGGGTTATGAATAAAGTGCAAAATGACTCGATTATCTTGATGCACCCTACCGAACCCACTGTCAAAGCGCTGCCCGTTCTACTTCAACGGCTTCAAGAAGAGGGTTTTCAAATGCTGCCCATCGAACAGATTGTTGTACCAAAGCCGAATGAGGCCCCAAATTGAACAAGACGGTTATTATCCTGCTCATAAGCATATCGCTACTTTGCCAGGGTGCGGTGGAAAAGCCGGTTTATGCAGCGTTTCCCGCCATTTCAAGTTCTTATTACTGCCTCATGGATGCCGGCTCCGGCCAAGTTTTGCTGATGAAAAACGCCGACTCGCCAAGGGCGGTGGCCAGCACTACCAAGATTATGACCGCCGTTTTGGCCCTGGAATACAGTCAGCCTGGGGAAATGGCGCGGGTCAGCCAGCATGCCGATCAAACCGCCGAGTATACTATCGGCCTTAAAGCCGGCCAAGAGATCAGCGTAAATGAGCTTTTGAAAGCAGCCCTCATCAAGTCCGCCAATGATGCCGCGGTGGTCCTGGCCGAACATGTAGCCGGCGATGAACGGCTCTTTGGGCACCTGATGAGTTTAAAAGCTTTTTGCCTGGGCGCCTTCCATACCCGTTTTGTAAATGCTTCGGGATTGCCTGCTCAGGAAGCTTACAGCACCGCTTACGACCTGGCAGTAATAAGTAGCTATGCCATGTGCCAGAGCGCCTTTCGCGACCTTGTAGGCACCAATAAAGCCAATTTTAAACACCCGGGATATTCCCAGCCGTACATCATCAATAATACCAATAGCCTTTTGGATACCTATCCCGGGGCCAATGGAATAAAAACCGGAACAACTGATGCAGCCGGCCAATGCCTGGTAGGATCGGCGCGCCGTCAGGAACGGGAATTGATCGCAGTAGTACTGCATTCCGGCGATCGAGCCGGAGACTGTTCGCGTTTACTCGACTATGGCTTCAAAAGTATGCAAAAGGTAAAAATAGTAGATGAATCAATTCCCTCGGCCAATCTTATTATAAATGACCGAGAACCGCTTGAATTATCGGTCTACCCGGCGGAAGCTTTGCAGGTGTGGCAGGGAGTGCGGGCGGCCGGCCTAGAAAAAAAAGTCAAGCTGCCTTTTACCGGGTTTAGCACGGTTAACAAGGGGGATAAAGTAGGCTATCTGGAAGTATATTCTGGAGGAAAACTCTTGAAACGGGTTAACCTGATAGCAGGAAACGATATTAAGCAACCGGCTTCTATACCTAAACGGCTGTGGCAGGAATTTGTCAACTGGAAAAGGAATATAGGGACGGGCAAAGAATAGAATAAGCATGTTGTTAATGGAGGAATAGGGATGATAAGGTACTGGGATTTGGAATCCAAGGCAAAAATGGTGGTCGAGGCCATCCCCCATGTCAAGTCGGCTGCCATAGGGCTGTTTGTGGGAGTGGGCTCTCGGCACGAAAAACCTCACCTGGCTGGAGCCAGTCATTTTATTGAACATATGCTGTTCAAAGGCACTGAAAGCAGAAGCGCCCGGGAAATAGCTGAAAGCTTTGAAAGTATGGGCGGACAGCTCAATGCCTTTACTTCCAAAGAATACACCTGCCTCTATGCGCGCACCCTGGATGAGGATATCTATAAAGCCATGGAAATTGTTTTTGACATGCTTTTTAATTCAAGCTTTACCGGTAAAGATTTTGCGACGGAAAAGGATGTTGTAAGCGAAGAGATCAACATGTATGAGGACGCGCCCGATGAACTCATTCACGATGTATTTATGAGTCAGCTATGGCGGGGCAACAGTATGGGCAGCCCGATTTTGGGCACGCTTGATTCGGTAGCCGGCTTCGACCGGGATGAGATCTATTCTTTTTATCGCTACAGCTATCAGCCGTCCAATTTGGTCATAGCCATTGCCGGTAACGTAGATCCGGAGCGGATCAGGGAAAAAGTGGACGCCTACCTGGCGAGCCGTTCCCGGGATGAAGTAGCCTTTAGGATGGAACGGCCCCAGCCTTATGTTCCTTTCATGCAAATGGTGGACAAGGAAACCGAACAGGTGCAGCTCTGCCTTGGGGTTGCGGGCCTTTCCTATCATGATGAAAGCCGCTTTACCTTGAACGTTTTGAACAGCATACTGGGGGGCGGAATCAGTTCGCGGCTGTTCCAGAGCATTCGCGAAGAGCAGGGTTTGGCCTATGCGGTTTACTCGGCGCCTTCGAATTACAGCGACACCGGTTCCTTTGCCGTCTTTGTAGGGACAGGCCCCCATAAGGTGGGAAGGTTTTTTGAAGAACTGCATAAAGAACTGGAGCGTTTTTTAAAAGAGGGGGTAAGCGGCGAGGAAATAGTAAGGACCCAGCACCTGATCAAATCCAGTATGTACCTGGGTCTGGAGAGCGTGATCAACCGTATGACCCGTTTAGGCAAATCGGTGCTCATGTATGGGAAAGTAATCGACCTGGAAGAAAGCATTGAACGTATTTTTGCAGTTCGGCAGGATATGGTGCTGGATTTAGCCAAAAAGATGCTGGCCGAACAGGAGCTGTCCATGGCAGCCATTGGCTCAGCCGAAGTTTTACCCAGTGTCGAACAGGAGTTCAGCCGCTGGTGGCGGCCCCCGGGCAGAACTGCCATATAAATTTGAGGGAGATTGGAGAATGGGTATCAAAGTGCCGATTAAAAGGCTGCACAGTGCCGAGCTGCCATTGCCGGCCTATATGACTCCGGGTGCGGCCGGTATGGATCTCTACGCCGCCCACCAGGAGGACCTGGTATTGCCGGTTGGCGGTCGAGCCCTGGTGCCGACTGGACTGGCGATAGCTCTGCCACCTGGTATTGAAGCCCAGATCAGACCTCGCAGCGGTCTGGCTATGCAGTATGGTATAACCCTTCTAAACAGCCCGGGCACCATTGACTGCGATTACCGGGGGGAAATAAAAGTCATAGTAATAAATCTGGGGGACAAAGATTATATATTAAAACGAGGAGAGAGAATTGCCCAGATGATCCTGGCCCCGGTATACCGCGCCGAGATCTGTGAAGTTGATTCCCTGGATGAGACAATACGGGGAGAGGGCGGCTTCGGTCATACTGGACGGTGACGGCGTTTTTTGAGAGGGGGATGGCTTTGCGTCTCTATGAACTGACTGGCAAAGAGATGATCAACATTTTCGATGGAATGAGGATGGGTACAGTCGGCGAATCAGACATGCTGGTTGATGCCGAAAGCGGTCAGATCATTTCGATCATCCTGCCCAATAAGGGCAATGCCCTGAATTTCTGGACCGACCGGCAGAAGATGGTGATACCTTGGGAAGCTGTAAAAAAGGTAGGGCGTGAAGTCATCGTTGTGGATTTGGACTCCAACCATATGCGTTTAAAAAACAATTCTATTTAACAGTGGATTAAAAGGAGGCTGTTCTTCCTTTGGCAAGGAAGAACAGCCTCCTCCTATTTTAAATTAAAGTCAATGTTATTCTGAAGCGAAACTTTTTTCGATCCTATCGCTTTCCAGACTGCCGAGCGCGGTATAGGTGAGGAATACGATTCCGCCATCGGCTCCCAGCTGGCGGACATTTATAATGACCTGGGTCTGTTTAGCCGCAACCGTGGCTGAACCTAATACTGTGGTGGAAGTGGCATCCGGGTAGACCTTAACGATATCCCCCGGCTCTAATCCGTAGACTATAATCAGGTCCGTTCCAGGGTTGTTTATTATGAGTATGTGGTCAGTGTCAAGCTGCGTGGACTCAACCTGAGCCCCAAAGCTCTTTTCGGTTGCATCGCTTTCCAGGAGACCGGTTCTGGTTACCGTTACATAAACGGAGCCTCCCGCAGAATAAAGGTCTTGAACGCTTACCTGGACGCTGGTGTCGTCTTTGGCGACAGTGGCCTTTCCCAATAAGGTGGCCAGTTTAGCGTCCTCATAAACTGAGACAAGGTCACCGGCTTGAAGATTAGTGACCGTAACCTTGCTGGAAACGATGGCATTATTGGTAACCGTAATGTCGTTTGCGTCTGGTGCGGATGACTTTGTTTCGGCGGCAAAAGCCTTTTGAATCCGGTCGCTTTCCAGCATTCCGTTTTTACATAAGCTTAAATATATAGTCCCTCCGGCCCCGCCCAATTGTTTAAAGTTTATCGTCACGCTAGTAGCGTTTTTGGCAACCGTTGCCTGGCCCCAGACCCTGGTAGCCGTTGCCGTAGCGTAGACCTTTACGGTATCCCCCGGGTCAAGATATTCGACCTTTACCGTATCGGGTATTCCGGCGTTATTGGTAACCGTAATATCATCAGCAGCTGGTACGGGTGAATCAATTTCTTCACCGAAGTTTTTCAATGTTCCATTGCTCTCGCATTTGCCGGTGCTGGTTACAGTTACATAAACAACTCCGCTTTCGGGAAGCTGCCGAATGCTTATAGTTATGCTGGTGGAACCTTTAGCTATAGTAGCCTGTCCCAGCAAAGTGCCTAAGCCGGCATCAGAATAAACCTTGACCCGGTCGCCTTCGACGCCATTGAAAGTCACCGTATCGGAAATTCCGGCATTGTTGACAACCGTAATGTTGGCGGCATCAGGAGCACTGGATTGAGGTTCAGCATCATAGTTTTTGGATGTCGGATCACTTTGGCCTTGGCCGGGACTACTTACCGTTACGTATACAATCCCGGCTGGTTTACCCAATTGAGCAATGCTAACTTTGGCCGTGGTTGCCCCTTTGGCTACTTGGGACTGCCCCAGAAGGCTGGTCAAACCCAGGTCTGAATAAACCTTTATCAGATTCCCTTCGGCAGCGGAAACCGTTACTGTATCGGAGGTTCCAGCGTTGTTGACCACCGTGATATCAGCTTCGAGCAACTGAGCGGATTGGGCTTCAGCGTCATAGGCTTTTTCGGTCGGATCACTTTCGGCCTGGCCGCTGCTGCTTATGGTCACAAATACGCTTCCAGCCGCTGCTCCCAGTTGAGAGACGGTTACGGTTGCGGAAGTGGCTCCCCTGGCAATGGTTGCCTGTCCCAACAAGCCGCCCGGACCGGCATTAGAATATACCTTTATACGGTCGCCTTCGGTGCCCATAACAGTTATCGTATCTGAGGCCCCGGCCCGGTTTACAACGGTTATAGCATCCGCCGCGGACGGAGTGGACTTGGTTTCAGCTTCGTAGGTCTTTTGAGTACGGCCACTTTCAGCCGCGCCGGGACTGGTCACTGCGACAAATACGGAACCGGCTGTGGCTCCCAGTTGGTTTATGCGGATGGTGACACTGGACGCCCCGGAGGTCACAGTCGCTTTACCCGACGGGGTAGCTGTGATGTTGTCCGGATATACCTTTACAACGGTGCCGGAGTTTAAGCCGGTCACCGTAACCGTATCAGCTTGGCCGGCATTGTTTACCACAGTTATACTGCCGGCATCAGGGGCGCTGGAGCTTGCTTCAGCAGTATAATTTTGGCTGGTCGCAACGCTTTCGCGCATTCCTTTACTGGTCACGCTGACCTGGATAGTTCCGGCTCCTACGCCGAGTTGAGCTATTTTAACAGTAGTACTGGTAGCGCCTGAGGCAACTTTGGCCTGACCAAGAAGAGTGGGAGGGGTTTCGTTATTATATACCTTCACAATATCCCCGGAAGCAAGTCCCAAGACCTTTACCGTGTCCTGTTTACCGGAATTGTTGGCGATGACAATGTCAGCGGGATCAGGACCGTTTGACTGCGGTTCTTCGTCATAGACTTTGGGTGTCGGATCACTCATCGTTTTGCCCTTGCTGGTGACTGTGACGTATATAGTTCCACCAGCAGGGTCAAGCTCGACGTTTACGGTAGTACTCTTGGATACCGCGGTTTTTTGTCCCAGTAGGGTAACGGCGTCATCATCGTAGACTTTGACGATATCGCCGGACAGGAGGTTAACTATTTTTACCGTATCTATCATTCCCGAGTTGTTGGTTACGGTTATATGCTGTTCTCCCGGGGCTGTCGATTGCTCGGCAGCCCGGCCTGGCATGGCCGGAAACAGGAACATGCTCAAGGCTATTGTAAATGCTATTAGTTTTAGTGGCGTTCTCATGGCGTTGCTCCTTCCCAAGACAAACCTTAATTTACATATAATTCTATCTTAATTATAAATATCGTAATTCTTGAAATAAACTTGATGGGTTGAACAATGATGCAGCCAAGTTGACGTACTGATAAATCCGGCAATTCCGGGAAAAATAACTACACTAGCTTATTCAGGAGGCGTTTATATGGACGATAAAGGACGTTTCCCTCCCTGGAGCCGCATTCCATCCCTGGAAGAGATGAGCCGGGAGGCGGGAATTGACTTTGATGAATTGATCACTGCCTTTAAACAGGATTTAAGTGTGCCTTTAATGGCGCAGCGTTTTGAGGTCAGTGAAGAGACCGTAGCCAGTTTACTAGAACACTTTCAGCATTATGGGGTGGCATCGGTAATGGGAGGAGATTAAATAAAAAGCACACCAGGAAATAGGGATACCGGGTTGAAAACGGGGGCTAAATAGGCTAATATATTCTAAATTCATAAAAGGAGGACATCCTATGTCAGACAGATTTGCTAAAGAAGGGCTTACCTTTGATGATGTACTCCTGGTCCCCGGGCATTCTCAGATCCTACCGAAAGATGTGGACGTCACTACCCAGTTAACCCGAAACATAAAGCTGGGCATTCCCATAATGAGCGCCGGAATGGATACAGTTACCGAAACGCGTATGGCCATTGCCGTAGCTCGCGAAGGCGGAATAGGAATCATACACAAAAACATGTCCATTGAAGAACAAGCCCGTATGGTGGACCGGGTAAAACGCAGTGAACACGGTATAATAACCGATCCCTTTTCCCTGGCTCCGAATAATAAAATCAAAGATGCCCTTGATATTATGGAGCACTACCACATTTCCGGGGTTCCGGTAACGGAAGAGGGTAAACTGGTTGGCATCATAACTAATCGGGACATCCGCTTCGAAACCAACTTTGACCAGCCGATTAAGAATGTAATGACCAGCCGCAGCCTGGTAACCGCTCCAGTGGGAACCAGTATGGGCGACGCAATGGAAATTCTGCGTCAGCATAAGATCGAAAAGCTGCCCCTGGTCGACGAAACCAACAAATTGATGGGTCTTATTACCATCAAAGATATTGAGAAGACTTACAAATACCCGAATTCAGCCAAGGACGGCCGGGGCCGGTTGCTGGTGGGAGCGGCAGTAGGGGTCGGCCACGATACCTTTGACCGGGTTCAGGCCCTGATCAAAGCAGGAGTGGATGTCCTGGTAGTGGACACCGCCCACGGGCACAACCAGGATGTTATTGACATGGTGGCGGACATCAAACAGCACTTCCCCAATACGGAACTTATTGCCGGTAATGTGGCGACCGGCGAAGCCACGGAAGCTTTGATTAAGGCTGGAGCCGATGCCGTTAAAGTTGGAATTGGGGCCGGCTCAATCTGCACCACCAGGGTGGTGGCTGGTATTGGCGTTCCTCAGATAACCGCTGTAGTAGACTGTGTAGAAGTGGCCCGAAAATACGGAATACCCATTATATCTGACGGTGGAGTAAAGCATTCAGGAGATATTGCCAAGGCGATTGCCTCCGGCGCCGACGTAGTCATGCTGGGCAACCTGCTGGCCGGCACTGAAGAAAGCCCTGGTGAAGTAGTCATTCTTCAGGGACGTAGTTACAAAGTTTACCGCGGTATGGGTTCTGTAGATGCCATGCAGCAGGGCAGCAGCGACCGCTATTTCCAGGAAGGTGCAGCTAAATTGGTCCCCGAGGGCATTGAGGGGCGGGTTCCTTATAAAGGCTATGTATCGGAGACTATCTTCCAGCTGGTGGGCGGTCTCAAAGCAGGCATGGGTTACTGCGGGGTAGGAAACCTGGCCGATATGAAAACCAGGACCAAATTCGTGAGAATTACTAATGCGGGCCTAATTGAGAGCCATCCGCATGATATTTCGATAACCAAGGAAGCTCCGAATTACAGAGTCCTGTAACCGATGACCGGTTTATTTGTTTTCCGCATCTGCCTGGCGGGGTTTATAGGCGTACTCATGGGCTTGATAGGAGCGCGCCGGGAGGATGTGAGAACTTATGCGCTGATTGCCATGGGAGCCGCCTTGGTGTCGATTGTGTCGACTGAATTCTTTAAGGCCTTAGACAATCCCTGGGTAGCTGACCCGGGGCGCCTTGCGGCCCAAGTAGTTGCCGCCCTGGGTTTTTTGGGGGCTGGTTTTATTTGGGTTAATGAGAAAGGCAAGATACGTGGCCTGACTGGAGCAGCGGGGCTATGGGTGGTGGCAATTATAGGCATACTGGTTGGCAGCGGGTTGAAACATGTTTCCGTGGCTGCCAGCTTTTTTGTTCTCATGTTGTTTTGGATAATCAGTCTTTTGACTCGAAAAAAAGATAAAGACGCCTGATCTTTCATTTCATAAAAATTCTGCTTGCCAAGGCGGGCTGTCATAAGTATGATTATAGAATAAAAATTTGCCGGGATTTAATCCCGGCAAACGGTGCGAGCCTTTGCAGTTATCGTTGGTTAGATAGGTTCCTTTCAGCCATTTCAATGGCTTTGGCAACCAGGTTTCCGCAGTTTCGAGACGATACGCCACCCCAGCCTTCGGTTGCCACTATATGGTCAACACCAAGTTCACGGGCGATTTCGTATTTAAGCTCATCTGACATGATACCTCTTTTTCTAGCCAAAACAAAAACCTCCTTCTACTCGCACCCTTATTTATTTTGAACAGTATCGCTTTTTTTATGGCAAGAATATAAATTATAAAATGTTAGACATTGACTATCCGTTCCTTAAAAAGAGGTGTTATTTATGCGATATGAAGGGAATATTTATCGGCCACCCAGCGAAGCGAGGAGCTATCTGCTTCAGTGCACGGTCGGCTGCAGCCACAACCGGTGCACCTTTTGCGGAATGTATAAGGATAAAAAGTTTCGGGTCCGCGGGCTGGATGAGATCAAAGCCGATATACGCATGGCGCGCTTGTACTATGGCGATCTGGAGAAGGTTTTTTTATGTGATGGGGATGCTCTCGCGCTCGACACCAATGACCTTTTGGAAATACTGCAAGACCTGTATAGTGCTTTCCCGAGTCTTCGCCATGTTGGGGTTTATGCCAGCCCTAACAGTATTATTGACAAAAGCATCGACGAATTAAAATCTCTGCGCGATGCGGGCTTAAACATTGCTTATCTGGGTGTTGAGACAGGAGATCCGGAACTCCTGAAGGAGATTCGCAAGGGGGTCACCTACGAGGAGATGGTAGAAGCCGGGAAAAGGATCCGGCAGGCGGGTATTTTATTGTCAGTAACTGTTCTATTGGGTCTGGCAGGAAGAACCCCCAAAGCTGTTGATCATGCCATTAACACCGCCAAAATCCTGAACGAGATTAATCCAGATTATATAGGCGCTTTAACCTTGATGATCGTACCTCGCACGGAAATGTATAAAAAAGTTCAGAAAGGGGAGTTTGAGCTTCCCGGTCCCTTTGAAATACTTGACGAAATGCGTATTATGATAGAGAATCTAGACGTGCAGGGAACCGAGTTCCGGAGCAACCACGCCTCCAACTACCTCCCCATAAAAGGGCGTTTTCCGGGTGACAAGGCCAAAATCCTGCAGATGATCGAACAGATCATTGCCTCGAACGACAAGAAGTATCTGCGTCCCGACTACATGCGAGCATTATAAGTTAAAAAGGGTTGCATTTCCCGGGAAAAGAGGGCTTAAAAAGTTCCGACGGGAAAGTGAAAAAAGGTACATGCATTATTTTAAGGGGGGAGCGCCATGTTGGGGGCTATGTTTGGCCGGAAGGACAAGGAACTGTTTTTTATGCTCAGTGAGAGCGCCCGGGTGGTGGTAAGAGGCGGCGAAATCCTTAAAGAGGTCGTATCCGACTACAGCGACCTGGATATCAAAATGGCCAAACTCACCGGAATGGAACACGAGGGTGACCGCATTATCGAAGATTTAGTGCAGCGGTTGAATACCAGTTTCATTTTGCCGTTTGACCGGGAAGATGCCTTCCAGCTGGTTCAAAAGCTGTCTACCACCCTTGATTATATTACCGGGATTGTTGACCGAATGATTCTGTACAAGGCGGGACCGCCGGATGCAACCATCCAGGAAATGGTTGACGTCCTGTTTCAGGCTCTACAACACCAGGAAAAGGCTCTCCATCTGCTAAATCACCTTGAAAAAAACCTTAAAGAAATAATGAAATGTACTGAAGAAATCCGCCGCCTGGAAAAGAAGCAGGACTGTCTCTATCGCACCGGAGTGGCAGCTCTGTTTGATCAACATGAAAATGATCCTATTTCCATCATCAAGTGGAGAGAGGTGTACGAACATATTGAAATGGCCCAGGATTATGTGCAGGATGTTGCGGAACTGATCAGCAACATCTGCGTGAAGTACTCTTAATAAAGTTCCATGCCTTTATAAAACCAAAATCTGAGGGGATGAGCCTGGTGCTCATCCCCTTGTTTTATGCCTTTTAAAAATGCTAGAGAGGGTTAAATAAACGACCGCCGTCTGAAGAAAATCAGCATACCCAGGGCGAGGAGCATCATGCCGGCAAATATAATCGCATAGGCCCAGGGGTTGTGCATCAGGGGAAGGGTTACATTCATGCCAAAAAATCCGGTAATCACAGTTAGAGGCATCATTATTACCGACATTATAGTCAGGACGGTAATGATCTCACTGGTGCGCCCGTTGATGATAGAATAATAAATTTCAGTCGAGCTGGTAACCAAATCGCGAAATGTGTTGGCAGTGTCCAGAATACTATCCAGATGGTCCATTAGATCTTCGAAGTAAGGGACGTTTTCTTCACTGACAAAGAAAGAATAATGGCTGCTGATGTTGCTAAAGATACGCCTTTGGGGAATCAGGACTTTGCGCAATAAAATGAGCGTGGTTTTAAGGGCCAGGATTTCTTCAAAGGTCTCCTGACCGCGCTGGGTAAAAATATTATCCTCTAAATCGTCAATGCGCTCCCCGAGCCGCTCCATAATCGGAAAATAATCATCAACGATATTATCCACGATTCTGTAGAGAAGGTGTTCCGGGCCCATAACCATATACTCATCCTTGTTGAGGCAAACCCGGGCAACCTTACCAACCGCTGCCAGAGCCACCGGATGGATGGTGACCAGGTAGTTTGCTCCCATAAATACGTCTAATTCAATACTGGTTATTTCATCTTCTTCTTCCGCTTCCTCAAAATATCTCAGAGCGTGAATAACGAAAAAATTGTAATCGTCATAACGGTCCAATTTTGCCCGGGGGCTTTCCTGCAGGCAATCCTCCAGGGCCAGGGGGTGGAAATCAAAGATTCGTCCCACTTCATGCAGTTCGCTGGCCGAGCAGTCAAAGAGGTCGATCCATAGCAGGTTGTGGGGTGATGCAAGGAGCTGCTCTTTGTGGGTTAAATCCACATCGTGGTACATGGTTTTATCTTCATGATTGTAAAAGTAGGTTTTTATCACTGCCCACCCCTCCTATCTTCAAATATTTAACGCCAAGCGCCTTTCTATTAGTATGCCCGTATAAAGGCCCGTTCGTTTAAGGACACCCCAAATAGATTCCATTTTTTCAACGTCTTTTCCTGCCTGGCCTCCAAACTTTTCAGAACGGGCTAAAAAGATATCCGAAAATGGTTTTGGGAGCTTACCTTGGGGAATAATTTGGTAAAAAGGTAAGTTTGATTTTTTATGTTCGGAGGAAATAAAACGCTATGCGCTGGAGAAGACCAATACAGCGAATTGCCGTCTGGGGGATAATTGTCGCCTTAGTTGCTCCTCTTCTTCTGGCTTTCAGCTGGAGTTTGCCAGGACTTGATATACCTGAACCCTCAGTGATCTATGATGTCAATGGGCGTTCCATAAAAGGCCTTTCCGAAGAGAACCGTATTAATGTATATATCAATGAAATAGCTCCTAGTTTCCGGCAGGCCATTGTGGCGGTGGAAGACAAAAAATTTTATCGTCATCATGGTATAGACCTGGAAGGAATTATGAGGGCGCTGGTGGCTAATATCAAGGCAGGCGCCATTGTTGAAGGCGGCAGCACTATTACCCAGCAGACCGCTAAAAAATTATTCTTGAATGACCAGCGAACTTTCTCGCGCAAAATACAAGAACTTTACTATTCATTTTTACTGGAGCGCAAATTTAGTAAAGATGAAATTTTGGCCCTTTATTGCAATACCATATATTTTGGCCATGGCGCCTACGGGGTGGAGGTTGCAGCAAGAACCTTTTTCGGAAAAAGCGCTTCCGAGTTAACCCTGGCTGAATCAGCTCTTCTGGCTGGTCTGCCGCGCTGGCCCAACCACTATGATCCCTATCAGAACCCGCAGGCCGCCAAGGAAAGGCAGGCTGTGGTATTGCAAAGAATGCTCGATGAAGGGATGATAAGCCCGGCCCAAAAGCAAGAGGCTATTGATGCAAAACTTACTTACCGTCAAGCTTTATCCCGGAATGGTGACGCGCCTTATTTTATAGCCATGGTTCAAGAATACCTCAGCAAGAAATACGGCGAGCGTCAGGTATATCAGGGAGGTCTAAAAGTATATACGAGCCTGGACCTGGATATGCAAAGGGCAGCCGAACAGGCTTGTGCGGCCGGAATGAAATCCAAGGACCAGGAGATGCAGGTCGCACTGGTGGCTTTGGATACTGAAACCGGGCAGATTCGTGCTATGCTGGGTGGTCGAGATTATAGCAGTTCCAATTACAACCGGGTTTATGCCCGGCGTCAACCGGGCTCGACCTTTAAACCCTTTATGTATTCCCTGGCCATCGATTCCGGTTTTACTCCAGCCAGTATGTTAATGTGTGAAGAAACCGAATACGAAATACCCGGTTCACCGCCTTACCGGCCTTCAGATTACGGCGACGATCCTTATCACTGGCGCCCTTTTACCCTAAAAGAGGCCTTGATGATCTCTGACAACACCATAGCGGTGCAGTTGAACTATCGTTTGGGACCGCAGCAGGTCGCCAGGAGAGCAGAGCAGTTTGGATTTGAGCATATTGAGCCGGTTTTGTCCCTGCCCCTTGGTGCAAGCGAGGTCAGCCCTATGGAATTATGCGCTGCCTACTGCGTTTTTGCCAATCAGGGTTATTACAGTGCGCCCTATTATATCATTAAAGTTGTGGATAGAAATGGCCGGGTACTGGAAGAAAATAAAGTGAACCGGAGGAGGGCAATTGAGCCGGATAATGCTTATATTATCACTGATATGCTCAAAGGGGTTATGCAGCCGGGAGGAACAGGGGCCGCCCTGGCTGTGCCAGGCTTGACTACAGCAGGAAAAACCGGAACCACCGATGAACGAAAAGACGCCTGGTTTGTGGGGTTTACAGCCAAAACCTGCTGCGCGGTATGGGTCGGCTATGATAAAGACCGGAACGTTAACTTAACCGGCAGTGCAGTTGCAGGCCCTATATGGAAGGGATTTATGCAGGGCGCGATCGGCAAGGTTTCCTCCGGTAATTTTATACGACCCTCCAATGTAGTTGAGCTAAACATCGATCTGGATACGGGTTTAGTGGCCACTGAATCCTGTCCCAGAACTGCGGTTATGGCGTTTCGTGTTGGAAGCGAACCTAAAGATGTTTGTTATTTTCACGGATTGGTTAATTATTTTTGGAGGTGGGATCTGCTTCCATATATTCAATCTAGCTAGAAAATTATAAATACTTAGTCATATTTAAGGAATGATAGGATTGTATGCAATCGCATTTTGATATAATATGTAAATACGTGGATAGTAAATAAGATCATACCAAATATTTATCGGCAGGATTGAGGCGCAATATGAGTCAATTCAGGGTTTTGCTATGCAGTAGTATTCCTTTGTATTTTAACAGCCTGGCTGTGGCTTTTAATGAAAAAAGCATCTTTCGTGTGATAGAGAATATTGAGTATGATCAGTTGATTGATGCTTGTGTTCGCATTCAACCGGATGTGGTCGTGATCAAGATTAATGATCAAGAATCCCTGACACTATTGACCGACCTTAAAAGCAATTGCCCCATGCTTATGCAGGTAGCCATCTTAGATGATCCCAGCCGTTTCAATATAATGGATTTTATCAATTGCGGAGTGCACGGGTGTCTTCCCATGCGGTTGTTGCCCAGGCAAATAGTCAATGCGGTGGAACTCATAGTGGTGTGCGGTTTACTGTGTCTACCCAGGGTGAATCCCCGCAGCATTATTAACTATGGCGGAATCGGGGTGTTGAATAAAAACCTGGAAACTGTAGGCACCCTGACTACCCGGGAACGAGAAATCCTGGACTTAATGTGCCATAGTTTTTCCAACCAGGAAATCGCCGAGTCGCTTTGTATATCTGAATCAACCGTAAAAACCCATCTTCGTAATGTATTTCGCAAACTGCAGGTTCGCAACCGGTCTGAGGCAATTTCAGTATTGTATAGAGCAGACACCGGGCCGGTATGATCTCAATTGAATACGAAAAGCATTGATTGACTCCCGCCATCTGGCCGGGAGTTTTTTCGTTAGGGCGTTTTTATCGTTCCTGCCCCAATCCGGCCGAGAAACCCAGCTTGTCGATATTATTCATTACCAAGCAGTTCGAAATCTCTTTCTCAAGCTTGCACTGCGACTATAGGCGGTGTTTTTTCCCTGACCTTTTTGCAACAATTTATTGTCTTTGAAAGGCTAATAAGACTCATAAATTAGGTAAATTAAAGGATTTAAGGCGTTTTGAACAAAAAGGAATGAGTCCTAGGACTAGATGATTACTTATTGTACTCCCCGATCGGAAGGCTTATACGCTGGAAAATAGCAGTAAAATAGGTAATTGCAGCGCATAGTTACCATTGAAAGTAATTGAGACGAGTAGTAACTCCGGGGAGAGCGGGCAGATATGAAGTGGATCCGTATTTATTGGGAAATAGCTGCACCCAAAACCTGTAAAAGTATTAAATTGGAAGTCTTAGAAATTGATAAAAGATTCCCTCTCAGGGTGAATGGCAGGTTAGATTAAAAAGCCGTATGGTAATGATATCCATAAAACCAATACATTTAGCTCAATTAATGATAGATGCCAATCCGGCCCTGATAGAGAGTCCAAATGAAAGGAGACATACGCAACAAGTGTCAAATTTCACAAGTTCGATCAAGAAGCTTAAGAAACAGAATAAAAACAACCTGTTGATGCTCGCCCTGGCTCTGACGGTGGGGATGGCCTTGATCGGGCCGGTCAAAGCCGCTTTATGGGACGGTGATCTGTCTCTCGCCACCAGGATCGAAACCGGACATATGAGCGAGAGCGGAGACGTGGTTTTTTCAAGCGTGGTACAGCCGGGAAACACTTTGGGACAGGGATGGGTTTCGTTTTCATCTGCCGTAGAACCCTTAGATGGCCTGACCAATCACAAAATAAGTCTCGATATAAAAGGGATAGAAAACTCCGGCAGCTTTGTTATCGAGTCCGAGCTCCTCAACCAGAACTCAAGCATTCCGGTCTGCTTTATCACCGGGAAACCCGAGTTGATCGAATACGGCACGCCCGGCATTCTGGAGGCCGGGTATCAATTGAGCAGTCCCCAGGCCATGCCGGGCGGGGGAGGATTGGATAAAGGCGAGAAAGTTGAGGGGCAGATAAGGATCAATATATTGAATGCCGACCTGCCCGGAATCTACTGGTTCAAAATCACCCTTCCCTGTGTTCAGTACAGCGCACCTGACAAATACCCGGTTCCTCCGGGTTTATGGAGCGACACCCTGGAGATCCACGGGTCGGTACAGATTATTCCTCAAGTTAAAACCGAGGAAGGGGGTAAGGCAAAAAATATTTAGAGTCGGGCGGAGTTCCAACGAACAACTCCGATGATTTTAATTTTTAAAAGGAGGAAGAGACGCATGAAAAGAATGAAAGTTTTGGCAATTGTGATGATTTTTGCTTTTGCCGCCCTGGGAGGAGCCTACGCGGCTCTGTGGAAAGACACCGTAGTCCTGAAGACAACCGTGAACACCGGTAAAGTAGCTCTCAAATGGATGAATCCCGATGTGGGGGACGACTATCACGCCGGCTCTCCATATGACCTAAAGGATGGCGAGGACAGCGTAGCCAGAACACTTGCTGATGGCAGCGGCAATCCCAACATTGGCGATGACCCTCAGGCCCCCGGGATCAGGAGGGACGTGGCCCATATTTCCCTGGTGGACGGCGGGCTGAGCACTGATGGAAAGACCTTGACGGTCCGGATCGACAACGCCTATCCTGACTACCAGGGCGAAATCGAAGCGGAAATCCTTAATGCCGGTACTATTCCGGTGGTCATCAACAACATCGTAGCTACTGATGAAAACGGCGGAGCCCTGCCCAATTGGCTCAGTTACGTAATTCGTGTAGTGCCTAATGATATCACCTATTCCATGATGGAAAATGTTCTGCCGGAAAACCCCCCACTGCTGGGAACTCTTCTGGAAGCCTCCAATGCTGATGGCAGCAAACATAGTACTATAGATCCTGATGCCAATTGGGAACCTGCCGAGAATAAAGTGAAGGTGAGAATCAGCATTCATATTGCCGGAGCAACTGGTATTGATGTACCACAGCTGGCCACTCAGACCTTGAAAATCAGCATCGACGGCACCCAGTGGAACGGTGTTAACCGGGATAACAATCCTCCGACCACCCTGAATCTGCCCAATAATATCGTAAACAGATTCGACTAAGGTTTTGCTGGGCATTTATTTACATTCCCACCGGGGAGGGGCCGCTCGCTCCTCCCCCGGTTTGTTTTATCGAATATAGCAGGATATATATCATAGGGATGGAACTTATATAACGGGCATGCTTGCTCAGTAACTATTTTAGGTGAACCAGAACGGAAATTGGAGGGTTGGCTATTAAACCGGGCAACACCCTGCTGGTGAAGAGGAAATCCTTTCGCTACACGCTTATCTTACTCTTACTTTTACTGGCGGCTTACGCGGTCAGCAACCAGTTGCTTGATTTTAAAATGCCCCTGTTTGCTGAATCCTATGTTTTGCCAACCCTTATCTGGGGAGTAATAATTGCCGCGGTTGCTTGGCTACCGGATGTCCAGCCTCAGGGGAAGCTGCGTTTGCGGCGTATGCTGCGCCGCTTGGCCCTGATGTGCGTGTTTATTGCCCTCCTGGGCATGATGCTACACATAGCTATGGGCGAGTTCGGCAAAAACCCCTATGACCGGAGTGCCCGGGGTATATTGATAAACCTGGTAAGTTGCGGGGCCGCCGTCCTGGGAATGGAGATGGGGCGCGCTTGGCTGCTCAATCGGCACTTTGGCAGGCACCCCTTTATCGGTATGAGCCTGGTCTCCATGATTTTCGCGGTTTTTTCCTTTCCACTCAGTAGATTTGCCAGTCTGGGTACCGGAAAGGCCCTGATCGAGTTCCTGGGCCAGGAATTCTTACCGGCGGTGGGCCAGAGCTTTCTGGCCAGCTATTTGGCCTGGCTGGGGGGAGCCGCCCCGGCCGCCATATACAGGGGGGGCTTAAGCGCTCTGGAGCACTTTTCTCCGATTATCCCCGACACCGGATGGGTAAGCCAGACCCTGTTTGGCGTCCTGGCACCGGTTTTGGGATTGATCATGGTGCGCCTGATCTACGGCGAAGAGGCGCGTACTATACGATCTGCCAGCCGGGAAGACAGCCACCTGGCCTGGACCCTGACCAGCCTGGCGGCTATTATCATCGTCTGGTTCTCCATGGGGGTTTTTAGCTACAAGCCCAAGGTTATCGTGACCGGCAGCATGCAGCCGCTGATTTCCCCCGGAGATATCGTTATTGTTCATAAAATAGAGGGCCGGCAGGCTAAGACCGGTGATATTGTCATGTTCCCCCATAACGATATGAAGGTAACCCACCGGATCGTGGCGGTTAATAATGAGGAAGGCCAGACGACCTTTACCACCAAGGGAGACGCCAATCCCAGTCCTGACTCCGAAACGGTGCTGGCCGATAACGTTCAAGGCAAAGTCGTTCAGGTAATTCCTAAACTGGGAAAAATAACCATGCTGTTGCGGGGGGATATATAAAGCTATCCTCAGCGTAAAACCATTTGGCCAGGGCAGTCCAGGAAAAGGGGAGAAGGAATGAAGAAAGAACTAAAAACGCACATCCGAAAGCGAATTATAGCCGGGTTGTCGGTTCTTTTTCTAGCATTGCTGGGAATGGCGGGGTGGAATTTTCTTCAACCCCGGCAGGCTGAGAAAGATGTGCCCCTCTACCAATACACTCAGCAGGCTCAAGTAAATTACCAGGTTCACTTTCTCCCCAACAACTTCTTTCCGGAAAAAAGCGCCGGTCCTGGGCGGGCTTATATAACTTCCCTGACCGATTTTATCGAAACCCGGTTGGACTACCAGATAAGCGGTGAACGGCCGGCTGATGTTAAAGGAGAAGTCGAGGTGGCGGCGGTTCTTACCGGATATATTTACCGGGATAAAGCGGGCAGTCAGTCAGGTGAAAAGGAGAAAATTGTGGTTTGGTCAAAGACCACTCCTCTTTTGGAGACCACCCCCTATAACGGCAATAGCGTTAAAACCGAATTGACCAAAGTGGTTCGGGTCGATCTAAACCAGTATAAAAAATTTGCCGATCAGGTAAATGCTGAATTCAAGAGCCCGGCGGAACTGGTGGAACTGGTTTTAATTTACGGTGTTTCGGCCCATATCTCTACTGACCAGGGGAAATCGGACAGCAAGGTAAGCCCCCAGTTGGTCATCCCTATCAAGGGCAATACTTTTATTGTGGGGGGGGCTTTGGCAGATAAGAAAGACAATGCAATCACGCAAAAAAAGATGGTGGAAGTGCCTGGAGCCCAAACCGGCCGTATGGTATACGGAGGATTGGCCCTTGTGGCTGGCCTGCTGCTTCTGGCAACGATATTCGGGACCGATGTAGAGCTTGAGGATCCACTGGAGAAAGAATTGCGACGGATTATTAATAAATTTGGTGAACGGATTGTGGAAGTAGGTGGAGCGGCCCCGCGGGTTGCTCATGAAAACCGCGTAGAATTAAATTCCTTTGATGATCTGGTGAAGGTTGCCAGCGAAGTGGCCAGGCCCATTCTTTTTGAAGATACTGGGAAGGCTGTATACAAATTCTATGTAATAAACGAACCGTATCTCTTTTCTTATGCGCTGGATGCTTTTTCGGTCGCTGAATGGGACAGCTCCAACACTTCGCTGGATGTTGAAAAAGAGTCTTTATAATTCCCGGGGCAATCAACCCGGCTAAACCGGTTTTCATTATTGTTGTTTAGATGAAGGTGCACATGACCTTGCTCTGATAACAAGTAGCTAAAGAGGATGTGATAAAAATGATGAGAGTCCTAAGCAGCCTGCTGCTGGCAGCGATCATAGCGTTGTCCCGGCCGGGCGTTGCTTTGGCCGAAGAGCTGATCAACTGGGACAGCAATAATCCTCTGGTGTCCAGCGATCCGGCCGGGCACAAGGATGGAATGGATTTGGGAAACCCCAATAATTTGGAGGGAAAACTTGATGTAGGCATGATGGAATGTGAACTGGCTGCTGACAAAACATTGAATATTGTCATCACCAATGGCTATCCCGGTTATCAGGAATATGTTGAAGGTCGCATTTTCAATATATCAAAGGTTCCGGTAAGGATATCCGATCCCCAGGTGCTCAATGACGACCTCAAAGGAGTGATCCTGGTAAAACTGATTGACCAACAAACCGGGAACGATCTCAAAGGGCAGGTTATTCCGGTCAATAGCGGAGTGTCGGTGCGCCTTATCTGCCGAATCCTGGACACTGCAGAACAGAGCAGTAAATATACTTTTTCCGTGGCCATTTATGCCCAGCAAGAGACTACAGGCGTTGGTGATGGCGGCGATCCGGGCGGCAATAGCGCCGGGCTACAGGAAGAATCGGTTTTGGTGCCGGGCCAACCGGGGGTCAGGAATCCGGCTATTGACACGGTTGAAACTCCGGAAGGCATTGCCCCACCCCTGGAAGTCGTTGAGCTTCCCCTTATACCAGCCGAGCTGCCTTACACAGGCGGAAATATTGCATTGTTTACCGGAACCGGACTTGCTCTGGGAGGAATCGGGATTATCTTGAGACGGAGAAATGATCAGGATTGAATGTAAAAATTCAGAATAAAATTATATATATTGGGCTACCGGTATTTTAATAGCTAGTTAGTTCTTAAATAATGCGCATGGTTCAGAACTACACTGGTATGTACAATCAGGTTTGTTCTTGGTAATATCGCCTGCCTGGTACCTGCCCGTAAAATCAATATTAACTTATCTTACTGAATTGCAGCTCCCAGGGGCGAATTGAGGTGTCCTTATTGAGATACCGAACTGGTATTTTTACTACAATTATAATAGTAATGTATTTATCTGTAATTCCTTGGGATGTTGAAGCTTACGAAGATAGTCCCAATATTACTTCTCTGGTGGACTCGCCGCTTTCATACCGGGAATGGTATGAACACGATCGAGCTTATGCCCAAGATACGGCGAGGCTTTTAGCCTTGGACCCTGACAGAATTAATATGACCTTACTGATGGAATGGCAGGAGTTGGCACGTGAAACAGCTTACGCTTTTAGTTCGGCTTACCAGGATCCCCAGGGATTGTTCTCCGTTTATTCCGCCAATAACACAGGTAAAATTCATGTACTGGCCCTGGCTCGTTATTACCGTGAACTTATCTTAAAGGAAGCTTTAGCGGGAAAAATCATGCCATTAGAGTATCCGGGCTACTTGCAGGGAGGATTGCCGGAAGGCATTCCCAGCTTGAGCAGGGAAGGATTCACTCAAGGAGATGAGTTGCAGCCCTATACAGTCACAGAGACTGTGACTGTAATCCATGACATTGATATATCAGGAAGTCCTTTTAAAGGCGTTGTTTTCTACCTTCTACCATTCCGCATTTCAGGTTATGAAGGAGCAGCCTATACTATGAACACACCCGGGCGTGATGAAGCCGTATACCTGTCGGCTTCCTCCAATCCCAATGCGACCAAGCTAGCCGTGCTTGTAAGTCACGAACTCGGGCACATTATTCATTACCAGTTTATGGGCACCTATGACTCGAATCCGGGCGCTTGGGAGCGCTTTATCAATCTTATGGGAGAAACAGAATACCATAAGTTCGGTAGTTATACACAAAAAACAGATGAAAAATTTGCAGAGTGTTTTAGAATGGCCTATGGATCATCTTTGGGACGACAGGGCAGGAGATTTCATGATGACCTGCCTGATCCGTTTGACGACAAGCCCATAAAAGCCTATCGTAGCTTGGTAGATGATTTGCTCAGCAAAGGTGATGAGAACTATTTTGATGTGCAACGAATAGAGGCAGCGCTTATCGATTATCAGGGACAGCCTTTATGTTTGCCGGTAGGACCCCGACCTGAACAGATCAATACGATAATTACTAATACCCCGGATATTATATTTACAGCCCCTCTGGCATTAAAAGGAAAGGAACATTTTGTTCCAGTAGGTGCCTGCTACAATACTAATATCAAGCCGAAAATAATTGATTTTTCTTATTTGACTAACAATGAGGGAGTAGTACATTATAAACTCAATCTTCCCGAACAGGGATTATATACAGTCTATCTGGGCCGAGAAGCGGAAATTGGCCTTACCGACACCTTAAAGTTTCAAATTCTATATGTGAATTAGGATTAGAAAGAGCTAACCCGCAGCTTAAGTCAAAAATGCACAATTATTAAGCTTCTGATGCTACAATTCCCATACCCGCCTTAAATAAAAATGAACGTAATTTGCTAAATATATTAGACAACGGATTAGTCCTTTTCTAAGAGAAGGATGATTTTTTAAATATCACCCTTGTATATATAATCGTGCATAAATGGTATAATATGTAATTGTATCATCTACAATATACCATATGTAATATATGGTTGGTATATATCATAACAAATAAAGTGTATATATATTATTTTTTAGTCGAAAGTATTGGCAAAAAAAGTATTGTGCAAAATTATATTATCCCTTATCATATAAAAAAAGGATTAAGCAGGATTAATCTTTTCGTAATGGGGGATTAAACTATGGGTCAATTTAAAGTATTATTGTGCAGTCAACAGCCGGGCTATAATCAAAGCCTGGCCGTAGCCTTTAATGAAAACTTTATATTCCGGGTAATTTCCAGCGTTGATCGGGACAAATTGCTGGATGAAGCGGTTAGACTCCAGCCGGATGTAGCTGTAATCAAGATCGATAGCCTGAATATCATGGATATGTTGGAGGAGCTTAAAAACAGATGCCCTATGCTGTTGCCGGTAGCTGTTGTAGATGATCCTGATCAGTATGATATCATGGAGGCTATCAATCAGGGAGTGCGTGGAGTCCTGCCGTTTCGCCTGCTGCCCCGGCAGATAGTCAATGCGGTTGAATTAATAACCGTGGCCGGGCTTTTGTGCCTGCCCAGGGTCAGCACCAGGCCTGCCGGTACCTACAGCGCCGGTAATGAAAGAAGCATTGAGATTATATCAGCTTTGACTATTCGGGAAAGGGAAGTGTTATCCTTGCTGGGCAGAAGCTATTCCAATCAAGAAATTGCAGAAACCCTTTGCCTGTCCGAATCTACAGTCAAGACTCACTTGCGCAATGTTTTCCATAAGCTGCGAGTTCGCAATCGTTCCGAGGCCATTGCCTTATTATACGGCACTGATTTGATGAAGTACGAGCAACTGGCTTAGCCGGGCTGTACAAAGTGTCCTCCCCAAAAACGCCCAAAATTTCTAAGGCGTTTTTTATTTCCTCCTTTTTATTGCCTGAATGGACTAAATATTCGACAACAAACCATAAAATAGCAACTAAATAGGACTTAATGCGTGAGTATTCTGAATGGTGATTTGCCGGAAAAATATAAGCAATAAAACGGATTAGACAGTTAATAAAACCATAAAAACGGACTTAGGAAGACATAAAAATAAATTGATAGCCAATTAAGGCAACAGATGTGTAAAAAAACAGGTAAAAACAATTTCAAATGCAATACGTAGTTAACCCGATATATAGGTATTTTAGGAAATATGAAAATGGACCTTTGTCTAAGATTAAAATAGGCTGAGGTCCTAGGACACAAGGCGTAAACCGATCTAATCGGCTTATCGATAATGAATAGGCAAATGACGCCTAGATAATGGCGCTGGAGCTAAAAATGATTATTTCGTCGACACTATTTTTATAAAAAAAGGACTAATTAACGGCATGGGCTTGAAAATGGAAATAGTATCGGACAAAAGGGATATTTAGGGGTAATTGCCATTGATTGCGACTACTTTGCAGTCTAATCTAGTACCCCCTTTTTCCCCCCTGCGGTGAATAGCCGCTTAGTAGGCAAAAGTATTAAATTGTTATTACCCAAAAGGCGTATTCCGGATTTTAACTGAAAAAAGCGGGAAATGAATCCTAAACTGGGTATTTTGGGGTTAAGGGAGGGGCGAAGATGGCAACTGCAAGATCTGAGCGGTACGGCCTGCTTAAAAAGGCCAGAAAAGCTGCGGCTCCTTTGTTTTCCTCCATCATCCCGAAAAAACAGCTCAGTAGATCCGGATTGGAAGGCCAGTTAAGATACTCCATCGTAATTGTTCGTTATTTATTATTCATTATTACTTCTGCTTTTTATTTAGCGGGTCCACCGCATGCACGCATGCATATTAAAGTTGTTGTAGTCCTGACTATGCTTATAGCAACTATACTGGCCCAAAATCTATACAGCACCTGGCAGCCGCGGACTAAAGGCATGCATACCGATAGGGCAGGCAGTTTAGCCGAAAACGATGATTGGTCAATTACTAAATTAATTATTGTTGAGACTATTGGCATAGCTTTGTTAACCATTCCCACAGGAGGCTTAAACAGCCCATTTATATGGTATGCTTTAAATCCTATCATTATTGCCGCAGTATGTTTGCCGGTATACCGGTGCTGGATGCTTCTGGGCCTGTTTATCGCTTTAGCTACCTCGGCCAGTTCGATATATCCAGGAATCAGCAGTACGGTAGGGGCGTTTTTGTATGAAAACACGAGCACTCTTTTTGTGTTCTTTTTAACTACCTCCCTGGCTCAAGTGGCCGGCTCCCTGTACAATCGATTGGGTATAGCCTATGAGAGTCTAGCTGCTTCTCACGCGCTCAGTGAACGTTCACTGGAATACATATCATCTCTATACCAGGCCCTGGAGGCATTCTCCAGCCAGGAGGATAGAGCCCAGCTGGCCGAGGTGCTGGCCTCTTATGCCGCAAAGCTCTGTGATCGGCCTGCAGCGTGTTACCTTCGCCATGAGCTGGAGCAGGCGGAACCTAGTGAACCTGCTATATTATGTGTTTCCGGGTCTACTGAAGAGGGGGAAGATATTGACTGGCAAAGACGGTTGTATACCATGTGGAATCAAGTCGAGCCGGGGCAGGCCATATTGATAAGCGTTATAGACGATGACCGGCAGCTAATTGCCGTTCCTGTAGAATCCAATGCGGAGTATTTTGGGATTCTGGCCTATGTGCAGACCGGGGAAGCGGCTGGATACCTGGCAGAGAGACAAAAGTCACTGACGTTCCTGGCAGAGTTGGGTGGAATAGTGCTGGAACGCATGAAAGGGGACCGGCTTTGGGGAAGGCTTTTGGTAAGTGAAGAACAAAACCGCATTTCCAACGAGATTCACGATGGCATTGCCCAGTATTTATTCAGTATTGTAATGAGTCTGCATAGCATTTCCAAAGTGGACAGCCACATTCAGGCTCCTTCGGTCCAAAAACAACTGCGCCTTATAGAGGAGACCGCCAAACGGGCTTCTACCGAATTGCGGGCTTCTATATATCAGCTCAATCCCAGTAAAAGAGGAGAGAGTTTATTTGTTGATAATTTGGCTTCCTATCTTGATGATCTGGGGCGTTTGAATGGAATTAAGGTGGATCTCCAGGCGGAAGGCTGTGAAGAGCTGATTAGTCCTGCTTTACGAAAGATCCTATATCGGATCGTCAGGGAATCCTGCAGCAATGCCATACGGCACGGTGCTTGTCAGACCCTGGAAGTAAGCCTTGATATGTCACCTGGTAGGACTATCCTGGAGATAGCTGACGATGGGCGCGGACTTCCGCAGCCAGAAGATAGAGATAAGGATTGGAAACCTGGACTTGGTATTAAGAACATCAGTCAACTGGTAGCACAATTTGACGGCGAACTGGAAATTAAGAACCGGCCTGGCAGAGGCACATTGGTAAGGTGTACCATCCCCAAGCAGTATTGTACGGAACAGACCTATGAGGAGGCGATTATATAATGAGACTGGTACTTATCGACGATCATCCCCTGGTTATACAAGGAATAGCTTCTCTTGTGCAGTGCCAGGGAGATATGGAAGTGGTTGGAACAGCCAATAATGGCTCAGAGGCCTTGAGGGTCATCAGCCAGTGTAGACCTGATATTGCGGTGGTGGATTTGAGGCTGGCTGGCGAGTACGGACTCGATATAATACGAAAAGCCAGAAAACTGGTGCCTGAATGCCGCTTCATCATCCTTACTTCCTTCGCCGAAAGGGTTGATGTGCGGAGTGCTATTGCTGAGAAGGTTGAAGGATATATTCTCAAAGAGGCTATGCCGGAGGAAATAATCAGCGCTATTCATCTGGTTGGCAAAGGGAGGACTTATATAGATCCCGCCATAATGCAAAACCTGCTCGACCAACAGGAAGAGGATCCCATTGAGCAGTTGACTCCGCGGGAGATGGAGGTGTTGGAAGCCCTGGCCCGGGGCATGTCCAATCGCGAAATAGCCGATTTATTATACATAACCGAACACACCGTAAAGAAGCATGTATATCAAATCCTGGATAAGTTAAACTTTCACGATCGTACCCAGGCTGCCCTGTATGCTTTCTCCAAAGGTCTTGGGCAGGTATCTCCTAATACCGCTTCCTAGGGACTGTAATGAAAAGGGGGTGAAGATCATTACACACGCAAAGACAAAGTTCAACAGACGCATAGGCATGATAGTGGTTTCTATTGTACTGAGTTTAGGGTTAATAGGCTCAGCTGTAGCTATGTATAGTGATAGTTTAACTGCCACTCACAATATCAACACAGGCGGCCTTGACGTACAATTTGCCAACGGTTGCACCAGTACCATGAGCCTTGAGCCTTGTACTCTGGAGATAGGTCAGACCGCTACCAGACAGTTTTCATTGATTAATAAGGGCACCGTCCCCGTGAATTTTAAGGATGATTCTGCAACCGTAATAAGCCAGGGAACTGTAAATCTGGTAATACATTGGCCGACCGGAGCGAGCGCTACACTTGACCCGGAAGCCCAGATGAATGTCACCGTTGACATCAGTCCGGGCATCGCTGCAGTACCAGGGGGGACTTACCCATTTAGCGTAAAAATCACTGCTACCCCCTGGAATGGATACACCCAGCAATGGATGGTAGACGACTTGCAACTGCAAGGTTCCGTAGTGGTTCCGAAACCAATAGTGCAGGAAGGAGGCAGCGGTGGAAGTTAAGGGTAGATGATCTGTAACATAGAATAGATCATTCAGCCCCTGCTTGCATTTAGCAGGGGTTTTGCATGGCTTGGAATAAATAGGGCAGGTTGTTGGCAGATGGAGAGCAAGCTGCACCTTAATGTGAATGTAAATTATATACGAGCGATTAAAATAAAAAATATCTCTTATTTAGTTTAGACCAGCGTGGTGTAAGCTCAGTATCTGAGAAATATTAATGGATATTTCTATAATGCCCGGGTTTTTTATAAAACGCCGGGTATTAATTTTTGTTTATAATTCTCAACCAATGCTGCCGCAAATGGTAAATAATTTTCCCCAAAACACGATAATAGTTATGAAGCCAGATTATCTTAGATAACGAATAGAATTGATATTCGAAGCGAGAATACAAGCCTTATAAATAACATTTTAGTAAGAATAATGCACTTAATAAAAGGAAAATGGCTTTAAAAGTAAAATATTAATATTTATACCTGCCAATTGAGATAATGTGTCACTTTATGGCTATGGAGGGTCAGAGATTTACAGTCAATTGAGGTCGTTGCTGGCCGACCGAAAATCAGCCAGGTATACTTGGATTCTGCTTATACTCCTGGTGCTGGCCTACATCTTGAACAACCGGATTTTTGGACCCCAGGTGGGCGGCTATTTGGGCAATTATATCCTGCCCATCCTGATGTGGTCTCTGATTATTGGCGTTATCTATCTGATTCCGCGAGTCAAAAAACGTGGCAAACCGCGCATGAGCAAAACACTGCGCTGGTTGGCGTTAATCTGCGCTTTCATCAACGTACTGGGGATGATGCTGCAGGGCGCAATCGGGGGATTTGGGAAAAGTCCCTATGATCACAGTTGGATTGGGCTTCTAACCAATATTGCTACTCTGGGTATTGGACTAATAGGAATAGAATTGGCACGCGCCTGGCTGATCAACCGCTACTTTACCCGGCAGCCAGTACTGGGCCTCACAATAGTAGCCATATTTTTTACTATAATCACTACTCCCTTAAATAAATGGACCGGAATAAGTTTTAATCTAATGTCTGCCCAGTTTGTGGGTTCCGATTTATGCCCGGCGGTTGGACAAAGTGTTTTGACTACCTATCTGGCCTCGTTGGGCGGGCCTATACCAGCCGTCCTCTACCGGGGGACGATAATTCTTTTGGAAAGACTTTCGCCGGTTTTACCCAATTCAAACTGGGCGAGTCAAACCCTGCTGGGTATTCTGGCACCGATTATCGGAATAATCCTGGTCAGGCAGATTTACAGTGAGGAGGCTAGGGAAAACAAAGGGCGCACCCGTGAAGAAGGAATCGTAAGCTGGCTGTTGACCGGGCTGGCTTCCATACTTATTATCTGGTTTGCCATGGGAGTGTTTACTTATGCCCCGCGGGTTATTTTAAGCGGCAGTATGGAGCCTGATATTAAAATAGGCGATGTGGTAATTATTCATAAAATAGAAGGAAAAAATGCGCAAGTGGGGGATGTCATTCTCTTTCCCTACCAAAAGGATATGAAAGTGACCCATCGTATTATTACGGTTTCCGAAGAACAGGGGACCAAACTGTTTACTACCAAGGGTGACGCCAATCCGGAACCTGATGTGGATCTAGTCCCCGCGGACAATGTTCAGGGAAAGGTTGTTACAATTATTCCCAAAATGGGTTGGTTGACTCTGGTTTTTCGGGATGCGGTTAAATAACAGGAAAAGATATTCATAAAGATGTCGATATACTCAATAGGAGTTAATAGAAGGAAAAGGAGCGGCTGGTGATGATTTTCATATTGGATGAAAAGGTCAGAAGGGTGATAATAATTATTGTCTCGCTACTGACGGTGATTGCTGGAGGAATGGCTGTATGGAAAATGAAACAGCCGGCCGAAATAAACAAGGATGTTCCCGCCTATAAATACAGCCAAAATGCTCAGGTGGACTACCGCGTATTTTTCCTTCCCAACGATAATTTTCCTGATAAGAGCGCAGGGCCGGGCCGAGGATATTTGACCCCCATAACAGATTATATATACACCAAGTTTTCATACCAGTTAAAGGGTGATGGAGCTTCCAATATTAACGGCCAATACAAAGTCGATGCCGTGGTTATCGGTTATATTCTAAAAGAGGCGGAAGGAGCAACCGCCGGCACACCCCAGCGTGAAAAGGTTAAAGTGTGGGAAAAAACAACTCCCGTACTTGCCCCTACATCATTTTCCAGCACTAACGGCAGAGTAGAAATAAAAAAGGAAATACCTATCTATCTCCAGACCTATGTTGATTTTGCAACTAAAGTTCTGGAAGAATACAAAAACGCGGTTGATCTGGTTGAGGTGACAGTGAATTATAATGTCGCGGTCAATATAGCCACGGCCGGCGGGAAAAACACCGACAAAGCCAATCCGGTGCTGGTGATACCTATTAAAGGCAATTCGTACACGATTAACGGAACCCTGACCGATAAAAAAGACGGGGCGGTAAACGCCAAGCAGAGCGTGGCCGTACCGGGGGTTAAGACGGCGCGGAAGGCCTTTTCCATAGCTGCCGGGGGTTTGGCTTTAATCCTGTTGCTGGTTATCCTTGGAACTCGTCCTCGCGATGAGGATGTGCTTGAAAGAACAGTGCGGCTGCTTTTGAAGAAGTACGGAGATCGGGTTGTTATTGGCCAGGATGTACTGGCCGCAGTTGATGACTTGAATGTCATGGTGCTGGATTCTTTTGACGATTTGGTGAAAGTGGCCGATGAAGCGGGCCGGGCCATAATCTATGAAAAGAATCTTGAGGGCGTATATTCTTTCTTCGTTATATCCGACACCCTGGCCTATACCTATAAGCTGGAAAAATCAGGCCTGTAACAAACGCTTCAAGCTAGTACAACATTCGGTATATTGTGTTCATAAGTTGGGCAGCTTTTTCCGAATTAC
>DHRK01000027.1:66311-71447 GCA_002410325.1 Syntrophomonas sp. UBA5314
CGGCAAAGAGCTGCCCGCCTTGTACTTCAAAAAAACCTGCTCAACTTATGAACACAATATACCGAATGTTGTACTAGACCGGCGCTATTAATTAGTTCCAGATGAGCGGTACTTTAGTATAAGATTACGAGTATATTCTGGGATAAGAAAAGATTAGACTAGCGTCCATGGTTAAAACCCTATGCTTCGCTTATAGTTTAAATAAGCAATAAATACCGTGCTTGCTTAAATATTGGCGAAGGGGGTCAGATTTAATGAAAAGGGTAATCGGGCTATTGCTCGTGACGATATTGTGCCTCGCTTTCCCTGGTACAGCGATGGCCACTCCCACAAGTGATGGCTATCTGATAAGATGGGGTGATCCAACCTCGAGTGATCCGCCTGGCAGCGGCCATCCGGACAGCATGGATGCAGGAAATCCTAATTCTGCTGAACTGAAAGACATCGCGAGTCTCAAATGCGACCTAAATGGCCGGGATCTTATTTGTGTAATTGAAAGAGGCTACCCCGGCTATCAAGAGTACGTGACAACGAAAATAATTAATATTAGCGATGCATCAGTTACAATAACCGGGCTGCATATAATAAACGAGTGGGCGCAGAACATCATTGCGGTTGCCTTAACTGATACCTCCGGTAATTCGATTTCAATTCCCACAACGCTTAGCACAGGCCAGGAGTTGAATGTCAGGGTGGTTACCCGGGTTAACCAACAAGCTGCCCAGGATGGCGATTATGCCTTTCAGGTGAAGGTGGATGCACAACAGGATGAACCATATTATCCGCCTTATGATCCGCCTTATGATCCACCCTATTATCCGCCGTACTATCCGCCTAGCAATCCGCAGTCGCCGCCTCCGCCACCGGCGCCGGAGAATGTCGAGATTATCCCGGAAAGGGTTAGCATACCGTTAACGCCGGCGGAATTACCTTATACGGGTGGAAATATAGCCTTGTTTAGTGGAACGGCTTTCACCCTGGGCGGGATCGGGTTGTATTTAAGGCGAAGAAAATAATTGGGATGATGTAAATGGGTAGAGTAAGAACACGTAGAAATAGATGGAAGAACACCGGCATGTTTTTCATGGTAATAGCTGTAATAATCTTACTCTACCCGTTTTTGACCGATATCAACGCCTGGATCAGCCAGGACGAATACCAGGACCAGTTGGAACAGCAATCGGGATGGGCAGATGCGACCGGGGGCCTGATTATGCCGAATAGCGGCGGTATAGCTCCCTGGGCCCAATTGGAGATACCAGACCTGGGAATCAAGCTGGTAGTAGTTGAAGGAACCTCTCAGGAGGCATTGGCGGCGGGGCCGGGATGGTATACCCAAACGGCTCTACCCGGTCAGGGGAACACGGCTATTGCAGGGCATCGGACCATGTATGGAGGACCTTTTCGCAATATTCACGAGCTGACCGTAGGGAGTGCCATCACCCTTACCTATCATAATCAGGTCTATTGTTATAAAGTTGAACAGGTCGACAGCATCGGCAGCGATGATTGGACAATGATCAACCCCTGCGGATACAATGCATTGACATTGACAACTTGTACACCGGAGGGTCAGGATAAAAGGATCGCAGTAAGAGCCAAGATGATTGAAGAATAATAAGCAAATACAGGGACTGAGGCTGATCAGTCCCTGTTTATTTTTTTGGAAAATTATTAATACAATGCCATAGTGGTGGCCTGATGGTCGGAAGGATATCCGTTATAGGGCATTAAATAAGTGCTGGTAGGTGCTGCCACAAATTCGTTATTTCTAACGTACCCCGCATCCCAACAGGTGTCAACAAAGACCCATTTGCCGTCCACCTGAACTTCATTCCAGGCATGCATTCCGCCGCTGGAAGCATTAGGAGGGGTGGCCATTCCATAGATAACCCGGGCCGGTAATCCGGATGCCCGGCAAAGAGCAGCAGTTAAGAAGGCATATTCACGGCACATTCCCCTTCCGCTGCTTAGAGTCTGGCTGGCGGGAATCAGGTTGCTGGAGCCGTTGTTAGCCAGGGCTACGCAGTCATAGGCTATGTGGCTGGTTACCCAGTCATGAATATTACTAAGTTTTTCAATATCGCTTAAATTCTCAGGAGCTATTTCGGAGGCTAGTTTTTTAATGGAACTGTTGTCACTGTCAACGTAAACGGAGGGCGAGGTATAACGATTGTCCTGGGAAGCCCTGTTTTGAACCAGGAATCTAATTTTACCGTCAAACCTTCGGGGGTTGTCTCCAGCCCAAACAGTGTATTCGCCGGCGCCCATGGAAAGGTTCAGAGTGGTGTCAAATTGTCCATTTTGAACATCTGTGCGGGCGGTGGTCAGCTCATTCTGGGGATTGCGGATACAAAACCAGACTACATCGAGCTCCGAAGTACCATTCACCTGCAGGGCTCCGCTGCAGGTTATCCCGCTGTTGCGCGGAGTTGCAACGTGTATTTGACTGGAATCAAATCCGACGCTATATGCGCTAGAAGCAGATGCCGATCCGGGTAGAGTGAAACCCAGAAGGCTTATTATACAAGCCGCTAAAACAAGTATTCTTTTCATCTAATGAACCTCCTTAACGAAAAAAACCTGCACAGCAGTGCAGGTAGATGCCCCAATAGGACATTATTCCGGCAACTGGCTGGCTTGGCGGTAAACTACCGCTTTAGCCCCTCTAGTTTTGCGTCACCACTTTTCAGTGGTTTTGCCCTTAACAACCTAGGCTTAAGTCCTGAATATTAAGTTTATAATTCATAATAGCGGCTTGGTTAGTATTATAATACCATATTTTCATAAATAACAACACATAAATCCTAAAAATTTCCACAGTCCTATACAATTTTAAAATATAAGCGGGCGATTTTATATTGTCCTGGTTTCTCCCCGCCTTGAAAAAAGGTATGCTTATATTAATAACGCTTATATCCAGGGATGAAGCAGCTTGCTGAGACATATTATGAATTTGACAGGAAGACCAGAGGCATCAATTGCCAGAACTGGCAGGAAAAGCACAAAAAACCAAGCAGGAGAAAGGGTCTAAACAGCGAAATGTTCCATTGATGGGGATTGATAGGAGGCGTGATAATGGATAAGAGCAAGAAGAGTAATAACAATATAAGCCGCGTATGTGTAAACATCTTTAATGAAGAATATGTGGTAAGGGGTGACGAAAATCCCGAATACATAGAAATGCTTGCTTCCTATGTAGATCGCCGCATGAGGGTCTATCAGAGCCGCAATCCCAATCTGTCTCCGGTCAAGGTGGCGGTTCTGGTGGCTTTAAACCTGGCCGACGAGTTAAATAAGCTACAGGAAGACTATGATGAACTGGTAAAGGCTTTGGAAGAAAAGAAAAACAGGATGGGGTAGGAATGACCAACCGCGAGGTGGCCAGAATTCTCGAAGCTATTGCAGATATTCTGCAAATAAAAAATGACAATCCTTTTAAAATAAAAGCTTATCGAAACGCCGCTGAAGCTGTTTGCCATTTGCAGGAAGACCTGTTGCCACTTTACCGGGATGGGCGTTTAAGAGATATTCCGGGGGTGGGAAAATCAGTTCAGGCTGGAATTATAGAAATACTGGAAAAAGGAAGTATGAGCTATTATGACAGACTCCTGGAGGAAATCCCTTCAGGAGTCTTAGACATGCTGGCCATACCCGGGCTGGGGCATAAAACCATTAATCTGCTCCATACCAGCCTGGGAATATCTTCTCTGCCCGACTTGGAACAGGCTGCCCGGGAGCATCGGATTCGTCAATTACCGGGTATGGGGGCCAAAAGCGAGGACAATATCATTAAAGGGCTTGAGCTGCTGCGCCAGGGTGCTAACAAGGCTACTCTCGGTTTGGCCAGACCTCTGGCTTTGGAGTTCTTACAGTACATGGAGAGAACCGGAGTGGTGCAAAAAGCCGCTCTGGTAGGCAGTATACGTCGCGGCAAATCCCTGGTTGGGGATGTCGATATTTTGGTATGCGCTGATGATCTGGAGAGATTGCATAACGTTATAGAAACCTATCCGGGTCTGAAAAAAATTGATGAGTGTACTTCTACCAATATAAAGGGGCGGCTGCGCTGGGAACTTCCCTTTGAAATTATTCGGGTAGCATCGGATGAGTTCGCCGCTGCCCAATTCTGGACTACCGGGTCCAAAGCCTTTCGGAAGGCTGTTTTACCGGGGGGCAATCTGCAGCCGTTTCGGGGCCTGTCTGACGAAGCTGAATTGTTCGGCAAAATGGGTATGCAGTACATTCCTCCGGAAATGCGCGAAAATCAGGGTGAGATTGAAATGGCTCGCCGTCGCGAGCTTCCCCGTTTGGTGGAGACCAGCGATATAAAAGGCGATCTGCATGTGCATTCATCCTGGAGCGACGGAGGTGGGGGGATGGCGGAAATGGCCCAAGCTGCCCGTGGTATGGGATATGTTTACCTGGCCATGACTGATCATTCCCAATCATTGTCGATCAGCAGGGGGTTGAGCGAAGAGCGCTTGCAGGCCCAGGGAGCCAGCCTGGAGGCTATAAACAGCCAGTTTAAGGATTTTACTATACTCAGGGGTACGGAAGTGGACATTTTAAAAGATGGGCGGCTTGACTACCACGATGAGGTACTGAAAAATCTTGAGGTGGTTATAGCTTCCATCCACAGCCACTTTAAACTCGATAGAGAAGCCCAGACCAGGCGTATTATCGCAGCTATTGAACATCCCCTGGTAAATATTATCGGCCACCTGACCGGGCGTTTGCTGGGCCGCCGACCGGGATACGAAGTGGATGTTGACCGGATTTTGGAGGCCTGCGCGATAAATCAGGTAGCCCTGGAAATCAACGCCCACCCGGATCGCCTCGATATTGATGAAGGAACTGCCCGACAGGCGGCCCGGCTTGGAGTAAAGATGGCCGTTAACAGCGACGCTCATGACGTAAACGACTTACAATTATTGGAGTATGGCATAATAAACGCCCGCCGGGGATGGCTGACGAAAAACGATATAATAAACTGCTGGGAAATTGATAGATTGCGCTCTTTCTTTAAAAAGGACGGTGGATCTTGCATTTGACCCTAGTACAACATTCGGTATATTCGCGCCCATAATTTGGACAGCTTTTTCCGAATTACTGCGTTGTCGTCAATCGCAATAC
>DHRK01000027.1:71652-86637 GCA_002410325.1 Syntrophomonas sp. UBA5314
ATATACCGAATGTTGTACTAGGGAATAAGGGCCTGGACTCAAGCGCAATACTAAACTAGTACAACATTCCGGGGGGCTCCTTCAATGATCTATTTTGCTCTTAGAGCTGCGGGCATGTATTTTTTGGCTTTGTTGATGATTCGAGTACTTGGCAAAAGGGCTCTGGGTGAATTGGGCCCTTTTGATTTTGTGGTTATGACCGGAGTGGGGCATACGGTGGTGTCGGTAGCCTTGGACAAAAGCATTCCTTATTATGAAGGGATCGTAATCCTTTTTACCCTGGCAGTACTGGAATACTTGATGGGCTTTTTAGCGTTAAAGAGCCAGCGGTTTTCTGACCTTTTAACCGGACGCCCAGTTGTGCTCATAGATAATGGCCGAATTATTAAGGAAAACTTGGCCCGGGAAAAGTTCAATATCGACGATCTGCTGCAGGAACTGAGAAAAAAGGGGATTAGCGATGTAGATGAGGTTCACAAAGGCATACTTGAGTCATGTGGCGGTTTTACCGCAATTTTGAAAGAAGAAGACCAGCCGGTATCCCGTCGTGATTTAGGACTTCAAAAAACGCCTCGAACTGAAATCGCTACCGATGAAACAATGAAACGCAGCGAATTTTTAAACCTCCAGCAGCAACAATCCCAGCAAGCTTATGGATTTAATATGGTCGATGCCTTAAGCGAAATTGAGCAGAAACTGAACCAGCTTCTATTTAGATTGTCTGCCCTGGAGAATAGACGAATTCCCGATTAAATCTTTATGCTATAATTAATCCCAGGTTTTATCAAACGAGGTAAGTTTTTTGTCAGTTTTAATGATTTTCTTGGACGGCTTTGGACTGGGTGACAGAAGTGCTTGTAATCCCTATAAAAGCGCTCGAACCGGATTTTTGGATGAGATTCTGGGTGGACACCGGCTTTATGCCGACTCCGGTCGGGTAGACACATCATGCGCGCAGATGATTCCGACCGATGCTGCCCTGGGAGTTCCAGGCATTCCTCAGAGCGCCACGGGTCAGACTACCCTGTGGACCGGGGTCAATGCATCCAGGACCCTGGGACGGCACCTGCCTGCGTACCCCAATACCGCCCTGCGCGAGCTCCTTAAGGAAAACAGCCTTTTTCGAGTTTTGGGAGATGCCGGACTTCGGGCGACCTTTGCCAACGCCTATCGCCCGGAATACTTTGAAGCGGTTAAACAAAGAAAGAGCCGCTGGTCAACGTCTTCTGTAGCAGTTATGAGCGGAGGACAGCCTTTTCGTACAGTTAATGATTTAAAGGAGGGCCAAGCCGTATATCATGATTTCACCAATGAAATGCTCATCCAATTAGGTCATCGGGTCGATATAATAAGCCCGGAGCAGGCCGGGACCAACCTGGCCGAACTGGCTCTCAAGCATGACTTTACCCTGTATGAATACTTTATTACCGATCGTATCGGCCATCGGCAGGATGTCTATCAGGGGATAAAGACTCTTGAAGCCCTGGACATGTTTTTGGCGGCAACAGCAAACCGTCTGAATCTTAAAAACGACTTGCTTTTAGTGGTAAGCGACCACGGCAATTTTGAAAACATGGCGGTCAAAGGCCATACAGATAATTTAGTGCCAACTATAGTAGTGGGCGGGGAGCTTACTGAAGAAGTCCCGATAAGAAACCTGGCGGATATTACGCCATTCATATACCGGTATTTAGGATTGAAAGGGGAGACGGGACCCGTATGAAATTGAACGATATATACCAGCTGGCGGTTGAGCTGGGCAAGGCGTACGATGTTCGCGGAGCAAGAATAGATAACCTATTGCAGGATAAAAAGAAATCCTTTGACAAGCTGAGTGACAGTGACAAAGCATACTTCGACCTCGAAGAACTGCACAATCCCTACAGCGATTGTCGAATACTACACGGCATTCCGGAAGCTGAAATCCAAACCGTTTTTTGCGGAATCGATATGGAAACTCCGGAAATTATCCTGGCTGAACGCCTGCGTGAACGGGGGCAGCAGATTGACCTAGTGCTGGCCCATCATCCGGAAGGGGCTGCCCAGGCAGCCATGCATGAGGTTTTAAAGCTACAATCCGATCTCCTGGAGAAGTTTGGGGTACCGATAAATATTGCCGAGTCAATTTTGGCTTCGCGCATATCTGAAGTCAAAAGAGGGATGGCTCCGTTAAATCATCAAAGGGCGGTTGACGCAGCCCGCCTGTTGAATTTGCCGTTTATGTGTGTCCATACGCCGGCTGACAATCTGGCGGCTTTTTACCTGCAAGAACTGCTTGACCGGGAAGGCTTAGCCAGCCTTTCGGAACTAATCGACTTTTTGCATACCATTCCCGAATACCAGACGGCCAGGAGGCTTAAGGCCGGGCCCGCCTTGCTGGTGGGTGAAAAGAAGAGAAGGCCGGGGCGCATTCTGGTGAAGTTCTCCGGAGGAACCGCCGGCCCTGAAAAAGCCTTCGAGAAAATGGCCCAGGCCGGGGTGGGAACCTATATATGCATGCACATACCTGATAAACATCGGCAGGCGGCCTGTGAAAACCATGTTAATGTGATTGTGGCAGGCCATATGGCCAGCGACTCATTGGGAATGAATCTCTTTTTAGACCATCTTGAACAGCGGGGAATAAAAATTATATCCGGGTCGGGACTCATCCGGGTTAAGCGGGATACGGAATCGGGTCTCAAACTGCCTAATTCAACAAAGATTTGAGGAGCGGAATATGGAATTGCTGGCTCCGGCCGGAAGTCCGGCCGCCTGCCGGGCAGCCCTGGCCAACGGTGCGGACTCGGTTTACCTGGGAGGCAAGAACTTTAGCGCCCGGTATTCGGCTGAAAATTTTTCTGAGGAAGAACTGCGACGAGTTTTATTTTATGCCCACTCCCTGAAGAAAAAGGTTTACCTGACGGTTAACACCCTTTTGGATCAACAGGAGTTGGAATCCGCTTTGCATTATATAGGTGAATTATACCGGGAAGGGCTGGACGCGGTTATTATCCAGGACCTGGGCCTGCTCAAGGCCCTGCGCCAGGTGCTGCCGGCGCTGGCTTTGCACGCCAGCACCCAGATGACCATTCATAACAGCCAGGGCTGCCGGCTACTTAAAAGCAAGGGAGTGCGCAGGGTGGTCCTGGCCCGTGAGTTGAGCGCGAGTGATATAGCCTGTATAAAGCAGGAAGCGCATGATATGGAATTGGAGACATTCGTTCACGGGGCCCTGTGCTATTCTTACTCGGGACAATGCCTGTTCAGCAGCATGGTTGGGGGGAGGAGCGGCAATCGAGGACGTTGCGCCCAGCCCTGCCGCCTGCCCTATCAACTGCTGGATTCCCGTCATAAAAAAATATCCTTTCCCGGACAGACCGGACCCCACCTTTTAAGCCTCAGTGATCTGTGTCTGATAGACCAGCTACCGGTGCTAAAAGCCTGCGGGGTAGAGTCGTTGAAGATTGAAGGGCGCATGAAACGGCCGGAATATGTTGCGGTGGTTACCCGGGTTTACCGCGAGGTTCTGGATTGTCTGGACGGACTGGGGACCGCTCCAAACCGGGACCAGGCCAAAAATGAGCTGTTAAAAATATTCAACCGCACCCTTTCCCATGGCTATTTTATTTCAGATGAAAAAGGCTTGTTGAGCAGTCAGAGGCCCAATAACCGCGGGGTTCTTATCGGGCGGATAGTCAGCCAGGACAGCGAGGGAACCGCGCAGATCAAATTGAGCGGCCCGATTAGCCAGGGTGATGGATTGGAAGTATGGGTAAGAAAAGGAAAGACGCCCGCCGTTGTTGTTAAAACCCTGCTGCAAGGCGGAACGACGGTGGAGAAGGCTCGTGCAGGACAGGTGGTCAGTTTAAAACTAAACGGCCGGGCATCGCCCGGGGACCGGGTTTTCAAAACTCACGACGGGCAGTTGATAGACCAGGCCCAGGAAAGTTATGCGGCTGAAGAAGAACAGTACATTTCACTAAACATAGAGGCCAGTCTGCAAAAGGATCAGCCTCTGACGCTCAAATTTATCGACCAGGACGGGTATACAGTATCTGTGCAGACTGCGAACCCCGCTCAGCCAGCCCAAAAACATGCTTTAGATCGTGATGCTCTGCATGATAAGCTGTCCCGCCTGGGTCATACCCCGTATTTTTTAAATAAACTGCTTCTGATTGCTAATGAACCGCTGATGGTGCCTTTCAGTGAAATTAATGAGGTTAGGCGCCGGGGAGTTGAAAAACTCACTTCTTTGCGAAAAGCGGCCTATGGCAGAACCGATCCCAACCCGGTCCTTCTTACGGCCGATATACGTAAGGCATTAAAAAGCCGGAAGCGAAGCAAAGCCTGGAGCCGCTTGTCGGTGAAGGTCAACGGCCCTGATGAGGCGCGGGCTGCATTAGAAGCAGGCGCAGGGCGGGTGTACTTGAGTCTGGAAGGCCTGGGAGGCCGCCAGAAACCTTCTTCCCAGGAAATCAAGGAAATAGTAAAATTGGCTCAAAGCCAGGGGCGGGAAATGATCCCGGCCCTGCCCAGGATTCAAAAACCCGGCGAATGGGAAGAGTTGGGTTATCTGGCTGGAAGCGCTTATACACTTCTGGCCGGTAATCTTGGCGCTATCCAGTGGTGCCTGGACCATAACCTGCCGGTGTTGGCTGACTTTAGTTTGAATATTTTTAATTCCTTGAGCAGAGACCTGTTATATGAATGGGGCGTCAAAGGCTGCTGTCTCTCTCCAGAGCTCGATGCCGGGCGTTTAGAGGCACTGGGTGGCGGAGAAGGCCTGGAAATCCTGGTTCATGGAGATATCCAGCTGATGATTTCGGAATGCTGCATTTTTAAAGAGTTGCTAGGGGCTGAAGGTAAATCCTGCCAGGCATTTTGCCGCCAGGGACCTTTCTTTTTGGAGGACGAAAAGCGGTATCGTTTCCCTATGGCTACTGATGCCCACTGCCGTCTTTATGTTTTCAATTCCCGAACCCTTTGCCTGATGGAGCATCTGGACCGCCTGGTTCACATAGGCCCGGAATGGCTGCGCATAGAGGCGCACCTGGAAAAAGCGGAAGAAGTTTACCGGGTAACTTCTATATATAGAGAAGCCCTGGAGGCGATACAGAGCCGCAAGAAGCTCGACCTCCCGGCTATTCGCAGGCAGTTGACCCGGGGAACGGAAAACCAGTACACCAGGGGACATTTTCTGCGCGGGGTCCAATAAAAAACAGTTTAGGTGATCAAATGAACGAAAAGACGCTGTTAAAACTTGAATATCACAAGATCCGGGAACAAGTGGCCGGGTTGTGCAGTTTTGAAGGAGGAAGGAATCGGGCTTTAAATATGATTCCCCAGACCGATATAAAACTGCTTGGCGAGATGATGGACGAAACCGGAGAAGCTATGGAAGCCCTTCGTTTCCAGGAGCCTTCTTTCTTGGACGGACTTTCCCTATTAGACTCCTTCCTTTACAAAGTCCGGGCCGGAGGAGTATTGCAGCCCGGGGAATTGAGAGCCGTATACCGTATGGCCTGGGCCGCCGGTCAGTCCGTAAAATACCTCACCCCGCCTTCCAGGCCTCGCCTGGCTGATATAGGAGTTGACCTTTATCCCCTTCCCCAGCTGGAAAAGAGCATTGACCAGGCCATAGGCGAAGACGAAGAGGTGAGGGATGATGCCTCTGATGAGCTGCGTCATATCCGGCGGCAGATTAACACCCTGCGCGCCCGCATACGGGACTACCTGCAGGATTTTATTCGCTCGACCAGCAACCAGAAATACCTGCAGGACATCCTGGTAACTGAACGGGATGGGCGCTATGTAGTGCCGGTTAAACAGGAATTTCGCTCTGATGTCAAGGGGGTTGTGCATGACGAGTCGGCCAGCGGCGCCACAGTATTTATCGAGCCTTTGCCGGTAGTGGAGCATAATAACCGGATACGAAGCCTGCAAAACGATGAAAAGCGTGAATTGGAGAGGATTTTAAGAGCTTTGAGCCAGAAGGTGGCCGCCTGCGCGGATGAACTGGCCGTTGATCAACAGTTGCTTTCCGGACTCGATTTGATCTTCGCCCGGGCGCGGTTAGCTTATAAAACCGACTCTTACCGGCCGGAGCTAAACAAGCGGGGGCTTATTGAACTGAGCCGGGCCCGGCATCCGCTGCTGGGCAGTGGAGCAGTTCCAGTAGATGTACAACTGGGCGGTAAATTCGATATCCTGGTAATAACCGGACCCAATACGGGCGGGAAAACCGTAGCTCTAAAAACGATTGGGCTTTTGACCTTGATGGCTATGTCCGGCCTTTTTGTGCCGGCCCGGGAAAATAGCCGAATTTCGGTATTTGAGCGGATTTTTGTAGACATCGGCGACGAGCAGAGTATTGAGCAATCCCTGAGCACCTTCTCATCACATATGAGCAATATTATTGACATCCTGGGCCAGGTTAATCAACATTCCCTGGTCTTGTTAGACGAGTTGGGCGCTGGCACTGACCCGGTAGAAGGAGCCGCCCTGGCCAGAGTTATCCTTGAGGATTTAATGAGTAAGCATTGCCGGGCAGTTGTTACAACTCATCAGAGTGAATTAAAAAACTTTGCCTTTCAGCATCAGCGGGTGGAAAACGCCTGTGTGGAATTTGATCCCCGCAGTCTGCAGCCGACCTACAAGTTGACTATTGGCATGCCCGGTCAGAGCAATGCTCTTGTTATAGCCAAACGCCTGGGATTGGATCCCGGGCTCGCCCGACGTGCTAAAGAACTGATTCCCAAAAATGAGCAAGAGATCGGTCATATGATCCGTCAACTCCACGAAAGCCGTGATCAGTTTAAAACCTCCAGCCGTGAACTGGAGAATTTAAAGGCAGATTTGGAGAAAAGACAGAAAGAACTGGAAGAAGAGCACCAGTTGCACCTGCGGCAGCGGGAGGAGATTATAGCCAAGGCCCGCGAGGAAGCCGGCAGCTACTTGCGCAGTATCAAAAACGAAGCCGATGAGGCCATTAAGGAACTCAAGGAAACCCTCAAGAAACGCGACCCTAACCCCAAGTGGCATGAAATAGAAAACAGCCGGCAAAAGTTGAAAAAGCTTGAAAGGCAAGAATTCGGGCAACGGCCGCCCTTCCCTTCAAGTGGGGAGTTGAAACCCGGTGACAGTGTATTTATTTACAGCGTGCAGCAGAAGGGTACGGTACTGGCTGCTCCCGATCCCCAGGGGGAGGTTAATGTACAGGTCGGCAATATCAGGCTCTATGTTCACCGGGATCAGCTGCAGCACTGTGAACCCGCACCGCAGCAGGTATTTTTCAACCGAAGTCCCGCCTTCCTGGAGAAAGCGCAAAAAATTTCCCGGGAAATCGATCTGCGTGGCAAGATGGCCGAAGAAGCCCTGGAAGAGGTGGAGCGCTACCTGGAAGATGCCAATCTGGTTGGCCTGGATAAAATAAGGATTATTCATGGCAAGGGAACCGGGGCTCTTAGAAAGGCCATTCGCAGCTACCTGGCCGATCATAATTACGTGGCCAAATATTATGATGGGGCCAGAGAAGAGGGCGGACACGGGGTTACGATAGTTGAGTTGAAATCCTGAGACCGAACAGTAGCAATGAAAGCCAGCATCCGTTATTTGATGCTGGCTTTTGTTTTAAGAGCATACTTAATCTCTGCAGTTGATCATTTTCGAGGTCAGGGATGGGGCAGCTTCCTCTTTTGGGTGAAAAGGCGGCATAAAGTCTTGTTTAACGATACAAGCACTAGTACTCTATAACACCTAAAACTTTAAGTATTCCTCATTCCTCCGACGCCCACGGACGGGCTAATGCGGCGACGTTCACGGACGAACTAGTGCGGCGGTGGCAGGATGCCAAAGAGCCGCCGCCCGCCTTCCCCTGCGAAAATTTTTCTCGGCGGATAAACTGAACTTTTAGATGTTACAGACTACTAGTCAGTTTTGTTTCTAACCTGGTGGTCGGCAATTCCACAGTAGGGAGGAAGAGCCTGCCCGGCCGGAAGCGTTATATACTGGAGATACTGGGACGGACAGCCGCCGGTCTGATTGGCCCCTGCAATATTGGCGCGATGGATAGTCCCACCATGACGAGGATCACGGCAGACAGCTATTGGACTGCCAAAAGCCGTGCTTCCGGTCGGCGTGGTGTGAAGCGTGCAGACTTGATTCGGGATTTGAGTTTGATCGGCGCTGTTTCCATCCGTTCTGGTTATACTTTTAAGGATAGGGTGGGGGCAATAGGGCCCGGCCAGCATTCCCGATTCCTGGCATATATAGGTCTGCTGATGGCCGTCACAAGTTTCCTGGGGCGTACAGTCAGCCCGGCAGTATTCCGTTATAACATTTTCACCGCAATTGGGGCCAGGCAGTTTGCCCGATATTCGGCATACTGACACCTGAACTATTTTATCAGGTATGGACCCAAAGCTGGTGCTCCCTCCATGTTTGTGCGCTTTGGTAAGCAGTTCCCGGAACAGGGGGGCCGGCCAGGAACCTCCGTAGATGCGGTTCATACTGTATTCCTGGCGGTCATAGCCCATGTAAACGGCACAGGCATACTCGGGGGTAAAACCGCAAAACCAGCTGTTGGCGTATTCTTCCGAAGTACCAGTTTTTCCGCAAGTGGGTATCCCCGGCACCTGGGCTTTGGTCCCGGTGCCTGACTGCACAACGGTCATCATCATGCTGTTCATCAACCAGGCAGTTTGTTCGGACATGACCCTTTTGTATTCGGGCTTGAAGTTATAGATTACCGTTCCATTGGCGTCCTCTATCTTTACAATCAGGTGGGGTTTGATATATACTCCGCCATTGCCGATGGTGGCATAAGCCGCCGCCATTTGCATAGGGGTGACCCCGTGGGTCAATCCACCCAGGGCCAGGGGAGCCAGGGACAGGTCGTTGGTACCCGGTTTGTCAACCAGGTCCAATCCCAATTTGTTGCCGAAATCAAAAGAGTAGCGGATGCCTACTTTTTCAAGCAGTTGGACAGCATAGGTATTAATAGAATACTGAACCCCGGTTCTCATCGGGATGAGACCTCGATAGACCCCGTCATAGTTTTTGGGTTGCCATACGGTATTTCCTACTTTAATTGACAAAGGCGAATCGTCCAGGGTATAGAAAGGCATGATGCCCTGCTCTAACGCCGGACTATAAACGGTCAGTGGCTTTATGCAGGAGCCGGGCTGGCGATAAGCGCTGGTAGCCCGGTTGAAACCACGCACCTGTTCGTATTTACGCCCCCCCATAAGGGCTTTGACCTCCCCGGTCTTATGGTCAACGACCACCATTCCAGATTGGACGATGGACCCATTCTTTGTTTCACTGGGGAAATATGAAGCAGTTGCATAAAGGGTTTCGGCGGTGATCTGCAGCTCTGAATCCATACTGGTATATATTTTTAAACCGGCGCGGTAAATGGCGGAATCAGGATCCTCGATAGTTTTCATTTCCTTCATTATTTCAATCGCTTCATCTATTACCGCGTCTTTGTAGTAGCCGTATTTGGTGCCGGTAGAGAGCTTGGTGTTGAGCTTAATCTGGGTGTTGTAGGCCTGATCGGCCTGTTCCTGGGTTATGTAACCGCATGACACCATGTTGTTCAAGACCAGCTTTTGCCGGTTCTTGGCTTTATCCATATAGCGGAACGGATCATAGGCGCTGGGACTCTGGGGAAGTCCAGCGATCAGCGAAGCTTCAGCCAGGGTGAGCTTGTCAACGTTTTTGCCAAAGTAGGTGTTGGACGCAGCTTGAACTCCGTAGGCTCCGGCACCAAAGTAGATTTTATTCATATACATGGTTAAAATCTCGTCTTTGGAATACTTGGATTCCAGTTTAAAAGCCAGAATAATTTCCTGGATTTTACGGACCCATTGCTTTTCCGATGACAAAAAGGCGCTTCTGGCCAGCTGTTGGGTTATAGTGCTGGCTCCCTGGCTTTTTCCGCCTTCCTGAACGTTTACTATCAATGCCCGCGCAATGCCTTTAAAATTTACTCCGTGATGATTATAGAACTCCTGGTCTTCAATGGCCAGGAAAGCATTGACCAGGTCTTTGGGGACTTTGTCGATGGTTATTTCGGTCCTGTTCTCTTCAGCATGCAGACTGGCAACGACCTTGTCCTGGTCATCCAGTACCTGCGTAGTTCGGGCGCCGGTTAATTGTTCAGGATCGAATGGCGGCATTCCCGAGGTGGCATAAACAACGACTCCAAGGCCACTTAAAAACATAAGCGCGAAAAGAGCTATTAGGATTTTCCTGATTTTCTTGGTATTGAGCTTCCGCTTCCTTTTTAACTGCGACTGGGCAAGATCACGTGTCATTGTCAGCCTTTTCCTCCTGCCAGGTATCAGACTATAATGAATAGCCGAAATTTCAAACTTCTATTACCTACCATACGCTTCGATGCTCTAATTATTGCACATACTCATTTTAGTGTGCTATTATTTTTTATGGCAAGGAGGTAATTTTGTGGAAAGTAGCATAAAAGGGCAAGTAGAAGAGCAAATGGCTGTTATTCGCCGCGGAGTGGCCGAAATCGTGCCAGAAGAAGAGTTGAAAGATAAATTATTTCGCGCTATAAAGGAAAATCGCCCTCTGCGGATTAAATTGGGACTGGATCCGACCGCTCCTGATATTCACCTTGGACACACCGTGGTTCTCAACAAGCTGCGCCAGTTTCAAGACCTGGGCCATGAGGTGCACTTGATTATCGGCGATTTTACGGGACGAATTGGAGACCCCAGCGGAAAATCAGAAACCCGCAAGCAGTTAACAGAGGAAGAGGTTATAGCCAACGCGGCCACCTATAAAGAGCAGATATTTAAGGTTTTGGACGCCGAGCGGACTATTATTCATTTTAACAGTGAATGGCTTATGCCCCTTAACCTGGTGGATGTCTTAAATCTGGCCGGAAAATATACGGTAGCGCGCATGCTGGAGCGGGATGATTTTTCTAGACGCTATAAAGAAGGTATGCCAATAGGGATCCACGAGTTTATGTATCCCCTTATGCAGGGCTATGATTCAGTTGAGTTGAGATCTGATCTTGAACTGGGGGGAACTGATCAAAAATTCAATCTCCTGGTGGGGCGCAATCTGCAAAAAGAATATGGAATGGAACCCCAGGTGGCCTTGACGATGCCCATTCTGGAAGGCACCGACGGGGTGCAGAAAATGAGCAAGAGCCTGGGCAATTATATAGGGGTTAACGATGAGGCTTATGAGATGTTCGGAAAGACCATGTCAATACCTGATACCTTGATAATACGCTATTTTGAGCTTTTGACCCGGGTTTCACTCCAGGAACTGCAAAAATTACAGCAGGCAATGAGCAGCGGAGAACTCAACCCCCGTGACGCCAAAATGCGCCTGGCCCGAGAAATAATAAGTATGTACCACAGCGCCGGAGAGGCCCGGAAGGCCCAGGACAAATTCGAGCTGGTTTTCTCCCGCCGGGATATTCCCGATGACATTCCCGAAATCCTGGTTGAAGCAGGCGAGGTCTGGCTGCCCAAGTTTATGAGCGATCATAAGTTAGTGAAGTCAACCAGTGAAGGCAAGAGAATGCTGGAACAGGGGGCCATCAAGGTTAATGGTGAAAAATTTGGCAACGAAAATCTTGGGCTCGAAGATGGGATGGTCATTCAGGTAGGCAAACGCAAATTTGGCAAGATCCGGATTGGCTAAAAGCCTTATAACAAAGCCGGAACAACCGATAGCAGGTGTTGTCCGGCTTTTTTAATATTACTACTAGTAAACTTTTTCCAGACTCTTCAAGGCTCTCTGCATTTCATCCATGTGTCCCTCAAAAAAGATGGCGTGTCCTTTAATATTAGGATACTCCAAAGAAACCAGCCTGATAAAAGTAAATCCCAATTCTTCCAGGATGGGACGCTCGGTATGGCGCAGCAGTTTCATATAGCGATCATCCAGTTTACGGGCCGTGCAGTAAACGTCATTGCCCTTGGAATTGGCAAGCGCGGTAGCGACTAGGGTACGCATTAAATTTAACCTCCATTCTCGATTGGCGTGCAGCTAAGCTATGCAACACGCATTTTCTATTTTAACCACAAAACGGTTTTTCAACAATAATGAATAAAAATGCTGGCCTTTTTCAACATATCAGGGGCGTAGCCGGCGGTTTTAGAAGCAGGCTTATATGGCATATGTCAGGAATTCCCGGCAAGGATAGGGGATAAACAGGTGAAAAGAAAAAAACACCGAATTTCGGTGCTTTTGATTTCGGATATAGTGGTAGCCCCAAGGGGAGTCGAACCCCTGTCTCCGCCGTGAGAGGGCGGCATCCTAGGCCTCTAGACGATGGGGCCATATGGCAGCCGGTCAAGGATTCGAACCCTGACGAACTGATCCAGAGTCAGTCGTGCTACCGTTACACCAACCGGCTATTTTTCGGGTAATCTTACCCGCGCGATAATCATTATAATACAGGCTAATATTCTTTGTCAAAGGGTTTGGAGCATTATACTATTTTTCGCCTGGAGTTTACTTTTAATTCCGCCAGCAGTCAGCTTTTGTGACGTTTTAGAAAGGCCAGCGCCGATCGTATTCTTCTTAAACAAACCTCTCGGCCCAGAATCGCCATTATCTCAAAAAGTCCGGGTGTATTGGTGCGTCCTGAAACAGCCAGCCTGATAGGGTGGATCAGAACTCCGGCCTTAATACCCATCAACGAGGCCTTAGCCCGGAGAGCATCTTCAAGGGCTTGGGCGGAGAAAATGTTCAACTCGTTTACCAGTTCTTCCGCGGTTTGCAGTAGCGAGGGGGCATTATCTTTGAGGAAATACTTGTTCAACCCCTTTTCGTCGTAGTTTATGGGCTCTTCGTAAAAATATTCGATCAGCGAAAGAATTTCAAGGGTCGTTTTAGCCCGGGTTTTAACCAGTTCGATAACCTTATAGAAATATTCCGGGTTGTTACCGACCGGCCAGCCTTTAGCTTCAGCCTCCCTGAACAATATATCGCAAAGCCTTTGGGTAGGGCATTCGGCTATGTAATGACCATTCATCCAGGTCAGTTTTTCAACATCATAGACGGCGGGGGATCGGGATATATCTTTGAGACTGAACTCGTTAATCATATCCGATAGATCCCAAAAATCTCGGTCCTGGCCGGTGGACCATCCCAGCAAAGCCAGGTAGTTGGTCAGGGTCTCCGGCAGGTAGCCTTGATCGCGAAATTCCTGAACCGAGGTGGCCCCATGGCGTTTGGACAGCTTGCTCCGGTCCGGGGAAAGTATCATGGATACGTGGGCAAAAGAGGGTGCCTGCCAGCCCAGGGCCTGGTAAATAAACATCTGTTTGGGAGTGTTGGAGAGGTGTTCTTCGGCCCTTATTACATGGCTGATTTTCATGGTATAGTCGTCAACCACCACTGCAAAGTTATAAGTTGGCCAGCCGTCGGACTTGGCGATAATAAAGTCATCGAAAAGGCTGTTGGCGAATTCCACCCGGCCTCTAATCAGGTCTTCAACTGCCGTAATGCCATCAGATGGCCCCGAAATGCGGATCACCGGTTTTTCACCTGCAGCCAGGCGGGCCTCGACAGCGCCCGGGGAAAGGGAACGGCAGCGCCCGCTATATTTATAAGTAATTTTTTGCCTTTGCGCTTCTTCCTTTTCCTTTAACAGATCATCGGCCGAGCAAAAACAGTAATAGGCCTGGCCACTTTCGAGCAGATTTTTAAGATATATATTATAGGTAGTCAGACGCTGGCTCTGCCAGTAAGGGCCATACCCTCCGCCTACCTCCGGACCTTCATCCCAGTCCAGCCCAAGCCACTTAAGCCCTTCTATGATACCCCGGGCTGAATCTTCTGTAGAACGACCGGCATCGGTATCTTCCAGGCGTAGAATAAGCCTGCCCTGGTTCTGCCTGGCAAAGAGCCAGTTAAAAAGGGCAGTTCGCGCTCCCCCGATATGAAGGCTGCCGGTCGGGCTGGGTGCAAAACGCACTCTTATATCCATTTCTTTCAACTCCTTCGTACATAAGTGTAGCCTACCATCCGTTTTTTTTCAAAAAGGGAACAGCGCGCCTCAGCTAACTGAGAACAACAGATATATAGGATAAGAAAAATATACATATCTAATGATCCCTGTTTTTCATATACTGTAACATCGGGGGCGATGGAATGAGATTCGGAAGGAGAAAACCCAAAAAGATAATCTGGGTGGGAGCTTTTCTGATAACCTTATTTATTTTCCTGTATATTGATTTTAGACTGAAAGCTAGCATTTTGCAGTTATCTAAATCCAGCGTTCAACTACAGGGAACTGAGATATTAAACCGGATAGTCAATGAGGAGGTGGTGGATCAGGTAAAATACGATGATATGGTGGTAATTCACAAAGACAATGACGGAAAGATCGTGCTTATCCAGCCCAATACAGTTGTTCTCAACCGGCTGATAGCCAATACGGTTCAAGTTCTTTCTCATTCTATGGGGGAAATGAAAGAAGACAGCGTCGAGATACCCGTTGGCCAGTTGAGTGGGTTGAAGATACTGGCTGCCTGGGGCCCGACCATAAACGTTAAGATTATTCCGTCCAGCGAAGTTCATGTCGAATTAGATGATCGTTTCGAACAGGCCGGGATAAATCAGACCAGGCATCTGATATCAATGAATATTGCGACCAAAATGAAAGTAGCTGTACCATATCTGTCTGATGAAGTGGAAGTAGGCAGTACCATACCACTGGCGGAGACAATTATAGTAGGCGACGTTCCCAGCAATTACGTCAATTTTAAGAGTAATGAATCTGATTTATATAGATTTACTCAGGGAAAATGACGATATCAGCAAGAACCTTGCGAAAATTAATAAAATCAGTTCCCATAAGCTTGACAGACCATGTGGGGCATGATAATATAATTCTTGCGCGCCGGGCAGAGTGGGCAAGCCAAAAGGCTCGAAAAGCCAGGGGTTAGGAAGCAAAGTCTGGCGAACAGGGGTCGCTTAAGAGAGGGCCCAAGGATCTTGATAAAACAG
>DHRK01000021.1 GCA_002410325.1 Syntrophomonas sp. UBA5314
CGCCGTCATCGCCGTCAAGTAGGTCGTTGCCAGGAATTAATTTTTTTCTGCACTATCTTTCCTTTTACAAACAAAGGGCCAGCTATTTAAAGCCGGCCCTGATGTGCTTTTAGACAAAATACTATTGGTTTTATTAAGGCAAAGTGACCCCGGGAGTGCGTATGACAATATCTTTGTTAAAGCTCAAAGACGGCGTAGTCACAGTTACTTCATTGGAAGGATTTGAGGGCTTGGCGCCTTTCCAGGTGCGAATGCGGTATGTATAGGTCGTATTAGCAGCAACTGACGTATCTGCATAGCTCGTCTTGTCTTTTCCAAGAGTTATTATAATCCCATATACTCCATTGCCGGTTTTTCGCTCTACGGAAAAACCCGTTTCATCAGTAGCATTATCCTTCCAGGTCAAGTCTATTTCATTGGCGCCTTTAACTGTCGCCATTAGGTTGGAAGCTGGGTTTGAAGCGGGAGAAGACGGACTGGTAATGAAAAAATCATCCGTAGTGTCAGTAGCCCAGACTGTATAAGGGTAAAGGGGACTACTTACCCATTCGGCTTTGATGCGGGCGTGGTTGGTATAGGTCGTCGGTACGGTCCAGGTCAGGCTGCCTTTGTTCTCAACCGGCACGGAGGTGATATTTTTCCAGGTTAGACCGGAATCGCTTGATAAATAAAGTGAAATATTCCCACCGGTTATATTCGTAGTCCATTTTATCTCCTGATTTGAACCTGCGATTACGCCGTCATTACCTGCAGGTTGGGTAATATTTATGTCGGCCAGGGTAGCGGCAGAGCTCCAAATCCGGCAAATATAAAACTGATATTTATAATTGGGATCGTCCTCAGGAGTTGTGGCATAATAATGAATGTGCTGATAATGATCATATTTTTGATAAAGTGGAAGGGTCCCGGATGGTTCGGGAATGGTGGGCAAAACATAACCAATGATGCCTTCATAGGTCCATCCCAGGTTTGCCGCTGAATCTTTGGCATAGTGATCAGCAGTATAAAAATGATCATGGTCCGGCCCGTAGTAAAGTCTATACAATGGAATAGTTCCGGGCAACTGTATGGGAGATACATAGCCGACAACATTCCATTTGCCCCACCCATCGGATACAGCATCCTGTTTTTCTTGCTCGTCGCTTGTATAAAAATGAGCCAGGCCATTCGGCACCCACTTGGTTAGATGATAAAGCGGCACAGCCTTTATCGTATCAGCCCTGGCTGCAGGAGGCGCAGCAAAGACCAACAGAGCCAAAACAAGAGCAAACACGATCGGAAACCTTTTCATAGAAATACCCCCACTTTAACATATTGTTGACTTATATATTTCGATCTTACAGTATTTTCCCTCTAAATGATAGAAGGAAGCATGCTATGCCAAGGACAGCCCTTTTTTTGATTTCGGGAACGATTTGTGACAATCTTGAAGAAAAACAAGTCTATCTTAATAAAGGTTAACATAGGCACGACCGTGAAGATGCCGCTCTGCAGTCGATTAAACAGCCGGCTCTGAGGAGTGGACTAACAGGCCAAAACTTTCGATAATTAATAATACCATCACTCAATAGATTATGGTGTGCCAAGTTGTCTGAATGGAGGACTTGATTTGTCCGACTCTGTGTCAGTGGTTATACCTTTATATAACAAAGCTGAATATGTGGAAAGAGCGCTCCAATCTGTTTTCCATCAAACCGTACCGCCGCTGGAGTTGTTAGTAGTCGATGACGGTTCGTCCGATGGAGGGGCTGAATTAGTCGAGAGGATGGATGATGCCCGAATCCGCCTTATAAGGCAAGCTAACGCCGGTGTTTCAGCCGCTCGTAACCGCGGGATCGAAGCGGCCCGGGGAGCCCTGGTCGCCTTTCTGGACGCCGATGACGAATGGATGCCCGAATTTTTGGAGACGGTAATACGCCTTTATGCAAATTATCCAGCGTGTGGAGCCTATGCCGCGGCATATACCATCATTCAGGGCGACGGTTCAACGGTTGTACCGTCATTGGTCAATATACCGCCGACACCCTGGGAGGGCTTGCTCGACAACTATTTTCGCTCCTCATTGCCCATGGATAGAAGACTCGTTTCCAAAATAAAAAGCTGTATGCGGTTCAGTTTCGGCGAACCGGTTTGGTCCTCAGCAGTTGCGGTAAAGAAGAGCGTCTTCGAGGAAATAGGCGGGTTTGCGCTCGGGGAGCCTCAAGGGGAAGATCTGGACATGTGGGGGAGGATAGCTATAAAATATCCGATTGCCTACAGCAGCAAACCCTGCTCAGTATATCACAACGAAGTATCCCCTTATAGAAAAATAGTCAAAGAATTACCTTTTGTAAAATCTTTCCGCGAGGCGGAAGCAAAGGGAATCATCGATGAAGCAATCCTTCAGGACGTAAGGGATTACGTAAATATGATGCAGATCAACTGTGCGATGCAATGCATTGCCGGCTTTCAAGAAACCAGGATGGGGAGAAGCTTGCTGAAAAACTGTCCTCCCAGCAGCTTGTACAAGCTGCCGTGGCTGTGGTGGTATTTATGGTCGCTTATGCCGGCCTGGCTTATCAAAGGGACTCAAGCAACCAAGCAAGCGATTTCTCGATGATCGGTTTCAGGCAAGGAAGAGGGTATTTATATTGAAAAAATATTTGATGTATATGCATTCCGGCAGCTTTAACCACGGCTGTGAGGCGATAGTAAGGGCGAGCTGCAAAATCCTGCAGAGGGATATAGATGATATGATCCTGTTTTCCGATGCGGTTGATGAAGATTTACAAAACGGGCTGGAATCATTTTGCCGCATAAAAGGCCACCGTGCCAATGAAATAAAACCCCTGTCCGCTGTTCGAATGGCGTCCTCATTGGCAACCCGCCTGTTTGGAAGCTACTATTTTCAGTACCAGGATTTGATTAAAAGCAGCGGACCCGAAAGCATTGCTTTTTCCATTGGCGGAGACAACTATTGCTATGCCGGGTATCCGACGGTGCTCGCGTCAGTAAATAAAATGCTGAAGAATCGCGGAGCCAAAACCGTGCTTTGGGGCTGTTCTATAGAACCAGAGGTCATCGCGCAGGATGTGACAGATGATCTAAACCGTTATGATCTCATAACCCCCCGGGAGTCTATAACCTATAATGCCCTGCTGGAAAAAGGGGTTCATAAAAACACGGTTCTGATACCTGATCCGGCCTTTGTCCTGGATACCGTTGAACGACCTCTGCCGAAGGGTTTTATTCCCTATAATACGGTAGGGATCAATATCAGCCCGCTCATCATGAAGCTGGAGCAGAATAATCATATCACGTATCAAAACTATGCCAATTTGATGAAGTATATTATAGACCAGTCCGATATGCAAATCGCCTTGATACCGCATGTAACCTGGGAGGATAATGACGATCTGATCCCTTTACGCGCTCTGTACGAGCAATTTAAGGAAACCGGGCGGGTGCTTATTATCTCCGGGAAATACAATTGTTCGGAATTAAAAGGCTTTATCAGCCGCTGTCGCATTTTTGTAGGGGCCCGAACCCATGCCACTATAGCGGCTTATTCTACCGGCGTTCCTACCCTGGTGGTGGGGTATTCGGTAAAGGCCCGGGGCATAGCCCGGGATATTTTTGGCACTGATGAAGATATGGTTATTCCGGTGCAATCATTGACCGGCGAGCAGGATTTAGTCAACGCCTTCAAAACTATCAGAGAAAACGAAGCTTGGATAAAAAACTATCTTAACAGTTTCATGCCCGCCTATGTCGATAGGGTTATGTCAGCTGGTGAAGAGGTAAGGAAACTTTCTGAAAAGTAGGTAAGCCCGGGTGAGGATAAGAAACTCGATATACAACATAATTGCCGGTATAGGCGGATCTGTGGCGACAAGCCTGTTGAGCTTCGTGTCACGGACCGTATTTATTTATACGATCGGCGTAACTTATTTGGGGTTAAACGGCTTGATTCTAAATGTTTTGGCCATGTTAAACCTGACCGAATTGGGCATTGGAGCAGCCATAAATTACAGCCTTTACAAGCCGCTGCTGGAAAAGGATACCGTAAAAATAAAGGCGATAATGAAGTTTTATCAAAAGGCCTATATCATCATCGGACTGGTCGTATTCGGGCTGGGTCTGGTACTGATGCTCTTCCTCAAATACATTATCAAAGACCCTCAGGGTATTGAGAACCTCAACTTGATCTATCTGATATTTTTGTTTAACACCGCCTACACCTATTTCTTTACTTACAAGCGCACCTTGATCAGCGCCGATCAAAAGGCTTATTTGCTGGTTCCTTTTACAACCGGATTTCAAATCTTGATGGTTGTCTTCCAGATTATTGTCCTTGTCCTATTCAAAAATTTCATCCTCTTTTTATTGACCCAGACCCTTTTTAATGTCGTACAAAATATCGTCATCAACAAGTATATAGACAGCAAGTACCCTTACCTGCGGGATAAGGAAGTACTACCTGTGCCCCGGGAGGAATTGAATACCATCAAGAAGAATATAAAGGCGACCTTCCTCCACAACATTGGCGATTACGCGATCAACAGCACTGACAACATCATCATTTCCGCTTTTATCAGTATTGTCGTGGTCGGGGTCTATTCCAATTATTTGCTTATCATTACCACCGTAAATACCTTTATAATGATCATTTTCAATAGTACGGCGGCCAGTTTCGGAAATCTCATAGCGGAAGATAACAGAGAAAAAAGCCTGCAGATGTCCCGAATTTTTGATTTTATTGGCTTCTGGATTTTTGGCTGGGCCACGGTTTGTTTCTACAATTTATTAAATCCCTTTATAGCGGTCTGGTTGGGACCGGACTTCCTGATTGGTCAGGTCATTATAACCGTGGTCCTCGCCAATTACTATCTTACTGGGATGCGTGCGCCGATAAGCATCGTCAAGGTATCGGCCGGAGTCTACACCCAGGATCAATTCGTGCCCCTCATTCAGGCGGTCGTTAATCTGGTACTATCCGTCATTCTGGTTCAGAAGTGGGGTCTGGTGGGCGTGTTTGCCGGCACCTTAATCAGCAGCGTGGTACTGCCCTGCTGGTACCGGCCAATCGTAGTATACACCAATGTTTTTCAGACTTCCGCCCGACGGTATTTTATCAAGTACCTGATTTATGGGCTTTTTGTCCTTTTCAGTGTTATTTTAACCAAATACTTGTGCGGACTTTTTTTCCCCAGCTATACGATAGGCGGACTTTTAGGCAGATTTATCCTGTGTCTGCTGGTGCCCAACCTTTTATTGGTGCTGGCCTTTTATCGAACTGATGAATTTCAACAGTTGGCGGTTATTTTAAAAAGAATACTGGGGGGAATCAAATGGAAAAAAAGGTTAGCATAATCACTCCTTGCTATAATGGTGAGTTATATCTCGGCAGGTTGTTGGAATCGGTGCTGAATCAAAGTTATCCTATCATTGAAATGATCCTGGTAAATGACGGATCGGAAGACAGTACGGAACTGGTAGCCCTTTCCCATAAAGAAAAATTTGAACAGCGGGGATATCGTTTCCTTTATCTTTATCAAGCCAATGCCGGGCCGGCGGCGGCTATAAATGCCGGCTTGGCAGTATTCACCGGAGATTATCTGACCTGGGCGGACAGCGATGATTTTTATGACAGTCAATCTATAGCCAAACAGGTGGCCTTCCTCGAGGGGCATGATGAATACGGATGGGTAAGGACGGATGCCCTGGTATATGATGAAAAGGATCTCCTCCATCCGGTAGAATTTATTTCGCAGAAAAGCCCCTTCAGGTTTAGAGAGGAGCTTTTCGATGCCCTGGTGAGGGAAGATCATGTTTATTTCGCTCCCGGCTGCAATATGGTCAGAACCAGCGCCTTTTTGGATGTGATACCGTCCAGACATATATATGCCCCGCGGGCCGGCCAGAATTATCAGCTTATGCTGCCGGTGGCCTTGAAATACAAGTGCGGATACATCGACGAGCCGCTATACAACATCGTGATCAGGCCGAATAGCCATTCCCACAGCCTGGTAAGCAAAGAGGACCTCCTGGACGCCTGCGACCTGCACGAGAATGTGCTGAGAACGGTTGTTTCGAGCTTAGATGTGGATCAAGCGCATTACGACCGAGTTATCAGGGACAAATATATCCGCCGCAAGCTGACCTATGCCGGGATTTACCGGGACAATGAGCTGGGATTCCGCTTGTATGAGAAATTATCGAGCAGCGGGAGTCAAAGTTTACAGGACCGGCTTTACTACGGTATGAGCCAGAGTAGATATATCAATTATTTGGGCAGGGGAGTACTGAAGATCAAATATATGCTGGAAGCTCGTGCAGCCAGGCAAAGCGTACAAGAATTGAAGGGGACGGGTGTCTGATATGTGGGCCAAGATTACTGATTTTTTAGTTTTACTGCTTACCGAGGTGGCAAAGTTGAGCTTCGTCAAAATGAACCTGCGCCAAAACACTTGCCGAAAGGGGAAGGGCTTGTTTATTCCCTATCGAGCTTCGCGGTTTAATATTCATAAAACGGCCGTCATCGAACTGCATGCTCTGTTTCACTTTAATATGAAGGAAACCCGCCGTTCAAGAACCGAGGCGCATTTTGTCATGGAGCCCAACGCCAAAATGCTTATATACGGAACATCTATGATACACCATGGCAGCGAGATCAGCGTATTTGAAGGGGCTTCCCTATCCATTGGAAGTATATGGGCTAATGCCAGACTACAAATCAGGTGTAGAAAGGAAATCAGCATTGGCGATGGCGTAGTTTTTGCGCGCGACGTATTGATTATGGACTCTGATGCCCATCAAATTTTGGATAAAGACATGGATGGGCCGGTAAAAATAGGCGACCATGTCTGGATAGGCAGCCGGGCTACTATTCTAAAAGGGGTTCATATAGGAGACGGTGCCATAGTGGCGGCCGGGTCCTTGGTAACCAAAGACGTTCCTCCTAAAAGCATGGTAGCGGGGGTGCCGGCCAGAGTGATTAGGTACGATGTGGAATGGGCCTGAGTTGGGAGAAGAGGCGACAGGATGATCGACGATCTGGAAAAAGACAAGTGCACGGGATGCTCGGCGTGTTATTGCGCGTGTCCCTCCGAAGCGATAGAGATGAAGGCGGATGAAGAGGGTTTTTGGCATCCTGAAATAGACCGGGAGATGTGCACCGACTGTGATATCTGTAGCGATGTCTGCCCGGTTATAAACAAGTTGCAGAGAAGCTCCAATTTTTCACCACCGCAGGTTTTCGCAGCCTGGAGTCTCGACGAGAATGTGAGGCTGACCAGTACATCCGGGGGATTTTTTACCGAGCTGGCTAAAGCAGTGATCGTACGTCAGGGATATGTAGTCGGTGCTAGATACAATGAGCGGCATCTGGTAGAACACTGTATCGTCAGTGATGTAGAGGGGCTATCGTACTTGAAACAGTCCAAATACATTCAGAGCGATGTCGGTCGTTCCTATGAAAAGATTAAAGACTTGCTTGAGTCTGGCAATGATGTGTTGTTTTGCGGGACTCCCTGTCAGGCAGCCGGGCTGCATAGCTTTCTGGGCCGGGAATATGAAAAGCTGATCCTGTGCGACTTCATCTGCCGGGGGGTGAATTCACCCAAGGTTTATATGAAATACCTGGCTATGCTGCAAAACCGTTATAGATCGGCGGTAAAAAAAATAACCTTTAAATACAAGGGCTACGGGTGGAACCGGTTCAGCACCCTGGTTGAGTTTGAGGATGGCCGGCACTATATTAAAGACCGTTATCACGATCCCTATATGCTGGGCTATATAGAACATAACTATTATATGAGGCCTTCCTGCCATAATTGCCAATTCAAGCGGCTGCCCCGGCTCTCGGATATCTCCATGGGCGACTTCTGGGGCATAGCCGAAACCCGCCCCCACCTTGACGCAGATAAGGGAACCTCTCTCATATTTATCAATTCAGAAAAGGGCAAGCGTTTTTTTGAACTGGTTAAACCGGCCCTCTTTTTTGAAGAATGTACATTTAACGAGGCTTCAAGCGGCAATGCCTGCATCTTTGAATCTCCTGTGGCCAATCCGCTCAGAGCCAGTTTTTTCAGGGATTTAAACAACATGCCCTTTGACCGGTTAATAAGGCTGTACTGTCGGGACAGCTATAGTAAAAAAAGGGAGCTCCGTCTCTTTTCCCAGAACCTGAAACGGCGGTTGATCAAGGCGCTGAAGCGTTAGAATGATAAGCCATACCTCTTTTATTTTGGAGGAGATGGGCCTGAGGGCTTCGCTTAGATGGCTGTAAACAGGAATAGCTAGGTCTCTTTCGAAGCGCGTTTTAAAACGATAGTACAGTTGGGTGGCTTTATCCCGGTTACCCTGGGAGAACAGCAATTTGATCAGTTCCAGGCAGACAGCTTCGTTGTAGGGTTCAAAGGATAGTATCCTGTTTAATAACGCTTCCGCCTCCGGCCTCCATCCGCGTTTTATATAGATGGAGGCCAGCGTCTGGCCGGCTTTGACAAACAGGCTCTTAAACCGGGAGTTACACCGGGACGTTCTTTCTGTAACACAACAAGACTCAAGAATTTTGTTACAGAAAGAACGTCTCTATGTAATCTACCGTCATGGTTTTTATGCGCGCAAGGTTTTGAACGGTCAGGTGACTTTAAGGTTGATATATGCGGCTAGTAGTGCAGTTCTCTTTATTACCTGGAATGCCTTCATTTAATATGAGTAATTTACAGTATGCTGTGGGGCCGATTTTAAACTTAAATGTTGAAATCTTAAACTATTCAATCCCTAAACACGACAGTTTGCTCCAAATACCCGGTAGTTGATTCACCTTATACCTATTTAAAAAGCTAAAGTGATATAATTACTTTAACCTATACCAGGTTGTGCTAAAAATAGCAATTATAACAAAAAAAGGTTTTTGAAGGGAGCTGAGTTTAATGATGACAAAAAGCTAAACCCCCAATAGGCAGGACTTATGCGGGAACTGCTTATTGGGGGTATTGCCATGAGCCTTGCAAGACAAAGATCAGGCTTGATATTATTTTAATTCATAGTTTATGGATATTCTAGCGTTTTTGCCAGGTCCTGATCCCCAAGATTTAAAGTTAATACAAATGAGGGGTGAAAAAATGCTTAGAGGAAGAATAAAATTTGCCACAGTAATTGTACTTGTTACATTAATGATTACCTTGTCCACTAATACGGCTTCTGCATGGACAGGATTCAAATTGCTGGATATTGAGCAACGAAATCAGGAAGGAGATTTTTTGTGTTGGGCTGCTTGCGAACAGATGATTTGTAGGTATTTTGGAAATACGAGCATTACTCAGTACCAAATTGTTAATACGTTGTATAATCCTGTCGGTGACTTTCCAGCTGGTTATAGGGATATTTCAAGATCATTAAGTGCCTTAGGTATTGCTAGTACTCCTTTAAGTTCTGCGGTGCCTGTAGGCGATATTATCAGTCAAATTGAAAATAACCAACCAATCATAGCTTGTGCTATTTTTCATAATGGCCCCAATAATTCGAATTATGGCCATGCAGTAGTGATCCGTGGGTATTGGGCTTTCACAGATATGAACTGGTACGATGTATATTGGGTTGACCCGAGACCACAAAATGATCCATATGCGTATTTAGCATATAGTAGCTTTTGTTCTGATTGGACGTTAGGAAGCGTCTATGGAATATATATGTAAATAGGGGGTAGAACAATTTGAAGCACAAATGGTTAGTATTAATTCTGAGCGGATTGCTCTTGCTTTTGTCAATTAATCCAGTATTGGCTGTAACACCTGATGAAAAAAGCATAATTGATGAAGTTACCCCAACAGCTCAGAAGTTTGTTAAAGACCGTTCACCGGGACTCGACTTGGATAAAAAGCATTATGGCTTATCTGAAGCGGAATCTTTTGCTGATGGCACAATAAGTGATGGAATTCCATATTATTATATTTCCGAAACCATTACCAATAGTAATCAAATTTCCAAGGACATTTTCAGTCTAGGTGGATTTATGTTTCCTATTATAGTCAATGGAAAACAAGCTGGCGTAGTTGATGTTCGTAATATTAAAGGAAAGTGGGACGTTTATGGTGTATTCAGTAATCTAACCTTGGAACAGGAATTGAGAGAGGCAAAAAGCCAGGTACAGGATATTTCCTCTACTATGTTGTTGCATGATGAATTTTTAGGTATTAGAGCCTTGCTTGTTACAGATGGCGATAAATTCGACATGATACCATTGCGAAGCAATGACAGTTTAGGTTTGGTAAAGAACGAGAAGGTCTCATTTGATTCAAAAGCGGACACCTTTCGTCAAAGCATCAAAAATGCCATTGAATGGGCTAATGCACATCCAGGAATGGTCGGAGGAGGTATTATCCAAACTCCTCCTGAGTCAACATATGATATACCAAAAAACCAGAACAAGTATATAATCACCGTAGGGGTAATCCTTGCCTTAGCGGCTGCAGTGTTAACAATCAAAAGGAGACATAAGAGCGTTGAGGAATAATGCTTTATATGCCCAATTCGGCGAAGTGGTTTATCTGCATCGTTTATGTACCTTTTCTATTGTGGTATGTACGGTATGGCGACCGGAAAATTAACGGTATGGACAATATTGAATAGAATAAAAATAGGGGGCCGATGGCCCCCTAAGAACTTATAAAGCCAATTCTTCTTTGCCAGAGAAGTTTCGATCCATGCTCCAAACGGTGGCGCTATCCGGCTGCAGCTGGAAGACCGCCAGTTTATTATAAAAATCCTCCATCTTGCCTTCTTCCTTCCATTGTCTTAAAAAACCCCGTGATGGATGCCGGGCTATTTCATCCTTAAGGGCATGGTCTGTCAACTCGGTCAAATTTCCTGAGACACGCAGTTGAATTCCCTTTTTGAAATCATTAAAACACAGTTCAACCCTGGGATTATTCTGGATCTGTTTATAGACATCCTTAAACGTGCCGGTATGAAATACAATCCCCGATTCGTCGGCGCGATAGAGCAGCATGCCCCGCACCCTCGTTTGATTGCCGTCAATGGTGGCGAGGAAAAAGGCCGGGTTGCTTTTCATCAGCTCAAATACATCCTGACGATTCATTTGTAGTCCCCCCCTAGTAATAAGTAATACTTTACTGAAGGCAGGGGGCCAATGCTTTCAAAATATTATCAAATAATTTAATGATCCTCTTCTCCCTTATGAGAATTATACAGATCAAGGTATTTTCTAGGTGACAGGCCCATCTTTTTGCTAAAGCGGCTGGAGAAATGCGATGTGCTGTTAAAGCCGCACTGTAGGGCAATTTGGGTGATACCCGGTTTCCCTGCTCGCAGCAGTTTCTTGGCGTTGCTGAGGCGAATTTCGTTCAAATACTCCATTGGGCTTAGCCCGGTTTCTCTTTTAAACACTTTATGAAAATGCGATTCAGAAAGCCGGGCTAGGGCTGCCAGGCGGGCGATGCTTATTTGCTCACCGTAATGCTGGTGCATAAACCAGACTACTTTTTCAACCTCGACGTCGGTAAGGACGCTTGAAACTCCGGGCGCCAGGTTTAACTGGCTCCTTATCAATTGATGAGTAATGATCAAGGCCATTGCATCCAGGGCGTTTTCCCGGCCCGGATACCGGTTTTCATACTCGGACATAAAGCCTTTGATTGAAGCCATTACCTCGGCGTTGACATAAAATGTAGCCCATGCGCATATCTGGGGAAGGCCGGAATCGTAGGCGGCGTACTGGGATTTGTAGAAGTCGCTGGCAATACATATAGCAAAGTAGCGTTTAAAGCTGTCTTCCACCGGTTCCTGGTGAGGGATGCCCGGGGAAATTGCTAGCGTCAGGTACTTCCCGGGAATGATCGCGGGCGCTAATTCCTTAAAATACTGCTCTGGGCTGGGAAACAATATAAAAGAATAAGAGGGATGAGTATGCCGCGGCCTGACGGCCATTCCGCAGTGCCCCAGGCTGGGGATGAAGAGCCCCAGATGGGTCGAAAGGTAGCAGTCAACATTGAGCAAATCGCTTTCGCTAATGTCCCCGAGCAGGCTTCTGATCCGGTTCATATGTGAAGGTGAGTCAACCGCCATACAATATACCCCCAAACAAAGCGCGGTCTTTGGGACCGGATTATGCTTTTCCAAACGGGTTCGCCGCATTTATGAGTGGTCAGTTCTTTTCTTTTTTACGCCCCCCAGAGCGCCGGCCAGCGGGGTGAGGCTAATCACATAGGTGGCGCACAGGGTAAGGCCCAGGGTTATCAGGAACTTGGCCGAAGTCCCTGGAGAAGTGGACCATAGACGGGGTTGATCCATAACCCTTAATGACACAAACACCAGGAAGTTGGCTATCAGAGGATGCAGAAGATAAATCAGGAAGGATTGATCGGAAAACCAGTTGATAAAGCCCCCGACTTTCAGGGGAAAGCGGTGCAGCACCGCACGCATGAAGAAAAAGCTTACGGTGGCATAGACGATAACCGTGGGTTTTATGGAAAGTGCGAAGCTGGCCGTTTTATAGCTGTCCCACAGGAGAAGGGCAAAGCTTAACACCCACCCAACCGTCCAGGAAAACCATGAAAAACGCCCGGACAGTTCCAGGTTTTGATCGTTTAAAGCCAGGTACATTCCCAGCAGGAAATAGAAGATCCAAACCGGGAAGGCTATTAAGTAAATTTGGGTATAAGCGCCGGAAAGGTGTATGGTTTTCAGGGCATTTAGATAGAGAACCAGCTGGCAGGCCAAAGACAACAGCAGGGAAATAAGCAGGAACCAACCGGGATGAGCCTCAAAACCCCGGCGTATAAACGGGTACAGCAGATAGAGCTGTATGATGATCACCACGAAATAGAGATGGGTAAAGCCGTTGCCCAGGAACAGATGCCGTACCATATCCGGCAGGATCAGGTGGGAATTCTGCAGGCCGTTGAAATAATAATGCAAGACCAGGCTGTAGAAGATGGTCCAGATAATATACGGTAAAAGAATTCTTCTAAAGCGCTTGCGGTAGAATTCAACCCTGGGTAAGAAACCGTCATGCAAGTCGCTTTGAAAAAGCAGGAAACCTGACAAAATGAGAAACATAGGGACTGAGAAACGGGCCAGTTGATTGCCATAGTAACCAAGCAGGGAAAGAGTCATATCCTGTGATGTGGTGTGTATGGCAATAACCGCCACAGTGGCGATCAAACGAAGAACATACAGATCATCGAAACTTCTTCCCCTGCTCATTCAGGCCTCCGGTATTATGACTTGTTCAGGGACGTAGACCGGCACTTGTCAACGTCCCCGAATAAATACATGATACCATTATTGAACAGGGAATTTTCTATTCCATAGATAATTTTTTAAAGCCGCCAAAGTCTTTAGCCATTTGGGAGTAGACAGGTTTTCCATTGAGAAACGTATAGATTTCATCCGCTTTCTTTTCAGGATCAATATCTTTGAACTGTTCTGGATAGATGCTTTTGCCAATATAGTAAGCATCGGCCATGGCAGTATCAAGATTGGTAGTGTAATAATTAAAGGGTAGAATGCCATATAATTCCGCATTTTTCACTGCGGCCAGGTTTTTATAATATGATGAGTTCTTGCCATAATCCTGCTGAACCAATGCGAAGCCGGCTTCATCAATAAAGATTTTATCAGGGTTCCAGCTTATCAGTTTTTCAAGATCTATGGTTATGGAGCCTGACTTTCCGGTTTCATCTACAACATTCCGAGCATGTACAGCAACAAACGGGGGGTATTGGGCCTGGGTACTCTGGATGCCGTGGGTGCCTTTCATTCCCACTGCTCCAACGTATACCGAGGGTTTCTGGTTGTCGGGAATGGCTTTAGTTCTATCTCCCAGATCCTGTTTACATTTTTCCATATATTCTACCACCGCCTGAGACCGCTGTTCCTGCCCCATAACCTTACCGATCATATTGATTGAAGCGTAAGCTGTCTGATCAAAGGTTCCTAAAGCCCCATAGTTCAACACTACTACCGGTATTCCGGTCTTGGCTTGCAAAGAATCGGCCGCCGCTTTATCCAATGAACTGTCGGCAAAAATTACATCAGGTTTAACTGACAATATCTTTTCAGCGTCAGGTGTTGAGTTGGGACCTCCGTTGCCGATTATCGGAAGGTTGGCTAGCTCGGGATAGGCCAGATAATAAGGTCGCCCGATGGGGCTGGTCTTTTCAAAATTCTCCACTCCTACCAGTTTGTCGATTCCATTTACATAACAATAGAGTCGCAAAGAACCAGGCCCAATTGCAACTACGCCTTTAACCGGGGACGTAACTTCCACCTGTCTGGCCAGGGTATCGGTAAGCAAGATCTTTGATGCCCCTGATGAGTTGGTATTCTGGGATGTGCAGCTTCCGGCTGCAAGAGTGAGTGCCAGGCAGACTGTTAATAATAAGGCCGTTGTCTTTATTTTCATTATTTTTCACTCCTTTGAAGGTTTTCTAGTAATTTTACTAACCGAACTGGGTTTATAAATCCCGTTTAAAGCGGCAAGACCACCGGATGATTGCCAAATTGTTCTATGCTGACCGGAATGGAATAAACGCTTTCAACGTTTTCCGATGTTATGATTTCCAATCCCCCGGCGCTGAAAACCGTACCTTCTTTGAGAAATAGGAACTTATCAGCAAAACGTATTGCCTGGTTTAGATCATGCATGGTCACTATGGCTGCAATCTGTTTAGTTTTAACGATATGCTGAATGATTTTAAGCACTTCAATCTGGTTTTTCAGATCAAGGCTGCTGGTTGGTTCGTCAAAAAGGAGTACATCGGGCTCTTGAGCCAAAGCCCTGGCAATAATAACCTTTTGCAATTCACCACCGCTTAGTTCATCTAGATATCTCAGTGAGAAATCATTCAGATCTAGCAAGCCTAAGACCTGTTCCACAATTTTGAGATCCCGGGCCGAAACATCCCACTTGATGTAAGGTCTTCTTCCCAATAAAACCGCGTCAAAAACATTATGACGGGGAGTCTCCTGGCGCTGTGAAACATAACCGATCCGTTTGGCCAGTTCCGAGCGGCTGAGCTTGAACACAGCTTCATTTTCAACCAGCACTACACCCTGCTGAGGTTTGAGAACGCGGTTGATGCATTTTAGCAGAGTGGTTTTACCCACTCCGTTAGTACCGAGAATAGCCAGGCATTCGCCTTGTTGCACCTGCAGGTTTACATCCTGGAGAATTGAGCGGCCGGGATAGTAAAAGGCCAGCCCCTGAATGGTTAAGATCATTTTTTACCATACCCCTTCATGAGTAGATAGAGAAACAGCGGAGCCCCCAAAAAAGCAGTAACGGTTCCTACGGGCAGTACCACCGGTGCAATTATGGTCCTGGCCACCGTATCTGATACCAGAAGCAACAGGGTCCCGGTTAGAGCTGAAGCCGGAATCAGAAAACGGTGATCGCCGCCGATGAATCGCCTGGTCAGATGAGGCCCTACTAGACCGATAAAACCGATAATACCCAGGAAAGATACTACGACCGCGGTAATCAGCGAGGCAGTGAACATGCCCCCCAAACGAACCCGCTGCACATTTACGCCCAGCCCCTGAGCGGATTCTTCGCCACTGTCCAGCGCATTGTAGTCCCAGCGCCTGATCAGGAAATAGACCGTGGATATGCTGATAATAATGGCCATAATAGCAACTTCGTTCCAGGAAGCACGTCCCAGGTCGCCGAATCGCCAAAAGACCGTAGCGGCCACCCGGACGTCTGGAGCGAAATTCTGGACAATACTTGTCCCGGCCTCAAACAGGGTAGAGAGAGCCATTCCGGCCAGTACCATGGCTTCCGGAGAAACTCCCCGGATTTTAGCCAAAAGCAAAATAAAGACAGTTGCGATCATGGTCCACCCAAAAGCAGAAGTAGCAACCAGATAAGGATTCTGAATGATGACTGAATCAGTAGCTGAGGTTTGAATTGACCCTGCGCCAAAAGAAATAATGGCAATTGTGGCACCAAATATGGCAGCATGTGACAAACCCAAGGTAAAAGGGGAAGCCAGCGGATTCCTAAGGGTGCTCTGCATCACGCAGGCTGCGACCGATAATCCTGCGCCGGCCAGGAAACCGGCTGCAATTCTGGGCAATCGGATATTCCATATTACCGTTTGGGATACAGAATCCCCCTGCCCCATAACCGCCCTTACTACTTCGGAAATTTTCAATGGAGTAGACCCTGAAGTCATGGAAATAATTCCTACGATGATGATCGCTACGAGCAACAAAATAAGTACTATTTTTTTCTTTGATGTATAGCTCAAATATTCTTGTGTCACGGTTATTCTTCCTTACTACACTGCTTTCATAAAAAACGGGTCCACCGGGGTATTCAACTTGTGGTTAAGCAGATGATCCTGTCATCGCCTTGACAAACTTTAAGTGTAATCTAAATTCGGGACGGATATTCGTCGCTGCAGGGAATGCAAACCGGGTTCCCGCCACGTACGCGGGCGCGTGGTTCCATCACCTGCTCACCGCAAACGCTGCAGGTTATTGATGAAAAGAGCCGGGCCTTTACCGGGAAATCCAGTTCAACCTCCTCGATTTTAAAGAGCTCCTCATCTGAGGCGTTAAGAACCCGCTGTGTTTCACCGGCCATTAACTCGTGAAAGCGCTGGCTGTCTTGCTCGGTACCCTGGCCGGTCATAACCCGGGTTCTCAGATCTTGAAAACCGGCGTCAAGAATACGATCCAGTGTTTTAACCGCTATGCGCACAGCCTGTCTGGTGTCTCGCCTCCCTATGGTGAAGACATTTTTACCGTAATCCCTAAAAAAGATATTGCCCTTGCCCATCGAACACCCGGTAAGCACCTGCAGGGCGTCCAGGGCGCAATTGTCAGTTTCTACAATGGCTATCAATTCTTCGTCCGGAGACCGCGAGGAGTTCAGGCGGGTTAATGCCAGCCGGCCGGCTCGGTAACCCAGGGCCAGGCCCACACAGGCATGACCGTGAAATGCGACGGCCTGGGCCCAATCGTTATCCTGGTTCATTGTAATACCTCCATTGTCATTAATATTTTGGTGTTTGCCGGGGAAAAACAAAAGACCATGCCAGTCCTCTGCAAACACAGATAAGACCTTCATGGTCAGGCTTGTTAAAACGAAAAAGGTTTCAAAAAGTTCTGGCTTCTGCCAGCGTTTAATAGGATATTCTATTTAAGCAAAGTAGATTCCTGCTAGAACCTTTATAGTTTTGCAGAACCCGGCGAACGTCCGCGCCGGAGCAAAATTGATTATGCCTAATGGCTGTGCCGGTGCTCGTGATGGGTATGCGCATGTTCCTGTTCCTTGCCGGCCTCGTGGTCATGTTCGTGCTCATGGGTATAAGCCTCATGGGTGTGTTCATGCTCGTGCATCTCCCCGTTGTGCTCGTGGGGGTGTTTATGACGGAATTCGGGATGCGTGTGCTGGTGCTTATGGGAAATACCGTCCATATTTAGAACCTCCTTTCCAATCTTAGTTTAATTTTAACGATTGTAGCTAACTTAAAACAAGCAAATATTGACAATTGAAATTTTTAGAGATTCAATGCACTTGACCGACAAACGGGTTGGCTGATATATTTTAAAAAATTTGTTGCCATGAAAACCCTGGAAATTTGTATATAACGGAATGGAGATAGCAGCATGAGCGATTCGCGGGAAGAAATAAGGAAAGTATTTAATGATGTTGCCCAGGCCTATGATTCGCAGCGCCGGTATTTGATCCCCTGTTTTGACGATTTTTATGGGACAGCTGTGGATCTGGCGGAAGCCGACCAACCGGAACCCTCCATACTGGATATCGGAGCCGGAACTGGACTGGTATCCGCCCTGTTGTTGAAAAAGTACCCGGCGGCCAGCCTGACGCTTATTGATGTCTCTGATCAGATGATGGCGATGGCCCGCCAGCGTTTTCGGAATGCTTTCGATATAGAATACATCATCGACGACTTCGCCCGGCACCAGTTTGCCAAATCATTTGACATTATCGTCTCATCGCTGGCCATTCATCATTTAGACGAACCGGAAAAGAAAGCCCTCTACAACAAGGTTTATCATACTTTGAGAAAGCCCGGCTGTTTTATCAATGCGGATCAGGTTTTAGGCTCGACCGCCTATTTGGAAAACCTTTATAAAAAAGACTGGAGGAAAAAGGTGCTGGACAGTCCTCTGACGCAGGAGGAAATAGGTCAGGCCTATGAGAGAACCAGGATGGACCAAATGTCCACTCTGGGGGAGCAGTTGGGATGGTTAAAGGATGCCGGGTTCAGCGAAGTCGACTGCGTCTATAAATACTACAATTTTGTGGTGATGTATGCCAGAAAGCTATGCTCAGCCCCTCGGGCTGAGCATAGTTCAGACCGTCTACCAAAGCAGTAGCTGGGTTGCCCGTTCTGACAATTTATTGACCTTTTTCGACCTTATCCAAATCAGCACTGACGTCCCAGCTGGAAGCGTCCGCATCCAGGGGGTCGGTGAGCGGCAGAGCCATAAAGAAGCAGGGAGTGGCGTCAAGCTGAGCCAGACCTTTGCTCATAGTAAGATCCAGCAAATGGCCGCCGGCCGTTTTGTCTTCACTCAGGAAATGGAGGTGGAACCCGGGGACGTTTACCCCCTGACTTACCGCCGGGCACCAGAACCCCACCAGGGTCCCCTTGACGTTTCTCAACTCAAAAGTGGGTTGATTTTTGGTAATATCGGCCAGGCGCGGGTAGGGCTTTTTCTGGGCGGGTACGCTCCGGGTTTTAACATAGGGGAATTCTCCGGTAATCTTAATCGCATAGAACATGTTTTTATTAGACATGGCTTTATCCAGGCGCTCTTGAAGTTGGGCCAGGTTCATTTCTTTATCTACCACCATATTCTGGTCGGGATCAAAATAGGTGACCGCAGCAAAGGGCGACAGGGCGCTGCCGGCTACCGGGTAGGCGGCGCCATCGGCCTTGATTTGATAAAACTGGCCGTCGACTTCGATCATTTCTCCATCCAGCTTGTCAAAGGTTCCGATGCCGAGGTCTCCATATTGTCTTAAGACCTCAAAGCTTATCTGTCCGTCATAGGCGCCGGCCAGCAATGAGGTTATGGTCGACATCTGATAGAGAGTTTCCCTGCCCAGTGGCGCCGTGCCGGAATCGTCTCCGGCAGCACTGCCAGACGCCAATCGTTCCCCGCATATAGGGGATAATACGGACAGGGGGACCATAAGAGCGCCTTCCGCTATAAACGGTGCTTCCGGCAGCGTAATCCGGGTTTCGTTTAAAATGGCGTTCTTGTCCCCAACTTTGAATTCGAGGCTGGCGGAACATAAGGAAGCGGTTGTAGTCCGGCTGTCGGCATTCCATTCCAGAGTCCCGTCAAAAACCTCAACGACGGATCTTAAAGGAACCATCAATTCGTCACCTTGCCAGGCGGAGAGTTCGGAGTGAGGAATGGGTTTGCCATCAACCATTACGAGCGGGGGACCGGTCTGGGCGGCTGCCGTTAAAACAGTGGATAATACAAACAATACGGTCAATAAGCCAATTATTTTGTTGCGCATTATTTACCCCTCCTGAAATTCGAATCTTGGCCGTGCGTTGCGGGTGTTTATACTATAATCAATAATAGATTAAAACACGTATAAAAGGAAGATACGACCCTATCCGGAAAGGAATGCCGCCCTGATAATTATCAGGAGAACTATTGCAGGGTGCTGAGTATTGGGCTATAATACAATCATACAAAGGGGAGTAACTTGTTCGGGTAGGATCAACAACCGGTGTTATACCTGGTCCTACCGGCCGGTTAAATGGCGTAGTGAGACCTTTGTCTCTTAAGGAGAGGCAAGGGTCTTTTTGTTTTTCCAAGCGGCTTCCTATTGAGTAGTTTTGATTTGGAGCACACTAGTACTCTGTTAATCCTAATTCTATGTATTACTCGTCGAGGGAAATTTTTGTAGGGCAAGGCGGAGGAATGAGTAATACTGGACGTATTGCGATTGACGACAACGCAGTCATACGAAAATTTAACCGACGATTATATATAGAATTAGGATTAACAGAGTACTATAAAGGAGGGGTGCAATAACATTAAAATGGTACTTTTTAAATGATTGATTATCATATTTGGAGGTTAATAGATTGATGAATACTTTAAAGACTGGAATTCTAATGAGCCTTTTATCCGTGTTGCTGGTGTTGATGGGCAATGCCTTGATGGGCAAAAGCGGAGCGGTAATTTTCTTCGTCATTTCCCTGGGGATAAACTTTTTTAGCTACTATTACAGCGACCGGATGGTTATAAAAATGACTCGCTCCAGGCCGGTTTCAGAAGAACAGGCCCCGGAGCTGTACGCCATGGTTAGAAAACTCACCCAAAGAGCCGAGCTTCCCATGCCCCGGCTTTATATAACCCCATCGGAGCAGGCCAACGCTTTTGCCACCGGACGCAACCCGGAGCATGCAGCCGTGGCGGTCACCGAAGGGCTTATGAAAATCCTCAACCGGGATGAAGTTGAAGGAGTTTTGGCCCATGAAATAGCCCATATCAAAAACCGGGACATTCTGATTGGAACTATAGCTGCTTCAATGGCCGGAGCCATATCCATGATTGCCAATGTGATCCAGTGGGGGGCCATGCTGGGCGGTCTAGGCGGCCAGAGCGATGATGAAGGCGGGACTGGCATATTGGGCATGCTGGCCATGGCTATTATCGCTCCCATTGCCGCTTTGCTGGTGCAGATGGCTATTTCCCGATCGCGGGAATATTTAGCCGACCAGAGCGGCGCCCGTCTGGCTGGCCATTCCAGCGGGCTGTCCAATGCGCTTTTAAAACTGGAGCAGACTTCGCAAAGGGCGCCTATGCAGGTGAACGCCGCAGCTTCTCACCTGTTTATTGTCAATCCTCTCTCCGGCGGGGCTCTGTTGTCATTGTTCAGCACCCACCCTCCGGTTAAAGAAAGGGTAAACCGGCTCCGGCTGATGTCTGTGTAACTTATAAATTTGGAGGAGTGAGCTGCTTTGTTTGGATATGAAACCCTGATGGCTCTGGGCAGTATTATCATCATTGATCTGGTTTTAGGAGGCGACAACGCTATATTGATTGCCCTGGCCAGCAAAAACCTGGCCCCGGAACAGCAAAAGAAGGCTCGTCTTTGGGGCATAGCCGGGGCCATACTGGCCAGGGCCACTTTGACTACGGTCGCCGTATACCTGCTTAAAATTCCGCTGCTCAATTTTTTTGGGGGGCTGGTGCTCCTGTGGATAGCCATTAAGCTGTTGGTTGACGAAAAAGAAATAGAATGCCAGGAATGCTATTCATTGAGTGAAGCGGTGAAGATAATCATTACAGCTGATGTGGTAATGGGTATCGATAACATGGTGGCCGTGGCCGGGGCGGCTCATGGCAATGTGCTCCTGGTTTTTTTCGGTCTATTGATCAGCGTGCCGATCATCGTCTGGGGAAGCACAATTATTCTCCGCTGGATTGAAAAATACCCGTTTATCATCTATTTAGGGGCTGCAGTGCTGGCCTGGACCGCCGGTCAGATGATAGCCGGCGATAACATGCTGCGCCAGATTGCCGGCAGCGTAATTCCTTATTACGAATGGCTGCTTCCGGCTTTGGCTACGCTGGGAGTGGTGTCGACCGGGTATTTCAGAAATCGGGTTTTGCTGAGAAAACCGGATAGCATCATTTAATGCCACACGGATCAAGTTGGTGTTTAAATAGATATTTGCTATGATCTGTTTTAAAGATGCATATTCCTGCTGGTTAAAGCCATAAATAGCCTGAAAAAGAAAGAAGCAGAGAAGCTGGAGACTGCTGCTCCCAGCCGGGAACAGGAACTGCTGGCCGATATCAGAGACCTGTTGAAGGCCAAGATATAAATACAGTTAATCTTAACAGCAAAAGATTAGGATAATAAACAAATTATTGCCATGAATAGCGCTTTTCCCTATTTATTGCCAAAAATTCGGGGTTATTTAAGGGCATCGCTCAATTAAAAGTGATGCCCTTAATCATTTGGGCTACGCAGGATATTCCGATGCGGAGCAATTTTAACTGTCTCACGAAAGTACTCCGGCTGGCGATTGAGCAGACGAAACTGCGGTTTATATAGATTAAATCTTATCTTATTTAACAGTAACTGTAAAACTGGTGCCCGGGCTACCCAGGAATCGGATGTATCCTTCCCGGGGCAGCTTGTCAAAAGCCGAAGCGCCGTCAGTGATACTGTCATAGACAAGTGAGCTGGCGCTGTTATAGGCAATAACCCTGCCGCCTTTCGGCACCGTGAAGGTCAGCGTTCCCGACGGAATTTTATACAGCTCGTTGTCGCCGTTTTGCTTGATGGTCAGCTCCCCTGGTTCCAATACCGCCAGCCGGTCTGCCGGCCTTAATTCGTAGTACTCGTTATAAAGCCATTCTCCGCCGTCCACCGTTTTAGTACGCAATGTGTATAAATCACGGCCCAGACTGCCTGGTATCTGCAATATCATATGGGTCGCAGCATCGTTTTGGATGCCCATCGGGTTGAACGTATTGCTTTGACCGGCGATCAATATACCGGGCAGGGAAGCATTTTCGTACAAGGTAAGACCGCCGAATAATTGTACCGCGTCCGGAGCAAGATAGGCAGGCAGATAAGGCTTTTCCAGTCTGTTTTTCCAGGCGTCGGATTTAACGAGCAGAGCTTCCAGCTTCTGAGCCATAGGATATTGGTAACCGAGGCTTTCCTGTATCCCCACGATATATTTCCTGCCTTCCGCTTCAGTGAAAGCATAAACCTTTTTGCCGCTTTCGTTTACAAATACTGCACCATCAAAATATAACTTGGCATCATTTACCTTATATCCAGTTCCGTTAAAAAATTCGGTGGTAATGGAATCGTCATCATTTACCGTCACGCGCAGTACGGCGCTATATGCGCCATATAATCCGGCATAGTCGGTTTGAAAATTTTCAGGCGGTGACTTATGTTCGGCAGCGGCCACAGTCTGCACGGCCTTGGAAACATCGTGGCCTTGAGCCCGTAAAACATCTGCCGTAATGTCACTTAAAACTGAAGCTACGTCCCCGCTGAAATCCATGGTTGCGCTGATGGCGCAGACCATATGGTATTGCGGTATTACATATAATTGGGAAACAAACTGATTGGTCCCGCCGCTTTTGGCCAATACCCCTTTTCCAAAGTCGTATTTGGCAAATTTATTGTCCACGGAGTCCCAACCCAATCCATAATTTACCGAGTAGTTATCCCCGGGTATAAAGGTTTTACCCTGATAGGATGACATTTCGTGGCAACTCGCTTGGGAAATAATGCCCTGTCCCTGGTTCAAAAACATCTGCCCGAACCTGCAGAGATCGGTAATGCTGGTGGAGACACCGCCGGATCCCATGACATTGGGAAATTCGTGGGGGCGGGTTCCCTCTACCGCATAGCTTCCGGGCGCAAACTTCCGGTCGGAGAAGCCCGATGAAGTGGCGCCGAGCGGGATAAATATATTTCCCCGCACATATTCGGAGTAGGTCTGGCCGCTGACTTTGGCAACCAGCATTTCCGCAAGCATGAAACCGTCGTTGCAATACACGGAAAATTTGCCCGGATCGGCTTTCAAACTGGATTTTTCCAGCGAATTATATACTTTTTCATACATTTTGGTATCATATTTGTCATAGCTCAATCCGATCGTATACGAAGTACCCGGGATACCCGAAGAATGGTTGAGCAGCATCCTGACGGTGATGTTTTTGTACCGGTCATCCTGCATTTTAAATTCCGGCAGGTAGGAGACAACCGGGGCGTCCAGCTTTACCTTGCCTTCATCCACCAGTTTCATGACTGCTGCTGCACAGTACACTTTGGATACTGAGCCGATATTATAAAGCGTATCGGTGGTGACGGGTGTTTTTTTCGTCCCATCCAGGTAGCCAAGCGCGTCGGAGAGCAAGAGCTGCTCGTCTTGCATTACTGCATAGGAAACCGAAGTACCCCCCTTGTTCAATAGATTTTGGAGAGTGGTTCTGGTTGACTTTTTTACTGCATCATAATCGGTCTGCGCTGCCGATGCGCATCCGGTTAGAACAGATGTAATTAAAAATATAGTCAGGGTAATTAAAGTTATTGGCTTCTTCATACAATTCCTCCTTGATAAAATGTCCCCGAAATGTGATGGCTCTTTTGGCTCCGCCTGGTAGTTTCGGCAGCAGAAAGTTTACAATAAAAGATATCGATCCGGTTGGGCGGGGAGGCAAGGTAATACAGACAAGTTGTCAGTTTTGCCATCCAAGATGCAAATAGGCCAATTGTAATGTTCAGACAAGGACGTTCTGTTGCTGGGGAACCTGATAAAACGGCAAAACGAGGCAGGCGGGGCAAGAAACGGCCCGGGGGCCCGGCAAGGCGCGGATTAATAAACCGAATAAGGAACAATAATCAAAACCTAATATTTTTACATAAGCATCAGGATGCCGATGATGATTAAACAGGCCCCGGCAACTCTTATAATGGTGATATGTTCTCCTAAAAAAACGCTGGCGCAGAGCATGGTAACCAGGGGGGAACTGGCCATTATAACTGAGACCATAGACACTTCCCCGTGTTTGATCGCAGCATAGTAAGCCCAGTCTCCCACCAGGGTTGCCAGGATGGCTTCGATGCCTATCAAAAGCCAGGACATGGACGGTATGGCTTTTAGCGAGCCCAAGCTTCCCGTTATACCCACCCAGCTGCTTACCAGCCCGGCAGCCAAGATGGTTCGCAAGGTTAATCCGGCTATGGGATTGACATCTCTCAAACCGATTTTGGCGAATATGGGGGCGATTCCCCAACAGATCATACCGAAGACGGCCAGCCAAAAAACCACTCTTTTGCTCCTCCCCATTTTGCTCCTTTTCAAAAAACCTGGGTAAACCGGGGTCACGATGTGGATAATAACTACAACTGTTTCATTGGATGGTGATGGACGGCATCATGTGTAAAAGAAACGCTCTGTTATTTATCGCGGGATTTTTTATTATTACATTCATATTAAGCATGGCCTTGAAGCATGCCCCCACCCAGCGCGAAATAGCCGGTGACACGGCTAGGCCTCAATTACAGGATGCTGCGGTAGAGCCTGGACAAGTACTGCCTGGAAAAGGGGAGGCGTCTGAAAGTGGAGGATCGGGTCCAGTAATAAACCTGCCCTGGGAAAATGAGCCGGCTTTTTTAGAGGCCCAGATCAAAGTCCAGGCGCCCATAATGATGGCCGCCTACAAAACGGTGCTGCGTGATCCGCTGCCGGGCGAAGAGGAAAATGTTCATTTAGGGGCATCCCTGTTAAAAGGACGCACGGTAGGCCCGGGCCAGGTTTTCTCACAGAATAGCTCTATTGGGCCTTATTCGGCGGAACGCGGTTTTAAAGAAGGTCCAACCTATGTAGGGTCGCAGTTGATGATCACTACCGGAGGAGGAGTCTGCAAGATTGCCTCGACCCTTTATAATGTCGCAGGCTTGAGCAACCTGCCCATCGTCGAAAGGCACGCCCACGGCATGCCGGTTCCTTATGTGCCCTACGGCCAAGACGCTACGGTATCTTTTGGGATAAAGGATCTGAAATTTTACAATAATACCGGGTTCCCGATTTTAATATGGGCCCAGGGCATAGACAACACCTTGTACATTGCTTTCTACGGGCAGGAAAAACCTCGGCAGATAGAGTGGCAGCATCAAATTGACAAGCATATTAAAAGCTATACTGTATACCACTATAACCCGGAACTCCTGGGAGGAGAAGAGCGAGTGGCGGTTGAAGGAATGGACGGAGCAGTCGTCCGTTCCTGGGTAAAAGTTTATGGCGAAGATGGCTCCTTTGAATTAAGACCTATGGGAGTCAGTTTTTATTCCCCATTGCCCCGAGTTGTGGAACGGGGAACGGTTAAAAAGGCCAACTCACAACCATAGTAGGTTATTCTCTTGTTAGTACGAAGCGTGCATTTAGTGCATGCTTTTTTGTTTTATGGGAACCAAATAGCCATATTTTTCGTAAAATATCAGTGTGCTTTAAACGGCGGGAAGTTGAGAGAAGCTTTTGCTTGATAGGGAGAGGTAGTCGGATTGATAATGACCGGGCAAAACACGACCCCCTTGTTTGATGCTATGAAATCTCATATCGAAGAAGCTGTCATACCGTTTCACGTCCCCGGGCATAAGCAGGGCAAAGGCTTAACGGAGCTTACGGATTATCTGGGTGTACGTACAATGCAAATGGACCTCAACGGAATGCCCGACCTGGATTTTATTAACCACCCCTCGGGTGTCATTATGGAAGCCCAAAAATTGTTTGCCTATGCCTTTGAAGCTGATGAAGCCTTTTTCCTGGTAAACGGCACAACGTCTGGCGTCCAGGCCATGATCATGAGTGTCTGTGAGCCGGGCAATGAGATATTAATACCTCGCAATGCCCATAAATCAACTATCGGCGGCTTGATTCTGAGTGGAGCTATACCGGTATATCTTGAGCCTGAATGTAATAATCAACTGGGGATAGCCATGGGAGTGAGTCTGGAAAGCGTTTGCCAGGGTATAAAAGAGCACCCCCACGCCAAGGGAGTTTTCCTGGTCAATCCCACTTACTACGGTTTTACTTCCGATTTAAGGTCCATAGTAAGGACTGCCCATGCCCACAACATGGCCGTTCTGGTAGACGAAGCCCATGGGGCCCACCTGTCTTTTCATAGTAGCTTCCCTTTAAATGCAATGGCGGCTGGTGCGGATATGAGCGCAGTCAGCATGCATAAAACAGCCGGCTCCCTGACGCAGAGTTCGGCCTTATTGTTGCAGGGCAGTCTGGTGCCGTCCTCAAGGGTAAAACAGGTGCTAAATCTGAGTTACACATCAAGTGCTTCCTATTTGCTCATGTGTTCTTTAGATCTTGCCCGGAGGCAGATGGCGGTTAAAGGAAAAGATATGTTGGATAAAGTCTTGCAATGGGTAGCTTGGGCCCGGCACAATATTAACCGGATACCCGGATTGTATGCATTTGGCCGGGAACTGGCAGGGACCCCGGGGTGCTTTGATTTTGATGAGAGCAAACTGGGGGTTAATGTAAGGCGTCTAAATTATTCCGGCTATCAGATTGAGAACCTGCTGCGCAGTAATTACCTGATTCAGGTGGAGATGTCGGATATCAATAATATCTTAGCGATTGCCAGCATAGGCGACGAACCGGAAAATTTCGATGCCCTGGTTCAGGCTTTGCACGCTATTGCCTCCTGCAGCCGTCCTATGGATTACCGGGAAGCTCCTCCCATCCCGGCATTCGGCAAAATGATCGTGTCGCCCCGGGACGCCTTTTACGCTCCGAAAAAGACGCTGAGTTTAAAGGCGGCAGTGGGGGAAATAGCCGGTGAGATGATTATGGCTTACCCGCCCGGAATACCGGTGGTATGTATGGGGGAAAGGATAACTGCCGAAATTGTTGATTATATAGAGCTTTTAAAAAGGGAAAAGTGTGAATTGCAGGGGACGGTAGACAGGTATATAGATTACATACAGGTTCTGGGAAGGCGTTAAACGGGCTGCGAAAAACCTTAAATAGTTCCCCATGAAAAACTC
>DHRK01000005.1 GCA_002410325.1 Syntrophomonas sp. UBA5314
CCCTTCGTAGTGCGCATGCCCTTTGATAAACTCTACCCTACCGGGGACGAGCAGGATGTCATAATTCCCAAACATTCTAAATATTATTATGAAGCTGACATCATCGCCGGGGATTTTCTTTACATAAGACGCTACCTGCCCGATAAGTTGAACGGGCAGATGATCATAACCAATACTACCACCCGGGACGATATGGATCTCCTGGCCCAAAGGGGCATCAGCCGGGTTATTACCACAACTCCGGACATGGGCGGCCGCTCGTTTGGGACCAACGTGATCGAAGCCCTGCTGGTCAGCATCCTGGGCAAAGCGGTGGATAAGATTAAACCGGATGATTATTACCATCTGTTGAGTGAGATGAACTTGCAACCGGGTATAGTGGATTTGAGGAACAGGCATGGTGGAACTTGATTTTGGCTTTCTAAGCTTACTGCATGACGATAAAACGGGACTGATCTACCAGAAGTTCTTTTTGGAGCGGTTGGCCCCGATTTTTTTTCCCCTGCGGGTAGCCCGGCTGGTCGAACTGCCTGAGCTGGACAGCCGGGTATGCAGCATGGTTTTGCCGCTCGGCCCCGGAAATCTGCAGCATTTGGACCAGGAAAAGAGAAAACGCCTGCTCGAGCATTACGATGTTTTGATGAGTGATTTCCGGCTGGGGGTCCTGGCTGTAGACCGGCGGCTCAAGGATGATTTTTTAAGTCTGGACTGCAAATACCCCTTGATCTTTGGTGATTTTTTTATCGAAGTGCTGGCTCTGGTGCAGGTTCGTCGAATGGTTTCCCATTACCGGGTGAAAAAAATCATAATAGTGGGCGCCAGCGCTCACTTTTCCATGTTTTTAGAGGCTTTGAGCCAGTTCGGGGTGCCTGTTTCCATTCAAAGTCCCCGGCCGGACCGCTATGAAGTACTGGCCTACCGGTTATTATATGAAAAGGGCTGTGTGGTTTCCACCAGCCGGTTTAATCCCACCGAGTGGGAAAAAGGGGATCTGGTAGTTGCCCTGGCTTCCGGGTGCGATTTCCGCGGCTATCCCTGTTTATGCCTGCATCTGGGTGACGACCAGTACGGCTTTGCTCCGGAGCTGGATAGGCGGCTTCAACAAAGCGGATGGGAGGGACGCCTGCACCATTTGGCCCCCCTTTTGGAGAGCACTATGCTCGCAAAAGCAGGATATTTCGAATTAAATGAAGAACCTATTAAGTTTAGTGACAACATGCTAGATTTACCCTATTTGGAAGAACTGGGCAGCCAAATGGGCCTGTGGGACCGGTTTCTTGACAAGGCCTGATGAGCTTTCTATAATACCTTAAGAAAGCAAAGGGGTGCATAGGCAAGATGCACCTTTGGGTTTATAAACGGATATTTACGCAGTTATAGACTGACAAGTTAAATGGAGGAGAGATTTGATGGCTGAGGAAAAAGAGGTTCTACTAACCAAGGAGGGCCTTACCAAGCTGGAGAATGAGTTGGAGCACCTGAAATCGGTCAAACGAGAAGAGGTCGCCGAACGCATTAAACAGGCTATCGCTTTTGGTGATATTTCGGAAAACTCAGAGTACGAGGATGCCAAAAACGAACAGGCTTTTATCGAAGGCCGTATTATCACCCTGGAGAAGACCCTGAAAAATGCCCGTCTCATGGAAGACACGGACATTCGCACCGATATCGTCTCTCTGGGTTCCCGGGTTACTCTGCTGGACGTCAAGAGTGGGCGGGAAGTCCATGTAACCATCGTATCTTCGGTGGAGTCCAAAGCCCGTGACGGCAAGATCTCTGATGAATCGCCGGTCGGCAGACAGATCATGGGCAAAACGGTTGATTCGGTGGTGGGAGTGGAAGCTCCGGCCGGACTTATTCAGTACAAGATAGTCAAAGTTGAAAAATAGGAACTAATTCCCCGGGAGGGTTGGATATTGTCGCATACGGAACAAGGGGATATCAATGAACTAAAGCGGGTGCGTCTGGAAAAGCTGCAGGAACTCCGTGACATGGGCGTGGATCCGTTTGGCGGACGCTTTGAACGCAGCACGATGGCCCAGGCCATCAAGGATAGTTTTGACAATTTTGAGGGACAGACTGTTCAGGTGGCCGGCCGCATGATGTCCAAACGGCGCCATGGCAAAGCCGGTTTTGCCAACTTGCAGGATTATTCCGGGAGCATCCAGCTCTATTTTCGCCAGGATGACCTGGGGCCCGAAAAATACGAGCTGTTTAAAAAGATGGATATGGGGGACATCATAGGCGTCAGCGGGACTGTTTTTCGTACTCAGAAGGGCGAAATGAGCATCCATGTCTATGACCTTACTTACCTGAGCAAATCGCTTCATCCCCTGCCGGAAAAGTGGCATGGCTTGAAGGACGTGGAGCTGCGCTACCGCCAGCGCTACGTGGATCTGATTGTAAACCCCGAGGTGAAAGAGGTATTTGTCAAGCGCAGCCGGATCATCAGGGAGATACGCAGGTATCTTGATGAATTGGGCTTCCTGGAAGTTGAGACTCCCATGATGCAGCCCATTCCCGGCGGAGCCACCGCCAAACCCTTTATCACCCACCACAATGCCCTGGACACAGAATTGTACCTGCGCATCGCTCCGGAGCTATACTTAAAGCGTTTGCTGGTAGGCGGGTTGGAAAAGGTTTACGAGATAAACCGCAGCTTCCGCAATGAAGGGATATCAACCCGGCACAACCCCGAATTTACCATGCTGGAGATATACCAGGCCTATGCCGATTTTCAGGATATGATGGATTTGACCGAAGCCCTGATTTCCAATGTGGTAAATCAGGTTAACGGCAGCCTGCAGGTGGAATTTGAAGGCCAGACCATCGATTTCACCACTCCCTGGAAGCGCCTGCCCATGCTGGAGGCGATCAAACAGTATACTGGCCTGGACTTTAACCATATAGTGGATGATGATGAGGCTTTCCAGGCTGCCCGGGGCCTGGGCATGGAGTTGGAACCCGGAGCCGCCCGCGGTGAGATCATCAACGAGGTGTTTGAGAGTTTTGTGGAAGAACACCTGGTGCAGCCCACCTTTATCTTCGGGCATCCGGTGGATATATCGCCCCTGGCCAAACGCAACCGGGAAACGCCTGAGTTCACGGACCGCTTTGAGCTCTTTATCGTTCAGCGGGAAATAGCCAATGCCTTCTCCGAGTTAAATGACCCCATCGACCAGCGGCAGCGCTTTCAAAGGCAGGTGGAAAAGCGCCAGAGCGGAGACGGGGAGGCCCATATGATGGATGAAGACTATATCCGGGCTCTGGAATACGGAATGCCCAGTGCCGGAGGCTTGGGTATAGGCATTGATCGCCTGGTTATGCTGATTACCGGTTCGCCGTCGATTCGCGATGTCATTCTCTTTCCGACCCTGAGACCGGTTAAAGAATAAGCAGGCAGGGGACGGTTCTTTTGCCTGCGCTTCAGGACTTGGAAGGCAGGAACAAGAGCCGTCTTTTTGCCGTGGAAGAGGTAAATATCAGATGAAAGGCATTATATTAGCCGGAGGGAGCGGTACCCGCCTCTATCCGCTCACCCAGTGTATTTCAAAACAGCTGTTGCCGATCTACGACAAGCCGATGATCTATTACCCCCTGTCGGTGTTGATGCTGGCCCAGATCAAGGATATTTTGATCATTTCCACTCCCGAGGATATAAAGCGCTTTGAGATGCTGCTGGGCGATGGAGGCAAGTTCGGGTTGGCCCTTTCCTACGCGGTTCAGCCTTCCCCGGACGGACTGGCCCAGGCCTTTATCATCGGGGAGAATTTCATTGGAGATGATCGGGCGGCCCTGATCCTGGGGGATAATATATTTTATGGACCCGGGTTTACGGCCATGCTGCAGCGGGCCGCCGCCCGCCCGGAAGGGGCCACCGTATTTGCCTACCGGGTCAAAGACCCTGGCCGTTTTGGGGTGGTGGAATTCGACGACCGGCAGCGGGCGGTCTCCCTGGAGGAAAAGCCGGCCCACCCCAGGTCCAATTTTGCGGTGACCGGGCTTTATTTCTATGACCGGCAGGTGGTAGAGTTGGCTAAAAGCCTCAAGCCCTCGGCCCGGGGGGAATTGGAGATAACCGATTTGAACCGGATTTATTTAGAGCAAGGCCGGCTGCATGTCGAACTGCTGGGGCGCGGCTTCGCCTGGCTGGACACCGGGACATTCGAAGCCTTGCAGCAGGCTTCGCTCTTTGTAGAGACGCTGCAAAACCGGCAGGGTTTTAAAATCGCCTGCCCGGAGGAGATCGCCTACTACATGAACTGGATCAGCCGGGAAGAACTCCTGGAGCTGGCCCGCCCCCTGCAGAAGAACGAATATGGACAGTACCTGCTGGA
>DHRK01000053.1:0-4489 GCA_002410325.1 Syntrophomonas sp. UBA5314
AGCATGCGCCCGCAGGTGCCTATACCCCCCAGCATTTTGGCTTCATCCCGCACCCCGATCTGACGGAGTTCAATGCGGGTTTTGAATATGCTGGCCAGGTCCTTGACCAGTTCCCGGAAATCCACCCTTCCTTCCGCCGTGAAGTAAAAGATGATTTTGCCCATATCAAAGGTATACTCAACATCAATGAGACGCATGGGCAGGCCATGTTCGGCTACTTTGCGCCGGCAGGTCTCCAGGGCTTCTCTTTCCTTTTCCTTATTGCGCTGGGCGGCCGCCTGGTCTTCCGGGGCGGCCTTGCGAATGACCTTTTTTAAAGGCAAGACCAGTTTAGCCTCTTCCATTTCCCGCCGGCCGATGGCAACCTGTCCAAATTCTATGCCCCGGACGGTCTCTACGATAACCTGATCCCCGTTAACCAGCTCCACCTCTTCGCTGTCAAAATAATATATTTTCCCGGCCGGTTTAAATCTTACCCCAACTACCCAGGCCATCCATTCTAACCTCCTCTAGACATCGTCTATAATCTACTTAAATACTCTGTAACCCTATGGCCTTTCCTATGAAAGGATTATGCTTTATTTTAATGCCTCCCGGACCGCGTAAGCCACCTGAATATTGATGAGCAGCGGGCTGACATTCAGGCGATACAAGCGTTTCAATCGGGCGATGGCATTTAGCTGCTCCATAATCCGCGCCGGATCGGTTTTGCTCAAAGCCCTGGCCAGTTTAATATTATCCGGCTGCTGTAAAGAATCCTGCTTTTCGGTTAAGCGGTACAGTAAAACGTCCCTCAGGACGGTTTCCATCATAGCGCAGAGCAGCTCCGAATGCTCTTCCATTTTCTCGGCGGCCAGTAAAGCATGAACCGGGGCGTCCTGCTCTAATTCTGCCACCAGCTGCCGGGCTTTATCCCATAAACCCGCCAAACCCTCTTCCGAAGCAAACTGGAGAGCCTGGCCTACACTCCCCTGCCCCAGCGCGGCGGCCCGCTGGGCGGTTTTCTCATCAACACCCAGGTCCTTAAGGCATTCCACTACCAAATGCTCGGCTAGCGGAGCAAAACGCAGCAACTGGCAGCGCGATTGTATGGTCTCGCTGAGACTTAATTGATCGGCTATTAGTATTATAACTGCATAAGGGGGGGGCTCTTCCAGCACTTTCAACAGAGCATTGCCCGCGGCTTCGCTGAGCAAGTGGGCATCATGCAGCAACACCACCCGGTAGTCGCCTCGAAATGGCTTTAAGGCCAGCCAGGGCTCCATGGTCCGGGTTATCAACTCGATGCCGATCCGGCTGCGGTTTTCTTCTTTTTCGATGATCAGCCAGTCCGGATGGGTTCCGGATTGTAAAAAAAGCCCGGCTTCCGGGTCACCGCTCTGGAGCAGCACGCTGGCCAGGGCCTTCGCGGTTTTCATTTTGCCAATTCCGCCCGGTCCGGTAAACAGGTAGGCGTGGCTCACCCTTCCTTCCTGGACCGCCCTTTCCAACATATCGATTATATCATGGTGCCCTTTTATCTTTGTGAACTCATCTACCCGTTTCAAAGCCCGCTCCTCATGCAATCAGATCGACCAGCATGCCCCGGATTTTATCCATGGCATTCAGTATTTCCACCGGCTCCTTTTTATGGTTCATAAAGTCGTCAATCATGGCGTTCACTTCTTCATCAATCACACTTATGGTAAATAGCAATGTCCTCCCCCTCCGGCTGCGGCCTCGTTCCTTGTTCAAGGCATAAGCCCGCAGGGTGGCTTCCTGCAGGAAGCTTTTCACCATTCTCTTGTATAGCATCAGATCGTTGATATTCAGATTGCGGCTTAAACGGCCCCCGATCCTGTCCAGTTCTTTGAGAATCTCTTTCATGCGCAGCTGCAGCTCGGACTCTCTTTTGTGCATAAGCTCCTGCTCAAAAGAACCGGAACCTACCCGCTTAACCTCGGGAATCTGACTCTTACCGGGACTTATGTAGCTGCCTATCCCTTTTTTATCCCGATCGATCTTCATGCCGGAGGCCTCCCCCCAAAGTTTATTTACCGCTTGATAATCTATCCTTTATAAACAGCCGGGCTGTTTCCATGACCTCCTCCAGGCTGCGGGAAGCGTCAATAAGCTGTATCCGCTCCGGGTACCGGCGGGCCAGTTCAAGGTATCCGTTTCTGACCTTTGCTTGAAACTCGCAACCCTCTTTTTCCAGCCGATCGGCCTGTTGCCTGTCCTGCCGTTCCCTGGCCCGAGCCGGCTCCAGGTCTAAAAGCAGGGTTAAATCAGGCCTTATCCCGCCGGTGCAAATGTCATTCAACTCCTCCAGCCGCTTTAGCTCCAGGCCCCGCCCGTAGCCCTGATAAGCCAGGGTAGAATCCGTATAGCGATCGGCCAGAACGATGGCCCCGTTATCCAGAGCCGGCTTGATACATTCTTCCACCAGCTGCCGACGGGCCGCTCCATATAAAACGGCTTCGGTCCAGGGCTTCATCCCGGCATTGGCCGTGTCTAAAAGCAATTGCCGAATCTTTTCCGAGATCTGGGTTCCTCCCGGTTCCCGGAGACTGGCCAGGGGCCAGCCCTGTTCTATTATATACTCCTTAAGCCCGGCTGCCAGGGTGCTTTTGCCGCTGGCATCGATGCCCTCCAGGGTAATAAAACATCCCTTTCCGTTCATTCCTGTCCTTTCCCGGTTTCCTCCAAAACCATTATATAATCCAAAGCCGGATCATGCGGCCCTTGAGTGTATATACCCCTCTGTTTAATATACCATAGATATTCCAAGGTTTCGGCATCAATCAATTCTCCCGGCAGCAGACAGGGAATACCGGGTGGATAAGGGGCCACCATCTCCCCGCTCAAACGCCCCAGGCTGTCCTTTAGCTTGACCCGGCGGCGCTCCTGCCGGAAGGCCTGGCGGGGGCTTAAAACCATCCGGGGGCAAGGAATAAGTGGTATTACCCCGGTCTTTCGGTCCGTCCCGCCATATTTACCGGCAATTTCGACCAGGGCCCGGTGAAGCCATTCCCATTCATCCTCACGGTGCAAGAAGGACATCATAAACATGATCAAATCCGGTTGGGCCAGTTCGGCCTGAATACGATATTCCCGGCGCAATACATCCGCCATTTGCAGGCCATCCAGGCTTATTCCCGAAATATGCAGGGTCACTTTGAGGGGATCCTGTCCGGCTGCATAGCGGTCGTTATCCCCCGAGGGGTTCCAAACCCTCATTCCCGGTATTTGATCTATCCGGGCCCGGTATTTCTCAGCTGTCCGGCCAGCCCGGTCCAAATACTCATACCCCTTTACCTGCATGAATTGGCGGGCCAGGTCCATAGACGCCAGGAGGGGAAAAGACGGGCTGGTGGTGGTGATAAGGCTTAAGGCCGCTGCCAGGAGGTTTCTATCTTTATACTCCCGGCCGATATGCAAACAGGCCCCCTGATTGAGCACCGGCAGGGTTTTATGCAATCCGTTGACGGCCGCGTCCGCGCCCTGGCTCAAGGCCGGCCGGGGATAGGCCGGGTGAAAGGCAAAATGCGCTCCATGCGCTTCATCCACCAGCAGGGCGGCTCCTCTTTTATGGGCTTTATCCGCCATTTCAGCTATATCAAGGCTTGTCCCCCAATAACTGGGGCTGGTTAAGAATACCGCCTTTAATTCGGGGTTGGCTTCCAGTTCAGCTCCGATTACACCTGGATCAAGGGCCAGGGGAATGCCTGTTTGGGCATCATAAGCGCAGGATAGGTAACGGGGAACCGCCCCGGAAAGGACCATCCCTCCCCACAGGGAGCGGTGCGCGTTGCGGGGAATCAGCACTGGGGGCCTTTCGCCCGGCAGGCTCATGAACAGGGCGTGAATGCCGGATGAAGCGCCGTTGACCAGAAAAAAGCTTTCCCGGGCTCCATAGGCCTGGGCCATCAGACGCAGGGCCTCCTTGATCTCGGAACGGGGTTGATGCAGATCGTCAATGCCCGGAACCTCGGTTAGATCAAGCTCAGCCAGAGTAAAGTAGGCTTCCGGCAACCCTCTTCCACCCGCATGACCGGGCATGTGCAGGCGCAGGTTGCCTTCCTCTCGGTATTTCAAAAGGGACGACCAGAGGGGAGCCGGCCGTTCTTGAGGATCTGCCGTATCCATCGCCCGGAGCCCCCTTCCCTTTAATCTTCTCATTAATTTTATCGCAAGAGTTCGTTACACGGATGGATTAGAGTTAACAGAGTACTAAGCTTTGACCATTTTTCTAAGTTTATCCATCAGGGTCTCATAATCGGGGCTGCCGACTTCAGCAGTTAAAATCGCCCACTCGCATTCCCGGCAGATAAAGAAGTTTTTTAACTTTAAGCCGCCGTGAATACCCTGGGCCGGCACTTGACCGCAAACACTGCAGCAGGGCAGCAGTTTTCCCATTTTTTGTTGCTCCGGTAGGGCTTCCATATAAAACATCCTTTTTACTTGATTATTGCCCGGCTCAAAAACAGCCATACGGGCAGTACCCTAG
>DHRK01000053.1:4675-15421 GCA_002410325.1 Syntrophomonas sp. UBA5314
TATGCCGCCCCACTCCAAACGGTGTCTGTCTGCCGCCCTCTTATCCTACAATCTTCAGGGCGGCGGGCCTGAGGGCAAATGATACCTGGCATACCTTGCCCGGCACTTCCCCTTCCATTTCCAGGGCGAGTTCGTCCCGGGAACGTATGGTTACGTTTTGCCCTCGCTCCAGTATCACCTTGGGATGATCGATGTGCCTTCCCCGGTAAACTTTGGGCATATTAAACAACAGTTCCAGCCGGGCAAATTCCTTTAATATAACCACATCCAACAGGCCGTCATCCGTCCGGGCGCCCGGGGCAATCATCATTCCACCGCCGAAAAACCTGCCATTGGCCACCGCCACCAGGGCGGACGGTCCCGTAAACACTTCCCGCCCGTCGATTTCAACGCTCAGCGGGTGGTTTTTAAAGCCAATGATGGAACCCAGGGCGCCGGTTAAAAAGGAAGCAAATCCGCCCAGGTATTTGCTGTTTCGGTTGACCCGCAGGCAAGTTTCACTCCCCAAGCCCACGTCGGCAATGTTGATCAGCCAGCGGTTTTTCTTTTTCCCATCCCACCCATTGAAAGTGGCTTTCACGATATCGCAGCTTTTACCGGAAGACTCATTCCAGAACCGGCCCAGATCTTCCGCCCGGCCGGGGAAATCGAAAACCCTGGCGACATCGCTTCCAGTGCCGGTCGACAGGGCGCTTAACATAAGGTCGGGGCCAAGCGGGCGGCCGTCTTGAAAAAAGCCGTTTAAAACCTCGTTCAAGGTTCCGTCTCCCCCCACGGCCACTATGCAGTTGTATTTATCATGGATAGCCCGCCGGGTCAATTCTGTGGCATGCAGGGGAGCCGCGGTATGCTCTACCCCGAATTTAAACCCCTGGCCTTGCAAAAGCGCCGCGATCTGCTTCCACCTGCCCCTGGTCCTGCCGTGTCCGGAGGCCGGGTTTACTATAAACATGACCTTATTCATTGCCCCAACCAGCCTGTCGATCGTATTAGACTAATGATTCGCCATTTTTCACCAGGGTTCCTTTTACTCAAAAGGGTACTTTTCTTGCGAGATAAAAATAAACCCGCCATTTGAAGACGGGTTGGCTTTTTTATAAATATCCGGATTACCCTGGGGAAGGATTATTCCTTTATTTTTAAAGGCAGGGCGGGATCGGTTATGGAGCCTATTTTAACCGCAAAGGAGGTCTTATTGGCAATATCCTGGTCGGTGACGATATGGATGTCCAGCAAGCCATCCGACGCATATCCGGTTTTCAGGTAATTCATTTCCGCCAGGGCCTGGCTCCAACCTTCCAGCCACAATTGCAATTGCTGCTTCTGTTCGTCATTCCCGCTGAAGTGAATGATCAGGTCTATATCGCTGCCCGGCCCCGCGCTCCCACTGTTGGTGCTGCCGATCACATAGGCGGCCTTGATCCCCATCAGTTCAGAGTCCATTTTCTCGGCTATCCGCTGGGCCATGTACAGACGCCAGCGCCAGTAGCGATCATCGTAGCGGTAGGGTTCAGGCCGGGCCGATCGCCCGGGCTCGGCCGGCTTGATCATTTCCGGCGAAGCAGCACCCGAGTACCTTCCTAAATACCCCAGGGCTTCTCCCAGATCAGCATTCATATTGATGTGCAGCATATCCCCGTCGGCCGTATCCGGCACATCGATCACCCGTACGACATCCTCCAGCCCGCTGTACTGGGGCAGTATTTGACTTAACATATTGGGTGAACGGGTCAAAAAGCGCTCGTTAAATACCATCCCCTTTTCATCGGGATATAAGGGCAGATAACGGATGTTGGCCTCCACCAGGTCCTGAAAGAAATGGGTGCCGAAAGACAGCTCGGGAAGGTAATTGCCTTTTTCCCGCGCTATTTCGATCAGGGCGGCGGTATGGTTGATGTCAGCGTAGGTAACCTGAACCCCCAGCTTTATGTCCCCGCGGCTCCCCCAGCGCCCGGGACCCATGAGAATAAATCTTCTCCTGGGCAGCAGGGTATTGAGCATCCCCACCGCCTTTCCCACATTCAGCAAGTCTTCCCAATCCCGCAGCCGGCTGTAGCCCTCCGGGTCAATATATACGATGTGGCTGATGTTTTGCACCAGGCCGTTGGAGATATAGCGGCGGGCGGAGAATATGCGTTTGGAATCGGCGATGTCCCGTGGAACCGGCGGGGGCGCCACGTCGTCGCCCGATCCCTGGGGACGGCACTGCAGCAGGTAAAAGTCCCTGCCGTCCGAGGCAAACTCGATGTCGATCGGGGTTCCCATTTTTTCCTGCAAAACTCTGAGTATGGTAGAGGCTTTTTTTATAAAATTAGTGCCTTCTATGAGCCCCTGAAAGTTGGCCACCAGGTCCTGTTTCTCGCAGTCCAGCTCAAAAGCGTTGAGCCTGACCACCATCCCCTCCCGGTAGGCGGAGACAATCTGGTGGAGATCGGGGATTTCGGAGCCATATTCTTTAATAAGCTGGGAAATGGGGATGGTTTCAAAGGTGTTGTTCTCCAAGTTGATCACATCGACCTTTTTGGGAGAGTAGTGTTTGATTTCCTCCGGAACAATATTGACCCGCAGATCAGGCTGCCCGGGGGCAACCATAAAGGGGAAATCATCGTTCAAGCGGTCCACCGCCCTGGTCCCCAGACCCATGACCAGGCGCACCAGCCCGTCCTCTCTCCTGATCCGGGGCGACCAGCGGAATTCATTGTTGCTTACCGCCACCCCCGCGTAAAGGGGCATAAAATAAGGCCCCACCTTATTTCCGACTACCTGTTGAATCATGATGCCCATCTCTTCGTGAAAATCCAGCAGCCCTCTTTCCGCCCGGTAGCGTATGGAGTCCGGGCCGTAAACGGAAGCGTAGACCTCTACAATAGCCCCCATCAAAGCTTCCAGGCGCTCCTTTTTAGCCCCCCGGTTGGAGAGGAACAGGCTGCGGTACTTGCCGGAGAAGGCGGCTCCCATCTGGTCTTCGAGCAGGCTGGAACTGCGCACTATCAAAGGAACGTCCCCGAAGTCGTCAAGGGCCATGGCCAGGCTCTTGACGATCCCTGGCGGGAATTTGGCATTCTTAAGAGTTTGAATGATGTTCGGGTAGTCAATACGAATTTCCTGAAGGTCTTTGTATTTCTGCTCGTTGAGCCCTTCCAGATTATTATAATGAAGGAATTCGGTAAGCGCATCGGTAGTTATACACCAGGTACGCGGAACCTTTATGGATTCCAGCAAGGGCTGATTGTGGACTTCGGAGCGCAGGATCTGCTGGGCCAAAAAGAGCCCGGTGCTCTTGCCCCCGATCTTGCCATGGCTTTCCTCCGGAAAGATAAGCCGCTTTACCACTTCATAAAAATGGCTGATCCCCAGGTATTGTTTGGCGACCCTTATGAAGGCCAGATTGTCGGATAGAAAACGCCGTATTAGGGCTACGTCCAGCCATCTTTCGGTAGCCGAATTGAGCATATTGCTTTCGCCGGCAATATTTCTATACCGCTTTACGGCCTCAACCACTTCTCCCAGGGAAACATCGATCCGGTCTATGGTTTTTACCAGGTCATAGGCTTTTTGCTCCTGAATCCACCGCTTCAAACGCACCGCTATTTCGGTTTCACTGAGGTTTTGGGCGGCCAGTTGAAAGGTCTTTTCACTCAAAAGGGCGATATTTCCGCGCGGCAGTTTGGCGCTCGGATAGTTGACCTCCCAACTCTGCGCAGTATCGGGCCGGCCCGGGCTGAATTCGTTCAGCAATTCCGCCGCACCCTGGGCCCCGTTCCAATACAGGTGATTGATCATCTTGCGGCTGACATGAACCAGCAATTCCGGATCGGTTTTGCGGAGTAGATCGAGGATAACCATCCATTCATAGTCCAGGCTGCCTTCGGCCAGGTCCAGCCGCGGCCGCTTCCACTCCTGCAGGACCTGCTTGAGCCGGCGGTGAAAAATAGTCTGGCCTATCCTTTCGGCTATTGTCTGGATCAGCTTGCGCTCCTTGTCGAGAAAATACCCCTCGGGACTCTTGGGCACATCCCTGATATATACTACTTCAATGCTGCCCACCACTTCATCGTCAACCTTGATCAGGCATTTGTCGGCCAGGGGCGCTTTGCAGTAACCGGGCGTCTGAAAGCTTTTCTGATCAAAGATCAGCCTGGCCTCGCAGGCTTCCGGATACTGCCATCCCGATGGAATCACCTGAACCACCGCCTCTAACAATTCATTTAGAGACAGGCGTTCGTTGCCCAGGATCTCGTCAACCTGATAGAGGCAGTTGAGCTCCTTGGCCCGTTCTTTTAGAAAATGTATGGTATGCTCGTCTAATCTATCATCGTCGTGCATCTTGACCACCCGGTAGTTAATACCTTAATTTTACACCCACCCGCGCATTTTTACGGCCTGGGCAACGCGATTAATAGAGATTACATAAGCCGCATCACGCATATATAGTTTGTGCTTCTTGGACACTTCATTCACCGCCTGGAAGGCTGCGGTCATTTTGGCATCCAGTTTTTGCAGCACTTCATCCTTGTCCCAGTAGTAATTGCTATTGGACTGCACCTGTTCAAAATAGCTGCAGGTTACTCCCCCGGCATTGGCCAGGAAGTCGGGTATCATAAAGATACCGCGCTTTTTGAGATATTCATCGGCATCGGGAGTGGTCGGTCCATTGGCGCCCTCCACTACCATTTCTACTTTGGGGCTGATCTTATTCACGTTAGCAGCGGTTATCTGGTTCTCCAGGGCGGAGGGTACCAGGATGTCAACCTCCTGCTCCAGCCAGGCATCCCCATCCAGTATTTCGCAGCCCATATCCCGGGCCTTGTCTTTGTTGATGCTGCCAAAAGCATCGGTTATGGACATCAGCGTTTCAGCGTCCAGGCCGTCTTTCTTCCTGTAGGTATAGCTTTTCTTATCAGTATTATCCCAGCAGGAGATAGCGATAGTCTTGCCGCCCATTTTGCCATAAAGCTCTGCCGCATACTGGGCCACGTTGCCAAAACCCTGGAAGCTGGCGGTAGTCTCAGCCACATTGATGCCCAGGTGCTTCAAGGCCTCGCGCACGGTATACATCACGCCATAGCCGGTGGCTTCGGTTCTTCCCAGAGAACCGCCCATGCCCACCGGTTTGCCGGTAATAAAACCGGGATAGCGGCCGCCGTTGATGACTTCGAATTCGTCCAGCATCCACAGCATGTGCTGGGCATTGGTCATTACGTCCGGAGCAGGCACGTCCACATCGGGGCCGACATTCTTGGCGACCTGCCTGACCCAGCCCCGGCACAGCCTCTCTTGCTCCCTCTGGGTCAAATTGCGCGGATCACATATTACGCCGCCTTTGCCTCCCCCCAGAGGAATGTCTACTACCGCGCATTTCCAGGTCATCCACATGGCCAGGGCGCGCACCGTGTCCGCCGTCTCCTGGGGATGGAAACGGATTCCCCCCTTGGCCGGGCCGCGGGCGTCATTATGCTGTACTCTAAAGCCCTGGAATATCTTGGTGCTGCCATCATCCATGCGCACCGGAATCAAAAAATGATATTCCATCGCTGGTTGGCGCAGTAAGGTGCGAGTTGCTTCATCCAAATCGATAATCTCAGCAACTCTGTCAAATTGGGCCTGGGCATTAACGAAAGGGTTGTACGAAGTTTCACTCATCTGGTTGTTTTCCTCCTTGTACTAAATTGGACGGCATTTCGACTAAACCAATTATATATAAAGTTATGTTCTTTGTATTCAGTATTGCATTAAGAATATTGTATACATGTGTGTTCAAGGCGAGGCTCTATCCGGCACCGATGATTTGATTTATGGGTTTTTTAACCATCAACGAACCCTTCCCCTATTGGGTCATATGGATTCAGTATACAAAAATGTTTTTTTATTCAACTCTTCCCTGACAAAAAGTTTATTGGATACAGTATTCCGGTGCTACAAGATTTTATTTGGTGGGGTCCAAAAAAGGCAGCTGATCACTATCGATCAACTGCCTTAACGGTTATTCTATTTCTATCGCCCTTTACAGCAATTCCTTCATCAACTCCAGGCTGGTCTGGCTGGTGAGATAGGCCAATGGCACATCAAAAACGGTTTTGGCTCCAACCTGGCCTTCGCGGTTCATGCGCAGGGCGGCTCGGGCATAGGCCACCAGAACATTGGCCGTGAATTCCGGATTGCTGTCCAGTTTAAGCGAAAACTCTATTACATGCTTATTGCCTTCGGTGGTGTTGCCGCTGCGGATCACGAAACCGCCATGCATCATCCGCGAATGATTCTTTTGAAGCTCCTCTTCGCTGATGAAATGCACTACCGTATCGTAGTCAGCGAAATAATTGGGCATGGTCTTTATGTCTATTTCAATCTGAGCCCGGTCGGCGCCCTCCCGGGCCACTATAAAACACTCGCGCAGGTGCTTTTCCCGGACGGTAAATTCCGGGGTTTCGCCGGTCCTGACCCTGGCTACCGCGGTCTCGATGGGAATCGTGTACTGGATGCCGTTCTTTACCCCGGCCACCCGGCGTATTGCGTCGGAATGCCCCTGGCTGACCCCCCGGCCCCAGAAAGTATAATCCTTGCCTTCCGGGAGAAGTACACCGGAAAGCATTCTCATCATGGAAAACAATCCCGGGTCCCAACCCACGGAAATGATACTCGTTTTACCGGCCGCTTGGGCCGCCGCATCTACCGCGCCGTGATAATCGGCGATACGGGCGTGGGTGTCAAAGCTGTCGATAGTATTAAACAGGGCGGCAAACTGCGGCCCCTGCTCGGGCAGGTCGGTTGCCGAACCCCCGCACAGGATCATTACGTCGATTTTATTGACATAGTCCGGTGCTTGGGAAACGTGTTCGACGGCTGCTCCGGGCGTTTGTGGTCTGATGCTCTCCGGCTCCCTCCGGGTAAAAATGGCTGTCAGAACGGTGTCGGGATTCTGATTTATGGCCGCTTCTACTCCCCGGCCGATGTTTCCATAACCAACTACTCCGATTCTAATTTTGCTCATGCACTACACCTCATTGTATAATTTGAACCCTATAAGACTACTTCATTGTTTGGGTAAAACCCTCTAAGCCACTTCATGTATTATGTATTATGTATTATTTACAAATAGTCAACATCGCTTATTGCCCAGTTCTTTGGTCATGCTGGTCAGGGGTTTCAACAAACCAACAAAACCCGGCGATCGGCCGGGCAATTTCTCCATTTAAATTGGTTTCTTCCGTTTGGCATTACTCAAGAGCCGTGTTGAGTAAGAGGAGCAGCGATCTTATGAAGGATTTATATTCATCCAGGTCTGACACGCCCTGGGCCTCCGTTTCCATGGAGCAATACTCGGATCCGGCCCGGTTGCTCTTTTTCAGGTTTACCAGCAGCTTCATTTCTTCCTCATTGCCTTCGCGCTTGACGTCCATTTGAAGCTGGGCATTCAGGGTGTTGATCCTCTGATAACATCCCCTAAAACTCAAATCCGCCATTCCGATCTGATCAAACACGCTTTTCAGAAGATCCTGGTTGAGCTTGATATGGTTGATGAATTTCTCTTTGTACATTTTATCGTCCGCTTCTTTAAAAATATCATCCAGCTTCTGAATCTTGCTTTTCCAATGGGCGCTTCCCATGGAAACGCTTAAATATAGCCCGGAAGCGGCATTATTATAAGCGGTAATGGTATCCCGAACCCGCTGGCAGGTGGCCTCCACTGCTGCCGCGTCGCTGTCGGGCAAAAGGATGGCAAATTCATCCCCGCCTATGCGGGCAATGATATCGTTTTTGCGCATGGCCTGCCTAAGAACCCGGGCCACTTCTTTTAATAGGTCGTCGCCGCGGTCGTGGCCATAGGTATCATTGACTACTTTAAGGTTATCCACATCGCATATAATCAATCCGGTAGGGTTCATGGAGAAGTACTCCATGCGGTGCATCTCATTTTCGAAATAGGCGCGGTTGTAAAGATTGGTCAGGGGATCGAACATACTATAGTAAACAAGCTGTTCTTCGGCGATTTTACGTTCCGAGATATCCCGCATAATAACGAATATCTCCTGGCATTCCATGGGTATGATGCGGGCCTCATAGTAATGCCTGCCGCCCACATCCAGGGCAAATTCGACGTAGTTGACCGCCTGATTTTCCAGTACTTTAAGAAAAACCGCTTTGAGCCGCACCGCATTGCTATCGTCAAAAAGGGTGTAGAATTTTTTGCCCAGGGGCTCCCCGTCCTTAAGCGGGGATCTCTCCATTTCTCCTTTTTTGTAAGCCAGGACATGGCCGTCGCGATCCAGGCGCAGGAAAAGATCGGGAAAAGCCTTGATCATCGCCCTCATTTCCGAATTGGCCTGCAGCAGTTCCTGAGAACTCAATTCCAGGGCTCGCTCCAGCATGACCCGATCTTGGTCCGCATCCCAGTAGGCCTGATTCACTGCCCCCAGGAATTTTTCCCATTTCCCGAGCGGCTCGGGCTGACCGCCGAAATATCTTTTTATTTGACGCTGTAATAACGGATGCGCTTTTTTCACGATTACTCCTCCGTAAGCGTAGTAATGGTCATGGATTGATTGTGAAATTCAGCCGGGCCGCCCATGCCATGCGGGCAGATTTCGCCAAAAGAATAAAACCCGGTCAAAACCGTGTCATGATCAAACACCTGTTGCACCGCTTCTACTTCTTCCTCAGTCCTTTGTTTTAGAACATAACGCCGGGCGGTGCAGGAAATCAACAAGGCCAGCTCCGCTTTGTCTGCCGATATCCGACAGTTTTCCGCCGCGCTGTGAGCCCCCTGAATCAACCGGTCGTAATTGGCCTTCATAAGGCGGACGTAAGTTCCCTCGGGAATGTCGCCTCCAAAGACCAGTCCGCCATCCTCGTTGATGCCTAAAACGGTTCGGATAACCGGGATGTCCCCTTCCCGGCTGCGAAGGTTCAAGGGAAAGCTCATTCCCGCCGCCGGGAGGTCCTTGGCCAGATCTCCCAGGTATAGCTTGTACAGCTCCAAAGCGGAACGGCCATCCATTTCATATAACACATTGCCCCGGGACCTGGTAACCAATCGTTCCGGGCCAAAGGCATCCCATCCGCCCTGAGTGCTGTAGGCCACTTTCAAACGTTGGCCGTACAGCCCCAGCGCCGCGACCACGTGGCTGTCAGTGACTTCGTTGGAAATCACGTAGGTCTTTTCAAATCCATTCCCGTCGCCGGCCAACCCTCCGGTTACCGCCACCTGCGCCGGAAGTTCGGCCAGTAAAGCTCCCATAAATTGGTTGCCGTTGACATTCAGTCCATCGGAAAGGACCAGCACGTGGGTAAGATCCTCATGAGGCAAAGCCCGGGCCAAATCGCGTCCCGCTGAAAAACTGCTTTCGGCGCGAACTATATGAGCCCCGGCGATCCGGGTGTACTCAAACTGGGCAGCCGTAGCCACCAGTGTATCATCCAGGATCTGGCTTCCGCAAATATTCCCGCTGGTTGAACATCCGAAAACATAGGCCCCGGGGTATATCTCTTTTATTTCTGCGAATGTCGTATTGCGCGCTATCAATTCAGGCGCTCCAAACAGTAAAACCAGCTGGGCAGATCCAGCAAGCTTCCTTTGAGCGGAAAGCCACCCGGTTCCTTCTTTCCAAATTATCTGCTCTATCTTCAAAAAACTCACTCCCTTCCTTGATTATATAGCAAAAAGCTTCCTAATTATATAATCACAAAGGGACCAAGTTCCCAGGCTGGGCGTTAACTCGTGACTAAAACCGCTCTAAATATAAAACTACGGTTATTCAACTCATGATTGCTCGATTCTGGACTCTTTTAAGCAAAGAATACTATGCTTTTCTTGTTGATCATTTGTCGCTTTCCTACTTACGGCAATAATAGACAAAAGCCGGGGGAATGTTGAAGGGTACCAAAGAGATCTCCACCCGGGAAAAATTTTTTTGCAGGAGGGATTTCATCTGCAGCGAGTATTGAAAGGCGACAAATGTTCCGCTCGGTTTTAGCAATCTTACAACCTGATCAATGATACTTTCACGTTTGGCCTCTTCCAGCAAGGCAAAAGGTATTCCGGAGACAACCATATCCAATGAATCAATGCCAATGGACTGTATTTTCTGGTGGAGATAGAGAACATCATCAAAATAAAACAAATCAGTATACCGGGCCGCCATTTCACTTCTCATCAGGCGGTCTTTTTCAAAAACAGCTACTTTACAGTCCGGGTGTTTTAACCGGTATATATCCCTGGTAAATACCCCGGTCCCCGCTCCCAATTCAGCCAGGGCGCGGGTTTTGCCCCAATCCACCCTTTCCAGCATCTTGCGAGACAGGAACCTGGAACTGGGGGTGACACTCCCTATCTGGGACGGGGATTCAATGAATTTTCGGAAGAAAGTTATCCTTTTATGTATCTTGCACCAGCCGTATTCCGCCATACCATCCATATCTTCTCTCCTCTTTTTGCTTTGCAGTATAGAACTTACATATTAGACAATCTTTAGACCAGGATTAAAGTTTAATTAGGACCGGTCTTATCATATAAGCTAAAGATTAAGATTCAGAGATGAAGATACTTAAGGGTTTCTTAAAAAAACAGGGAGAAGTAGGAGCAGGGGATTTCCTCCCGGATTGGGGCATCTTGATTCTGGTTCAGACTTTGGCATACATACGGTGGGGTCAGGTCAAGCATAGAAAAAGAGCCCCGCTTGAAACAAAACAGAGCTCTATCTCAGAAAAAATTAATTCCTGGCAACGTCCTACTTGACGGCGATGACGGCG
>DHRK01000013.1 GCA_002410325.1 Syntrophomonas sp. UBA5314
GGATATCATGTCTGCCCTCACGCTTTTGGCCTTCCCAGAGAGGGCGGATGCCTGTTCTGCCTGGCCTTAATGGAAAAGGAGTAGATTTTGGACAAACCGGGCGTTGGGCAGATAAACCAGGATGAGACCCTGGATGATTTAATACTGGGCAGCTTTTCCCTGTATCAAGCACGGGCCGGCTACCGCTTTTCCCTGGATGCGGTGTTGCTGGCCCATTTTGTGAATCTGGAGAAGGTAAGGAGTGCGGCTGACCTGGGCACCGGCAGTGGCGTAATAATGACGCTGATGGCGGCCCGCTCGCCGGAAATTAAGTTGATCGGGCTGGAATTGCAGGAGGACCAGGTTGAGAGAGCCAGGCGCAGTGTCAGGCTCAATGGATTGGAAGAGCGGATCAGCATCCGGCAGGGTGATGTCCGCCAGGTGACAGAGTATATTGAGCCCCAATCGGTGGAACTGGCCGTTTCCAATCCGCCCTTCAGGAAAAAGGGGGAGGGGCGGATTTCCAAAAACAGCGAGCAGGCCGTTGCCCGGCATGAGCTGTATGGAGATTTAAGTGATTTTGTCAAAGGGGCCAGCCGGATCCTCATAAGCGGCGGCCGCCTGGCCATGATTCAGCGGCCGGAGCGCTTTGTGGAATTGATGCAGCTTTTCCGAGAGACCGGGATAGCTCCCTCCCGCCTGCGGTGGGTGCATTCCTTTGTCCACAGCCGGGCCGGGCTGTTTTTGCTAGAAGGCGTCAATAAAAAGAGCGCGGGCCTGGCGGTGCTCCCCCCATTGATAATTTATGAAAAGCCGGGAGTCTACTCAGAGGAGATCTTATCCTGGTACCAAGCCTGAACAGAAAAGGGGGACCCTTTAATGGGTAAACTTTACATATGCGCCACTCCCATCGGCAACCTGGAGGATGTCAGCCTGAGGCTGCTCCGGATTCTCAAAGAAGCGGAGCTTATTGCCTGCGAGGATACCAGGCATACCGGCATCTTGCTCAAACACTACGAAATCCGCAACCGGCTGATCAGCTATCACGCCAACAGCCAGGACAAGCGGGAAAATCACTTAATAGAACTGCTCAAACAGGGAAAGAGCGTTGCACTCGTTTCCGATGCGGGCATGCCTGGGGTTTCCGACCCGGGGCAGAACTTGATCCGGCGGGCCATCGAAGAAGGGATAGATATCGAAGTGGTTCCGGGCCCCTCGGCTTTGACGGCTGCCCTGGCCTTATCGGGATTTGACAGCAGCCGCTTTGTTTTTGAGGGCTTTTTATCCCGCCGGGAGGGTAAAAGGAAAGCCCATCTGGAAGAACTAAAAGCTGAGCAGCGCACCATTATAATATATGAAGCCCCCCACCGCCTGCGGGAGACCCTGCAAAACCTGGAAGAGGTCATGGGATCCCTCCGACCGGTGGCAGTGGCCCGGGAAATAAGCAAGAAATTTGAAGAGGTTATACGCGGCTCTCTGGGAGAGGTCCGCGCCTATTTTGAAGACAATATGCCCCGGGGAGAGATATGTCTGGTGATAGCCGGGCTCACTGATGATGAGAAGCCGGAGGTGAATATCATTTTAGAAGAAATTGAAGAACTTATCAGTCAGGGAATAGATAAAAAGGAGGCCCTCAAAATGAAGGCCCGCCAGTATAAAATTCCCAAAGCTTATTTATATAAATGTCTTACAGATAAAAGCGATAGGGATATGTAACTATACAACCTGTTTGCTGAGTTCGGTCAGACAGCTGCGGCAAAGATTTTTGCCTTTGTAGTTAAATACCTCTTCCGCGTTGCCGCAGAAAATACATGCCGGTTCGTATTTCTTGAGAATTATTTTCTCATTATCTACGTAGATTTCCAGTGCATCTTTTTCTTCAATTCCCATGGTCCGTCTCAGTTCAATGGGAATAACAATACGACCCAGCTCGTCTACCTTTCTTACAACACCGGTGGATTTTAACATGACCCCAAGCCTCCTTCTTCGTCATTATTCGATTATCTGAACAAAGTATACCAACGCTGGGAGAAACAGTCAAGACATATTCATCATAAATGGACAAAAAATTAACTATAAGAACAGTTATTTGTCATTTATGTATATAATGCTAGTGCCTTTTTGAACAAAGTACGACAAAATAGCTCACCGAAAAACAGGATGTGGAAAGATATACAAGGATATACTAATAAATACCCGGCTTCCAATTGAGGGATTTCCGGTCCGGCTTATTGATTTAGCCTTGATTAGGGAAGGATACCGGCTGCATCTTGTGGTAAACTATACCTGATGCCTATAGAGCGGGACTCAAGCGTTCCGCTTTACAATAAACAAGGTATTGGAGGGAACGAGTTGAAAACCAGGAACCAATTTTACATCACCACCCCGATTTACTACCCCAGCGACAATCTACATATAGGCCATGCCTATACGACGGTGGCAGCCGACTGCATGGCCAGGTTTAAACGAATGCAGGGGTATAATGTATATTACCTTACCGGAACCGACGAACACGGCCAAAAGTTGGAGAGGGTAGCCAGAGAAAACGGCAAAGAGCCCATCGAATATATCGATGGAATTGTTGAAAATATTAAGAGCCTCTGGGAAACCATGCTCATTACCAACAACGATTTTATCCGCACCACTGAAAAGAGGCATGAAGAGGTGGTGCAGAAGATCTTTCGAAAGGTTTATGAACAGGGCGACATTTATCTCTCTCAATACGAAGGATGGTATTGCACTCCCTGTGAGACCTTTTTCACCCAGCGGCAGCTGGTGGATGGAAAATGCCCGGACTGCGGCCGGGAGGTCGAGCTCTTAAAAGAGGAAAGCTACTTTTTCAACATGGCCAAATACGCCCCCCGGTTGCTGGAGCACATTGAGACTCATCCCGAGTTTATCCTGCCCGAAACCAGGAGAAACGAGATCGTCAGCTTCATCAAGGGTGGATTGGAGGACCTGTGCGTTTCGCGCACCACCTTCAAGTGGGGCATCCCGGTGCCTTTTAATGACCGGCATGTGGTCTATGTGTGGTTTGACGCCCTCATAAACTACTTGAGCGGCATTGGCTACGGCGCTGATGAGGAGAAGTTTAAATATTGGCCGGCCGATGTTCATATGATGGCCAAGGATATCGTTCGTTTTCACGCCATCATATGGCCCATCATGCTGATGGCTCTGGACCTGCCCCTGCCCCGGACGGTGTTCGCCCACGGGTGGATCATGCTGGAGGG
>DHRK01000015.1:0-41814 GCA_002410325.1 Syntrophomonas sp. UBA5314
ATATACCGAATGTTGTACTAAGGCGGATTGACCAGCGGTGCTGGAACCAGCATACGATAACTGTCGTCGTTGCTGAGCTGGTCATGAAATATCCCGACAACCAGATCCCGGTGTTTAATCTCCTCTTGGCCCATATTCAGCAGCACTTCATCGGCCCTTAGACCCACCATCATACCATGCCGGCGGCCTACCGAACGATAGGGAATCATCCTGATGCGATTGGCCCAGGCGCTGGAAAGAACCGCTCCCAGGAAATCATCCTCACCAGTGCCGGGATCAAAAGTCCGGCATATTTCCTGAGGCAGGCAGTCCCTTATCAATCCGTATTCTGCTACAATAACCGGTCGGCGGGTAAGGGGATCCCGCAAAGCGTTTCCCGTATCAACAAAACCCGTTCCGCTGCACACCTTATCATCAAACTTCAAGGTTACCTGAAAGCGGAGCAATCCGGGGAGGACTTTGTTGACTATGTATCTCTCACTGCAGTAAGCAATGAGGATTAAACCCGCCAAACCGCTCGCCCACCACAGCCAGCGCAGCTTCAGCAGAGGTCTGGTATAAATAGAAAGATAAGGTAGAGCCAATAAAAGCCCGGTGGCTATAAAACTGCCCAGATAAAAAAAGACGATAAGCTTTTTCCACTGTTCCCAACCCAATGGTTTAAAGGACACCCATAACATCAAAATGGAAACAGCTATTTTGACCGGTAAAATATAAAACCAGTGCCAGGCAGCAAACAGGACGCCGGTGCCATATAGTGCTCCCAGTAAGGAAGCCAGCAGCAGACGCCCGTAATAAACCCGGCTTTGTGACCATCGAGCCGTAATCCACAATAAGGCCAGATCCATTACAAAATTGACCAGGAAACTCAAATCAGCATATACAACAGGATTTTTCACTGCATCACCCTGTTAAGCACGAGCCTTTCCTCAATTAAAGATATGTACTGTATTTAATAGTAATGTATTCCAAATTATACCATGCAATAAGGGGGTAATTTGTAGGAAGAGGGAGTTGGCCAACAAGCAAGTTATGGCATTAAACTGAAAAATACGGGAGTTTTCCCTGGCAAGCAGAACCCTACTGCTAAAGCTTAAAATGAACTCTACTGATACCCAAGCGAGCGACGGAAGCACCATCCAGGCCCTACGATTTACGCTTCGCTACGCTTTACCCATTATGAATGTTGCTAAGAGCAAGGCAATAAAATAAGGTCCGCGATTGAATCGTACATGTGTACGTTGATCGAGCGGACCTATTTTATAGCGTACTATTCGCAACCTTAATTACGACCATCGGGAGCATCTAAAGTGCCCGTGGTACTTTTCGTCGCTAGGATTATTTTCTATGCCGCAGGAAAGGCGGAATATCCAAATCCTTACTGTCCAGGAAAACCGGCGGAGCTTGTTCGGTAGTCGGTTGCATGCGTCTGGGCGCCCTGGTGGTAGGAGATTCCTGGGCTTGAATCGCTTTGCCCCCGGAAAAACCGGTGGCAATTACTGTAACCCGAACCTCATCCTGAAGCTCTTCGTCAATATTGGCACCAAAAATAATGTTGGCGTCTTCATCAACCGCCTGGTGAATGATATCGGCTGCCTCATGTATTTCAAACAGGGTGAGGTCAGTGCCCCCGCTGATGTTAAATAAAACCCCTTTAGCCCCTTCAATCGATGTTTCCAAGAGGGGACTGGATATAGCCAGCCGAGCTGCTTCAGCGGCCCGGTTTTCGCCCTTAGCCCGTCCAATGCCCATCAAAGCAGACCCGGTATTGCGCATGATCGTCTGAACATCAGCAAAGTCGCAGTTGATCACTCCAGGAACGGCAATCAGGTCCGAAATGCCCTGAACGCCCTGCCGAAGTATATCATCGGCTATTTTAAATGCATCATTAAAACCGGTATGCTTATCCACCACTTGCAGGAGCCGATCATTGGGTATCTTAATAAGGCTGTCAACTTCCTGCGCCAGTGCTTGAATGCCCCGGTCAGCCTGGGTGTTTCTCTTTCTTCCTTCAAAACTAAACGGTTTGGTTATGACACCTACGGTCAGGGCCCCCGATTCTTTGGCAATCCGGGCAATAACCGGAGCTCCGCCAGTACCGGTTCCCCCGCCCATACCCGCAGTCACAAAAACCATATCGGCCCCTATAAGCGCCTTCTTGATCTCGTCGGCGCTTTCTTCGGCGGCTTTCATTCCTATATCCGGGTCAGCACCGGCACCCAGGCCTTTGGTAAGTTTTTCTCCAACCTGAATCTTCTTTTCAGCACGAGAAAGGTACAGCGCCTGGGCATCAGTGTTTACCGCAATAAACTCAACCCCCTTGAGGCCGGCCTCGATCATGCGGTTTATCGCATTGTTTCCTCCACCGCCCACACCTATTACCTTGATGTCAGCGAATTGCTGTATTTCTACATCAAAATCCAACGGCATAAAAATCCTCCTTCTGCCTTACCTGAATAAGTCTTTCAGCCAATCCAGAATTCTATCCAGAAAACCAGTGAATAGAGGAGCTTCTTTGGCATGATTCCCCATCACCCGTGTACCATATAAAACGCCTCCGAGCACAACTGCATATTGAGTACGATTGAATTCTCGAGCCATGCCGCGAAGGTTCTCCGGCAGCCCTATGCGTACCGGCATATCAAGGTATTGTTCAAATAATTCAACAATTCCTGACATTTCAGCTCCTCCTCCGGTCAAAACAATGCCGGATGGTATTCTATCAAGACAATCAAATTCTTTAAGTTCAGCATATATTAGTTCAACCAGCTCTATCAAGCGGGCAGAAATTATTTCCGCAATTGTCTCCTGAGGAACTTGTTTTACATCTTTTCCCTGGATATTGCGAACATTGATCATCAATTCGCTGTCAACCGTTTTGGGATTGGCGGCCCCGCTCTTTTCCAAAATCCTGGCCGCCTCTTCCATGGATGTCTTTAAGACAATAGCCAGGTCTTTGGCCAGGTACTCGTCACCCATCGGTATAACCGAAGTGTCGGCCAAACTTCCATTTTCAAAAAACGCTACGTCAGTGGTTCCCGCGCCTATATCGACCAGAACCACTCCCATTTCCTTTTCAGCCGGGACCAGGACCGCTTCCCCGGCCAGCAGCGAATTGTAAAGCAGACTGTTTATATGTAAATTAACCCGGCTGGCGCAACGATAAAGATTCTGGATCGCGGCAGTTGCTGCCGTTATAATCGTAACTTCCGCCTCCAGCCGGCTTCCCACCATACCCACCGGGTCCATTACACCTTCATATCCGTCTACTATGTACTGCCTCTCAACTGTCTGCACGATTGTCTTGTCGGCCGGCAAAGATATACTGTGGGCTGATTGCAGCACCCGCTCCTTGTCGTCCCGGCTTATCTCGCTGTTGGGATTGCCTATCGCTACTGCCGCGTGGTTGTTGAGCGAAGAGATACTGCCCCCAGAAAAGCCCAAAACGGCATTGTTGATTTCAATACCGGTCAAACGCTCCAGATCATTCAGACAGGCTTCTACCGCTTTGGCAGCGCTTTCTATATCAACGATGTTTCCTTTGCGCATGCCCCGGGAAGGAACCCGGCTGATGCCCAGAAGGTTTATATCCTGACCTACAATGACTTCGGCCATTGCAGCCTTGATATAGCTAGTGCCTATGTCCAGAGCAACAATTGTGTTTCGCTTTCTGATCTCCAGCACCCCTTATTGCCATACTATAGTCTTAATACCACAGAACTGGGCTTATTCCTTTTTATTAGCATGATTTTGTTCAGTATTTTTTCAATAGATATCGACGTATGATGGCCAAATTCTGGAATATGCGTACTCCAAAAACGACAACCGCAGCCAGGTAAAGCTCTACACGCAGCAAATCGCCTAGGTAAGCCAAACCAGCTGCCAACAGAGTATTTACTATAAATCCGGTCATAAAGACTAGATTGTCGAAGCTGTCTTCCAGATAGGCCCTGATTCCGCCAAATACCGAGTCCAATGCCGCCAAAACGGCGATAGACATGTATTTGGTCAATACATAGGACATAATGGGAAGCTTGCTGCCGAATATCACTCCCAGAGCTACACATAATACAATTCCAATCCAGTACATAACCTCGTCTCCTAATTTACGGCTTTGCCAAAGGTCATCTTGGTCGACCCGTTGTATGCAGCCATCTTTATTTTATCTACCTTTTTCATTTCGATCTGCATGCCAGTGAACTTCAGTGTTTCAAGGTAACCGCCTTTTAAAGACATACCGCTCTCCAGCAAAGAGGGATCACCGATCGCCTGAATATGAAAGGGCGGGGCAACCCGGTTCTCGTTGACTACGATCATTGAGCCCGACCAGTTAATTTCGGACATGGCCGTTATACGCTGGTCGTTAACCGTAATTGCTTCTGCCCCGGATGCCCGCAATTCATTGACCAGGCGCAAAAGATCCAGCACGTTAACTATCGAGCCATTGCCACTTTCATTGGCCTGCAAGCTGCCTGGACTTTCCGACATGGTGATGCTGATCCCGGGGCCTTCAACTGGATAGAGTCCGCCCACCATATTGGCCAGCTGCAGCTCTTTTTGTAGATCGGCCATTTCCATATCGCTGTTTCGTATATCCTCCAACTGCTGGTTTAATGAGGCGACCTTTTGTCCCAGGTTATCTCTTTCCCCGGTAACACCGTTCAACTGGGCCGTCAGATCTTCAATCCGGGCAGGAACCAGACTGGCCTTGTAGAAGCTGGTCGTCTTGTACTGAATGCCAAACATGGTTCCTACTATTAAACAAACCAGCGCGAGAGACAATTGTGCTCCTTTATTGCGCACTGTAACCACCCTTCTGCCATTATGAACTGCATCACTATCTTTTATTTAACGGCTTTGCCGTAATCCATGCGAACGATTCCCTTAAATCCAGGAATTCGCAGCTTTTCAGCCTTTTCAATACTGGCTTGAATGCCCATAAATTGCAGGGCGCTCAAATTTCCGCTTTTTTGAGTCATACTATTCTCAAGCACATCGGGATTCCCAACCGCCAATAAGACGAAAGGCGGTCCAATTCTAACCTGGTTGACTACTATCATGGGTCCCGCACAGCGTATCTCCGACATGGCCGTAACACGCTGATCGTTTATAGATATTGCTTCAGCGCCCGCTGCTTTTAGATCATTGACCACCATCAACAGGTTATCCTCATGAATAAGCAGATCATTGGGATCCTCTCCCGGCTCTAAGGTCTTTGGGTTATCAGTCAGGGTAATTCTTACTCCCGGCCCTTCAACCGGCAGCAAACCAACGGAAAGCTTCGCATCCTGGAACTCTTTTTGCAGATCGGCCCGCGCCTGGTCGTTATTCTTAGTGTTTTTAATCTGTTCCTCCAGTGAAGCAGCTTTTTGTTCCAAAGCCTCTTTTTCCTTTTTAACCGTGGTTATCTGGGCGGCCAGATCCTCTGTTCGTTCAGGCACCAGAGTCGCTCGATAATAACCGGTCGTCTTGAACTGTACAGACAGCATGATCCCCAGGATAACACATACCACGGCTATTGATATCTGCGCTCCTTTACTTCGCATTTAAACCACCTTTAGCAACTCGTAGATGTTTACATTGTATACTACATAACATAATACGTTTATATTAAAAAATTCTTATACTTTGGTTTTCATTACCGGTTCCCCATCAAAGCTTATGTCAACATATTCCAGGGCCTCATGGCCTTCCTTTTTCATATCTTTTTCCATGGTAAATACGGCTTTTATATAGGTAAGCTTCTCATCCAATCTCTCCATCTTGCCAAACCTTATCTCGGTTCCGGCCTGGGTATACATTAAAATCTCATCGCTGCTGGTACGATAGTGAAATTCAGAAATATTCTTCCGCTCCTCACCCATTGAGTCCCAGATCATTTTTATCTGCTGCACGGCAGCCGGATAGACGGCCTGTCCAAGATTTACCCTTTCGGGAAGCAGATCCATGGTTATTAATGGATAGTCTTGAATTGACACTCCAGCTACTCGATCGATACAAACTCCCTCATCGTCAAGGAAGAGCATAATGTTTTGATAAGGGACCAGCGCCCAAACCTGTCTTTCTACTATCTTGATTTCCAGATCATGCGGCAAATGCCGTACCATATCAGCCCTTTTTATCATAGGGTGGGTCTGTACGGCTTTACTTACCAGCGCTGCATCTACCGCAAATATATTCTGTCCCGAATTAATCCCCGCCAGGGCCAGGATTTCCGCCTGAGAAACCTTGACCATGCCTGATGCATATACCCTGTCAGCTTTGAAAATAGCGCTGTGCAAAAAAAGATATACGCTAAGCAGCAGGACCAAAATAAAAATGGAGATGCTGAAAAGCCTGCGTTTTCGAGCGTGGCTCATACAAATCTCCTATCCCCATGTTACTGTGAAAAATTATAGCAGATTTTATATGCAAAATCATTATCATCTTTTAGGACTTTCTAAAAATCCGGGCTATAGTCCCTAGTAGTCTGTTAATTTAAATCGTCTCTTCTTTCGATCCTGGCTCCAATGCCCTGCAGCTTCAGATGAATGTTTTCATAGCCGCGATCGATGTGGTCTATCCGGCAGATTTCGGTTTCACCTTCAGCATAAAGTCCGGCAATGATAAGAGCCGCACCCGCTCTCAAATCAGTCGTTTCCACTACCGCACCCTCCAGGTGGTTTTTGCCTTTGATGATAGCCGCCCGGCCTTCAATTTTAATCTGAGCCCCCATCCTCCTCAGTTCTTGAACATGCATAAAACGGTTTTCAAAAATAGTCTCAACAATCATGCTGGTACCCGGCACGGTAGCCAGCAAAGACATCATTTGCGCCTGCATATCAGTAGGAAAGCCGGGATAAGGCATGGTTTTCAAATCAATGGGGCTGAGCGCGTTTTTGCCGGCCACCCTCACTCCGGTTTGGTAGGCCAGTATATCAATACCCATTTCTCTCAGTTTCAATATGATTGGTTGAAGATGTTCAATAATTACATTCTCTACAAATACGTCCCCCCGACCGATGGCGGCAGCCACCATGAAGGTCCCGGCCTCAATACGATCAGGAATAATTTTATAATCCACTCCATGCAGCCGGTTGACGCCTTCAACTCTAATGGTATCAAGCCCCGCCCCTCTCACCTTGGCTCCCATACGGTTTAAGAAATTCTGCAGATCGATGATTTCCGGCTCCCGGGCGGCATTGCGAATTACGGTTTGCCCCGGCGCCGACACGGCAGCCATCATGATATTTTCGGTGGCGCCGACGCTGGGAATATCCAGAAGTATTTCCTTTCCAGCCGCAGCCGCACCTTTTCCTTCCATAAACCCAAATTCTTCACTGATATTATATCCGAGGTCACGAAACCCTTTCAGGTGCAAATCCATCGGGCGGCTTCCTATCGCACACCCGCCCGGATAGGCCACCCGGGCATTTTTGAATCGGGATAGCAAAGGGCCCATAACCAAATTAGAGGCTCTCATCTTTCGGGAAATACGCTCCGGCAATTCAACCGCGTTTACATCCCGGGCATCAATAATCAACTTATCAGCCTCTCTTTTAACCTGTGCCCCTAAAAGACGCAGCACTTCTGCCATAACGGTAACGTCTTCCAGGTCAGGCACCCCGGATAGGTGAACCTCACCCGGGCACATGAGGCAGGCTGCCATAATGGGGAGTGCCGCGTTTTTCGAACCACTGACCCGCACCTGGCCTTTTAAAGGATAAGCTCCTTGGATAACAAGGCTTCCCAAAACCTACACCCCCGCCTTTAACAGGCTTTCACCGGGTTTCCTACCAGTTTCTCCAACAGGCTCTTCCCCAATCTCCATATATCTCCAGCCCCCATGGTAATCAACAAGTCGCCCGGCTGCAGGATCTGCAGCAAATGCTTCTCCATAGCCGGCAGATCCGGGCAAAAGCCGCATTGACCTCCGGCCTGACAGGCAGCCTGGGCAACCAGATTTCCATCTATTCCGGGAATAGGATTTTCCCCGGCTGCATATATTTCAGTAACCAGGCAGATATCGGCTCCGGATAAGGCTTCTCCCAGCTGGTTTCCCAGGCTGTTGGTACGGGTATAGCGGTGGGGTTGAAAAGCTACTACCAGACGGCCCGGATGAATGCTGCGGGCCGCATCTATGGTGGCCTTTATTTCGGTGGGATGGTGGGCATAATCGTCAACAATCTCTATCTGTCGGGCTGTTCCTATGTATTGAAAACGCCTTTTAGCTCCGACAAAATCGTTTAACCCTCGGCAGGCGGCATCAAAGTCCACACCCAGTTCCATCACGGCAGTCAGGGCGGCAACTGCATTTAAGGCATTATGCTTTCCCGGAACGCCCAAATGCACTTTTCCCAGCAAGGCTCCTTGATGGTGCATGAAAAACTGCGAACCACCGTTTACCGCCTGCCAGTCGCTCAGGTAATAATCATTATCCGGATTTTCTCCATACATGATCATACGGACCGGGCAGGCCGATCTGATGTTCTTAATACAGGGGTCTTCCCCATACAGTACTGCAAAGCCTCCGGGGCTGACACCGCATAAAAACTGTTCAAAAGCCAGTTCTATATTGTGCAGATTCTTATAGTAATCGAGATGATCATCTTCAATGTTAGTCACTACTGCAATGTAGGGTTTCAACTCCAAAAACGAAGCATCGCTTTCATCAGCTTCCACGACAGCGTAGGGACTCTTGCCGACTTTGGCGTTAATACCGCTTTCCTTCAACTCGCCGCCTACGATGAAGGTTGGATCAAGTCCACATTGTTCCATAATACTGTAGATCATTGAAGTTGTAGTGGTCTTACCATGGGCGCCGGCTACTGCTATTCCTTTACCGCTATTTACCAGTTCGGCCAGCATCTGCCCTCTCTTCATAATCGGAATATTATATTGAATAGCCTTTACCAACTCCGGGTTGTCAGGAGGTATGGCTGAAGATATTACCACCAGGTTAATCCCCTTTTTTATATTGACGGCCGAATGACCCTGGCAAAGCTCAATCCCAAGTTCCTCCAGCCTGTCGGTAGTGGCGTTTTTCTGCAAATCGGAGCCGCTCACCTTAAAGCCCCGGATGGCCAACACCCGTGCAATTCCGCTCATTCCTGCGCCTGCAATGCCTACCATATGCACCCATGATCCTGGTGTGACGGGCATTACCTCATCTCCTTCTCCATCAATTCATCCTCCTGATTACACCTTATAGTATGCGTGAATAATATAAGTGGTTACATCCCAAGCCCCGCCTGAGGACCAATCAAGGTATCCAGAATGTCATCCAGGGCCTGTGGTTTGGCTTGTGTTCGCATATTTACGGCCATTTCCCGCAGCCGGCCAGGATTTTGGCGCAGGGACTCCACTTTTTTATACAGAGTATCCCCATCCAGGAACTCATCGATAACCATTTCAACGGCCTTTTTGTTAAGCAAAGCCCTGGCGTTATATTCCTGATGGTTGTCCGCCGCATAAGGATAGGGGATCAAAACAGCAGGTAAACCGAGCAAGGCCAGCTCGCTCAGAGTACCGGCCCCGGCCCTGCAAATAGCCAGATTGGCTACTTGCAAGGCCTCTTCTATATTATACATATAAGGAAGCAGGTGCAGGGCAAGTTTCATATCCTTACGGTCCAGCTGGGCATCAAGCTTTTCCTGGAGCTCTTTATAATTATTTTCACCGGTTATCCAGATAACTTGCAAGTTTTCCCGGCGATATCTGGTCACCAGGTCCAGCATGGCGTTATTTATGCTCATAGCTCCGCGGCTGCCCCCAAAAGCCAATATGGTAAACCTACCGCTCTCAAAACGGGCAGACTTATGAATACGGCCCCGGTAAATGTCCAGTATCTCTTTTCTAACCGGCATTCCGGGCACGATAATAGAACGGGCTTTTAAATACTGACGGGCCTCGGCAAAATTAAGCATAACGCAATCAACCCGGGTGGCCAGCCGGCGGTTGGCCAACCCCGGTATGGCGTTTTGTTCGTGAATAAAAGTTCGGCAGGAAGCAATAAAGGTTGCCGCCAGGACTACGGGAAAGGATACATATCCTCCGGTTCCCACCACTATGTCCGGTTGAAAATCCCGGATAATGTTCCAGCCTTGAAAAATACTCAGAGGAAACTTGGCAAGATCCTTCGAAGCTCTAAGGAAGGATGAGCGATTGATGCCTTTGATGTCCACCTCGGCAAATCTCAACCCGGTTTTGGGCACTATAGAACTCTCCAACCCTTCGGCAGTTCCTACATAGAGAATTTCGACCCCGGGGATGCGCTGTTCCAGCCCCTGGGCAATGGCTAAGGCCGGGTAAATATGACCCCCGGTTCCTCCACCGCTTAGAATTACTTTCATCTCCAGCCTCCTTGTGCGGCAATCTCATCAAGGCTCTTTTTAATAGGGTCCGTTCCTCAGCGCCCGGTGCTGAACCGGGATATATTTAATAAAATACCTACCCCGGAGAGGGTTATAAATAATGAAGAACCGCCGTAGCTGATAAACGGCAGGGTTATTCCGGTTACCGGCAGGCATCCCGCCACCACGCCTATATTGATAGCCGCTTGAAAGACAATCGAGGTGGTTATTCCGGCAGCCAGGAGATGGCCAAAGGTATCAGGCGCGTTCATGGCAATTTTATATCCCCTCCAGGCAAAGAGCAAAAACAGCGAAATCACCAGAGCAACTCCTATAAAGCCCAGTTCTTCGCCCAGGATGGCAAATATAAAATCGGTGTGCTGTTCAGGTAGGTAAAAATACTTCTGCCGGCTGCGGCCCAGACCCATTCCAAACAGTCCTCCCGAACCCAGGGCATATAACGACTGTATGGTTTGAAAACCTATATCCTTGGGGTACTTCCACGGATCCCAAAAAGCCACTACTCTCTGAAACCGGTAAGGAGCGGCAATAATAGCCGCTGCTACGGTTGACGCGCCGGCCAAGCTGATGCCACCCAGGTGAGACCACCTGGCACCAGCCACCATAAGCATAAAAAATCCGGTACCGGCTATGACAAAGGAAGTGCCTAAATCGGGTTGAGCCAGAACCAGGCCGCATATCAGAGCCAAAACGGCCATTATAGGAAGCACTCCATTTTTGAATGATCGAATTTCGTCCATTTTGGTTTCCAAAATTTTAGCCAGGAATAGAGCCATACATATCTTGGCCAACTCGGAAGGAGAAAACCCGTAAGTTCCAATACCCAACCAGCGCGTTGAGCCTCCCGCCCCTATACCCAAGGGCGTATGAACCAGTATCAAACAGAGCATGGCCACCAATATAGCTGGTAAGGCCAGTTTCTTCAGCTTAGCGTAATTAAATTTCATGATGATTATCATGGAGAGTAATCCCAGAAAGGCCCATTGAAGCTGTTTTTTAAAATAGTAAAAAGTGTTGTGCTGCTCTACATCCGCCGTTATCGAACTAGAGCTAAACACCATAACCAGGCCGACTCCGAGTAAGGCCAGTGTAGCCAGGAACAATATGAAATCTGGCGGTCCCTTCTTTAACCTCATCCGGGTCCTCCTTAACTCGCAGCCTAACCAGCCCTGGTTAAATCTCGAACCAGCTGGCAAAACAAATCGCCCCGTTGTTCGTAATTGTCAAACATATCCCAGCTGGCGCAGGCCGGCGACAGCATAACCACATCGCCCTCCCGGGCCAATCCCGCTGCAGTTTTTACGACCGCGGGGAAATCCGTTACCATATGTATATTCGTAAAGCCGGCCTTCATTACTGAAGCGCGGATCTCCTCACTAGACTCTCCAACCAGGATCAACTCTTTGACACGTTGCTTTATAACCCCGGCCAGTTCGTCAAATTGGGAGCCCTTATTTCTCCCCCCGGCAATAAGAATCACCTTTTGCGAAAACGATTCCAAAGCCTTGATGGCTGAATCGGGATTGGTAGCCTTTGAATCATTGATGTATAAAACACCTCCCGGTGTGGCAATCTCCTCCATCCGATGCCTTACCCCGGCAAAGGTCCTGATGGCGGCCGCTATGTCTTCAGTCCCCACTCCCGCTAAAAAGGCCAGCAGTGATCCGCAGAGGAGGTTTTCCTGGTTATGGCGGCCCCGAAGCCGGCTCTGCTCCAGTTCCACCACCGGCAGCTTTTGGCCTTGCCAGGCTATTTCAATGAGGCCTTTATTTATATAGGCGCCTTCATCCAAAACCCGCCGGTTGGAGAAAAACACGGTCCGCCCCGGACAGAGCGGAGCAAGACTGCTGACCAGGGGATCTTCTGCATTCAAAACGCAGTAGTCCTCGGCAGTCTGGTTATTAAATATATTGGCTTTGGCTTTTATATAGCCATCCATGGTCTTGTGGCGGTCCAAATGGTCGGGAGTAATATTTATAATTCCACAAAGATGCGATCTGAACTCGCCAATGGTTTCCAGTTGAAAACTGGACAACTCCAGGGCGATGATGCCCTGCTCCAGAGTCTCAACCTGGGAGGTTACCGCTATACCTATGTTCCCGGCGGCAGCCGTCGGTATCCCCCCCACCCGAAAAATATGTTCCAAAAGGGCGGTGGTAGTGGTCTTGCCATTGGTACCGGTAACCGCACAAAATTCGAGTTTCTCCGGTTTCAACCAGTAGGCCAATTCCACTTCCCCCACCACCGGCAGGCCTTTGGCAAAGGCCTGCTGAAAAGGGGGTATCTCCAGAGGGATGCCCGGACTGGCTACCAGCAGATCGAATTGCTCCGGGTCTACCTCGGGATATCCCCCGGCCACAACCACCGCCCCCTGCTCCTTAAGCTCATGAACCATGGCTCCCAGTTCATTTTCCGTCTTGCGGTCGCATATGACAACCCGGGCGTTTTGTCTGATCAGGCTCTTTACCGCGGCCACGCCGCTGCGGGCCATTCCCACTACCAGAACCCTTTTGCCTGATAAATCCAACCAATTCACATCCCATCAATAGGCCTAACACTCTGTTGAGGATTAGCAGAGTACTAGCCCATATGTCTGAATCCTAATAGTCCAATTACCGTAAATACAAAAGACAGCGCCCAAAAAAAATATACCACTTTGGTCTCCGGCCACCCGCGCAATTCGTAATGGTGATGCAAAGGTGCCATCAATAGTATTCTCTTGCCGGTGGTTTGATAAGACACCACCTGGGCGGCGACACTTAAGGTTTCCAGGACATAAACCCCCCCTATTATCACCAGGACGATTTCCGCCTGGCATAAGGCAGCTACCGCCGCAACACCGCCGCCTATCGCCATCGATCCGGTATCACCCATAAAAACCCGGGCGGGATGGCGGTTAAAAACCAGGAAACCCACACAGGCGCCCGCCAGGGAGCCGCAGAAAATAATCAGGTTGTAGTGCTTGGTCATAAAGCATACCGCGCCCAGGGCTATAACAACAAAAAAGGTCACCCCGGCGGCCAGTCCGTCCAGCCCGTCGGTGAGGTTGACCCCGTTGGTGGACCCCATCAAAACACAGATGAGAAAAGGTATATATAATATGCCCAAATCATAAACCGTTCCAATGAATGGGATCACAATCTGGGGTTGGCGGTGAAAATACCATAACAGCAGCAGGGCCAGCGCCAAACCTATAATAAGCTGCAAAACCAGTTTGTCACGGGCGCGTAAGCCCAGGGAGCGCTTCAACACGACTTTTATGTAATCATCCCAAAATCCAATGGCCCCACAGGCCACAAATACCAGAACCGCCGTCAACACCTCGGCGCTCGCTCCGGCAGTGATAAAACTGGCCACCATCACCGCGGTTATAATTATCACCCCGCCCATGGTGGGCGTTCCGGCTTTGGCGTAGTGCCTTTGCGGACCTTCGGCCCGGATGCTTTGCCCCACTTTGAGGCGGGTCAAAAAAGGAATCATAAAGGGGCCCATGGCCAGTGAAATTAAAACCGCGATACCCCCGGCAATAAGAGCATTAGTAATATATCCATGCAAAGGAGTGTTCCCCCTGTTAATTAGTCTTGGGACAGCTTTAGTACTCTGAGCGGCCGGGTTTTCTTTCCAGGCCTGCGATCAAAGTCTCCATCTCCATACCCCGGGAGGCCTTGAATAGTACCTTGTCTTGCGGATCAATAAGCTGCTTTAGAAAATCCAGGGCGTCCGCTTTGGAAAGAAAATGATACACTCTGTTATCCGGCAAACCGTATGCGCGGGCCCCAGCCGCTATATGGGCGGCTCTTTCGCCAACCGCTACCAGTATATCCACCTGACAGGCGGCAGCCCGGCGGCCAACCTCCAGATGGCCTTCCCGTTCTGCATCCCCCAATTCAAACATATCGCCCAAAACTGCAATATATCTGCCCGGGGCAGCGGCCTCCCCGCCGCATTCCAGGGCTGCGGTCATCGACAGGGGATTGGCATTATAAGTGTCGTCTATTATCACTCCGCCGGCCTGGTTGCGCTTCAGATTCAGACGCTTGTCTCCAGGAACGTATTTTAAGAGTTGTGCTTGACATTTGTCAAGTCCTACGCCCATAAGCTCCGCCATCGCCACTGCCGCAACCACATTCCCTGCCAGTCTCCGGGCCGGCAGCGGGCAATAGATGATCTGCCTCTGGTCAAACCAAACGGCTTCAATATCTATACCCTCTGTTTTATAAGCAACCGATAGTATACGGAAATCGCAGGAAGGATGGTATCCAAAATAATACTTCTTCACAGGATAGTCCTGGCTTGTCTTCACCAGCACCGGGTTGTCGCCGTTGAGTAAGGCCAGGCCTCCAGCTTCCATTTCATCCAGGAGCTCGCATTTGGCCAGGGCTATATTCTCAATAGTGCCCAGCGTTTCAAGATGAACCGGCTCTACATTGGTTATCACCGCATAGTTGGGTCTGGCAATACGAGCCAATCTCCTTATCTCTCCCGGTCCCCGCATGGCCATCTCCACAACCGCCGCCTGATGCTCGGGAGCAATACTTAAAAGGCTGAGGGGCAGGCCGATATCGTTATTAAAGTTGCCGCTGCTTTTAAATGTAGCCAAAGAACCCTCCAGGCAAAGCGCCAAAAGCTCTTTGGTGCTGGTTTTGCCCACGCTTCCGGTCACCCCGACAATGGGAATCGACAGCTGCTTGCGGACAGCCGCAGCCAGATCCTGAAGGGCCTGTAAAGTATCGGCCACCTTGATTACGCCCCGATCCGTCAGGTTGGCAGGGACTTTCGACGCGTCAGATATGCACACCGCGGCGGCTCCCGCCGCAAAAGCCTGTTCCAGGTAGTCGTGGCCGTCAAAGCGTTCTCCGGATAGTGCGAAAAAGACAGCGTTCGGGGGCATCCGCCGCGAATCCGTGCTGACCGCTTCAATAAGCAGCTCGGGATTTCCCTGCAGTAAAACTCCGTCCATTGAAGAGCCTATGTATTGCAGACTTAGTTTCATGCTTGTTCCTTGCCTTTCAAAAACTCGGCGGCTACCAGTCTATCGTCAAAATCAAGGACCTGTCCTTTAACCAGTTGATAGGTTTCATGCCCTTTGCCGGCGATAATCACCAGATCACCGGGGCGGGCCAGGTAGATGGCATGGCGTATAGCCTCGCGCCGGTCTACAATGATGGCATAGCGTGAATCTTTGACTTTCTCCACACCCGGCACGATGTCGTTGATGATATCCCTCGGTTCTTCACTGCGGGGATTGTCAGAGGTTACAATGGTAAAGTCACTGTACCGGGCGGCTATTTCACCCATCAGGGGCCTTTTACCCCGATCCCGGTCGCCGCCACAGCCAAAAACGGTTATAAGGCGGTTTTCCAGAATGCCCCGGGCTGTTTTTAATATGTTTTCCAAACCATCGGGGGTATGAGCGTAATCAACCACTACCGTAAAATCCTGCCCGCACTGCACCTGTTCAAAACGGCCGGGCACCCCATCTACCCGGCCCAGGGCCGACTGAATAGTTTCAACCGCTATCCCCTCAGTAAGGGCAAAAGCAATGGCGGCCAACGCGTTGTAAACGCTGAAAAGCCCGATAAGTTTCATCTGTATCTTGAAAGTGCCGCCTGGATAAACCACGGAAAAGTCACTGCCCTTAAGGGTTACATGAACATCTCGCGCCATAATCCGGGCTTCTTTTTCTATTCCATAGCTTACCGCCGTGGTTTCTGCCCGGGCCATAAATTCAGGGGCGTACTCATCGTCCCCGTTTATTATACTGAAATCCCCCGGACGTGTTTCCAGGTTCTTGAAAAGCTTCAGTTTGGCGTCACGGTAGGCTTCCATGGTTTGATGCAAATCCAGGTGATCCTGAGTAAGATTGGTAAATACCGCCACGTTAAAATCCAGGGCGACTACCCGCTCCAGAACCAGGGCATGGGAAGAGACCTCCATAACCACATATTCAGCCTGCTGCTCCCGGCAGACTTTTAAAAAGGCTTCGATATCCGGAGCTTCCGGAGTAGTGTGGCCCAAATCGAAGCTTTGCCCCCCCACCCGGGCATAGAGAGTTCCCAGTATGCCGGTTTTCTTGCCCGCTTCCTCTAAAATGGCCTTGATTAAATGGGTGGTGGTGGTCTTGCCGTTGGTACCGGTTACACCGATCAACCTCAGCTGCCTTGAAGGGTGGTGGTGGAAATTGCCCGCCACCCGGGCCAAGGCCTGTCGGCTGTCGTCGCATAGAGCCACGGGCAGATCGCAATCGGCGATTTCCTTCTCGGCCAGAATGGCTGCCGCCCCTCTTTCCCGGGCATCCTTGACAAATAAATGACCGTCGGTCTTGAAACCGGATATACATACAAATAAAAATCCTGGTTTAACCTGGCGTGAATCATAGGCAACGCCGCAAATTTCAGGATCGCCCGGAACTCCAACCCTGGAGTGGACCACTCCCTCTAGAACCTTGCTGAGTCTCATCCGCATCCTCCTTCCGGCTCCAAGTATTTAAACACTTAAGTCCGGCCTATTCGCCAACCGGCTGAAATCGTACCGTTATGGTTGACCCGGTTGAAATGACCTTGCCCGGTAGCGGGTTTTGCTGGTAGGCCAGTCCGGAGCCTTCCGGCACCAGATGCAATCCCAGCTCGGACAGAATTCGGGCCACTTCTTTCATCGATTTTCCCTGCAAATCGGGCACCGTTACCTGGCCCCCGGCTTCCCCCCCTTTGTCGTGAGGAGACATATATATTACCACCTGGGCGCCTTTAAGCAGACGAGTGCCCGGTCGGGGGGTTTGCTGCCAAACCAGTGAACCGCTTCCGCTCAGCTTGGTACTTAAACCCCGGCTTTGCATCAGGCTGATTGCTTCATTCAGTGGAAGGTTGATGACGTCAGGCACAACCACCTTTTCTTCTTCTACTAGACTTTTGTTTTCGGTCTCCGAATTATTCAGGGGTTCTTTCAAGTAACGCAGGCTGTCACGCATTATCGCACTGAAGGCTGGCGCCGCCACCCAGCCTCCAAAATAAGGATAACCCTGAGGTGCATCTACGACTACCATACACACCAACCGGGGTTTATCAACCGGTGCGAATCCGATAAAGGAGGCCACATACTCGTTGCTCATATATCCTCCGCCCTGGGCGGCTTTTTCGGCAGTCCCGGTCTTGCCGCCGGTTGCATAACCGTCTATTTTGGCATTGCCGCCCGTGCCGCGGGTTACCTCTCCTTCCAGTATAACGCGCAGTTCGGCAGCAGTCTCAGGAGAAATGATCTTTTGCTTGATCTCTGGTTCTACCGTCTTAATAGTCTTACCATTATGGTCGATGATTTCTTTCAACAGGTGGGGCTTCATCATCTTACCGTCGTTGCAGACCGCAGCGACGGCGGTAATCAATTGTATGGGGGTTACTGCATTGGCCTGCCCCATGGCCATGGTAGCCAGATAAATATTAGATGATGCGGCGGTTTCCTTTTTTACTATGATTCCTTTGGCTTCACCGGGCAAATCAATACCGGTAGGCTCCCCAAAACCGAAAGCAGTCAGGTATTTGTAATAGCGTTCCACCCCTAAATCAAGTCCTACCTGGACAAAACCGACATTGCAGGAATTCTCAACAATCTCTGCAAAAGACTGGCTTCCGTGAGCCCTGCTGTTGGCGCAATGGATAGTCTCTTTGCCTACCTTTACCGAACCCGGGCAGTAAAATCGACTGCTGGAGTTTACCGTGTGCTCTTCCAGGGCCATGGCCGAAGTGATTATTTTCATAGTAGAGCCCGGTTCATAAGCATCGTTTATGGCAAAATTCCTGCGGTTGCTGGCTGGAAATTGATTGAATTGGTTGGGATCAAAAGTGGGACGCGACGCCATAGCCAGAATCTCGCCGGTGGACGGGTCCATGACAATCGCCGCAGCATGTTTGGCCTTGCGCTCCTGAAACACCTTTTCCAGTTCCCGTTCGGTGATGAACTGAATCGTCTCATCAATGGTCAGTCTGAGGTGGGTGCCTTCAATCGGCGCTATGTACTGGTGAGTGGCTTCCGGGATCTCCTGGTTCTTGGCATCCTTTTCAAGTAATATCCGGCCTTCAGTCCCTCCCACCTGTTCATTGTAGTAAAAATCAATCCCTTCCAAACCGGTGTTGTCTATCCCGGCAATACCCAGCACATGAGCCGCCAGGCTGCCCTTGGGGTACTCGCGGCGGCTTTCTTCGGTAAGCTCTATTCCCTTAAGGTTTAAATCCCGTATTTTTTGAGCCTGGTCTGGTTCAATCTGCCTTTTAATCCATACAAATGATGTTTCCTTGGTAATGGCCTTATAAATGTCCTCCTCATTCATGCCCAAAACCAGGGCCAGTTGAATAGCTGTTTCCCGCTCTTTTTTGCCGGCCTTGACTTCCGCCGGGTAGGCGCATACCGAGTTAACGCTTATGGAAATGGCCAGTTCCCGCCCATTGCGGTCATAAATAATACCCCGCTTGGCCTCCACCGGTATATCGCGCATCCGGTTCTCCATAGCCTTGTTGGACAGATCGGCGCCCTGCACGAACTGCACCCAGAAAAGCCTTACTCCCAACAGGGAAAAGGCTATTGTAAACAATAAAGAAAGCGTTGCAATACGCTTTCTTAACAGCAAACCACTCGTTTGCATCGGTTTCCCCCTTTAAGCCCTTAGCCGTTGCGCTCGGCCAGGGTTAATAGAGCACTGTATATTTTGGCCAGGATACCCTGCTCAGCTGAATCCTGAGCTACGGTCTGGACGGGGGCCGCTTGATTGACCTGACTGACTTCGGGGGTGGAAACCACCTTCACCATCTTGGGATCAGGCTTTTGCATACCCAGTTCACTGCTGGCCAGCTTCTCCACGTCACTCAAATTGGTAGCCTGGGCAATTTCATATTCCAACCGGGCGTTTGAGGCTTCCAGGCTGGCAATGTCCTTTTCCAGGGCAATTATTTTAAAGTTTTCCGAAGAACCTTTAGTACACAGGAAAACCAGCATCAAAGCATAGCAGAACACCAGCAATCCTATTTTAACCGACATGCTTCTCCGGTTCTTTTTCTTGCGGTATATTTTTCTAACCCTTTGCGTTCCCAGAACGGCTTCTTCTTGAGGCAGAGGGAGTTCCCAGTAACTCTCGTCGTACTTATAGCTCGCCTGTACCATTTTATTCTCACACCTCCGTTTATAGAACTATAACCTTGAGGCAACCCTGAGTTTAGCGCTCCTGGCCCGGGGGTTATACTCGCATTCTTCTTCACCGGGAACAACCGGTTTTCTGGTGATAATCTGCAACTCGGCCTGGTGGCGGCAGGTGCATACCGGTTGTTGCGGCGGGCAGATACAGCTTCGGGACTTTTCCTGAAAAAACAGTTTAACCATTCTGTCCTCCAGGGAGTGGAAGGTAATAACGCATAACCTGCCGCCTTTATTTAAAACTGCCAAAGCCTGCGGCAAAACAGCCTGCAGGGCATCCAATTCTCCGTTTACCGCGATGCGCAAGGCCTGAAAGGTCTTGCGGCCCGGGTGTTTTTCCCGGCGGTACCTGGCCGGGACCGCGCTTTTTATTATCTCCACCAGTTCCAGGGTGGAATGGATCTCTCCCTTGTTGCGGGTTTGTACAATGGCCCGGGCAATAGCCGGCGCGTATTTTTCTTCACCATAAGTCCAGAGAATCTTCTTCAGCTGCTCTTCGGGCCATTCATTCACCAGATGCCAGGCGCTGGTTGCCTGCTCCCGGTTCATTCTCATATCCAATCGGGCGTCTTCATGATAACTGAAACCCCGCTCCGGCTCATCGAGCTGGAACGATGACACCCCCAGATCGATCAAAATCCCATCAACGGCATCCACGCCCAGTTCGTCGAGAATAGCCCTTAAATCCCTAAAATCAGCGTGGACAAAATCTACCCGCCCTCTCTCAAACCGTTCCCTGGTGTGCTCCAGAACCGTTTGGTCCTTGTCCAGGGCTATCACCCGGGCGCCCGGCGTAAGTTTGGTCAGCAGCATGGCTAGATGGCCTCCGCCGCCGGCCGTACAATCTATATAAACCCCTTCCGGGTTGGTTACCAGATAATCTATAGTTGGGCCTGCCAAAACCGGTAGATGCGCCATAGCTCCCTTTCTAAATACCTAAACTTTCGGCTATTTCTTCAAAATTGGAACCCGCCATACCGTTATATTGTGCCCATTTGTCACCAGCCCAAATCTCCAGCCTGGAGCCCACCCCGATTATCACTGCATCCTTTTCCACCTGGGCATAATCGCGTAGGTTCAAGGGCAGTAAGACCCGGCCCTGTTTGTCTGCCTCCAATTCAGCAGCCCCAGAAAAGAAAAATCTCACAAAAGAGCGCACATCTCCGCGGGTAAACGGAAGTGCCCTTACTTTTGCCTCTATGTTCATCCACTCATCCAGGGTGTAGACGAATATGCAGTTATCTAAGCCCTTGGTAGCAATAAATCTTTCCCCCAGTTCGTCGCGCAAACGGGAGGGTATGGTGATTCTGCCCTTGGGATCCAGACTATGCTGGTACTCGCCCAGAAGCATATTCTTGGCTCCTCTCACCACTTACGTGGGATGTTGCTCCACTTTGCCCCACTTTAACCCACCATATTCTACCCTCCATCCACGGTTCCCTCCTTTGTGAAAAAAGTAACAATTATTCCCCCCTGTCACATTCCCTCGTTAATTGTCTGCTAAAAGTCCTATTTATCTGTAACATAGAACGCTTTTGCCCGGAACCGTGTCAAAATTAGAAGAAAAAAATGAATCATGCTTCCCATGTCGGTTCGGGACCTATTTCCCACGTAAATTGCCGGATAAAAAGAGAGAAGTATAAATGGTGAAGGAGAATTTGGAGCTCAATGAAGTGATAGTAGGCGACGTTGAAGCAGAGTACGCTATATTCTGACCAGAAATCCGATAGAAGCCAAGCGGAATAAACACGAGAGAGAGCCCAGATTAAACCGGAGGACATAAACGTTTCAATCCCTCATGGGTACGATAAAATCAGGCGTAGAATCTAGTAAACTTTCAATAACCCCGTAAGTTTCAATTCCGTTTAGTGATTGTAGGAGTTATTTCTCTGTGTATCTATTCAGAAAATAGCTTGACCGCCTTAAAGTAAGGCGGTCTAAAGCCTTTACTAACCGCCCTACCTAAAGCGGCTCCTTTATCGGTTGTATGATGGCATAGGGAAACGTATTCGTCAAAGTTCATGAAGGTCTATGATCTTCTTTTTCCAAAGGGTTTTACAGCTTGTAAAGCTCGCTTTCCTCCATATATTTAATGCCCTTTTTCCGAAAAGCCTCCAGGGCTCGGGCAATGTCCTCAACCTTAAATACAACCAGTGCATTGTCGGCATTGGTGCCGATAAATGCATAGAGGTATTCTATATTCAGGTTTTCTTCATTCATTTGCTCCAGTATGCCGGCTAAACTGCCCGGCGTATCAGGCACTTGAACTGCCACCACCTCGGTTTCGCTTACCGTAAATCCCGCTTCTTTAAGTATCGTATGCGCCTTTTCCGGATCGTTGACAATAATGCGCAGAATGCCAAAATCCGAAGTATCGGCAATCGACAGGGCGCGAATGTTTATGCCCGCTTCTCCCAGGGTGCGGGTAACATGCAGCAGACGGCCGGCTTTGTTTTCTAAAAATATTGATATTTGTCTGGCCATAGTCTATTCCCCCTCCTATATTTTCCTGTTATCGATGATCCGTTTGGCCTTGCCCTCGCTTCGCTCAATAGTCTTGGGCTCAACCAGTCGGACCTTGACCGCAATCCCCAGACCGCTGTTCAAGTCCCTGCTGATCCTGGCCTCCAATTCTTCCAGTTTGCGGACTTCATCGCTGAAAACGCTTTCCGAAACTTCAACCTGAACTTCTAAACGGTCCAAATTGTTTTTACGCTCCACCACCAGTTGATACTGAGGCTCAATCCCGGGTATTTGCAGAAGAATACTTTCCACCATGGAGGGAAATACATTGACCCCGCGAATGATCAGCATGTCATCCGAACGTCCCAGCACCTTCTCCATGCGGGTATGGGTTCTTCCGCAATCGCAAACCTCACGGGTCAGTCTGGTCAAGTCCCGGGTGCGATACCGGATTATCGGAAAGGCTTCTTTATTAAGAGAAGTGATAACCAGTTCTCCATGGCTACCCTCGGGAAGCACCTCACCAGTATCCGGATCGATGATCTCGGCGATGAAATGGTCTTCAGAGATATGAAGACCTTTTTTATATGCACAGTCTGCAGCAACACCCGGACCAACCAACTCAGTCATCCCGTACACGTCGTAGGCATCAATTTCCCATTTACTCTCGATTTCTTTACGCATATTCTCCGACCAGGGCTCGGCTCCGAATAATCCTGATTTAATTTTGAACTCAGAACGCTCCATGCCCAAATTAACCAGTTCCTCATGCAAAACCAGGGCATAGGATGGGGTGCAACCCAGCAGCGTCACACCATAGTCCTGCATTATTGATAACTGGCGCTTGGTATTTCCACCCGAAGCCGGAAGAACCGCAGCCCCTATTTTTTCGGCCCCATAGTGGCCTCCTAGTCCTCCCGTAAAAAGCCCATATCCCCAGGTAATCTGTATTACTGAATCACGGGTGGCTCCTGCATTGGTTAGGCAGCGGGCCATTAATTCAGCCCAGTTCTCTATGTCATTTTTAGTATATGCGGCTACGGTAGGTTTTCCTGTAGTTCCAGAAGAAGACTGGATTCTAACAACATCTCTCATCGGAACGGCCAGCAAGCCAAAGGGATAATTATCACGAAAATCCTTTTTAGTAAGAAAGGGTAGATATTGTAAATCAGCCAGGTTGTTGATATCCTGAGGTTTTACTCCAGCCTCATCCATTTTAGCCCTATAGGCCGGGACAAAGGAGTAAACCCGGAAAACGCTTTCCTTTAGTTTTCTCAATTGCAGTTTTTCCAGCTCTTCGCGGGGCATACATTCTTTCTCTTTATCCCAATAAATCATTATTCTACCTCCCTATTTCGTTATCCTGCCCATCAGGCGAATTAACACAGGTGCCTCTAACCGGGCATGCACTGCATAAAGGCCTGCTTTTTTTGCAGTACTTGGCGCCCAGGCCGACCAGCAAGGCATGGTATTCGTTGTATATCTGGGTGCCGGCCTCGCTGTACCTGGTCATAAACTCCTGCATTCCCTGGTAATCGATCCTCTCCTCTACCAGGCCCTGCCGGAACATGATGCGGCGGGTGTAGGCATCCACCACAAAAACCGGATGCTGCCCGGCATAGAGCAGAATTGAATCAACCGTCTCCGGACCTAAACCCCATACATTCAGCAGTTGCCGGCGGCTTGCCTGCCAGTCCCCGGCCAGCATGAGATCCAGGTCTCCCTGGTAAAACTCCTCTATGAACCCTAAAAGGGATTTTATCTTTTTCGCCTTCTGGCGATGGTAAAGAGCCGGCCGGATCAGCTCCGCAAGCCTGCTTTCATCTATATTAAGCAAGGCCCGGTAATCCAGGCAGTTGTTCTGTTTCAGGCAATCAATAGCCTTTTTTACATTTTTCCAGGCCACTGCCTGGGTCAAAACCGCTCCCACCACGATCTCCAGGCGGGTATCCCCGGGCCACCAGTGGCGTGGTCCGAAATGTTCGAACAACAAATCATATATTTCCTTGACCCTGGCATATCGATAGTCGTTTATCATTTGCTTCCCGCTCCCGACTCCTGCCGTATTTAATAAAGGCAAATAAAAAGATCCAGTGATAAGGCTGGATCTCATAGGCCCTTTTATATTAAGGGTTTATTTCCCACCGGGAAATAAAAACCCCACCGAGCCGTGATGCCGATGTTAAAACCTGAGGTCTCAGGTGGGTGCTCTCCCGTATGCTTATCGTGTCCCACTCTATGGGCTTACAGTCTACATACGGAGATAAGCTCCCCTATAATCGGTGTTGGAAATAACTTGTCGACATTTCACGCACACAGCAGGGGTTCATTCAAATTCTCTTAGGCTCGCTAAAATAATACCATAAAAACCGGGCATCTTCAAGCTTGAGCGCTTGGATTAATCCTCCAAAGCCAAGCCATTTTTTACTTTTCCCGTATCTTTATGGAGAGCTCGCGCAGCTGCTTGGCCTTCACATCGGAAGGAGCTCCGGTCATGGGGCAGGCAGCGCTCTGCGTCTTGGGAAAGGCAATGACATCCCTGATACTCTGGCGCTCGGCCATTATCATTATGAGCCGGTCAATTCCGAAGGCAATACCGCCATGGGGAGGTGTTCCGTAGTCAAAGGCCTCCAACATGTAGCCAAAACGTTCTTGGCTTTCCTCGCTGCTCATGCCTATGGTTGAGAACATTTTCTCCTGGACTTCCCGCTGGTATATACGTATGCTGCCGCCGCCTATCTCGGTTCCATTAAGCACCATATCATAAGCCCGGGCCTTTACCAGACCGGGATTCTCATCCAGCAGGGGTATATCCTCCTGACGCGGTGCGGTAAACATGTGGTGCACCGCTACATAACGTTTTTCTTCTTCGTCGTACTCCAGCAAGGGAAAGTCAAGCACCCAGCAGAATTTCAGCTGCCCGGGCTTGACCAGGTCAAGACGGCGGGCCAATTCCAGTCTTAAAAAGCCCAGCACCCTGGCCACTACCGGAGCCGAATCCGCGCCAAATAGCAAAAGGTCGCCGGGTTTGGCGTCAAGAGAGGCCAGCAGTCCGTCAATCTGTTCCTGGGTTAAAAATTTAGTAATCGGCGAACGCAGTTCATCATCCCCGACAATAATCCAGGCCATGCCCTTGGCTCCGTTGTCAACCGCCATTCTCCCCAGGTCGTCTATTTCCCGCCTGGTAAATGACGCGCAGCCTTTGGCATTGATGGCCCTGACCACTCCGCCGGCGGCAATGGCCGAGGCAAAGACCTTGAATTCCACATCCCGCAATACTTCAGTCAAATCTACTATCGGCAAATCAAACCGCAAGTCCGGTTTATCGCTACCGTATTTAGCCATTGCCTCCTCATAGGTCAGGCGGGGAAAGGGCAAAGCCATTTCCTGCTGTCCAGCCGCCTGGAAGATTTCCGCTATCATCTGTTCGACCAGGGTAAAAATATCTTCCTCGTCCACGAAAGACATTTCCATGTCCAACTGGGTAAATTCCGGCTGCCGATCGGCTCTTAAGTCTTCGTCCCGGAAACAGCGCGCAATCTGGAAATACTTCTCCATGCCCGCCACCATCAAGATCTGCTTGAAGGTCTGGGGGGATTGGGGCAGAGCATAAAATTGGCCCGGGTGGATGCGGCTGGGCACCAGATAGTCCCGGGCTCCCTCCGGAGTACTGTTGGTCAATATGGGCGTCTCAATTTCCAAAAAACCCCGTTCATCAAGATAACTCCTCATTTTTTGCACCACCCGGTGGCGCATCATTATATTATGCTTCATTTCCGGCCGGCGCAAATCCAGATAGCGATACTTCAAACGCAGGACTTCATCGACCTCAATGCCGTCTTCGATATAGAAAGGAGGTGTCTTGGCCCGGTTCAGTACCAGCAGCTCACGGGCATAGACTTCCACTTTGCCGGTCACCAGATTGGGGTTTTCAGTCCCTTCGGGGCGCTCCCGAACGGCGCCGCATACTGCCACCACGTATTCACTGCGCACCTGCTCGGCCAGGTGAAAGGCGTCGGTGTCTACCTCCGGGCTGAAAACCACCTGTACCAGACCCGACCGGTCGCGCAGGTCTATAAAGATCAGGCCGCCATGATCGCGGCGGGTGTTGACCCAACCGTTCAAGACCACTTCCTGGCCTATCAATCCGGTGTTCATTTCTGTGGCGCTGTGCGTTCTCTTCATCTGGCTTCGTTCCTCCTAATCAATGGCCAATAATGATATAATATTTTCTAATATTTCAGCCCGGCTCACGCTCAGTTGCCGGCTGTCTTTCATCTTTCGGACCGTGACGGTTTGCTTTTCCATCTCCTCCTCGCCTATGAAAAGGACCAGGCTCGCTCCCATACGGTCGGCATGCTTCATCTGGGCTTTGGGGCTGCGCCGGTTGTAATCCTGGTCGGCCCGCAATCCCGCTCGACGCAGCTCCAGCAATAATTCAAAAGCGCTCCCTGCATAGGCCGGATCCATGGCCACCACGAAAACATCGCAGGCAGCAGCCGGAGCCGGCAGGCGGTTTTTCTGCTCCAGGATCAGCAGTATGCGCTCTATTCCCAGAGCAAAACCGATCCCCGGTATCTCGGGGCCGCCGCATTCCTTGACCAGGCCGTCATAGCGGCCTCCCCCGCCGATGGCGCTCTGAGCCCCGATTCCGGGAATATGGACTTCAAAAGCGGTTTTGGTATAATAGTCCAGCCCCCGCACCAGCCGGTCATCGTGTAAATAGCTAACCCCGGCGGAAGACAGCGCCTTTTTTACGGCCCCGTAATGTTCCTGGCATTCCAGGCACAGACTGTCCATGATCACGGGAAACCCGACGGTAGCCTCCTGGCAGCCGGCTTCCTTGCAATCTAAAACCCGCAGCGGATTTTGTTCATAGCGCTTCTGGCAGTCTTTACAGAGTTTATCCACCTGGGGAGCCAGGTGGGCGATCAGTTTTTTCCGGTAAACCTGGCGGCAGGCCGGACAGCCCACCGAGTTGAGGTGCAGTTCATACTCTGTAAGCCCCAGCCGGCTCAAAATCTCCAGCATCAAGATGATAACTTCCGCATCCAGCAAGGGGTCGGAACTGCCGAACACCTCCACCCCGAACTGGTGGAACTGCCTGTACCTTCCGGCCTGGGGCCGGTCATAGCGAAACATGGGGCCCTGGTAATACCACTTAACCGGCATTACTCCCCCGTACAGGCGGTGTTCAATCAGGCTGCGGACGCAGGAGGCGGTTCCCTCGGGACGCAGGGTCAGGCTGCGCCGGGATTTATCTTGGAAAGAGTACATCTCCTTGGTGACGATGTCCGTAGTCTCGCCTACGCCCCTCTGAAAAAGCTCGGTATGCTCGAAGATCGGTGTTCTTATCTCCTGAAAACCAAAAGAGGCAGCCGTCTGCCGCATGATCTGCTCTATGTACTGCCATTTTTGGGCCTCAGCGGGAAGAATGTCATAGGTGCCACGGGGGGCTTTGAGTTCCATTACCACGCCTCCCAAACCAAGTTATTCCTTGGATAATTCTAATGTAAGGCCCTAAGCTTGTCAACTTTGGCGGCGATCAGGCGCTGAATGGAAGCGCAGTAGCTGGACGGGTTTTTGGGATTATAAAATGAGGCCAGACTCCCGTCCTTCCAGTTAAAAAACTTGCTTCCCGCCCCGCCGCCAAGTCCAAGCAGGGTCTGACATTCTTCCATGATCCTAATGTTATAGACGCTAAAAAAACCGGGCAGGGAATAGCCAATGTTCTCCAGGCTGGCTTTTATATACTTTTGCCGGTAAAGATAGTAGGGCTGATACCCGGCTTTTTTAAACAATTCGGCCATCAGATCGACGGATCTATGCACCTCCTCTTCCTTTTCCCCCAGCCTGGACAGACCTTCCATCCGGGCCAGGGTTGATCCTCTTTTAACCGCCAGAGTATGGACGGTCAGGTTTTCTGGTTTGAGCCTGAGAATTTCCTCTGCTGTGTGTCGGTTGTCCTCCAGGCCTTCTCCGGGAAGGCCTATGATGAGATCCATATTAATGGTTTTAATGCCCGCCTTACGGGCCCATTCCAGTGACTGCACCACTCCTTTCAAATCGTGGTTTCTACCAATTGCATGCAGGGTAGTTTCATTCATGGTTTGAGGATTGATGCACACCCGCTCCACACCCGCCTGTTTCAACAAAACCAGCTTTTCGGGAGTAAGAGTGTCGGGTCTGCCCGCCTCTACCGTGATTTCTTCGGTTCCGGGGCCGATAAAAAGCCGGTGCAGGCGTTCGAAGAGATCGGCCAGATCACCATAAGAAAGCACGGTAGGGGTGCCTCCGCCCAGGTATATGGACTGGACCCAGAAGCCCAGGTCTTTTAATACCGCCGCCATATGCTCCATCTCACAATACAGAGCGGCTAGAAATGGTTTGATATCCTGCTCGTAATCCCTGAGAATCCCCCCGGGAAAAGAGCAATAGTAGCAGCGGCTGGGGCAATAAGGAATTCCCACGTAAAGGGCCAGAGCCCGGGGCTCCAAGCGGCTGGAAGCCACTGCCGGCCGGTTATGGGAGGCCACTTCCGTCAGCAGCCTGGCTTTGGCAGCGTTTACCCTGAAATCGGCGCCCAGGCTTTCTAAAACCCTTTCCTGGTCCAGCCCCTGATCCAGTAAACGGTGCACCAGCTTCACCGGGCGCATTCCGGTCAGAATGCCGTAAGAATTAAGCTCCTTATCCTGTCCGGCCGCCAGCAGATCATAGATAAAACGCCTGGTGAGGCGGCTCAACTGGCGGCGGCTTTCCTCCCCGGCTTCTGGCTGGGGATAGCTATCCTCCCTGGCTATATCCACTTCCGGTCCTTTAATTGAGCCGCGCAAATAAACGCTATTCCCCTTTATGAAGCGTTCCAAGAAAATCTCTAGTTCTCCCCGCTCATCATCGCCGCGCAGCAATTCCTGGCCCGGATAAGCCATGCGGACCAGTTCGTGGATGTTGTCATAAAGCTCTTCAGGATGCAGTTGGAGTTTGATCGCCAATTATTTCCCCCCCTAATGGCACGCTTACTGGATGCCGGTTAAATGATGCCCCGCCGGGTAGGAACCCAGGTATTTAAGATTGCTGCAGTAAAGGCACAACTCACCCAGCAATTCCTTGATTTCGCCCTCTTGCCCGGAAGTGGCCACTTCAATATAGAACCAGTAGCGGCCCTTTTGATAACGGCTGGGCCTGGACTCTATCTTGCTCATATTAATGCCGCGCTCGGCTAAAACCGCCAGAGTCCGGTATAAGGCCCCCGGCTGGTCGGGCAGGGTAAAGATCAAGCTTGATTTTTTCCCCCGGGAGACCTTCCCCGGAGCGCTTATATGAATAAAACGGGTAATATTATCCTTGCCTGAAATATCGGGGCATAGTATTTCCAAGCCATAAATCCGGGCGGCTTGCGCATGAGCTATGGCGGCCGCCTTGCGGTTTTCGGAAGCCAACAGCTGGGCCGCCCGGGTAGTACTGGCCACAATCTCCGTCCTAACCCGGGGAAGATGCTCCTGGATGAACTCCTCGCACTGTACCAGGGCGGCTGGTTGAGAGATAAGCAGTTCTATTTCATCCAGGGCATAAGGGTGGCAGGAAAGCAAGTGCTGCCGCACCGGAATACTTATCTCCCCGGCAATCAGTACGTCGTTTCGCGACAGGCCTTCCATGGTGGGTTCGATGGACCCGGCCCGGGAATTGTCGATGGGAACCAGGGCGCCTTCCACTTCCCCTTTCTCGACCATCCCAAACAGCTGGGGTATGTTGCCGGCTTCCTGCAGCTGAACGCCTCCACCCCAATAGCGTATAGCGGCTTCTTCGCTGAAGGTCCCCCGGGGTCCTAAAATGCCATAGCTCACTAGCGAACCCTCCTTCCCATAACCCTGGTCAGGCCTTCGATCTGGCGCATCATCTGGCTGAATTCGGCGGGAAGCAGCGATTGTTCTCCATCGGAAAGCGCCTTTTCCGGGCAGGGATGCACTTCGATCATCAACCCGTCCGCTCCGGCTGCCACCGCCGCCCGGGCCATGGGAGCCACCAAACCCCGCACCCCGGTCCCGTGGCTGGGATCAACCATAACCGGCAGGTGGGAAAGGCTTTTAACCAGGGCCACCGCGGAAAGGTCCAGGGTGTTGCGGGTCCACGGCTCACTGGATCGTACTCCCCGTTCGCACAAGATGACCTCGGGATTACCGGCCGCCAGTATATATTCGGCGGCCATCAGCCATTCTTCAATGGTCGCCGCCATGCCCCGTTTTAAAATCACCGGCTTGCCGATTCGCCCCAGCTTTCGCAGCAGGGAAAAGTTCTGCATATTGCGGGCGCCAACCTGCACTATATCGACATGCTCTACCAGGAGCCCGATGTCTTCACTATCCATCAGCTCGCTGACCACCGGCATGTTCATTTCCTCCCCTACCCGGGCCAGAATCTTCAGTCCCTTTTCGCCCAGGCCCTGGAAGCTGTATGGTGAGGTTCGGGGCTTGAAAGCTCCTCCCCTCAACATCATGGCTCCAGCGGCTCTTACCTTAAAAGCGGTTTCTCTCAAAATATCTTCACTTTCGACGGCGCAGGGGCCGGCAATCACTACGACTTGCTCTGAACCCAACACGTACGAACCGACTTCGATTCTGGTGTCTTCCGGCTGGTTTTTCCTGGTAACCAGCATTTCTTTACTTTGCAGGGCTTGTAAAGCACTCACCTTTAACACCTCCTAAAAATCAAAAAACTCCCGTCCCTGTAGGGACGAGAGGTCATAGACATCCCGCGGTACCACCCTGATTGCATCAAGCCAGCTCACTTAGAATACGGGATCAAACCGTCCTCAATATAAAAAGCCTCTCATCCATATGGGACGAGAAGCTTAACACTCCCGCGGTACCACCCATTTTGCCGAAAGGCCCGCTTATATTAGAATACAGGTTAATCCGATATCCCCTCCCCTGTAACGGTGGGAGCTCCGCCACGACCTACTTGCGAATGTTTCAGCCGGGTGCTCCGAAGTGAACTTCACCGCGCTTCCTGTGTAGAGATGCTTACAGCCCGTGGCAACTCCTCTCTGAACCATTCCCCGCGGCTACTTTACTTCTTCATCGCCTGTGATGATATGAACATAGGTTATTATATCATGCTATTCGGGAGGCTGTAAAGTTAAGCTTTATTAAAATCTCAAAAAAGGATTGTTTTTTCGTTCGAAACCTACTGTGGTTTCGGGACCGTGCCCCGGATAGCATACCACCTTGTCATCGTAGCACAGAATTCGATCGCGGATGTTCTCAATCAACTGTTTGTAAGAGCCTCCCGGAAAGTCGGTCCTTCCGATCGAGCCATAGAAGAGCGTATCTCCCACAAACATGATGTCCCCGGTTTTCAGGCAGATTCCTCCCGGACTGTGCCCCGGAGTATGGATAACTTCCAACTCTACCGTATTGCCTATCTTTATGATGTCGCCGTCTTTGAGGAACTGATCGGCCGGAGGGCTGGTGACTTTGCTGCCCATGAGAAAAGAAAAATTGGAGACAGAGTTGACCAGCATTTTAGAGTCGGCTTCATGGATCAGTATTTTAGCCCCGGTGGCGTCTTTTATGGCTCGATTGGCTCCAATATGATCGATATGACCGTGGGTGTTGATGATGTAAACGGCTTTGAGTTCATCGTCCTCCAACAATTTCAGTATGGCGCGGGGATTTCCACCCGGATCGATGACCGCCACCTCGCGGGTTTCCTCACATCCTACTATGTAGCAGTTGACCGCCATCGCACTGATTTCCAGACCTTTTAGGATCACTTCGACAACCTCCTCACAAATATTCCTGATTACGCTGCCTGAAAACGACTAAAGCACCAGCTTAAAGTGCTAAAAAAGCCTTTCACTGTCCAGAAGAATGGTACAGGGCCCGTCATTGTCTATACTGACTTTCATTTCCGCTCCAAAAACGCCGGTCTTGACAGCCACTCCCAGCCCCTGTAAGTATTCTACGCAATAATTGAAGATTGGCAACGCTTTTTCTGGCCATTCGGCCTCGATAAAGCTGGGTCGGCGTCCTTTTCGGGCATCACCGTACAGAGTAAACTGGCTGACCAGCAAAATCTCTCCGCCCGCCTCCAGCAAAGAGCGGTTCATCTTGCCTGCCTCATCTTCAAAAATCCTCAAATTGGCCAGCTTATCCATCATATAAGCCCCGTCTTTTTCGGTATCGCCTTTCTTGATACCCAGCAATACCGTTAAACCGGAGCCAATGCCGGCTTTGATTTCGCCCCCCACCGCCAGTTCCGCCCGGCTGCTGCGCTGTACTACCGCCCTCATACTAATTCTCCCTTGGCCTCTCCCGGCAGTACGCGCCGAACTTCAATCACGTCTTTAACCTTTTGAATGCGGTGGATTACCGCCTGGAGGCGTCCCAAATCATTGATCTCCAATTTAAAATTCATCAGGGCCAGATTATTCTTGGTAGCCCGGGAATATACCGAATTTATCTGTACCCTGGCATCGGCAATCTCATTCAGCACGTCGGTAGTCAAACGGGGCCGGTCAAAGGCGCTGACTTCCAACTCCACATTGTACACTCCTGATGCATCGGCCCATTCAACTTCCAAAACCCGCTCCTTTTCCATCCGCAGATAATGCAGCATATTGGGGCAGTCTCTGCGATGCACTGATACTCCGCGCCCCCTGGTGATATATCCCAAAACGTCGTCTCCCGGCAAAGGGTTGCAGCAGCGGGCCAGGCGAATGGCCACATCATCCACCCCGCGAACCCGAAGGGCGGTGGTTTCTTTAGACCGGGGCAGAGCGGAGGGCGGAGTCAGGGGAACTTTGAACATATCCTCCACCGGCGCCTGCTGGAAAAACAGTTCTTTCTGCTTGTTGATGACCTGGGTGGCGGTAATTGCCCCGTCGCCCACCGCTGCCAAAAGATCGTCGACCGTGAGGTGACTGAAGCGTTTGGCCACTTCCAGCAGCCGGTCCTCTTTGAAAAACTCCTTGGTGGAAAGGCTCTTCTTTTTCAATTCCCGCTCCAGCAGGTCGTGGCCCTTGACCAGGTTCATCTGGCGTTTTTCACGGTTAAACCACTGTCGGATCTTGCTTTTGGCGGAAGAGGTTTTGACGAAATCCATCCAGCCAAAGGTAGGGCCGGGCGAGTTTTTGGAGGTCATTATTTCAACGATGTCACCGTTCTCCAGCGGGTAGTCCAGGGGCACTATCCGGCCGTTCACCTTGGCCCCCGAGCACTTGTGCCCCACCTCGGTATGCACCCGGTAGGCGAAGTCCACCGGGCAGGCCCCTTTGGGCAGCTCGATAACCGCTCCCTTGGGGGTGAACACGAACACCGTGTCGTCAAAAAGGTCTATTTTAAGGGATTCCATAAATTCACGGGTATCCTTGATCTCCTGCTGCCATTCCAGAATCTGCCGGAGCCAGGATAATTTCTCATCAAACTTGCGATCTTTAGGATTTACCCCTTCTTTGTAGCGCCAGTGGGCGGCGATGCCGGAATCGGCAATACGGTGCATTTCAAAGGTTCGAATCTGAACTTCAAAAGGCTCTCCGCCCTTTCCGATCAAGGTGGTGTGCAGGGACTGATACATGTTGGGCTTGGGAGTGGCTATGTAGTCTTTAAAACGCCCCGGTAGCGGCTTCCACATGGTGTGGATGATGCCCAAAACCCCGTAGCATTCACGGACGTCGTTGACCAGCACCCGGATGGCGATCTTGTCGTATATTTCATCGATGTCTTTGTTCTGTTTGATCATTTTTTTATAAATACTGTAGATGTTCTTGGGGCGCCCTTCTATATCGGCCTCAATTCCTATCTGCCGCAGCCCGTTTCTTATCTGCTCGATCAGATCGTGGACATAGTCTTCCCTTTCCCGGCGCTTGGCTTTGAGCCGCCGGGCTATCTCATAGTACATTTCCGGATCCAGATAGGCAAAAGCCAGGTCCTCCAGCTCCCATTTGAATCTAAAAATCCCCAGGCGATGAGCCAGGGGAGCAAATATTTCCATAGTCTCCCGGGCTATTTCTTTTTGTTTGCGTTCGGGCTGAAAATTGAGGGTGCGCATGTTGTGGAGGCGGTCGGCCAGTTTTATAAGTATAACCCGGATGTCTTTGGCCATAGCCAGAAACATCTTTCTCAGGTTTTCCGCCTGGGCCTCTTCCCGGGATTTAAAGTCGATGCGGCTCAGCTTGGTTACGCCGTCTACCAGGCCGGCGATCTCTTCCCCGAATTCACCCAGTATGTTAGTATAGCTGGCATCGGTATCCTCAACCACATCATGCAGCAGGGCCGCGCATATGGAAGGTACGTCCATCTCTATCTCGGTCAGAATCAGAGCAACTTCTACCGGATGTATTATGTAAGGCTCGCCAGAAAACCGTTTCTGGCCGGTATGAGCCTCCAGCGCGTATTCATAAGCGCGGGTAATCAAGCCGGCATCAGCTGTAGGATCGTATTTTTTTATCCTATCAATAATCGTCTGTGGGCTCATCTATATCACCAGTCCAGGGCTGATTTGACATCTTCTTCGAAGTTGGCCAGGGCGGCTTTTTCCGCCTGACCCTCCACATAAAATGAAGAATCAGAAAGGTTTTCCGGCAGAATATCCCGTTCAATCAGCTTTATTGCAATAATACTACCCTTTTTTTGGACTTGGCACAAGCCCAGCTCCTCAAGTATACGCAATGCTGAAGAAAATTCTATATTTCCCATTTTTCTGCCGGTTTTTTCCGAGTACTTGCGGCATAAATGGGCGACATCCCCCTTAAGTTCGGATGCGGAAGCATTTTGCAGCTGCCTCCCCACTGCTTCTATTACCGCCTCCGGCGGGTAAAGCATATTTAGAAAAGCGCGATTGGCAGCCAGAGCGGCCGGGGAAAAAAGCACTTTACCGGCTGCATTATCGCTGTGGTCAAGATAATCCAGCAATATGGCAGCCTCCATAAGGCTGAAAGGCGCGTCGGCAAACCATACCTGCTGCGCTCTCCAGGATTTTTGCAAACCCCTGATGCACCCGCCGTCGGAAACCAGCAGTCCGCCCGGGCCGGAAAAGAAGACGCGCTGAACCGCCCTTCGCTCCCGGTGATCCTTTAGAGCGGCTTCCTGCACCAGCCCCGGGACCGATTCAGCCCAGGCGGCCAGGGTAGCCGGCCGGTTTACGTATACCAGGTGGCGGCCTTCCCCGGAAAATTCAAAATCGCCGCCTATCCATGCGGTGTTTTTCGGTCCCCATCTGACTATATTTTCATCTGCTGGCCCCTCGCCGGGCGGAAAGCCAAGATGCCATGAACGCAGGGCTCCCTTAAGCCACCATCCTTTCCTCTGCGCAAAATCAAAAAAGGCCTGGGTGGTAAGGATAATACGTCCTTTTTCCTTCAGCGCGCCGGCCACCTCAGCCGGACGGACGCTTTGCTCAGGCCGGGCATATATCTCCATAAACCGGCTTTCCGGAAAGTAAGCCTGCAGCCAGGACCGCACCCGCTTCAGCACCCGCGGAGTGGGTAAAACCAGGCCAACTGTGCCGCCCTGGTCAAGCACCTCTCCCATGTTGACCAGCATCATATAAACAGGTTCATTTGCCTGACCGCCCTGAAGGTCCCCGGTCAGGCTGGGCTTGAGGTCCAGAAGCTTTATCTGAATTTGTTCCCGTCCCCGAAACCGGTTGATTTCCAGGCTTCCCGCCAGGTCCAGAAGGTAGGGGCCTTTGGCCCAATCCATAAACCGGGAACCGTTAAAAGCGATACATTCCAGCTCCCGGCCCGGAAGCCGGCCCTTGAAATGCTCGTTTTGTCTTCCCATCAACCAGGCCTTTTCCATTTCAACGCCCCTCAGGACAAAAAGCGGACGGGGATTGCCGATGCCAAACGGCTTGAGCAGTTCCAGCTCCTTGACCAGCGTATCGTCTATAGCGTCCGGTTCCAGCTCGCCGTCTATTTCAATGATATGATCTAGCAACTCCGGATTCTCATGATAGCTGTGTGCAACCCAGGCCAGCAAGGCTTCTTTAAAAGGAGCAAATTGCTCCCATTCGATATTTAATCCGGCCGCCATGCTATGCCCGCCGAAACGGAGCAAGAAATCACGGTTGGCGCCCAAAGCCTCGAATATGTTCAAACCCGGAATACTCCTGGCCGAACCCCGGCCCTGCCGGCCCTCCCATCCCACCATTACCACCGGCTTGCGGAAACGCTCGCATAAACGTGAGGCGGTAATGCCGAGAACACCATGATGCCAATCCCGGGCGGCCAGGACAATGGCCGGAGCATCAGCCTGGCTGTTCTCATCGATCATGGCCGCCGCCTCGTTTAAAATGGCCTCTTCAATAGCTTTTCTTTCCTGATTGAGGCCGCCCAGCGCGGCGGCCAATTGCTCAGCCCGGCTCCGGTCTGAAGTAGTCAGAAGCTCAACCCCCATCCGGGCATTGGCCAAACGGCCCGCCGCATTCAGGCGGGGACCCAGAACGAATCCCAGGTGCCAGGCATCCAGAGCAGCGTCCTGGAGGCTGCTTTCCGCCAGCAAAGCTTTTATCCCTACAGATTGGCTTTTCTCCAGGCATTTCAGGCCTTCGCGCACCAGTATGCGGTTGTCCCCCAGCAGAGGGACGACATCGGCCACGGTGGCCAGGGCGGCCAGACCCAGGCACTCCTGGTAAAGTTGCGGGGCGATATCTTCCAAGCCCAGGGCCCGGGCCAGATAAAAGGCGACACCGGCTCCGCACAGCTGGCTGCTGTGGGGCCCCGAACCCAGTTGGGGATTGATAAGGGCTGAGCAAACCGGAAGCCGGCTTCCCGGGTTATGGTGGTCACTCACGATAACGTCCATTCCCCTGGCAGCAGCCAGTTCCACTTCCTCTATTGAGTTGATCCCGCAGTCCACACTTAGCAAGAGCTTGAATCCTTGAGCCACCAGCTCCTCAACCGCCCCGGCGTTGAGTCCGTATCCCTCCTGAAAACGGTCCGGTATATAATAGCCGGCCCGGCAGCCCAAGGCCTGCAGGCAGTGCAGCATTATAACCACGGAACATATGCCGTCCACGTCATAATCACCGTATACTACAACCGGTTCCCGCTGGGAGGCAGCCCGCTGCAATCGTTCAACCGCCGGTTCCATGCCGGATAAAGTCCAAGGCGAATCGAGGTTTTCCCATCCCCCGGCCAGGAAGCGACGGGCCTCGGCAACGCTGTCTATTCCCCGTTTTACCAATAATCCCGCCAAAACCGGCGATATTCCCAGTTCCTCGCTCAATGCCCGGGTTGGACGGTCAGGCGCCCGGTTTATGATCCATACTTTGTCAGTTTCCATAATTCTTTCCTCAATTTTAGTCATAATTATATTGAGAATAGCAGAAAACACCGGTATGGCCAATAAGCATCGCTCCCCATACCCCGCTAAATAAACAGTAGTGTACAATATAAATAAAACCAGGGGGAGGCGAACAGATATGCAAGACCCGCGTATAGCGCGTTTAAATGAACTGGCCCAAAAGAAAAAAGAGGAAGGCTTAAGCGACCAGGAATTTATTGAACAGCATGAGCTGTACGCCTGGTACGTGGAGCAGGTCAAAAAAAACCTGGTGTGCCAGATGGAAGAGAGGGGTTTCAAGAAGAAAGACGAATAGGCCGCTCTGGAGCCCTGGCATTATTATCCTGCCTACTAATTCCCCACCTTTCATATAAATATATCCGGGTAAAAACATTTTGAAGAGGTGAGCATAATGGGCAGGATAAGGCATGTTTTCCCGGGTGGAAACACCAGCCAGGGATTCTTCTCCTTTTACGAGTATATGGTTAAAGAAAGCGTCAAGCGCAAAATGATTCTAAAGGGAGGCCCTGGAGTCGGCAAGTCGACCTTTATGAAAAAAGTCGGTCAAAACTTTGCCGATCGGGGGGTCGACGTGGAATATCACTGGTGTTCTTCAGACAATGACTCCTTAGACGGCGTAGTTATTGGGCGCCACGAAATATGTCTCCTGGACGGCACCGCCCCTCATGTCATAGATCCTCGCTTTCCGGGAGCGGTTGACGAGATCGTCAATATCGGACAGTTCTGGAGCAGAGATATAATAAGCGAGCACCGCGGGGAAATAATTGCCTTGAGTTCAAGCATCGCCGGCTGCTTTGCCCGGGCTTACCTCAGGTTAAACGAAGCCTGGCAGGCATATCAGGAATGGAGCTCTTTGGTCCGCGAAGGAAAGGACGCCGCCGCTGCCAACCGCAATGTCGGCGCCCTGGCGGAAGATTTTCTGCGCGGCTCCTCGCTCAGTCACGACGCCCCCCGCCACCTCTTCGCAGCCGCCATAACGCCTCAGGGGGTGGTCAACCATATAGAAAGCCTCATCGATAATAATTATTCCTTTTTCGGTGCCAAGGGGAGTCCGGGCAGCGGCATCAAAGACCTGTTCCAGCATACCGCCTATCTTATCGAACTAAACCACACCAGCGCAGAAATTTACCATAGCCCTCTTGTACCTCAAGAGATCGATTGTATTGTTCTTCCTGAGCAAAAAACGGTGATGATTGACATGTCATCGACTATTGTGGAATATGAGCGCAGCCTGCCTCAGATCAAATTCAAACGCTGGCTGGACTTTGATCAGTTTGTCAATTGGGGTGGTATAAACTCGATAGAAGAGCATATCGAATCTTCGCAAAAACGCCTGCGGGAAAACATATCCGCGGCAGTTGCCTATATCAAAGAAGCCAAACAGCGTCATGACCTCCTGGAAACCTATTATATACCGGCAATGGACTTTGCCGGTATGGACGGCTACCGGGAGGGCCTGCAACGGGAGTTGTTAAAATATCTGAATTGACATATCCACGAACAATTAATAAGGCGGCGTTGGGAAAAAAGTCCTCTCGCCGCCGTTTTATTAATTGGGCCGGAAGCTGTCTCGAACCCCTTACTATCTATGGAAGGTAAAGCTATTAGAATAAATTGGCCTTGACCATTTCACCCTTCTTTATACCCTGCTGTTCATAGGGAATGTGTATGAAGGCATCAGCCCTGGCCAGTATAGACATCAAACCCGATTTGCCAAAGATAGGCTGCGCCATCCACGACGCCCCTTCCGGCTTGAGGCTGACCGGCACAAAATCGTCCCGTCCGGGTTGGGATGCTATATTTTCGGAGCACAATGCGGTTACGAAATTAAATTCTTTTTGGGCCAGGAGCGGCATCAGCAGCACATGAAAGACCATTAACGCAGACACCGGGTGTCCGGGCAGGCCCACCACCAGTTGCTCTCCCAGAGCAACTCCCAGGGATGGTTTTCCCGGTTTGACAGCAATGCCGTGAAACAACAGCCGGGCCTCGGGCGAAGCTAAAAGGACATCGATAGTGACATCCTTTACCCCTACTGAACTCCCTCCGGACATGATCAGTAAATCATTTTCACTTAAGGCCTGCTCAATTGCCATTTTGAGTTTATGGCAATCATCCTGTACGATGGGATAAGTCCGGGGCAGGTTGCCGCTTTGCCGCACAGCAGTCGCCAGGCACCAGGAATTCACATCACGCACCTGGCCGGTTAAAGGCTTCTGACCTACCGGTACTACCTCATCTCCACTGGATATTATCCCTACCCGGTAGGGCTGATGAACTGGAACATTTTCAAATCCCAATGAAGCAAGCATCCCGATATCCTGGGCCCGCAGTCTCTTCCCGGGCTTATACAATACCTGGCTCACCGCAATATCTTCGCCCACCTGCATGACATTTTCCCAACCTGCTACCGGACGGTAGACCAGCACGGTGTCTTCTCCCATTTTCTCCGTGTATTCGATCATGACTACCGCATCCGCACCCCGGGGCAGCATCCCCCCGGTTGGGATCCAGACACATTGACCGGGCTCAATGGCAAGCTCCGCCGCCTGCCCCATCAGAACCTCCCCGGCCAGGGTGAAGAAGGCAGGCAGGGATTCGCTGCAGCCAAAGCTCTCCCGGGCGTTAATAGCGTATCCGTCCACGGTTGAACGGCTAAAGGCCGGCAGCGGCTCGGGGCTCGCTATTTCTGACGCCAGCGTTCTATCGTAAGCCAGAGCCAGGGGTACCACCTCCTGTCGGGCCGGCGGAATATAGTCCTTTATATACATTCTGGCTTGCTGGTAATTTACCACCTTAAAGAATTCTTTCATGGGCTCCCCCTTTACCGGGATAAATGGTTAACAGTCACATCGGTTCCAGAACTTACTGTGCCTTAGCTCCTCTCAAAGCGGATTTTTTATATTATACTGGATGCGAACTCAAGTTCAAAACCATACTCCTGGTTTTACTATAACGATCCACTTGGGATACAATAAGGGGAGAGAGTATCGGCCGGATTAGGAGTATTGAGACTGTGAAAAGAAATATTTATATCGAAAACAAACCGCTGGAGGACGCCCGGGAACTGTTTGCCAGCCGGTTGGAGGCCTGCGGTTATTTTGAGCCGAAAGCTGAAGAGATCCCGACTCTGGAAGCCTATAACCGGATCAGCGCTTCGGCCATTTACGCCAGGCGTTCCGCTCCCCACTACGTTGCTTCGGCCATGGACGGAATAGCCGTTGCCGCCGTCGAAACGGAATCAGCCAATGACTATAGCCCGCTCACCCTGTCATCTGACCAGTATTTGGAGGTGGATACCGGCGACTATGTTCCCCCCCAATTTGACTCGGTCATTATGATTGAAGAAGTAAACCTTACCGAGGAAGGCGCCAGGATCATTAAACCGGCTGTACCCTGGCAGCATATCAGATCTATTGGCGAAGACCTGGTGGCCCGGGATATGATTGTACCCAGCGGGATTAAACTGGGTCCTTACGAAATTGCTTCTTTACTCACGGCCGCGATTGAACGGGTGGCGGTGGTAAAAAAACCTTTAGTATATATTATCCCGACCGGAAGTGAACTGGTGGAACGCGGCAGTCTGGACATGGCCCCGGGAGAAATAGTAGAGTCCAACAGCTACATGCTGGCCGGACTGGCCCGCGAGTGGGGCGCACAGGTAATCCGTCACGACATAGTGCCGGACGAGCCTTCACTGCTGACCGGGGCTCTCCAGGAAGCAGTGGCGCAGGCGGACCTCATTGTAATGTGTTCCGGCTCCTCAGCCGGACGCGAGGATTACACCGCGGAACTGATCGAGCAAAGGGGTGAACTGCTGGTGCACGGCCTGGCCATGCGTCCCGGCAAACCGGCTATCCTGGGTATTATTGACGGCAAACCGGTTATAGGGGTGCCCGGTTACCCGATATCCGCCCAACTGGTTTTTAACCTGTTTGCCCGGCCTCTCCTTTACAGGAAGCAGGGTATTCCAGCGCCGGAGCCGGAAACGGTTGAAGCGCTAATGGCCAGAAAAGTAGCTTCCCACATGGGCGTGGATGAATTTATATATGTTAATTTGGCCCGAATTCAAGATAAGTACATTGCCTTTCCCTTGAACCGGGGAGCCGGCATTACCACCAGCCTGGTAAAAGCCGACGGAGTTGCCCTGCTTCCCAGGGGACAGGAAGGATGCCAGGCCGGGGAAATCAGCCCGGTCAAACTGATGCGCTCCCGGGGAATCATTGACAAAACTATTGTTGCTATAGGGAGCCACGACCTGTCCATTGACTTTTTAACCGATTTACTGGCCAGGAATCATTCCCTGCGCCTGATATCTACCAACGTCGGAAGCATGGGCGGTTTAATGGCCATGATGCGCGGCGAGGTGCACTTTGCCGGTATCCACCTGCTCGATCCGGCCACCGGGGAATACAACCTGAGTTATTTGGAACGGTTTATGTGCGGGAAATCCTGGCTGCTGGTTAACCTGGCCATCCGCGAACAGGGCCTGATAGTCAAAAAGGGCAATCCCCTTG
>DHRK01000015.1:41928-46202 GCA_002410325.1 Syntrophomonas sp. UBA5314
GCTGATTTAACCCGAAAGGAAGTGCGCTATATTAACAGGCAAAAGGGCTCGGGAACCCGCATCCTTTTTGACTACCTGCTGGGCCGGGAGAAAATCGCCAGCCCTGCCATCAACGGCTACAACCGGGAAGAATACACCCACCTGGCGGTAGCGGCAGCCGTTAAAAACAACGCCTGCGATACCGGGTTGGGTATTTACGCCAGCGCCCGCGCTATGGATCTCGATTTTATACCTATAGCCGAGGAAATGTATGATGTGTGCCTTCTGCCGGAAGTCCTGGGAGATAAACGGCTGGAATACTTATTGGAAACCATTCGCGGTTCCGAGCTGGGTACGCTGCTGCAAAAGGCCGGGGGTTATAATCTCAAACTGACCGGCCAGATCCGGGCTGCCAACAGCTTATAGATGTTGATTATTTGCTATATAAAGTTCTAGAATAATAATGATGATGGTCGTTCGACGCAGGATTATTCATGCCAATGTCGAATTGCTTAAGAATCTATGGCCTGAATGCGAAGTAATTCTGCCATATTTAATTAAGAGAAAGGAGTGATGTGGAACCTTTTTCGGCGCTTGCCTTCCTAGTGGCATTAACCCGGACAAGTAAAGCTTTTGCTCTACCGGATTGGTGAGGAAGCAAGCTATTTAACGAAAAAGGGAAAACAGGAGCAGGAAATATAGTCATCAAATTTCATAGGGGAAAGGAGAGTCGACGTTATGGAGGTTACCCGACGGCAATTCCTCAAGGTAACCGGAGCTACCGCAGCCAGTTTCGGCCTCATGGATTTGGGCTTTGATATGCAAGCCACCGCTGCGGCAGTTAAGGAACTGCGCATCAAGGATGTCACGCCGACACCGACAGTATGTCCTTATTGCGCTTCGGGATGCGGCCTGGTAGTTTACGCTGAGAAAAAGGACGGCAAATTTGTTAGACTGCTTAGCGTCGTAGGAGACCCGGACAATCCGATTAATGAAGGGTGCGCCTGCCCCAAGGGATCAGCCATGTTCAATCTGAGAGAAATATACGATGAACATGGGAAGCAGGTAGTCAACCCCAAGAGAGTACCCAAGCCTCTGTACCGGGCACCTGGTTCGGAGAAGTGGGAAGAAAAAGAATGGGACTGGATTTTAGACGAGATTGCCAAGAGAGTTAAAGAAACCCGTGACAACAGCTTTATCCACAAGGAAAAGATTAAGCTGGCCGACGGAAGCGAACAGGAAGTTATAGTAAACCGCACCGAAAAGATCGCTTCGGTGGGCGGTTCCGGTCTGGACAACGAAGAAGCTTATATTCTGTCAAAAATGATGCGTTCCCTGGGTGTGGTCTACCTGGAAACCCAGGCCCGTATTTGACACTCTGCTACGGTGGCAGGTTTGTCACCGGCATTTGGTCGTGGAGTTATGACCAACCACATGATCGATCTCAAGAACACCAACTGTGCTTTGATCATGGGCAGCAACATGGCAGAGAACCATCCTATCGGAATGAAATGGCTGATGAAGGCTCGCCTGGATCCCAAGCGCCAAGCCAAGATCATCCATGTCGATCCGCGTTTTACCAGGACTTCGGCGGTTGCCGACCTATACTGCCCCATGCGCTCGGGAACGGATATCGCTTTCCTGGGCGGTATGATCAAGTATATGATCGACAACAACCTGTACCACAAAGATTACGTGGTGAATTACACCAATGCCGCCTTCCTGATCAGAGAAGACTTTGATTTTAAAGACGGTCTCTTCTCCGGTTATGATGAGGCCAAGAGGGCTTATAAAACCGATAGTTGGAACTATCAGTACGATGCTGCCGGCAAGATCATGGAGGATCCCACCCTGCAGAACCCGCGTTGCGTATTTCAGCTTTTAAAGAAGCACTACGAGCGCTATGACATCGATACCGTCTGCAAGATAACCGGATCCCCCAAAGGCAAGTACCTGGAAGTTCTCAAAATGTTCTGCGCCACCGGTGCCCCGGATAAAACCGGATGCATCAACTATGCCATGGGCATCACCCAGCATACCGTAGGAAGCCAGAACGTTAAGTCATTTGCCATTATCCAGCTGCTCCTGGGCAATATTGGAAGGCCGGGCGGCGGCATCAATGCTCTGCGCGGCGAGAACAACGTGCAGGGAGCCACCGACATGGCTCTGCTGTTCCAGTATCTGCCCGGCTATATCGATTCACCCACCAACACGGCTGATTATAAGGATCTTATTTCCTATATCCGCAAAACCACTCCGGGCGCGGCCAAGCTGCCCTTTACCAACCTGGCTGAATTCCGTGCCCTGGCTGCCGCGGGCATCCCCTATTCCGGCTGGAGAGTCAACACCTCCAAGTGGATAGTCAGCCTGCTCAAAGCCTGGTGGGGCGCAAATGCCAAAGCCGACAACGATTTTGGCTATCACTATATTCCCAAGCGGAACGACACCAAGAACTACTCGCATATGGCCATGTTTGAGGCCATGTACAAAGGAGAAATCGACGGCCTGTTTATCAACGGCTCCAACCCGGTGGTCGGCGGTCCCAACGCCAACAAGGAACAGGAAGCCATGACCAAGCTGAAATGGCTGGTCTCCCTGGATCTCTGGTTGAACGAAAGCGCCGAGTTCTGGAGCTATCCGGCCTGGGAAAGGGCTGTCCAGAACGGCAAGGTTCCCCATCATACCCCCAAGGATATCCAGACGGAAGTGTTCTTCCTGCCCGCCGCCGCGGTGTATGAGAAGGAAGGAACCGCTGCCCAGACCGGCCGCTGGGTACAGTATCGCTGGAAAGGCGCCGATCCGGTGGGAGAATCCAAGGCCGACCTGTGGATTATCAACGAAATCGGCAAGCGGGTCAAGCAGCTCTATGCCGGCAGCACTCGTCCGGAAGATGAGCCCATAACCAAACTGGCATGGGATTATGACAATCCCCATGATCCGGAAGAACCCGATATCATGAAGATCGCCAACGAGCTGTGCGGTTACCATCTGGCTGATAACAAGCCGGTGGAAGGCTTTGCCAAGCTCCTGGACGATGGCAGCACCGCCTGCGGCAACTGGGTATACTGCGGATGCACCACCTGGAAAGACGGCAAGATGGTCTATAAGGCTCAGAATCGTAAGAAAGACGATCCCAGCGGTTTGGGACTGTTCCCCAACTGGGCCTGGGCCTGGCCGGTCAACCGCCGCATCGTTTACAACCGCTGCTCGGTTCAGCCCGACGGGGTAACCCCCTGGCCGGGCGATAACGATCGCCGCCTGGTATGGTGGGATCCCGCCACGCCGGCCGACCCAGCCAAACCGGAAGTACTGGGAGCCTGGGCCGGCCATGACGTTCCCGACTTTATCAAAGGCAACGGACCTGACAAGGCGGTCTTCAAGGATCCCTTCATCATGCGTCCGGAAGGTAAAGGCTGCATATTTGGGCCGACCAGCTCGTTCAAAGACGGCCCCTTCCCCGAGCATTACGAACCGTGGGAAAGCCCCGTAGGGCCAATTATAAACAAAGTAGCATTAAACCCGGCCTCCAAGATCTGGGAGCCCGACAAGCAGGGCAAGACGGATCAATACCCGATCATCGGCACTACCTATCGGGTTTGCGAACACTGGCAGACCGGAGCCCTGACCCGCCACCTGCCCTGGCTGGCCGAGCTGGTTCCTGACATGTTTGTGGAGCTCAGTGTGGAACTGGCCAGGGAAAAGGGCATTGAAAATGGAGAGGAAATCATCGTTTCCACCACCCGCGGCGACATTAAAGCCCTGGCCTGTGTTACCAAGCGCATTAAACCGTTTATCGTTGACGGCAAAACCGTCCACCAGATCGGTATGCTCTGGCAATTCGGCTTCAAGGGTTATGCTACGGGTGATATCGCCAACCGTTTGACCCCTCACATTGGCGATGCCAACACCATGATACCCGAATATAAAGCATGGCTATGCGACATAAGGAGGGCGTAACGATGGCGAATATGACAAATTTGTATGACTCCAGCAAATGTACGGCCTGTCGCGGATGCTCAGTAGCCTGTAAGAACTGGAACCAGCTGCCTGCCGTTATCGAGCGTTTCAAGGGCAATTACCAGACCCAGGAAAGCACGAACGGCGACACCTATACCATCATCAAGATGAACGAATACGAACACCCCATTGATGGTATCCAGTGGAAGTTTGCCAAGTTCCAGTGCATGCACTGCCTGGAGCCGGAATGCATGAAGGCCTGCCCCAGAGGCGCCTATTCCAAGACGGAAACCGGCGCCACCAATCATGATCCGACCAAGTGCATCGGCTGCCAGTAC
>DHRK01000029.1:0-23987 GCA_002410325.1 Syntrophomonas sp. UBA5314
AAACCTATGGCAAAAAAGCCGATGCGGAATAATCTTTAAAGGAATAGGGGGGATTTTTTCCCCCTTTTTCTTTTTCCAGACCCGGTGTTAATTGCGCTAGCAGGCCCTATTTATTGGGACTTGCATTGCCCAAGTTAATTAGTATACTATAAGCAGGCTACATGCTTGCGGAGGTGAAAAAATGACCAGGCAACTACCTGTAGAATTGCCCGAAGGATATGTAGAGTTTTTCAAAAGCCTGGAAAACTGGCAAAACGAAGAATCACTGAGGCTGAAGAAAAAGTTTTCGCCCGATAAGAAAGAGCTGCTTCGCCTGTTAAATCATTCACGCAAACCCCTTTTGGAGCAGTTTAAACCCCAGATCGATTTGACCCTGTTTAAAGACAGCTATCAAAGGTTCCTATCCTTTTTAAAACAAGAGCGCCAAGATGTGGAGTCCAAAATCGATAAGCTTATCTATAAGCAGGACACTATCGACTTTGAACGCCTGATTAAGCCGGGCCCGGCCATCGATCCGGCTTATGCGGCTCAACTATCTGATTCGTTCGTATTTCCTCAGGAGCTGTTCATATTCACCCTGGATCATACCTTGCGGCCCTATTTGCGGGTTATGGCCGAACCATACTATGAAGATCTGGCCGATGAACGCTTCTACTGGCAGTTTCCCAATATCTGCCCGCTATGCGGAGCCAAGTCCAGCTTCAGCCGCCTGCAGCCTGAAGACGGACAGCGCCTTATGTTTTGCGATCACTGCTTCGCGGAATGGAAAGTACAGTACCTGGCCTGTGTATACTGCGGCCATGATACCCCCGGCGAGATAAATTATCTCAAGGTTGATGACGATAAGGCCTACCGGGTCTACGTCTGTGAAAAATGCAAAGGATATTTAAAAACCTACGATGAACGCAGCGCCGGGACGCCCACTGATCTCTTTATAGCCAATATCGAGACCGTATACCTGGATATGCTGGCCCAGGATCGCGGCTATACCACCCACGACAGCTAACCGGATTATCGGAAAAAACGCGCAAGCACTGGTACCACGGCGCACCAAGGTACCAGTGCTTTTTCTTTTATAATATCGTTCCAGGGGTTTATACCGCCCTCCCGAGTTTTCGACCTGGATTTAATACGGTGGAGTTTAACCGGGACAAAAAGAGCAAAAACACTCCAAATAAACAGGATTATATCAAAAAACCGCCAAAGATCTTGCCGGGAAACCCGGGCAACATCGCTTAAGCTCCGATAAGCTTTTTAAATAATATTCTATTGGGGGCCATTCTCCTCCTTCAGTGTTCAAACTGCTGTAATGATGAGCCGATCTGCCATGTTTTATGCATAAAACATACCCTCTGATTCTTCTCAGGCATGATCCCTGTCTAAAACTGAAAATGCTCCAAATTGCCTATTTGATGTCGCAAATGGCGCAATTTAAGTTCATTTTCGGGTAGTTGGCGCACTCTTGCAGGAAAATTATGTAATTAAGCAGAAATATTAACAGCAGCATAAGCCAGCAACTATTCTTCACACATGTCGCCATACCAGTGTCTCTTTTTAATTGGCTAAGGAGGATGGTTCATTTTGTTACATAACGTGTCTTTACGCGCCGCGGGGTACATGGGGCGTACGCTACAGGCCAGCGATATGCAGATTCACCTCTACGCCTTTTCGCTGGAAATCGCTTTGCGGATCATCATTCAGGTTTCGCTCTACCTGATAGTCGCCTGGTTCTTTGGAGTATTCTGGAATGCCGTTTTCGTTCTGCTGGCTCTGGCCGGGTTTCGTTCGTATAGCGGCGGCGCCCAGTTGAAGATCTTCCCTCGCTGCCTCCTCTTTACCGGTCTGCTTACTGCATCCCTGGTCGCCATTGCCCTACCCGCCTGGCCGGCATGGGTGGTTTATACTTTCGCAGTGCTGAGCTTTATATATGCAAGCATAGTGACAGTCAAGTGGGTTCCAGCAGGTTTAAAAGGCAGGCTTTTGCGAAATGAGGACAACAAGAGACGACAAAAGATCAAAACGGTATTATTTTTACTTTTTTGCTCAACTGTCTGTGTTATCCTTGAAATCTATAACCAGAGGCTGTTAGTCCAGGGAGTGCTTATGGGGCTGGCTACAAGCTGCTTTTTAACCACGCCCCGGGGCTATAAGGCCTTGGGTTATGTAGATAGATTGTATGATTGCTTAGAAGGGGGGTGCAGAAGATGATGAAAAAATTAGTTGCATGGGGCCTCACCAGCCTGGCCTCCGTACTGACTTTTGTGGCAGCTTCAGGATTTAGTGTAAACAGTGTATGGAAAGACTATGAACCCAATCTACCTTCTAGTCTTAAACGTTAAGGCGCTAATAGTCTTGAAGGATGCCGTTAAATATCGCTTTATCTCAAAAAGATGACGGTATCCTTTCTTTATTATTAATAATTTAAACAAAAGAATTTCGGCTGTTAAGTAATCAGGTTTCAGACTTTTTTCTGTATTGAGTGTGTTTCAAATATTTTGAGATTGTGAATGAAGGCGGAAAATTATGGCAGAATCATTGCCTCTCTATATAGTATTGGTTACAGGAATACCGGAGATTTTTCTTTCCCTGTTACTTGGGTTTCGTTTATTTAACGATACGTTCAACCCCAAATACGCTTTGCTAATAAGTATAATTGCTTCATGTGTAAATTACATAGTTAGGCATTGGGGTGTTATTTTTGGCATTCATACTATGTTTACCACAGCAACTATTATTATTATGTGTTTTGCGTTGACTCAGAAAAATATTTGGAAGATTACTTCAGCAACAGTTACTGGAATTGTTCTTCTATTATTCATTGAGGTTATTGAAGTACTGGTTGGAAGATTTTTAAACCTTAATATTGCCCCTTTAACAGGGAAACTTTTAATGGCGTTTTTCAAGATAGTTTTCATGAGTGCAGCATTAGTAATAGTTAGAAAAAAGAACTTCAGTTTATTTAATAGTGCATTTTTTGAATAGTCTTTTCAATAGCAACTAATTTTTAATGAATGATATTGGATTAAATAATAAAGGTGGGTCAGCTTGAATAAGTATAATCCTTATATTATAATCTTCACTTTACTTCTAGAAACGTTTTTTCTCTGTTTAATTACAGTATTTATCAGCTCTAGTGAGGATATAAGCAACATAAGAGCGTTTGCACCCTTTGCTAACGCCATGATGCTGGTTATAACTGCGTTTGCCATCATTTCCATCAGCCATACCCTTATGAACGTCCGCAAGGAGTTAGAAAGTCGGCTCTTGAAATCCCACCTGCAGCAGATGGACGACATGGTCAAAGCGCTGCATACCCATCACCGGGAATACACCGGGCAGGTGCAGGCCCTGCAGGCCATGCTCACCCTGGGTGAAATAGACCAGGCCCGTGAATATGTTGACTCCATTGCCGGCAGCTTTTCTCCGCTAACCGAGATATTAAACACCGGCGACCCGGCTATCACCAGCCTCTTATACGGCAAGCAAAAGGTGGCCGAGGTCAAAGGGGTTCATTTTGACATTGCTGTTAAATGCCCTCTGGACAAAATCGGGGTTTCCCCGGGCGACCTGTGTTTAATTATTGGGAATCTGCTGGACAATGCCCTGGAAGCCTGCATGCAGAAGGACAGCGAGCGGCGCATGGCGATGGAGATAAAGCAGGAGCAGGGGTTTTACAAGATATACGTTCTGAACAACGGCCCTCTGATCGCCAGTGAAGATGTCCAAAAAATCTTTGACGCCGGTTATACCACGGCCGCTTCCGCCGGACGCGGTTTTGGACTCTATAAGGTGCGTCAGATTGTTGACAGCTGGAGCGGATCGATAGAAGTTATAACCCGGCCTAAAACCACTTTTATCATAAGCTTGCCGGAAGGAGGTGCCAATCGTGATGAGGAGTCTGGCCTTAAAGGCCGCCTGTCAGTTGGGAGAGTATTTGCAGGCAAGTGATGAAGAAATCGAGGTATACGCTTATTCCGCAGAAATAATTCTGGTGCAAACCGTGCAAACCAGTGTATATATTGCTATTGCCGCCGCAACCGGCTACCTGCTCCCGGCCCTGTTGGTGATGGCAGGCTTCTCCGGTTTTCGTTTTTTGGCCGGCGGGCCGCACCTGAACACCTTCTTGCGCTGTTTGGTATTCAGTGGGCTGACCGTGGCTGTTCTGGTGGCGGTCTCCATCCCGGCCTGGCCTGAGCCGGTCAGGTATGGAGCCGAAGCCTTTATGCTCCTGGCGACCCTTTATGTTACCTATAAATGGGTTCCGGCCGGTACGGAGAAGAAAACAGTCCGCGATCCCGCCCTGCGCCGGAGACAGAAAATAAAGACCCTGGTTTTTATCATCGCCTTCTCAGCTTTACTCGTGCTGCTGGAGATAAAAAACCAGGATTTAGTTACCCAGGCCTTGTTAGCCGGGGTCATCGGCAGCGCCCTGTTTATTTTTCCCTGGGGCTATAGAACAATGCTGTCATGCGATACTCTTCTCGACCACTCCCGCCACCCAGGTCCTTAGTACAACTCCTCCCTTTTCTCAAAGCCTGCTTCCTTAGCCTTGCACGAGGCGTAGGGCGCAGGCTTTGACCTGCCGCAGAACTTCCTCTTCATCAAAAGAGGTGATCTTGTGCTTCTCCATTACCACCCGGCCATCGATAAGCACCGTATCGACATCTGAGGCCTGGGCTGCATAGACCAGATTGGCCGGCAGGTCATAGAGGGGCAGCATATGCGGCGCATTCAAGTTGATTAGAATCATATCCGCTTTCATTCCCGGTTTTAGACAGCCCACCTCCTGTTCAAGTCCCAGAGCCCGGGCTCCGTTGGCGGTCGCCATCTCCAGTGCTTGATAAGCCGGCAAAAAGGTGGGGTTCATGGTATGCAGCTTCTGCAGAAACGAAGCGCTGCGCATTTCCTGGAGCAGGTCCAGGTTGTTGTTGCTGGAGGCTCCATCAGTGCCCAGTCCCACCGCCAGGCCCGCTTCCAGCATTTGCGGAATGGGCGCCACGCCGCTGGACAGTTTCATGTTGGACTCGGGGTTGTGGGCTACCCCCACCCGGTGTTTAAGCAGGGTGGCAATATCCTGTTCATTGACATACACACAGTGCGCGGCCAGAACTTCCCTTTCCAAGACCCCGCAATCCAATAGGTATTCAGTAGGCGTTTTTCCATACATCTGTTCAATGGTTTGAACCTCATCCCGGGTTTCGGCCAGGTGGATATGAAGCCCTACCCCCAGGTCATCGGCCAGCTGATTCACCCGTTTTAGATACTCGGGAGAGCAGGTATAGGGAGCATGGGGCCCCAGACGGAAATTTACCCGTTCGCCGGCCTGGCGGTGCCAGGTCTCCACCAGCTCGCGGCTGTTGCTGATAGCGATCTCATTTTCCGGGCCTACTCCGATCATACCGCGACACAAGGAGGCCCGCATGCCAGTTTCTTCAACCGCTCTGGCAACCCGGTCCATATGAAAGTACATATCCGCAAAACAAGTGGTTCCTGACCTCAGCATTTCAGCAATGGCCAGCATAGTCCCCCAGTAAATATCATCTCCGGTGAGTTTGGCCTCCATCGGCCAGATTTTTGTCTCCAACCACTCCATCAGGGGAAGGTCGTCGGCAAAACCGCGCAACAGGGTCATTGCAGCGTGGGTATGGGTGTTTACTAAACCGGGCATGAGCACCTGGTCAGTGCCGTCGATTACCTTGTCATAATCGCCGCCGGGAGCCCCTCCCGGCCCCAGTTCCTTAATGTACTTCCCTTCCGCCACCAGGTAGCCGTTGGCAATGCGCTGCTGTTCCTGGTTCATCGGCAGGATGGCACAGTTTTTTATCAGAGTTTTCATAGTCTTTCCTCCCCCTTGCCTATTCATCTTTGGGATTCTGCAAATAGCCCTGATAGCCCTGTCTGAAAGAATCAATATCTTTTTGCTCCAGGCTGGGCAACGGCCCCAATTGACGGGCCAGCAGGGCAACCATAGCCGTTTTTTCAGTGATATAGCATACTTTAAGAGCATCTCTAATATCATTACCCACCCCGACCATGCCGTGCATGGCCAGCAGTACCGCCCGGCCGGATGAGCCAAGCGTGTCGACTACCTGGCTGGCCAGCCGCTTGCTGCCGCAACGGGCGTAAGGAACTACTTCGACGATGTGGCCAACCGCCTGGGCGGTTTCTTCCAAAATAACCGGAATTGGTTTTCCGGCCACTGCAAAGGCGCTCGCATAGGGACTGTGTACGTGAACTACGGCGTTTACATCCGGCCGGTTTTGGTATATGGCCAGATGCATAGGGGTTTCAATGGACGGCCGGTAGCTCCCCTCCTGGACCTGTCGTGCAAAATCGACCAGGACCATGTCCTCGGGCTGCAGCTTTTCGTATTCCATGCCGCTGGGGGTGATAATCAGCAATTCTTCACCGGGAACCCGCAGGCTCACATTGCCCCAGGTTCCGGTAACCATCCTGGCCGCCAGGATCTCCTGCGCGGTCTGTAAAACCTGCCGGCGTAATTCAAGGTATTTCATTACCGACCCTCCTCCCCGGACAGTGCCAGCAAACTCTCATGGTAGGGTGGATTGATTATGCCTTTTTCAGTTATTATGGCTTTTATCAAATGGTGCGGAGTTACATCAAAGGCGGGATTAAATACGGGCACATGGGGTACGCTCAGGCGGGTGCCACGGATATAGCGTATTTCATCATCATGTCTTTGTTCAATAGGTATTTGCCCGCCCGATCCCAGTTTTATATCAATGCTGGACAGCGGTGCAGCGACATAGAACGGAATAGCATGGTAGTCAGCCAGAACCGCCAGGGAATAGGTTCCGATCTTATTGGCCGTATCGCCATTGGCCGCGATCCGATCGGCTCCCACGATAACTGCGTCCACCCTGCCGAGGCTCATGGCATATCCGGCCATATTATCGGTTATGAGGGTAACCGGTATGTTGTCCTGCATAAGCTCCCATACAGTAAGACGCGCTCCCTGTAAAACCGGCCTGGTCTCACAGGCCCATACCATATCCAGTTTGCCGTGCCGGCAGGCGGAGCGGACCACCCCCAGGGCGGTTCCGTAACCGCAGGTTGCCAGAGCCCCGGCATTGCATATGGTCATGATCCGTGCCCCGGGGGGAAGCAGTTCCTGTCCCCATTCACCGATGGAGCGATTGACGGCAACATCCTGTTCATGCATGGCACGGGCCGCCTTGAGCATCTCGCGGGCAATATAGTCCGGCTCCTTGTCCCGGTTGCTTATAAATACCTGCTCCATTTTATCCAAGGCCCAAAACAGGTTGACGGCGGTGGGCCGGGTCGAAGCCAGCCGTTTTTTTACCTGTTTTACATACTCGTCCAGCCCTTCTTCCGGGCCCCGGTAGCGGTCAACGGCCATAGCCATTCCATAGGCCGCGCAGACTCCGATCAGGGGCGCTCCCCTTACCTGGAGAGTGCGTATAGCCTCCGCCACATCTTCAAGCCCGGTGCAGTGCTGATAGGCAATATTATCCGGCAGCTGGTTTTGATCGAGAACCAGCAGATCATTTCCTTCGTAAACAATGGTATCAATCATTGGCCGACTCCGGTGTCGGGAAGGCTTCTAACACAGTCGCAATCCCGCTCCCTGCTGATATGCTTCAAGGCGGAGACAATGATTGAATGAATATTGTGCAGGCTTTTTCTCATAACCTCGACAACTTCACTGTGGGTAAGGATGCCGGTGGTTATACCGGCCGCAAAATTGGTTACCAGGCAGATGCTGGCATAGCACATCCCCAATTCCCGGGCCAAGATCACTTCAGGAACGCTGGTCATGCCTACCAGATGGCCTCCCAGTATTTTGATCGCCTGTATTTCAGCGGCCGTCTCAAAACGAGGCCCTTCACTGCATACGTAAGTACCGCCGTTATGTATGACCAGATCCAATTCGGCTCCTGATTTAGCCAGGGCCTCGCGCAAAGCCGGACAATACGGCACGGTCATATCGCAGTGAATCACTCCGCTCGCACCGCCTTCATAAAAAGTGGCTTTACGGTTTTTAGTAAAGTCTATAAACTGATCGGCCAGAACAAACTGGCCGGGCTTAAACTCGTGGAATGTGGATCCTACCGCGGCAGTTGCTATAATCCGCTCTATTCCCAGCATGTGCAGAGCCATAATGTTGGCCCGGTAATTGATAAGATGAGGCGGCACGCTGTGCCCTGCCCCGTGACGGGCGATGAAAGCCGCCTCTACTCCCTGAAAGCCTCCCACCGCTACTTCGACATCGCCGTAGGGCGTCTTCTGGGCAACCATACGGACATCTTCCAAAAGCTTGGGAGCATAAACCCCGGTTCCACCTATAATAGCAATCTTAGTCATCTCTTTATACCTCCGCAACGTCATCTAATTAATGCTCAAATAAAGCCCGGGCAAAAACATCCGGCGAAAAACCACGCAAGTCTTCCAGTCCCTCCCCTATGCCGACCAGTTTGACCGGGATGTCCAGGTCTTTGGCTATGGCCAGGACAATGCCCCCTTTGGCAGTTCCATCCAGCTTGGTCAGAATAATACCGCTCACCCCGGTAGCTTCTTCAAAGATGCGCGCTTGACTGATGGCATTTTGACCGGTGGTGGCGTCTAAAACCAGCAAAACTTCGTGAGGCGCCGTGGGGATCTCCTTTTCTATTACCTTCCTGACTTTGCCGATTTCCTTCATCAAATTGGTTTTATTCTGAAGGCGCCCGGCTGTGTCGATAATGAGCACATCAGCGCGGCGCGCCCGGGCGGCATTTAAAGAGTCAAAAACCACTGCTCCGGGGTCGGCTCCTTCCTGGTGCTTTATGAGCTCCACCCCGATCCTATCAGCCCATATCTGTAGCTGATCGATGGCCGCGGCCCGGAATGTATCTCCTGCTGAAAGAATGACCCGGCGGCCCTCGCTTTTAAACCGGTAGGCCAGTTTAGCTATGGAGGTGGTTTTCCCGGAACCGTTGACTCCCACTACCAGGATAACGGCCAGCTCATCACAAGGTATGTCAAGGGGAGCCGAATCACTGCCCAGGAGCTTCACTACCTCTTCTTGTAAAAGGCCCATCACCAGAGCGGGATCGTCCCATTTATTCTTCTTGGCGGTAGCCCGCATTTCTTCCACCATGTCAACTGCAACGTTGACCCCGCAATCGGCCTGGATAAGTATCTCCTCCAGTTCTTCCCAGAACATCTCATCCAGGTTCTTGCTGCTTTTGATCAGGTTTTCGATCTTGTCGGTGATATTCTTCCTGGTTTTGGTCAGACCGCTTTTAAGCTTTTCAAAAAAACCCTGTTTTCCTCCAGCTTCGCTGGTTTGGTTTTCCGGCTCGGCGGCAACGCTTTCCTGTGGCTCCACGGCAGGCGAAAGGAGCTGCGCTTCCTCTACCGCCTCTAGATTATCCTCGTTGTTCTTCTTGCCTTTAAACTTATCAAATAAGCCCACTTTGTCCAACTCCATTTCCTGCTTTTATCCAGCCAGTTCCGCTGCTTCTTTCAAATTCAAGGTCAAAACCGATGAGACTCCTTTTTCGGGCATGGTGATGCCGTATATTTTTTCTCCTGATTCAATGGTGGCCTGGCGATGGGTAATCATTATAAACTGAATATCGTCAGCCATAGTTTTGACAAAGTCGGTAAACTTCAACAGGTTGCTGTCATCCAGGGAAGCGTCGATCTCGTCCAGTATGCAGAAAGGCACCGGTTTTAGGCGCAGCAGCGCAAAGACAAAGGCAATGCAGGTCAGGGCCTTTTCCCCCCCGGACAACAGGTTTAAGGCCTGAATTTTTTTACCGGGAATTTTCACCTCGATGTTTACCCCGGATTCCAGGCGGTCGGCTCCGTTTTCGAGATGCAGGGAGGCCTCCCCCCCGCCAAATATATCTAAAAAGGTCTGGTTGATGCTTTCATTGGCCAGGACGAAGAAGCGTGCAAATTCCCGGTCCATTAATTTTTCCGTTTCTTTTAACAGGGCCTGCAGGGAGTCCCGGCCTGTACAGAGGTCCTCATACTGGGCTTCCAGGAAGTCACAGCGGGCGCTTACTTCCGCAAACTCCTGGATGGATTCCAGGTCCACCGGACCTAGAATCTCAATTTCCTGCTTGAGCTGTTCGATTTGCAGCTCCCAATTCTTCAGGTCCATGGGATCGGGAATATCATCCGCAACCGCGGGCGGCTGACAGCTGAACCGCTCCCACCAACGGCGGCGGGCGGCGTCCAATTCGGTCTCGGCCCGGGCCACGTCAATTTCCACTTCCCGCAGCCGGTTCTCCCGTTCGGCCAATTCCTGTTTTACCGGTCCCAATTCGCGGCGCATACGGCTCAAGCGGCCGCGCTGCTTTTTGTCTTCCTCCTCCAGGCCTTGGAGCCTGGCATTGACCGTATCGAGTTCCGCCACGCTTTCCCGGAGGCTTCCTTCCAGCTCCTCCTGGCGCCGGCTTTCGCGCAGAATCTCCTCTTCTAAGCCCTGGATGAGGCCGGCCGCTTCCTGAGCCGATTGCTGATAGGAATCCCTGACCTGTTTAAATTGACGGAAGTTGTTTTTGGCACTCTCCAATTCCCTTTCCTTCATGCTCAGTTGCTGGTCCAGCGAGCGCAGCCTTTCCTTCCTCACTTCATGTTCCCGCTGGGTTTTTTCAATAGTCTCCCGGAGTCCTTCCAGGAGTCCGTCCATGTCTTTACTCTCTTCGCGAACGGCTTGAGCCTGGCTTTGGAGGTTTTCCAGCTCCCCGGCCAGGTGGTTGATTTCTTGTTCCAACTCCGTGCTTCCCTGTAAGGTTCTCAAGTGTTCAGCATCTAAGTCTTCTTTTTCCTTATTCAAATCGTCCAGCTGTTTATCAGTCATTTCATACTGCAGCTTGCCCTCCAGACACTGCCCTTTGAGCTCCAGCAACTGTACATCCAGCTCTTCCAACCAGCGTCCCTGCTCCTGGCGCTGTTCACGGTTTAATTTACCCGCCTTCTGATATTCTTCGAGCAGTTGAACCAGTTTACGCTCTTCTCCCTTTCTCTGCAAAGGGCTGTTGCTTTGCGCAGTTTTCGCTCCTCCGCTTATCGCTCCGGCCAGGTTAATGGATTCCCCGTCGAGGGATACAATGCGCAACGGGTACTGCAAGCCTTTGAACAACCGCACGGCCTGATCCAGGTTTTCGACGACCAGCACCCTGCCCAGCAGGTATTCCACCGCGCGGGTATAGGTATCGGCATATTCCACCAGTTCAGATGCCAGACCCAGAACGCCCTTTTTACCGGCCCAGTGTTCCCGTACCGCCTGGGGGACTTTTTGCACCCGCAAAATGTCCAGGGGAATGAAAGTGAGCCTTCCCGCTCTTTTCGCTTTTAACCACTCAATCGCTTCCCGGGCCTGGTCTGCTTTGTCTACTATCACGTTTTCCAGGCCCCGGCCGATGGCGGTATCGATAGCCGTTTCCAAACCAGCCGGAACCTTGATAATCTCGCCGACCAGTCCCCTGATGCCCCTTAAGCGATTATCCCGCCCTGCCTGAACCATCTGTTTGGCAGCCTGCGAATAACCCACCAGATCCCGGTCCATATCCCGGATTGACGCCAATCGGCTCTGACAACGGCCGGTTTCTTCTTCTCGTTTTCTAAAATCTTCATCCAGCTTTTGTATGGCTGCAGCTCTATCACGGCGCTGTTCTTCCAACTCTGCCAACCGGTCATTGTTTTCAGCTAGCTCCCTGCCCAATTCAACCTTCCGGCCCTGCAGTTCTTCACCTTTGGCGCTGCAGCTTTTTATCCGCTGGGCCAATTCGCCGGCTGTAACAGCCAGCCTTTCTTTACGCTCCTGGGTCCGGCGCAGAATATCTTCCTGCCGGTTTATGGTATTCTTCAGCTCGCTTTCGGCTTGAACCTTCTCGAATATGACAGACCTGGTCTCCTCGAACTCGGTCCGGATCTTATCCAGGTGCTGCTCTCCTTCATTGATGCTGTCCTGCAAATCCTGCTTCTCCGACAAGCGGTTCTGATAATTGAGTTGTTCTTGCTCCAGATCCTTCAGCCGCTCATCCAGGTCGCTGTTCAAATTTTTCAGCATGTCATTATATTTAAGCGCATCGGTGCGCGCATCATCCTGCCGCCCCCGGCAGTTTTGGATTCTCTCCTGGGCCAGCCTGATCTCGGTCTGAAGGCCTGCTACCCGGCTCTCCCCTTGATGCTTGTTTTCGCGCACCTCTTTATAGGACTGCATGGTTTCCTGCAATCCTTCTTCTTCCTTCTGAAGAGCTGTTTCCCGGGTTGCAATGTCTTGCTGGAGGGCGGCCAGGGCCTCCTGTTCATCCCGCCAGTGCTGTCGCTGCGGCTCCAGATAAGCCTGGATCCTGGCGATATCGCCCTTCATCAGGTTTCTCTCCTGCTCTTCCAAGCTGCCGCTCAAACCTTTATATGCAGCTGCCTTCTCTGCTTTGCGGCTGAGTTCTTCTTTTCGGGTCCTCAATTCACTTAGAATATCATTTAAGCGCAGAATATCATTGGCCGAGCTCTGAATGCGTTGTTTGACTTCATCGCGTTTTTGCCGGTGGCGGATTATGCCGGAGGCTTCCTCCAGCATGAGCCGCCGGTCCATCGGGTGCCCGTTTAAAACCTGTTCCAGTTCGCCCTGGCTTATGATGGAATATCCCCTCTTGCCTACCCCGGTGCCGGTGAAAAGACTGCTTATATCCTTCATACGGACTCTGGATTTATTGAGATAGAACTCGCTTTCACCGTCGCGAAAAACCTTGCGGCCCAGGGTTATTTCGCTGAAATCCAGGGGCAGTTTCTTGTGGGCATTATCCAGCGTAAGTTCAACGAAGGCCATACCCTGGCTTTTTTTTCGATCACTGCCGTGGAAAATGACATCTTCGCCTTTTTGTCCCCGCAGGTGGCGAATGTTTATTTCCCCCAGAACCCAGCGGACCGCGTCAACTATATTGCTTTTGCCGCACCCGTTGGGTCCGACAATTACATTGATGCCGGGTCCCAGCATAATTTCCGTATTATCGGCAAAGGTCTTAAAACCTTTAATATCCAGTCGTTTCAGAAACACCCGCTGTCCTCCTACATATGATTACCGCCCTGTATATTAACCCCGGATGTAAAGCCCACCGGCCACCTGATGCCGGCCTCCCACTAAAGCCAATAATATCATATTCGCGTCTTTTTTAGTTCTTCAATATATCGACCTGATCCGGTATTAATAGGATCACGGCGGCGTTTTACGAACCCTTTCCGATCCAGCCGCCGTTCAGATCCTCCGGCTATGAATACGGCAATCTCATCCGAATTCAGATCCTCTCGCCCGGCCACCGATAGCTCCTTAAAACTCATGATCTGTTGAATCTCAAGCAAATTTCGCCTATTATTGCCTATCATTTTAGACAGATCCCGCTGGTTTACCAGCAGAAGAACCTTGCTTATACCAGGAGTCTCCCCTTCGATATCACCGAGCAGCATCAGAGCCTGTTCTTTGAAAACGGCCTGTTGGACCAGTTCTCCAAACGCCGGGTGATAGGGTCCTGCCAGTACGGTCCCCGGACAACGCAGCTCTTCCCCGGGGTGAAGGCCCATCCTGACCACCGGTATGTTATGGCTCTGAAAGGCAATGTACATCTCCTTGCTGAGTTCAACCGCCTGCTCCAGGCTTAAGGGCAGGTAGCTTCCTTGAGCCAGCATATTTTCTAAACCGGTGTCTTTTATGACCAGGGTGGGGTATATTCTTACCAGATCAGGCGCCAGGCTTACCGCCCTTCTGGTGCTGTGGTAAACAGCCGCCTCATCGTCGCCGGGCAGGCCGAGCATCAACTGGATGCCCAGGGAAAACCCGGCCGCTTTAACCATCCGGCAGGCCCTTTCCGCCTGTCTCGCCGAATATTCCCGGCCGGACATATAAAGGACCCGGTCATCGAAAGATTGAATGCCCAGCTCAATAGTGGATACCCCCCACCTTTTCAAGAAGTCCAGGGACTCTTGATCGACACAGTCCGGCCGGGTGGAAAGGCGCACCCCTTTAAGCAGTCCCCTGCCCAGATAAGGCCTCGCCATGGCCAGGTATGCTTCCTGGGTAGACTTGGGCAGAGCGGTAAAGCTGCCTCCGAAAAAAGCCAGCTCAACTTCGGTTTGATTCCGGTCCATGGTCGACAGGTGTTTTTGAATAAGCTCTGGTATATCGGAGGGGGGAGGAGCAAGACCGGGCCTGCTTATCCGGTTTTGATCACAAAACAGGCACTTGTAGGGACATCCCAGGTGGGGAATGAACACCGCTATATTAGCATGTTTCATTGACGCTTCCCTTTGCTCAGGCTCTCAATGTAGCCGACTTGAGTCAGGGCCTTTTCGGCCGCTCTCTGTTCAGCTTCTTTCTTGCTCTTTCCCTCACCGGTAGCCAGTTGTTCGCCCCGGTAGTATACACCCGTGACAAAGGTTTTGTCATGGGCCGGACCGTATTCGTCAACTACTGAATAATGCACATTATCCTTGTCCCAGGCCTGCACCAGTTCCTGCAGGCGCGACTTATAATCATAATAATCCCCGCGGGCGGTTTCCAAAATGATGTCCTCTAGATACTTCATGATAAAATCACTAGCCGCTGCATAGCCCTGGTCCAGGTAGACAGCGCCTATGACCGCTTCGGCGGCATCGGCCAGAATGGACTTGCGCATGCGCCCGCCGGACATTTCCTCTCCCCGCCCCAAAAGGATATACGGAGCCAGTTGCAAGCGACTGGCGACGCTGACCAGGGCCTTTTCGCATACCACCCGGGCCCTGATTTTGGTCAGTTCACCTTCCGCTTTATTGCCAAAATGGGTATAAAGGTATTCGGCCACCGCCAGGTTGAGTACCGCATCGCCCAAGAATTCCAGCCTCTGGTTGTTTCCCGAGGTGTTTCTTTCCTGGGCATAGGAGGGGTGCGTCAAAGCCATTAACATCAATTCTTCTCGGTTGAACCGCATACCAAGTTCCTCAAGAAATCTGCGAGGGATCTTTCTTTCCATAGGCCGCCCTCCTTTCTTGGGCTTTAAAAAGAACCTGTAACGCTTACTCCCGGGTCTGCTCAATTGCTTTCCTCTGCATGGCAACAATGCCGTTTTGGCCGCATTCAAAAGCCGCCCTCAGGCCGTAGTATACCGCTTCCCGATTGGAACTGCCGTGGCATACTATACTGATGCCGTTTACCCCCAGCAGCGGCGCCCCGCCTATCTTGGTGTAGTCCAGCTTATCGAAAACGGCGGGCAGACGGCTAAATTCCTTAACTACTGCCCGGGCTATGAACATAGCCGCGCCTTCCAGGGTCTTAATCACGACATTGCCCACAAAACCGTCACAGACCACTACATCGGCTTTGCCCAGCAATAGATCGCGCCCTTCAATATTGCCGACAAAATTCAGGCTGTTTTGCTTTTTTAATAATTCGTAGGTTTCAACACTGACGCTGTTTCCCTTTCCCTCTTCCTCGCCATTGCTGAGTAAAGCTACGCTCGGTTCGGGATTCCCGGTGACGATCGTGGCATAGGTTTTACCCAGGACGGCAAACTGCAGCAGTTGTCTGGGTCGACAATCCACGTTGGCCCCCACATCAACCAGCAGAGTGCCCTTCTCCTGCACCCCGGGTAGTTGAGTAACAATGGGAGACCGCTCCACGCCTTCCATTCGGCCCAGAATAAAAATCGCCGCCGCCATCTGCGCTCCCGTGCTTCCACAGGATAATACCGCATCGGCCAGGCCTTGTTTTACCAATCCGGTAGCTATTACTATGGAAGCGTCTTTCTTTTTCCGCAGAGCGTGGGCGGGAGACTCGTCCATAGTGATAACTTCGCTGGCCGGGACACAGCGAACCAGGTCTGAATTGACGCCCGCCAGCTGCATTTCCCTTTCTACGACATCGGCGCCGCCTACCAGAAAAACCTGGTTTCCGGTCTCCTCGGCCCATTTCCAGGCCCCGGCGATGACTTCCCCCGGCCCCCGGTCACTGCCCATAACATCTACTGCTATCTTCATCGGCTTCCTCCTTAAAAAAACAAAAAGTAAGCTATAAGCCTTAAAAGACTACATACCTTACTTCTTGAATGGAATCAAATCCAACCGGGCTACATAACATTTTTGCCTTTATAAAAGCCGCAGCCCAAACATGCCCGATGCGGCATTTTAAGTTCATGGCATTGGGGACATTCTACCAGACCCGGCTTATCGATCTTTCTCCATTCCGCCCGGCGCTTGTTTTTACGGGAATGACCTTGACGTCTTTTGGGAACACCCATCTCGGGACCTCCTTCTTATTTTAAGTTCTTAAGTTTCTCCCACCGGGGATCGATATCGTCGCTTCCACAGGAACAGGACTTTTCGTTCCGGTTGCCGCCGCAGACCGGGCAGAGACCCTGACAGTCTTCCCGGCATACCGGAGTAAAAGGCAGCTCCGTTACCAGATATTCCCCGATTATAGGCTCTACATCCACCAACCCGGAACCGTAGACCAGAAAATCTTCATCCATTTGGTTCAGGGTTTCTTTGAATTCTTCACCAATTGTAAAGAGCACCTGGGTGGATATAGGCCAGATAAGTGTTTCCAGGCAACGTGAACAGGTAAGCGCAACCCGGGTCTCCACAACACCCCTGGCACTGAAATAATCTCCGTGGTTGTGCACCTGTAGGGATACCTTCACCGGGTCCAGAAAACCGCCCTGCTCGCCAAGCAATTCTTTATTGCCTTGATACTCAAGCTCGAAATTTTCGCTTTTGCCCGGGTGAAGTTTTAACGTTCTCAGGTCAATCTTCATTGTCTGCACCCCGAAAAACACCAGATTAATTATAGTCTGCCCCAATTCCTGTTGTCAACCAAGGAAAGAGCCTTTTTATTCTTAAACTAGAAAGGGGCGGGTAGCTTTGACCCGCCCCCATTTTAAAAATCCTACTTTGACAGGTTGTAAGTATCCCGGGCAATAACCAGTTCTTCATTGGTCGGGATGACAAAAATACGGACCTTGGAATCTTCGGTTGAAACATCAACCTGTTTGCCTCTCACGTTGTTCTTGGCAACATCCATCTTGATTCCCAGCGCTTCAAGGTCTTTACAGATGTTTTCACGCATACCGATGCCGTTTTCGCCTACGCCGGCGGTGAAGACGATGCAGTCGCAGCCGTTCAGCTTGGCATAGTAGTTGCCGATGTAACCCTTGATCTTGTTGTAGTATACATCGAGGGCCATCTGAGCTCTCTGGTTGCCGGAGGCGGCGGCTTCATCGATGTCGCGCAGGTCGTTGGAGACGCCGGAGAGTCCCAGCATACCGGACTTCTTATTGAAATAGCTGTTGGCTTCGGAAGAATTCATGTTCAGTTTGTCCATTAAGAAGAAAACGATAGCGGGGTCGATGTCGCCGGAGCGGGTGCCCATGACCAGACCTTCCAGAGGAGTGAATCCCATGGTGGTGTCAACCACCTTGCCGTCCTTGATGGCGGCCATACTGGCGCCATTACCCAGGTGCAGGGTGATAATTTTGCAGTCTTCATATTTCTTGCCCAGCATTTCCGCAGCCTGGTGGGCCACATAGAAATGAGAAGTTCCGTGGAATCCGTAGCGGCGCACATGAAACTTTTCATAGACTTCATAGGGCAGGGCGTACATGTAGTTGGAGGGTCCCATGGTCTGATGGAAAGCGGTGTCAAATACGGCTACGTGTTTTACATTGGGCATAAGTTCCTGGCAGGCTTCGATACCCATCAGGTTGGGGGGGTTGTGCAGGGGAGCGATGTCGAAGCAGTCGCGGATAACTTTTTTAACCTCATCGGTAATAACTACGGAAGAAGCAAAGTTTTCACCGCCGTGCACAACACGATGGCCGACGGCACCGATTTCGTCCATGCTCTTGATGCAGCCGTATTCAGAATTTACAAGAACTTCCAATACCAGTTTCATTCCGGCCGTGTGATCGGGCAGATCTTTCTTAATGACAACCTTGTCCTTGCCCTGGGGTTTATGATCCAGGGTGCTTCCCGGGATTCCTACGCGGTCAACCAAACCTACGGCCATAACTGACTCATCAGTCATGTCCATGACCTGATATTTGATTGATGAACTACCACAGTTAACGACGAGAACCTTCATCCAATACATACCTCCTCAAAGAAAAAAATAACTATCTCAAGATACAAGAATCTCGAATCCTTCCTGTACCTTCAGCTACGCTCGAACCACTACATTGGCCGTTACATTGACGATATCTTCCACGCTGCAGCCTCTGGACAGGTCGTTAACCGGTTTAGCTAAACCTTGCAGGATAGGTCCAATGGCTTCGGCTTTAGCCAGTCTCTGTACGAGCTTGTACCCTATGTTTCCGGCATTAATGTCCGGGAATATCAAAACATTGCAGGAGCCAGCGACTAAGCTGCCCGGAGCCTTGGAAGCACCGACACTTGGTACAATAGCCGCATCGAATTGCATTTCACCATCAACCTTGAGATGAGGATATTTTTCCTTGGCGATCTTGGTGGCCTCAACCATCTTGTCAACTGAGGGATCGCTGGCGCTTCCCTTGGTGGAGAACGAAAGCATACCCACTTTGGGATCCTTCATGCCGCACAACACCTGGGCTGTTTCGTGGGAAGCAGCAGCAAAGGCTGCCAATTCTTCGGGCTTCGGATAAATTGATACAGCACAGTCGGCAAATACGAAAGTGCCTGCATCGCCAAATTCACAGTTGGGAACTATCATAACGAAGGAACCGGATACGGCGGGAATGCCAGGAGCAGTTTTTATAATCTGGAGGGCTGGACGCAGTACATTGCCGGTAGTGTTTTCAGCGCCGGCCACTTCGCCATCAGCCTTTTCCATTTTAACCATCATGGAAGCGAAGAACAGGGGATCCAGCATGCTTGCCTTGGCTTTGTCCAGATCTACACCTTTGCTCTTGCGCATTTCATAGAACGCCTGAACAAAATCGTCAAAATAAGGAGCTTTGCCGGGATCTACAATTTCGGCTCCTGTCAGATCAGCTCCCACCTTGCCGGCCAGATCCTTGATAGCAGCTTCATTGCCAAGCAAAATGGGATAGGCGATTTTATTATCGACAATACCCTTGATTGCTTTCAAGGTTCTTTCCTCAGTTCCCTCGGGCAGAACGATTCTCTTGGGATTCTGTGCCGCCTTGGCTCTAATTTCCTCTAGTAGTGTCATCTTTTTTCCTCCCTTGTTTTTAAGCATAATTAAATTGCAGAACGCTCATATTCTTTGTTAATTTTAGCACAAAGGACTATACTAGTGGTAAAATTTATCTTGCCTGATCACCCCGCTCAAAGGAGATTTGCCTGTGGCTGTCCTGGGAATAGTAGCTGAATTTAACCCATTTCATAACGGGCACCAGTACCTGCTAAAACAAGCAATAGATCAGATCCAACCCTCGGCTGTAATATGTGTAATGAGCGGCCCTTTTACACAAAGAGGCGAGCCTGCCATATGCAGCAAATGGGCCCGGGCCGAAATGGCTTTACAAGCCGGAGTCGACCTGGTTATCGAGTTGCCCTTTTGCTTTGCAGCCCGCAGTGCCTATTATTTTGCCCGGGGCGCCCTTTTAGTCCTGCACCAAACCGGAGTTGTCTCGCATATTGCCTTCGGCAGTGAAAGCGGTCGACTTGAACCCCTGACTTCCGTTGCCCGCTTATTAGCCTCGGAGCCGGAAGCTTACCGGTCCTTGCTCAAACATTATTTGGCCCAGGGCTTGAGCTTTCCAGTAGCCCGCTCCCATGCATTGCAGAACTCGCTGCCGGATCCGGATCTGCAAATAGGTGAATTGCTGCGGGGATCCAACAATATTCTGGGTATAGAATACCTGCATGTCATCTACGGAGAGAAACTGCCTCTGGTTCCCATAACCATTAGCCGCCAGGGTTCTACTTATCACAGCACCGAACTGGGTTCTTATGCCAGCGCCAGCGCGATTCGCCAGGCTGCCGGAAAAGCGGCGCCTTCCCTATTAATATCCCCAGCTATGCCGCTCTCCAGTTGGGATATTCTGCAAAGGGAAATTGACCGGGGATGCGCGCCGGTATTGCCCAATGCTTTGGAGCAAAGCATTCTGTTCAGGCTGCGCAGCGTCTCAAAAGCTGATTTAGCAAAGATCTACGAAGTCACCGAAGGCCTGGAAAACCGCATCAAAGATGCGGCCCGAACCTGTGCCACGCTTGATTCTATCCGGCACCGGATCAAATCCAAACGCTACAGTCTGACCCGCATAGACCGGGTACTTCTATATGCTTTACTTTCCCTGTCCAAAGAGCAAATTGACTCATTTGACCGGACTGGACCGCAGTATTTGCATATCTTAGGTTTTTCGTCAAAAGGCCAAAAAATCCTTCAGAGCATTAAAAATAAATCATCTCTGGATGTGCTGGTACGGGGCAAGGATGTTGCCCGGGTTTTGAATAATTCCGACCACCCCGGCGCTCCGATGCTGACCCTGGATGTGTTGGCCACCGACATCTATACCCTGCTTTTCCCCCACCCGCCGCAAAGGACAGCCGGCCGTGATTTCAACACGCCGCCCGCCCGGGTTTATACTTGAGCGTGTATGCATTAAGGGGCTGCTGAAAAACCGGCCAGCTTTTGTTTTATAGCCTCTAAATGGGCTTCAGCCGCCTGCCTGCCCAGGGCTACTAATTCACTTGATTTATTGAAGTCTCTGGAAGCGTAATGCCCCACTTCCGGTTTAATCAGTATGTCGGCCTGCTGGGATATCAGGTCAAACTGAGGCTTCTGCATGATATCCAGGGAGGTCATAATAACGTCCATAGCGGTGTTGATGACGATTTCCCGGGCATGGGTATAGTTGACCTCAACTGCAATAACGATATCCGCTCCTTCTTCCCGGGCCACATCGATCGGCAAGCGGTTGGCCACCGCTCCATCAACTAAAACCATTTTGTCAAGGTGGACCGGCTGGAACACGCCGGGAATAGATATGCTGGCCCTTATGGCATCAGCTACCGGCCCTTCTCTAAATACAACCGCTTCGCCGGAAATAAGGTCGGTGGCAACCGTGATAAACGGGATTTCGAGATCGGCAAAGGTCTTGTTTTTAGTCATCAACTCTAAGAAATAGTGAATTTTTTTCCCTTCCATAAAACCCATCCGGGGAAAACGAACGTCAAAAAGCAGACTGGTATCCATACATTCGATCAGGCGATCAAGCATATTAATTTTGGCGCCGGCGGCATAGATTCCGCCCACCATGGCGCCCATACTGCAGCCCACTATCACGTCAATGGGTATCTGGTTTTCCTCCAGCACCTGAATGACCCCTATATGAGCCAAACCCCGGGCGCTTCCCGAACCCAAAACCAGACCGATTTTTGGTCTATCACCCAGCATTCGCTTCCCTCCTGCTTCACCTTTTTGATCTTATACAAAGCCTGGCTTCCAGGCTTAGAGCTTCTAAATCAAAGCGGCGCAGACATATATATGTTTAAACTTGGACCTTAGGGTTGATGCGTATATGTCTATGTTAGGACGGGTGTTATTCCTGTTGCTTGTCTTAATATTAACCCTTTTTATGCTAATAAATCCACGAGAAACCATAGCCGCGGCAATGGACGGTATAAAACTATGGGCATCGGTGCTTCTGCCAGCTCTCTTGCCCTTCTTTATAAGCGCCGAACTCATTATTAGCAGCGGCCTGGCGGTATTTATCGGGGTCCTGCTGGAGCCTGTAATGCGTCCCCTGTTCAGACTGCCCGGTTGCTGCTCCCTGGTTGTGGCCATGGGCTTTACCAGCGGGTTTCCGGTAGGAGCCATCATGACCCGCCGTCTTTATGAGGAAAAGATGATCGAGGCCGACCAGGCAGAAAGGCTGGTGTCCTTTACCAACAACTCCAGCCCCCTGTTTATCATTGGCGCGGTTGGGGTGGGAATGCTTTCTTCGCCACTGTTCGGCTATATACTGGCCCTGTCCCATTACCTTTCCAACCTTCTACTCGGATTACTATGGCGCTTTAGAGCTTCTTCGGATACAGCCTTAAAGTCCCCGGAAGGTATATGGAAGCGGGCCTGGAACAGTTTGAAAAGCTATCCCAGCCCGGGGCCGGGCAAAATGCTGGGTGATGCCATAAAAAATAGCCTGAACAATATTCTGGCTATCGCTGGATTTGTAGTTTTTTTTTCCTTGTTAACCAGGATGCTCAGCGTCACAGGAATCATGGAGAACCTTGCCCAGGCCTTGAGCAGACTCCTTCCTGCCTTAACCTACAATATGGCGTACGCACTCTTAACCGGTTTTTTTGAAATAACCCTGGGGACCAAATGCGCGGCAGCCGGAATTGAAGAAAAAATACTGCCGCAATTGCTTATTATCAGCATCATTCTGGCCTTCAGCGGGTGCAGTATCATCGCCCAGGTCATGAGCACCGTGGCCGGCCTTCCCATCCGCCTGTCTTTTTATCTCCTGGCGCGGCTCGTACAGATAGGATTATCGGTCTTATTTACCTGGCTGGCTTATCATTGCCTTGCTTCCGAGCCGGTTCTTTTCACTTCTTCGATTCCCTTGGGCAAGCTGCTTTACTCTTTTGATGCCTGGTCACTGGCTTTATATTCCCTGGCCGGTGGGCTGACTGTACTCACCCTGACCGCGGTATTAAGCCTGCTTGTCAACCTTAAAAATCGCCTGTCTTAAGCGCCTGTTTTATATCATCCCGCCCCCGCGAAACTGCTTCCAGACCACGGCTCAACACTATTTCCATGTGGGCCAGGACCCCCTCTGCATATTCGTTGGCGTCCCGCCTGATTTCAATCGCAACTTCTTCAGCCTTGGAAACGATCTCTTCAGCTACTTTCATAGCCTGCTGGGTTATTTCGTTCTCATCAACCATACGGGCCACTTTATCTTTGGACATCTCGAAATATTGCTCCGCTTCGTCACAGGCTTCTCTGACAATCCGTTCCTTTTCATTTAGGACCAATTTAGCTGTCTCCAGCTCTTCCGGTAATATGGCGCGTATACGGTCCAGGCGGTCGAGGAACTTGTGGGTTTCAACGATTACTTTGCCATTGGAAAATGGAACCTTTTTGCTCTCTTTAATGATCAATTCCATTTCATCAAGAACTCGATATATCTCCATCATTGCCCTTTTCCTCCTTAATCCACGTGATAATAATGCAAAACGGATTCCCCGTATTGAGTTATCCGGATTCGAGAAAGATTTTCATAAATGTCTAGCATGAGCATTTTGCGCCGGGTTCGCAGAATTACCAGTCCCCCGGGGGGCAAAAGCTTGGCAGGACCTAACGCAATCATTATTTTGCCAAAGATACTCTCCTGGTCAAATGGAGGGTCTACATATATATAGTCAAATTGTAGTGCATTCCTTTCCAGGACCCTTAAAGCCTGAAATACATCATGGCCATAAATTTCAAATCCTTCGGAAAAACCGCAATTTTTTATATTCTCAGTAATAACCCCGACAGCGGCCCGGTCATTATCCACAAAAAACACCGGGCGGGCTCCCCTGCTTAAGGCTTCAATACCGACACTGCCACTTCCTGCAAATAGGTCCAGAAAAGCAGCCTCATAAACCCCAGGTCCCAAAACGTTGAACAAGGCTTCTTTAATCATGTCCGTTATAGGACGGGTTTTCATGCCCCGCGGGGCATTTAGCCTTTTTCCCTTGGCCTTACCGGCTATTACTCTCAAAAAGGCCCATCTCCTTTTAATGTTTCGCCGTATTATGTAACTTGCCCTTTATGGGCATAAGAAAATTTTATTAATTTTAACATAAAATTTTGCTTTTCCCGTGTATAATGTTGACCTTGAGCGGTAATCATATTAGCACCAGATTAAATCTGGTAAACAAACCCTCCCCAACAACTTTACAAAATTCTCCTCTCCCCAAAAATGGCGGTCCTTGAGGCCGCCATTTTATTTTCCCCTTTCGCATAATTCTCCATTGGGAGTTGATACTAAAGTACAACGTTCTGTATATTGTGCTCATAAGTTGGAGCAGATTTTTTTGAAGTACAA
>DHRK01000029.1:24136-52186 GCA_002410325.1 Syntrophomonas sp. UBA5314
AATTATGGGCACGAATATACGGAATGTTGTACTCACTAAAGGAGGTGTCTGCCATACAAGACTTAATTAAGGAATTTAACCTCAATCTGGACCTGGCGGTTGAAGCCAAAGATCTCATAAGGGGCGCAACCGGCCGGGAGATCGCCGGGGTGGAAGAACAGGTCGAAAACCTGGAACAGTGCAAGGTAACAACGATTAAGATTACCACTGATGAAGGAGCCAAACAGATTGGTAAACCCAGAGGCACCTACATTACTATTGAGTCTCCTCCCTTAAAAATAAACGACCCCTACGTAAAAGAGGAGATAATCGGAGCCATGGGCAAGGGCATTCAGGGCCTTTTGGGCGGAAGGCTCAATCCCCAGGATACGGTTCTGCTGGTTGGCCTGGGCAACTGGCGGGCTACAGCCGACTCTTTGGGTCCCAAATTTATCGAATACAGCCCTATAACCAGGCATTACCACCAGTACGCACCCGACGCCCTGGTGGAGGGAATGCGGCCCACTTGCGGAATAGCCCCGGGAGTCCTGGGCATTACCGGATTGGAGACCTTTGAAGTTATAAAAGGAGTCGTAGAAAAAATAAACCCGGCGGTATTAATTGTAGTTGACGCCCTGGCCGCTCAAAATGTCGATCGCATCGGCAACAGCATCCAGATTTCCGACACCGGTATTCAACCCGGTTCCGGGATTGGGAATGTCCGGCACGCCCTCAACCAGAATGAACTCGGGGTACCGGTAATTGCCATAGGCTGCCCTACTATCGTAAACGCCCTGGTTATCGCCGGCCAGGCGATAAAACAATTCTGCCTCAACAGCGGCGCAATGTATGATGAGCCCAAATCAATTGACGCAATAAAGCAAATTTTATCTATTTATGGAGGCAGCCTGGCGGTTACTCCCAAGGAAGTAGACGAAATAATCGAAAACAGCGCCCGCATAATTTCCATGGGCGTAGCTACCGCCCTGTTCCCCAATATCTCCCAGGAACAGTTGGAGCTCTATGCAACCTAGTACAATATACGGAACGTTGCACTATAAAAATAATGAAAACAAGCGGATATAGTTGATCCGCTTGTCTATTTTTAGGTTTTGATTTATTCTACAACAATTATTTCACGGTGTTGGCCTTGCCCTGCTGGTAAGAGTAAATCATTTTCTTAACCATTTGTCCGCCGATGCTGCCAGCCTGCTGGGAAGTCAGGTCTCCATTGTAGCCCTGCTTCAGGTTTACCCCGACTTCGGATGCAGCTTCCATCTTGAACTGATCCATGGCGGCGCGGGCCTGCGGTACTAAAATCTTATTGCTTCTTGCCATTTTTGTTCACCTCCTTTGTGTGATGTAGTCATATTTTCTCCCCGCCGGCCACTAATATGCTAGAAGTATTTTCATTACTTTTTAATATCTTTCTCAGTTTCATCTCTTTTCGACTTTTTATTTAGTCCTATTTCCTGGGCGATTTCATATTTAAGCCTGCTTAAAGGGTCGGTCTTTGGGCTGTTCTTCCGCTCATCCATCGTTTTGCCTCCTTCCAAAAAAATTACTGCCTCTTCAGGCAGTATTATTTTTAGGGATTTCAATTTAAATTATTAAAATTTTGAATCTAATTAAACGAAACGTCTTCTGGTTTAACAAATTTTCGTTCGAAGTATTCGTTCATTATTAAAGAGTCCGGTTCATAGCTTTTGGCCAGTTCCAGGCTCAATTCTATCAATTCCCGGTCTTCCAGCAGGTCGGCCGCTTTAAATTGATTGATGCCGTGCTGTTTAAAGCCCAATATCTCTCCAGGACCGCGTATAGCCAGATCCTCTTTGGCCAGGTAAAAACCGTCGCTGCTCCTTTCCATAGCCTGCAGGCGCCTCCAGGCCTCCTCGGTGCGGGGATTGGATAGGAGCAGGCAGAATGACTGCCGGGAGCCTCTTCCCACTCGGCCCCGAAGCTGGTGCAGCTGGGAAAGGCCGAAACGCTCGGCATGTTCCACCACCATTATGGTGGCGGACGGGACATCAACGCCTACCTCGACGACGGTAGTCGCAACCAGCGCTTTGATGCGCCCTTCTTTAAAATCCTCCATTACCTGATCCTTTTGGCCCGGCCGAAGCCGGCCATGAAGCATGCCCACCGGCAGTTCCTGCAAGATCCCTTGCCGGAGCTCGTCAAAAAGAGTTTGAGCGGCCTTTAGATCCTGGTCTTCGGACTCCTCCACCAGGGGGCAAATTATGTAAGCCTGGGTGCCGGGCTGGCTAAGCAGTTTATCGCGCAGCCAACTGTAAACCTGTTTTCGTTTATTTTCCGCCACCACCCTGGTCTTTACCGGTTTGCGCCCCGGGGGCAATTCATCGATGACCGCCAGGTCCAGATCGCCGTAGAGAGTCAGAGCCAGAGTGCGAGGTATCGGAGTGGCGGTCATTATCAGCAGGTCCGGGTTCGGTCCTTTTACCCCCAAACGAGCTCGCTGTTTAACGCCGAAACGATGCTGCTCGTCAATCACCACCAGTCCCAGCTCTTTGAAATTTATATCCTCTTGCAGCAGGGCATGAGTCCCCACCAGAACGTCCAGGCTGCCTTCCGCCAGGCTCTGCACGATCTGCTGACGTTCCGCGGCCCCGGTGGCTCCTCTCAGGCAGGCGGCTATAACCCCATGGGGTTCCAGGAATTGTTTCAAGGCCTGGAAATGCTGCTTGGCCAGTATATCGGTGGGCACCATCATAGCCGCCTGGCACCCGCTGTCCACCGCCTGGGCCATAGCCAAAAGGGCTACTATGGTTTTGCCGGCCCCCACGTCGCCCTGCAAAAGGCGGTTCATAGGCTGGGTGGACTCCATATCGCGTAAAATCAGGTTCAGGACTCGCTGCTGAGCTTTGGTCAGTCCAAAGGGCAGACTGTCCACGATCCTTTTCACCAGGCCGCTCCTGGCCCGGTGGGAGACTCCGTTAACCCGATCGGCCTGGCGCCGCTGCCAGAGCTCGTAATGAAAAAGGAAAAGCTCCTCCAGAGCCAATCGCCGGCGGGCCTTTTGGCAGGCTTCCGGGCTGGACGGGAAATGTATATTGTAAAACGCGTAGTTTATATCGCATAACTGGCAGCGGTCGCGCACTGCAGAATCGAAAATCTCCGGATAATAAACCAGCCGTTCCTGCAAAGCCTGGCTCACCAGGGCCCGCATAGCCTTCTGGGTCAATCCGCTGGTAAGCGGGTAGACCGGTAGAATCCGCAGGGCTTGATTTTCCTCTTCTAAAACCTCATATTCGCTGACATAAAACACCGGCTGGCCTCCGTAGCTTCCCAAACGACCGCTTAGAAACAGGCTGTGGCCCGGTTGGATCAGCCGGGATAAAAAAGCCTGGTTGAACCATACCGCCGGGAGAGTTCCACTGTCGTCCTGCAATAAAGCCCTGAAAACCGGCTGCCTGCGAGTTCTGCGCGTGTCTACCGCCACCACCCGCCCTACGATGCTCGCCTTTTCTGCCGGTACCAGGCCGCTGATCGCTTTAACCTGGCTCTGATCAAAATAAGCCCGGGGTATGTGCCAGAAAAGGTCAAAAACATCTGCTATTCCCAGCCGGGCCAGGCATTCGCTGCGCCTCGGACCTACTCCCTTTAGGAACTGTACTTTTTGCAGCAAGGGCTCCATCATTTTCTCCTTAAAAAATAAAAGGTTAAGTCAGAAAAAAGATCTTCTGAGATAACCTAAACTTTTAGGTGTTACAGACCACTAGTCTTCTATTCAACGGCAATCAGGTAATTGTAGTGGGGCTGCCCTCCGAAATGGCTTTCTATTTCACAGTCCGGGTACAGCCCCTTGATATACCCCACGGTATGCTCGGCTTCTTCAGGCGTGGTATCCTCACCGTAAAAAACGCTTATCAATTCATTGCTGTCTTCCAGCATCTTTTCCAGAGCCGTTTTTATTATGTCATTCATTACCGGGCCGGCTGCCACAATTTTATCGCCTACCAGGCCGATGATATCGCCCTCTTTAATCTCAAGACCGTTTACCCGCGAATCCCTTACCGCGCGGGTAATTTCCGCATATTTGACGCTGTCAGCTATTTCCTGCATGGCCTCTTTTACCGCGTCGATATCACCGTCCGGTTCATAAGCCACCATAACGCTGATGCCCTGAACCACTGAGCGGGTTGGAAGCACAAATACCGGTGTCTCAGAGAACTGCTGAACCTGCTGGGCAGCCAGAATGACATTGCCGTTGTTGGGCAGAATGATAATGTTGTCCGCATTAACGCGCTTGCAGGCCTGAAGCAGGTCTTCCGTGCTCGGGTTCATGGTCTGTCCGCCGCTGACGATCTGATCAACCCCCAGGCTGTCCAGAATCAAGCTAAGTCCTTCACCGGCCGCCACAGCCACTACCCCGATCTTCTTGGGGGCGGCCATCGGAACGTTTCCAGGCTCCCCGGCATTGAGCAGCAAGAGGTGTTCGTGGGCTTCTTCCAGCATGTTGTTTATTTTAATATCGCTAAGACTTCCCCATTGCAGACAGGTTTCCAGGACCTTTCCGGGATGGTTGCTGTGAATATGCACTTTAATAAGGTCATCTTCCCCGACTACCAGCATGGAATCCCCCAGCGGAGCCAGGTGATCTTTAATATCGGCGCTGTCCAGGTCTTTTCCTAACAGCAACAACTCCGTACAATACTGGTACTCCAACTGTACATTGTCAAATGCCTGACCCATGCTTTTTGAAGGTCTGGTGTCACGATAGAGATCCAGGGAAAGCTCTTTTTCCTGGGCAACTCCTTCAACCATACCCTGCAGGAAATAAATAAGACCCTGCCCGCCGGCATCTACCACTCCGGCCTCTTTTAAAATGGGCAGCATGGCGGGAGTCTTCTCCAGGGTAAGCTCCCCCACCCGTATCCCTTCAAGTAAAACCGCCAGTATATCATCACTGAGCCTGGCTTTGGCTTCACAGGCTTTGGCTACTTCCCGTATAACAGTTAGAATCGTACCTTCAACCGGCTTCATAACGGCTTCATAGGCCGTATCTGAGCCCATCTTTAGGGCCTGGGCCAGATCCATGGCCCGGGCTTCCTCTTTCCCTTCCAACATTTTCGCAAATCCACGAAAAACCTGGGACAGAATTACGCCGGAGTTGCCTCTGGCGCCCATCAGCGACCCGGTGGATAGGGCTTTGGCAAGTTTGCCAAGGCTCTGTTCGGATGACTTTTCTCCTTCTTTAACCGCTGATAGCAAAGTTAGATACATATTGGTTCCGGTGTCTCCATCAGGCACCGGAAACACGTTAAGGAGATCGACCCGATCGCGGTTATGCTCCAGCTTGATGCAACCCGCTTTGACGCTTCTAACCAGGTCCTTCCCTGTAATGCTTGACAGGCTCAACTCCAATTTCCTCCCCGACTTATCCTAATACTTTGACGCCTTTAACGTTGACATTGACTGCGGCCACCGGGAGTCCTGCTTTAGCTTCCAGCATATAAGCCACTTTTTGCATGACGCTATGGGAGACTTCCAATATTTTAACGCCATAGATTACAATAACAAATACGTCTATAATAAGCCCCTTATCTGAACCCTTAACTGTTACTCCCTTCCTGACCGATTCCATGCCCAGGATGCTGCCCAGGCCCGATTGCAAATCCTGCGCCACCATACCTACCAGTCCGTAGCAATCTACTGCTGCCAGGCCGGCCAGGGTCTCTACAACTTCACGGGAAACCTCGATGCTTCCATATTCGTTATTCTTAATGTTAAACATTAGAAACCCCTCCTAAACCAATATACTTCATTATTCTACAGCGGTAACTCGATTCCTTCTTCTTGCCCTTCCCTCACCCCTCTGGTATAATGTTAGGGTGCGAATTGAGAGGAGGCAAACATATGGCAAAATGTGTAGTTTGCGATAAGAGCGTAACATTCGGCAAGAAATATAGCCACTCCCATATCAGAACCAATCGGGAATGGAAGCCCAATGTGCAACGGGTTAAAGTGTTGATAAACGGCACTCCTCAAAAAGCTTATGTGTGTACCCGCTGCCTGCGTTCCGGAAAAGTCCAACGCGCATTATAGACCTGCGGCCTTAGAGTGAGCTCTAAGGCTTTTCGCTTTTTAAGGCTAAAATATCTTCACCCTGAAATACATACCTTTCATTGCAGAAATTGCAGCATACCTCAACTGCCCCGTTTTCATCACAGATTTCCACGATCTCATCCCTGGACAAACTGGCCAGGATTCCCGCCAGGCGCTCATAGCTGCAATTGCACCGGTATTTTAAAGGAAGGCCGCCTACAACCTCATATTCAATCCCATAGGCCACCATTCCCAACATCCTGTCCAGAGAATCGCATTCATACAGAGCATGGCTTAAGGGACCTAGCCCGGCTGCGTTTCTTTCTATTATCTCCAAAAGTTCGTCGGCTGCCCCGGGAAGAGCCTGAACAATCAGACCTCCGGCCGATTGGATCCCCAGATCCGGCCCCACCAAAACACCTAGAGACACCAGAGACGGTATCTGTTCTGAGCTCAAGAAGTAGTTGGCCAAGTCTTCCGCAATCTCTCCGCTCAGTAAAGGCGTTCTTCCCACAAACGGCTGTTTCAACCCCATATCCCGGCTTATTTCAAAAAATCCATCCCTGCCTACCAGCTCCCCCACAGCCAGCTTCCCGGGATACAGAGAAGGGAGATCGGCCTGGGGATGGGCGATAAAGGCTCTGACCTCGCCCCGGCTGTTGGCAGTTGCTATAATGCTTCCAGCCGGGCCTTTGCCGTCTACCTTGATGGTTATCAGATCAGCCTCAGCCTTGAGATCGCTGCCCATCATTAATGCCGCGGTCATAACCCTTCCCAGCGCGGCTGAAGCGGTGGCCGATGTCTGGTGCCTTTGCCGGGCCTCCTCCACCACGCCGGTGCTTGAAGCCAAAATCATACGTATCTTTTTTTCCCTGTCTACTGCCTTGAGCAGCCGGTCTTCTTTTATCATTCCCTTTTTACCCTTTCGTCTCGATATAATGTATATTATAACCAGTGATCGATATAAAGCAAAAATCCTATAGTATTTGTCTGACTTTTTTTAGTAAACTACCCTGCTAACCATAATATATAGAATCAGGGTTAACAGAGTAATAATATATTAATGGAGGGATTCTATGTCGCTCTATGCATTTGAAAACAAACGCCCGCTGATACCGGCGACCAGCTTCGTTCATCCTCAGGCTGCCGTAATCGGAGATGTTGAACTGGGTGAGCATTGCTACGTCGGACCCGGTGCTGTGATTCGCGGCGATTATGGTAAAATCGTTATCGGCCGGGGCTCCAACGTTCAGGATAATTGCGTTGTACACTGCGATCCAGACGCGATTGCCATCATTGAAGAAAATGTTATTATCGGCCATGGAGCCATTGTACACGGCCCCTGCCTCATTAAACAGGGTTCCATGCTGGGCATGGGCTCCATCGTCAGCACCGGCTGCGAAGTAGGCGCCGAAAGCGTCCTGGCGGCTGGCAGTCTGCTGCCCCCGGGGAGAAACATTCCCGCCCGTAAACTGGCGGTGGGCAATCCAGTCAGCTTTTTCCGGGATATTACCGAAGAGCACCTTTCCATGGGCCGCCTGGGAGTTCATTTGTACCAGGGATTGGCAGCCCGTTGCCTTACAGGTCTATATCTCATTGACGAATAGTTGCAATCATGGCTTTTTATAACATTTATTTAGGAAAAAACCGGCTATAAGCCCTTCTCTTTTATGTCCGGTTTTTAATAGACGGGGTCTCTATATGGCCCGGGCAACCGGGCCTTTCATCCGAGTCCCCAGGGATTGGGTTTTTAGCTGCATGTATGATTATCCCATCACACCGTCAGCGCGACTTGTCCTGCGAATTACCTTTCTTATATTGTCCTACTTATCTCATTACCGACTTGTCCCCCCTACTCACCATTCAGGCCGGTTTGTCGGAAGGCGGAAGCTTACGTAGAATAAACCTAAGTTTGGCCCCTTAGTGGTCCGGCTTACTCAAATTGGGAAATAGGAAGGATTCTGGCACCGCTACTTAGTTCCCCCTGATCCATACCGCATTCATCTAATCCAGCTTTTCAGTAGGGAACTGCTTGAGAAAGGAGAACATATGCTTAAACATAGGTTTAAAGCCCTCTTCATTACGCTGCTAATCGGCGCTTTCCTCTGGATTGGTACCGGGGAGGCCCTGGCTGCAATACCCAACCTGTCCTGGGGATCAAACGGTGCAAGTGTAACCACACTTCAACAGGAGTTAAATTCCCGTGGCTACTGGTGCGGCACGGCTGACGGGATTTTTGGCTCTCGCACCTATTCCGCCGTAGTCAAGTTTCAGAAGGACAATGGACTTCCCAGCACCGGGCTGGTAGGCCCGTTGACCAGGGCAGCGCTGGGCTGGTCCGAGGATTCGTCTAATCCGCCTTCGCGCGGCAACCGGCAGGTGACCCTGGTGGCTACCGCCTACTGCCCCTGTGACAAGTGCAACTACCCCTACGGGGGCCAACCCTCCTACCTCGGTTATCCACTGGGCTACGGCATAGCGGCGGTAGACCCCCGGGTCGTCCCCATGGGCAGCAGGCTCTATATCCCCGGCTACGGGTACGCGATTGCCGCCGACCAGGGCAATGCTATCCAGGGGAACCGGATCGACCTCTGTTTTGCATCACACCAGGAAGCTTTGAACTGGGGAATGAAAACCCTGGTGGCTACCATACTGTAATGGCGCCGGATAAACACCACTGATACGAAAAGGCTGTTGGGACATTCGTTCCAACAGCCTTTACTTTTCACTCGACTCTACTCTAAGCGTCAGTCAGTCCCACCTTCTGCAGCAGTTTCTTATTGACTACTGCGGGAACCAGTGAACTCACGTCTCCACCGAGAAGGGCTGCTTCTTTTACGATGCTGGAGCTTATAAACACGTTGTTGCAGTCTGACATGACAAATATAGTGTCTACCTGGGGTATGAGCTTTTTATTTATCATGGCCATGCTCATTTCATATTCAAAATCGGATACTGTCCTTAATCCCCTGATAATAGCACAGGCCTCTTTTTCTCTGACATAATCGGCCAGCAATCCGGAAAAGCTCTCTACGGCAATGTTGTTCAAATGAGGAGTGCTCTCTTTGATCAAGGCTTCCCGCTCTTCCAGGGTAAAAAGAGCCCTTTTACTGACATTATGGACCACCGCTACAATTATCTGATCGAACAGCTTGCTGGTCTTTTCCAAAATATCGATATGCCCATTGGTCACCGGGTCAAAGCTGCCTGGATATACTGCAAATCGCACAATCCCAACCTCATTTCAATAGGATTTTTTAAACCACCGGCAGAAACCAAAGAAGAACTCTCCTGTATTTTAACATGGAACCCTCCCCTATTTACAATGCTTTTCCCGAAATTCGTGTGGTTACCGGGTAAAAATCCGTAAAAAAAGGAGCCCCCTCTTGGGAGCTCCTCTCTTGTTTTAAATGACTATTCCATGGTCTTCCAGAGAACTTCGGCAACGTCAAAGACCTTGGTCTGCTCTTCTTTTTCAGCGCCTTTGACGCCGTCAGATATCATAGTCAGGCAGAACGGACAGTTGGTAACGATCATCTCCGGATCGGGAACCAGCAACTGGTCGGTTCTGGTGTCATTGATGCGCTTGTAGCCTTCTACGGCATGCTCTTCCATCCACATGCGTCCACCACCGGCACCACAGCAGAATCCAAACTCTTTGCCTTTCTCAATCTCAATCAGAGATGTACCGCAGGCCTTTAAGACGGCTCTGGGATCATTATAAACACCATTGTGTCTTCCCAGGAAGCAGGAATCATGATACGTGATCTTGGCGCCCAGCGACTTGTTGGCTCTCAATTTGCCTTCCGCCACCAGTTTGGCCAGGATTTCGGTATAATGATATACTTCATAGGTTGCACCCATCTGCGGGTATTCGTTCTTGAGAGCATTGTAGCCATGCGGACAGACAACGATGATCTTCTTGACTCCATAGTTGTTAAAGGACTCGATATTCTGGTTGGCCAGGGTCTGGTACAGGTACTCATTGCCCAGCCTGCGGGCGGAGTCGCCGCAGCAGAACTCTTCAGTTCCCAGGTAGCCAAACTTGACGCCAGCTGCGTTGAGCAGCTTAACCAGAGCTTCACCGACTCTCTTGTAACGGTCGTCAAAAGATACTGCACAACCGGCATAGAGCAGATACTCAAACTCGCCGCCATCTTCTCCCAACAGGTTGACGATGTCTCTTACGCCTCTCTCCTCAAGCCAGCCGGCGCGATTGGCCCAGCCCACACCCCAGGGATTGTAGTTGCGTTCCATGTTGGTAAACGCCATCTGGGCTTCAGCTGGCATGTCGCCCTGCCACATGACCAGGTTGCGGCGCATTTCAATGATCTTGGGAATGTGCTCGATGAACATCGGGCAGTGTTCCATACAAGCCCGGCAGTTGGTGCAGTCCCAAATTACATCGGTGGTGACCACATCGTAGATCAGGCTTGCTTCCATGGGATTCATTTCTTCAGCGCCTTCTACAGTCATAGCCATTTCTTCAGCTTCTTCAGAAACGCCGCTCTTTTTGGCTTCTACCAGATAGGGAGCTTTGGCGTCCAGATGTTTCTTCATAGCCTGGATCAACGTTATTTTAGGATTCAGATGCTTACCGGTATTGTAAGCCGGGCAGTTTTCCTGGCAGCGACCGCAGCGAATGCAGGCATCCAGGTCAACCAGGTCCTTCCATCCGAATTCTTCGATCTTTTCAACGCCAAATGAAGTGGCTTCTTCGATATTGTCAACCATGCGGCAAGCTGAAGGTTCCAGATCCCGGAAACCATAATTGACCATGCTGGCGAAAATATGCCACAGTTTGGTAAATGGAACCAGGGCTACAAATAAGAACGCGATGGTCATATGGAACCACCACAGGATACGGTGCCACATCAGCAATCCGTCGAGGTTGCTGCCCATAAACATCTGGGCAAACATCCACCCGAAAGGCGAAGCCCATTTTTCATAGATAATATTTTGTAATTGAGTGGCCATTTTAATCTGAGCTGCAATTCTGATGCCCTCAATGAAGTAACCGGTCAACAGAATCACAAAAATCAGAAGAATCATCCATCCGTCGGCAGAGTTAGTGTCATTGAGACGCTCGGGTTTACCCAGATAGCGGATAAATGCCAGGACGATGATTCCGATCAGGGCTCCAAAACCAAGTAGATCAACTACAAAGGAGAACCCTATATACGCTGAACCTTCTATCGGCGGCCAGTGAATCCAGAAATGGGCGGCGTCCACACCGGCGGCCAGAGCGAGAATCAGGAAGCCCCAAAACAGGAAGGCATGCATAAAGCCTGCCAGGGGTTTACGAACAACTCTGGCCTGGAGAAATGAATACTTAAACCAGGACCAGATCCGCGCGCCTACCTTGTCGTTACGATGCAGTTCTCCTTTGGCCAATAACCATACTTCGATCTTTTTCCAGGCGCCATACAGAAAGATGCCGACCGGGATCAACATTATGAAGTAAATCAGCCATTCGTAGGGAACATTGGCACCGACGACACGCATCGGTATATCGTAACCACCTTCTAATGGTTCAAAACCAAAAATCATTACATTATTCCCTCCTCAAACAAAACCGGAGCAAATACTGGATATACGACATATCGTCGTATATCCAGTACCTTATTTCTCCTCTCGAGAAAGAACCTTGCTGCGTTTAATTATTTCTTCAGCTCAGTCATAACGATCGGGATAACTTTGAACAGGTCAGCTACCACGCCAAAATCGGATACGTTGAATATGGGAGCTTCAGTATCGGTGTTGATGGCTGCAATAAACTTGGAAGAGGACATACCAGCCAAGTGCTGAATAGCGCCGGAAATACCAGCAGCGATATAGAGGTTGGGGTTGACCACTTTACCGGTCTGGCCTACCTGGAGTTCATGGCCCAGCCATCCCGAGTCAATAGCAGCACGGGAGCCGCCAACTGCTGCGCCCAGCATGTCAGCCAGATTCTCAACCAGCTTGATGCCATCGGGGCCTTTGCAGCCGCGTCCACCTGATATTACAACAGCAGCTTCGTTCAGTTCCGGACGAGCCGATACGGTGGGAACGAAACTCTTCACAGTCTGATATACATCGCCAGCCGATGCTGCAACAGCGGGTTTTACAACCGCGCCGGCGCCAGCTGCCTCAGCAAGTTCGAAGACACCGGGGCGGATGGTTGCCAGGATGGGGCTGGTGGTGATTTCAACTTTAGCCAGGGCTTTACCGGCATAGATGGAGCGGGTAAATACGCCTTTGCCAGCGGAGATTTCAGCCTTGATAGTGTCAGTGGCCAGACCTGCATCCAGCTTCTGGGCTAAACGGGAAGCAAAATCTCTTCCGTTAAAGCTGTGGGCAAATAATACCGCATTGGGTTTGAATTCGTTGATCATAGCGACCATCTGGGCTACGAAAGCTCCGGTATTGTAGTTGGCAAAAACGTCGTCTTCAACTACGTAAACCTTGTCCGCACCAAACTTGGCAAAATCAGCAGCCAGTGCCTCTACGCCTTTGCCAAATACTACTGCACTAACCTCGTCGCCATATTTCTTTGCTTCAGAAAGCATTTCATAAGTGACTTTACGAACATTTCCGTCTCTTTGTTCTACAAAAATCCATGTCCCTGCCATCAATTACCCTCCTTATCAATCAATTTGAAGTGGCTATTTAACTTCAACTTTAACAGTGTTCTTCATCCAGTCAGCCAGTTTTACAGCGCAAACATCGGCGTCGTCTTCGATCTTTACGCCCGCCTGCTTGGCAGGTGGTAAGCTGAATTCTACGATGGTGGTCTTGTTGTCGGCAGCCGCCGCGGCAACTGTGGCAACCGGTTTCTTTTTGGCCTGCATGATACCCTTCATGGAAGGATAACGGGGCTCATTCCAGCTTACCTGGCTGGAAATGACTGCCGGAACAGCAACTTCAGTTACCTGAGTTCCGCCATCAGCTTCACTGGTGCAGGTGGCTTTGCCCCCGGCGATTTCAATAGCGGTAATAACGTTTACATGGGGCAGCCCAAGGATTTCTGCAATTCGAGTGGGAACCTGGGAAGATCCGTCATCAGCGGCAACGTGTCCGGCCAATACGATTTCGGGATTCTCTGCTTTAATGGCGGCAGCCAGGGCGCATGCTCTGGCGTATTCGTCGGCAGCGGTGTCCTGAGTAACCAAAATGCCCCGGTCGGCGCCCATGGCCAGAGCAGTACGGATGGCGTCCATCGCTTTGTCGGAGCCGGCGGAAATAACGACTACTTCAGTAGCCACGCCTTTTTCCTTCAGCTGGATAGCTCCTTCTACGGCGACTTCATCATACGGATTAATGATCAGATTGATCCCCGCATCCGCGATCTTGCCGTCTTTTAATTCAATTTTTGCCTCGGTGTCGAATGTCTGCTTAACACACACTACAACCTTCAAGTTCATTCCTCCTTTTCAACTAGCTGAGTTTTGGGAAATTATTATGTTACTCGAAGTCACTCGATTCTAGTAACCACCTCCATGAAAGATTCTATATGCTTTGCCTACGGCAATTTTACCGTCAGGTTATAAGCTGCTCGCACTATTTGTAAAAAAATGCACATCACTAAATATGGTTCGATATGAAAGTGATATTTCCTGCTTTTTTAACTTGTTAATAGAATGTTTTTAAGATCAACGTTCCTTCTGATAAAAAAAGGTAGCTACAGTCTTTAAGCCCAATTCCTTGGCCTGAAATATCTGCTCGGTGCTGCCTATAAACAGCACTCCTCCGGGTCTTAAGGCCTCGGTAAACTTTCTGTATAGAGTCAACTTGGTTTCCTCGGTAAAATAGATTACCACATTACGACACAAGATCAGATCCTGATCCAAAACAAAACGGTCGCGCAGCAGATCATGCTTTTCAAAGCGAACCATGCGCCGTATTTCCTCACTGATGCGGTACTGACCGTTTTCGGCCACGGCATATTTATTTCTCCAGAGGGCCTGAATGCCGTCTATGGCTTTCTGGCTGTACAGGGCCTGGCGGCCTTTTTCCAGGACCTCGTTGTCTATATCGGTGGCCAGAATTCTATCCTGCAAGCGGATCCCTTTCTCACGGCACAATATCGCTAGCGAATAGGCTTCTTCTCCGGTTGAGCAGCCGGCGCTCCATATTTTCAACCCGGGCCGTTCGTTGACCAGAAGTGGAACAATCTCCTTCTCCAGAACCTCCCACTGCTGGATATTGCGGAAGAACTCGGAAACGTTTATGGTTAAATGCTCAAGAAACCGACGATATATCTCACGGTCGCTGCCCAACAGTTCTAAAAAACTGACGTAGTCCCGGCTTCCAATCGAACGCATGAAGCTATTAATTCTTCTCTCCATCTGCGGCCGCTTATATGCAACGAGATCAATACCGCTCAATGCCTGGTACTTTTTTACAAAGTTTGCCCAGTCATCCGCCTGGTTCACTTCTCATCCCCCTTTAAGGCGCTATCCATGGCCCGCTCTACAGCCTGGACCGTTTCCTCTAAATCATTTCGGGAATGCGCCTGAGAAACAAAACAAACCTCAAACTGAGAGGGTGGAAAATAGACTCCTTCTCTGATCAAAGCCCGGTAAAACCTGGCATAAAGCTCGGTGTCACAGCTCATGACATCTGCATAGCCGCGCACTTTACGCCCGGTAAGAAACAGTGAAAACATCGAACCGATCCGGTTTACGGTAAAAAAGCAACCCCTTGGGGACAACTTGGCCGCAATTCCATCGGTGATGGTCCGTCCCCATTCGTCCAGCCGGGCGTAAGGAGGATCGTCATAAAGAACTTTGAGAGTGGCCCGTCCAGCCGCCATGGCTAAAGGATTGCCGGAAAGCGTGCCCGCCTGATAAACATCCCCTTCGGGTGCAATCCGGTCCATAATTTCCCGGCTTCCGCCATAAGCGCCCACCGGCAGCCCTCCGCCGATAATCTTCCCCAGGGTGGTCAAGTCGGGCTCAATGTCCACTATATTCTGGTAGCCGCCGAAACATAAGCGGAAACCGCTGATCACTTCGTCAAATATGAGTAATGCGTCGTAGGCGCGGGTCAAGTCCCTTAAGCCCTGCAAAAAACCGGGCTCCGGCAAGACCAAACCCATGTTGCCGGCAACGGGCTCTACTATTAGGGCCGCAATCTGCGCACCCTGCTCATCGAACAGCTTTTGCACCGATTCCAGATCATTGTAGGTGGCAATCAGGGTCAATTCAGCCAATTCCTTCGGCACTCCGGGGCTGCTGGGCACCCCTGCGGTAAGCAGGCCGGAGCCCGCTTTGATCAGGAAGCTGTCTCCATGCCCGTGGTAGCAGCCTTCAAATTTAATGATCTTGCTGCGCCCCGTGTAAGCCCGGGCCAAACGCACCGCGCTCATGGTCGCTTCGGTACCGGAGCTGACCATGCGAACCTTGTCAATCGACGGGAAAGCGTCGGTAATCATACGAGCCAAATCGATTTCCGCCGGGCAGGGCGCCCCGTAGCTGGTCCCCGCCGCCGCTGCTTCCTGAACCGCCTTTACTACCTTCGGGTGGCTGTGCCCCAGGATCAGGGGCCCCCATGATCCGATGTAATCAATATATTCATTTCCGTCTACATCTATTACCTTTGACCCGCGGGCCTCCCTGATAAACAAAGGGTTCATGCCCACCGCCTTAAAAGCCCGCACCGGGCTGTTAACACCACCCGGTATCAAGCGCAGGGCTTCATCAAACAGGGCCGACGAACGGTCGAATCTCATCTAAAGACCTCCCCCATCTCCCGGCGGTGAATATATTTCAGACTGGTCTTTTTAAACTCCCTGACGCTCTTGATCGCCAGGTAGTCGACCAGGCCGGTATTGGCAGCCATATCGGCCAGCAAGGGCTTGAGCTCCGCCTCGTCACGCAGATGCACCATGGCAAAAAGATTATATCCAAAATCACCGGGGACCTGTCGCAAATAGCAATGCGTGACCTCTTTATATCCGGCCAGTACCACGCCGGCCTGGTCTTCATTTTCCGGTCCGGCCTTAAAAACCACCATGGCATTAAAAGCGTAGCCGGCCTGGCGATGGCGCAAAACCGCTCCCAGCCGCCGGATGCGGCCCTTTTCCTGCATGTCTGAGATGCGCTCAACCAGTTTTGCTTCGCTGGTATTAAGCCTCCTGGCCAGTTCCTCATAGGGTTTGGGTACCAGGGGTATATCACCCTGAAGCATCTCTATGAGGCCGGTTTCTACATCATCATAGTACATCAGTTCCACCCATTTCAAAGGAAACTTTTATCTTAAAAACCTTTTTAGCGGGCATGTTTTCGATTTTAAGCCCTGTTTCTCGCTCCAGCCGGCGGATGATTCCCAGGCCTTGATCGGCATCTGGTACAGTCAGGGTAAACCACAAGTTTAAAGAGTGATCCCGCTGGTAGTTGTGGGTGACCCCGGGTTCCCGGCTGATAACCCCGGCCACTTCTTCCAGCCGTTCCTCGGGCACCCGACAGGCGCACAGGGTTGAATAATAGCCCATGGCACGGGAGTCAAAAACCGCACCGAGTCTCCTGATCATGCCCGCCGATTTGAGGGCGTTCAGCCGGCGCAAGACATCCTCTTCGCCTATACCCAGACTTTCGCCCAGAGTTTGATAGGGCCGGGTGGTCAGGGGCAGTCCCTCCTGGATCAGGTTTAGGAGTTCAGTATCAATCTGATCTAATTTATTCATGCTTTCTGGCTCCCGGAGGCCGGTACAGGCACCACTCGTCTTCCGCCATGTAGTCTCCCTTGCTGTAGAAAAAAGCTCGGGCTCTGCATCCGCCGCATTTTTCACGGTAGTCACAGATACCGCATTTTCCCTTGTAATCCATGGTTCTCAGTTCGTTCAGGACCTGGTTTTCCCGCCATATCTGGTCAAAAGGCCGCTCCCGGACATTGCCCAGGGACATTTCCAGATAGGCACAGGGCTGCACAAATCCTCTGGGGTTTATTATGCAGTAGCTGACCCCGGCCAGGCAGCCTTTGCTGAAGCGCAGATTCAGGCCCTTTTTATCGGCAACCCGTATAAACTGGGGCGCGCAGGTCGGTTTAATTTCAATCTCCATCTGCTTCTGTTTTTCCATAAGCCGGGCCAGGGTCTTTTCATATTCCGCCACCCGCAGGGCCTCTTCTTCAATATTAACCGCTCTTCCGGTGGGCACCAGGAAGAAAACATGATAGGCGCGGGCGCCTATTTGAGCGGTAAAATCAGCTATATTTTCCAATTCTCCAACATTCCAATCCATCACTGTGGTATGGATCTGGAACCCGATGCCAACCGTTTTCAGGTTTTCAATGCCTTCCAGGGTCCGGTTAAACGCACCCTCCAGCTTGCGAAAGGAGTCATTTTTTAAAGGATCCAGGCTGTCGATGCTTATTCCGGCTGCCAGGAACCCGGCCTCCTTGAGATTCTGGGCAGCCTCCCGGTCAATCAGCGTACCGTTGGTTCCCAAAACCGGCCTTAAACCGAGAGACGATGCATAGCTTCCCAGTTCAAACAGGTCTTTTCTCATCAGGGGTTCACCGCCGGAAAAAATCATCATCTGGAATCCGGCCGCTTTTATTTCCCGGATTAGTTTTTTACCTTCTTCAGTACTTAATTCATCCTCCAGCCTGGTTCCGGCATCCCGATAACAGTGTTCGCATAACATATTGCACTGGTTGGTAACATTCCAGGATAGATGCATGAAACCTTCTCCTAACTAATATAATTTCCCTGTCGTTCCTGCAAAATCCTCTAAGCATTAAGCAGTACGGCCAGTTCTTTGGCAAAATAGGTAATGATCATATCCGCTCCCGCCCGCTTGATAGCAGTCAGACTTTCCAGCATAACCCGTTCTTCATCCAGCCAGCCGCAAGCAGCGGCGGCCTTAATCATCGAGTATTCCCCGCTGACATTGTAGGCCGCAGTGGGCAGTCCGAACTGTTCTTTAACCGCCCTTATAACATCCAGATAGGCCAGCGCCGGTTTAACCATAACGATATCAGCGCCCTCCTCAATGTCCAGCCATACCTCGCGCAGGGCTTCCCGGACATTGGCCGGGTCCATCTGATAGGCTTTGCGGTCTCCAAACTGGGGCGCGGAGTCGGCGGCTTCCCGAAACGGGCCGTAAAAGGCCGAAGCATACTTGGCGGAATAGGACATGATGGGCATATTTATAAACCCATGGTCATCCAGGGTCTTCCTGATAGCTGCCACCCGGCCATCCATCATATCTGAAGGAGCTACTATGTCACATCCGGCCCGGGCATGCGATAGGGCCTCTTTGGACAGCAATTCCAGGGTGGCGTCATTATTAACATAGCCGTCTTCCTCCAGTTGTCCGCAATGGCCGTGACTGGTGTATTCACACATACAGACATCGGTTATTACCTGGAGGCCGGGGGCCTGATCCTTGATCATGCGAATGGCGTTTTGAACCACGCCATTGTCATCCCAGGCCGTGGATCCGTAAGGATCCTTGTGTTCAGGAAGCCCGAAAAGCAGCACCGCGGGTATACCCAGGGAGTCCACTTCACGGACTTCTTCAGCCAGGCGATCAACTGAAAACTGGCATATGCCGGGCATGGAGTTGATGGGCAGCCGTTTGTCCTGACCGTGTATGACGAAAAGCGGGTAGATCAAGTCTTTGATGTCCAAACGGGTCTCCCGAACCATGCTCCGCAGAGCTTCGCTCTGCCTCAGCCTTCTCATCCTGATGGTTGGAAACGACATGACTCTTCACTCCCTTTTTATATTCTGGTCTCTTGCTCCTCCAAGTAGCAGGCCGGGTCTTCAGCCCAGATGTCGCCATACACCGCCCGGGCCCTGATACGGCAACCGCCGCAGAGTTGTTTTTGACTGCAGTCCTGGCATTTTCCTTTGAGATGCAGGTGTTTTTCTCTCAGCTGCACCATGAGCGGATCATCGGAACGCCAGATCTCACTGAATTTGCGCTCCCTGACATTGCCCACGCTGTAATCCTGCCAGAACTGGCAGGGATGGACATTGCCCCGGGGGTCCACATTGGCAAATTTGGTACCCGCTGAACACCCCCCGTGCATCTGCAGGAGGTTTACGATCTCTTCGGCCCGTTCAGGCTGGTGTTTTTTAATATAATTATATAAGAATATGCCGTCGGCATGGTTGTCGGTGGTTAATATCTCCACTTCCACCCCGCGCCGGTGCAGATCCATGGTCCTCTCGCTGATCAACTCCAGGATTTGACGTTTTTCATCCTTATCGGTATCCATCCCGGCCATTTCTTTGCCCCGGCCGGCATAGACCAGGTGGTACATGCAAAAGCGGGGAATCCCTTCCCGTTCGATGATCTCGAAAATCTCCGGAAGGTCGGCCTGGTTATATTTATTGACCGTAAATCTGATTCCGGTTTTTACCCCTTCGGCCAAACAAGCCTTAATGCCTTTTAAGGCGTCGGCAAAGGCCCCCTGCTTGTTGCGAAACTCATCATGAGTAGCCGGAGCTCCGTCTATGCTTATGCCCACATATTGGAAACCGGCCGCTTTTATTTGGGCAGCCGTGCCCCGGTCAATTAAGGTTCCGTTGCTTGAAATAACCGGCCTTAAACCCAGCTCGGCCGCCATTTTACCCAGTTCAAAGATATCCTTGCGCATCAGGGGTTCGCCCCCTGAGAAGAGCAGTACCGGAGCCTTCATATCCGCCAGGTCCTTTATGAACTCGCGCGCCTCTTCCGTGCTCAATTCTTCCCGGTAGCTTTTGTCCTCGGCCTCGATATAGCAATGCTTGCAGCGCAGGTTGCAGCGGTTGGTCATATTCCAGACCACCAGGGGACGATTATGGTCTGAAAACTGCAACAGCTGCGGGGGCATGCTCCCCTCGGCTCCGCTGTATTTGATTACGTCAGAGACTGTGGCTGTGCCACAAAGCAGTTTAGTGCATCCGATCATGGTAATTTCCTCCCCGGCTTTCCGCCTTGAACATCACTTAAAATTCCCTCCAATAGACCGTCTATCGTATATTCCCGGGCCATAATCCCGACCTTAAGCCCCAGTCCCGCCGCCGTCTCGGCGGTAACCGGTCCTATGCAGGCCACCCGGGTTCGGGCATTTATACGCGGTATATATTCGCTTCCCACTATCTTAACAAAATTGTGAACGGTTGAGGAGCTGGTAAAGGTCAGGTAGTCCATATCCCCGTTCAGCACCCTCTCCAGCGCAGCCTGGCCAATGTGCCCGGCCGGAACCGCTTCATAGAGGTGAATTTCGTTGACATGGGCGCCCCAATCGCGCAGGCGGTCAGGGAGTATGCCCCGCGCTCCTTTAGCCCGTGGCAAAAGCACCCACTGACCCGGTTGGACCAGCTTTTCAAGATCCTTAAGAATTCCTTCCGCCCGGTATTCATCCGGCACCACCCTTACCCTGAGGCCCCTTTCCTCCAGGCGCTGGCGGGTGGCCGGGCCAATGGCGCAGAGTTCACAGCCCTTTAAGTCCCTTATATCCAATTCCAGGCGGAGCAGCTCTTCGAAGAATATATCCACCGCATTGACGCTGGTGAAAATAATCCAATTGTAATGGCTGATGGTCAATAATGCCTTATCCAAATGGGAGAGATCGGCTTCCGGCTTGATTTCAATAGAAGGAAATTCAATGGCTTCACCGCCCAGCTCTTCGATCTTGTCAGCCAGAATACTGGCCTGGCGGCGCGCCCGGGTAACCACGATTTTTTTGCCCCAGAGCGGCTTTTTCTCCACCCACTGCAGCTCGGAGCGCAGGTCCACCACTTCCCCGACTATGATTACGGCCGGAGGTTTAAAATTCCGGGCCTGGACCTTGGCGACTATGTCCTGCAGGGTGCCGGTCAGCACCTCCTGGTCGGGAAGGGTTCCCCAGCGCACCAGGGCTATTGGAGTAGCCGGGTCGCGCCCGTTTTGAACCAGCTGGTCACAAATAAAGGGCAGGTTTTCCACCCCCATCAGAAAGACCAGCGTTCCAATACCCCGGGAAATTTCGGACCAGTTTATAGAACTCTTTTGCTTGTCCGGTCTTTCGTGGCCGGTGATAACCGCGAAACTGGAGGTCGCATCCCGATGGGTTACGGGAATCCCGGCATAGGCGGGAACGGCAATAGCCGACGTTATTCCCGGGACCACCTCATAGTCAAAGCCATGCTGCCTGACATACTGCGCCTCTTCACCCCCCCGTCCATACAGGAAGGGATCCCCGCCTTTTAACCTGGCCACTACTTTGCCTTCACCTGCTTTCTCAACCAGCAGGGCGTTGATTTTATCCTGACTCAAGGCGTGGCGACCCGAGATTTTGCCCACATAGATTTTCTCTGCTTCCGGTTTGGCCATGCCCAGGATGCGCTCACTGACCAGGCGATCGTACACAACTACATCCGCCCTGCCCAGTATTTTTTGCCCCTTTAAGGTAAACAGCCCCGGATCGCCCGGTCCGGCGCCTATCAGGTAAACAAAGCCTGTTTTCACGCTCTATCCTTCTCCTACTCATTAAATCCCCGGATTTCATCCAATATAGCTCCCGCTCCCTGGGCCAGCAGATCTTCTGCCAATTCTACGGCCAGTTCCTCCCCCTGTTCCACAGGGCCGCTTATTTCCTGACAGTATAAACGAGTGCCGTCCAGAGAAGCTATCAGTCCCCGGATATGAATTTGACTTCCCTTTACAACCGCCCGGGAACCGATAGGTACCTGACACCCTCCCTGCAGTTTTCTCAAGAAGGATCGTTCGGCGCCTACTTCGGAGTGGGCTGCCTTATCGTTTATTAAATTCAGGGCTGTGCGGGTCTCCCGGTCATCAGCTCTTATCTGAACGGCAATGGCCCCCTGCCCTACCGCCGGCAAAACCAGGTCCTCAGGCAGAAAATCAGTGATCAGGGCAGTGAGTCCCAGACGCGCAACCCCGGCCCAGGCCAGCACAATTCCATCCAGATCCTGTTCCTGCATTTTTTTTATCCGGGTTTCCACGTTGCCGCGCAGGGCCAGCATCTCCAGATCGGGGCGCCGGGCCTTTATCTGGGCTATACGGCGCAGGCTGGAGGTGCCCAGTATTGCTCCCTGGGGCAGTTCGTCAAATCTATAGCCCTTGTGGGAAAGCAGCACATCCCGGGGATCTTCGCGATGCAATACCGCTCCGATGGTGAGAGCCGGGTCCATCTCTCCGGGCAGGTCTTTCATGCTGTGCACCGCCAGATCAATATGGCCGGCCAGGAGTTCATTTTCGATTTCCTTAGTAAAAAGCCCCTTATCTCCAATCCTGGATAGGGCTACATTGAGTATTTTATCACCTTGGGTCTTTATGGTTTTGATGTCTATTTCCAGCGCCGGCAGAACTCTTTTCAACTCTTCGGCTACCCGGCGGGATTGCCAGAGGGCCAGTTTGCTACCCCTGGTTCCCAGATTCAACTTGCGCATCGTCTTCATACTCCCTTGCCTCCGAGGAGAGGTCAAAAAGCTTCTTAACCACCTCGGCATAGAGATGCCCCTGCTGGCTGACCGCCATTTCTTTGAGATTTACGATAGGATCGTGCAAAATCTGATTGACAATGGCATGGGCCATGGTGCTTAATATATTCTTTTCCCGATCGGATATCTTGCCCAGGCGGTTTAAGGCGCGGCGCAGTTCATTTTGTTTTATTATTTCCGCCCGGGTTTTTAACGCCGTTATTACCGGCACTACATATAGGCTGCCCAGCCATTCATTGAACTTCACCAATTCATCAGCTATTATCTTTTCCGCCTCTTGAATGGATTTTTGTCTCTCCAGCAGGAAATTCTCCATTACATCCTGCAGATCATCTATGTCATACACGTAAACCCCGTCGATGCTCTGCAATTCAGGATCAATATCCCGGGGTACGGCAATATCGACCATGATGATGCGTTTTCCCCGGCGGGCGGCCAGCACTTCCCGGCAATTATCGCAGCGCATGACATAGTGGCTGGCCGCTGTGCAGCTTATAACAATATCAGCGTTTAATAATTCATCAGGCAAACGGTCAAAGCGAACCGCCCGGCCGCCAAATTGTTCGGCCATTTCCAGAGCTCGATCATAGGAACGGTTGGATACTATAACCGAACTTACCCCCTGGGTTACCAGGTAGCGGGTAGTCATTTCACTCATCTCGCCGGCGCCCACCACTAAAACCGACTTATTGCCAAGATCTCCCAGGACCTGGCGGGCCAGCTCTATAGCCGCATTGCTCACCGATACCGGATGACGGTCGAGATTGGTGTCGGTGCGCACTTTTTTCCCAATGTGAATAGCTCTCTGGAAAAGGGTATTGAGGACACTGTCCGAGGCCTGATCTTCCATGGCCCTTTGATAGGCATCTTTGACCTGTCCGATAATCTGGGCTTCACCGACTATCATCGAATCCAGCCCGGATGTCACCCTAAAAAGATGCATTATGGCATCATAACAGGTAGGATGGTAAAAGTATTCCTGAAGTTCAGCTTTATCCATCCCGGAAAATTCCTGCAGGAAAGCGAATAAAGCCTCCATTCCCTGCTCTATGTCACGGGCGGTGGCATATACTTCGGTGCGATTGCAGGTATTGATTATAACGGCTCCCTCTAGAGAAGCCTCCTTTTTAAGCCTATCATAAGCACGGTCCAGGTCTATCCCACAAAAAGCAAAGCGCTCTCGAACCTCCACCGGTGCCGTTCGATGACTCAGTCCTGCCAGGAGGATATACATGCTTCTATCCGCTCCCTCGCCATTTCTTCCTGATTATTCCTAAGCAAGTTCAATATATCGGGCTGCAACAATAGCTTATAAACCGACTGACGGGTGTTAGTGTCCTCAACCAGAGTCTTGATATGGTCCCGCATTCGGCCCAGCCCCTCCACCAACTGCCCGTATTCTTGGGGAATGAGCTCTTCCAACTCCTCACGCAAGTGCCTTGCGAAAAGGGGGCTCCTTCCCTCGGTAGATATAGCCACAGCCAGAGAGTCCCTTCTTAAAATGGAAGGTAGAAAAAAGTCACAATTAGAAGGATCGTCCACTACATTGGCCATAACCATGCGTTTACGGCAATCTTCAGCAATCGATCGGTTCAGTTGATGATCATCCGTACAAATAAAGGCCAGGAATACTCCAGCTAAATCGACTTCTGAATAGTTTCGCGCTTCCCACTTCAGCCTTTTTTGGACCGACAGCTCCGCAAGTGCAGACGTAATCCGGGGACTGACCAGGCGGACCAGTCCCTCGCATTCAAGTATGCTATTTACCTTGCGCTCGGCCACCGGACCTCCTCCGACGACCAAGCATTTACGCTCATGCAAATTCAAAAATATCGGAAACTGCGGCATAATGACCCCTGTCCGGGATTGTCAAAAATGAACGGCTAAAGCTTTGCCACTCTATTTCGCCTTTTTCTCCTCGATTTCTTCCACTTCCTCATCGTCCTTGGCTTTGCGGAAGTTCTGCAAGGCTTTACCTATCGATTGTCCAACCTGGGGCAGTTTGCCCGGGCCAATTACGATGAGCAATATTACCAGGATAAGGCCCAGTTCCCATGGTCCAAAATTACCTATCAATCCGAACAAGGTTTAACCTCCTTTACCTTTACCGAACCATATATTCTAAAAGAAACGCCATTTTAGTACACTGTCAAACATACTGATATTATGACAAAAAGGCACATGTTTGTAAAGCCAGGCAATATCCCATAAAATTGGGCTTACCACGCTTTGCCACGGGCTACTCCAGGGCCGGTTCTTGCTTCCGTGAGCCTGTAAACCGGGTTACCCAGATGCTTATTTCGTATAGCAGATACATGGGGGCCGCCATCAACATTTGGGAAAAAGGATCCGGTCCCGGAGTCAGGGCGGCCGCTACAATAATGATGACCAGGAGGGCATGTTTTCGATGCTTGGCCATGCTTTCATATTTTATTATACCGAGTTTAGCCAAAAAGAAGGCCACCACCGGCATCTCAAAAACCAGGCCGAACGGCAAAGCGAAAGACATTACAAAAGAGACATATTGATCAACCTTTAACATAGTTTCCAGGTTTTCGCCAGCCATATAGAGTAAAAACTTCAAAATCAGGGGCATCACTCCAAAATAGGCAAAAACCACCCCGCCCCCGAACAGTAGGAGAGTAGTCGGGAACAAGACGTATATATAGCGCCGCTCATGGGGATAAAGAGCCGGTCTGATAAAACGCCAAAAAGCATAAGCCACCACTGGGAAAGCTATAATGAAGCCGGCCAGGAAAGACAACTGCAGCTTAACCCAAAATGCCTCGGTAACCCCGGTTACTACCAGTTTCTGGTTAAACATGGTGATAGGCCTGCTGATATAAGTAAGCAGCAATTCACTGTAGGAAAACGATGCAACAGCGGCCACGATTATTGCCACTAGCGCAATAATTATGGACTTGCGCAGCTCCTCAAAATGTTTAATTATACTTTGCCGGTCCTCGCTGGACATGTTGTCGCTGAAAATCAGGTTCAACCCCCTCGCTAAAAGTCTCGGTCGGTTATGAATTCGGCCATCTGAAAATAAGCTTCGCGCACCGGGCAGTCGGGCAGATAATTCAGCTGGCGGCGGGCTTTTTCAGCGTACTGGCGGGCAAAGTCATAGGCGAAATCGATGCCTTCCGATTCCATAATCATATCAATAATCTTATCCGTATCCCGCCGGCAGTGTTCGGGCGAAGACATCAAACGGCCTAATTCGTGGCCATAGGGTCCATTTTTAATCGCATAAAGAGCCGGCAGGGTAATCACTCCCTGTTTAATATCACTTCCGGTAGGTTTGCCCAGAACCTTTTCATCGGCTACCAGGTCCAAAATATCATCGGTTATTTGAAAAGCCATACCCAGGTAGTAGCCATAGCGCCGGTGCGCCGTTATCTGATTTAAAGGAGCCTCGCACAGCATGGAGCCGAGCTGGCAGCTGACGGAAATCAGCAGAGCTGTTTTTCTCTCGATGCGCCGCAGGTAATTTTTTAACCCCAGGGTAGTATTATAACAGCTCATCATCTGAATGATCTCACCCTCGCAGATTTTCATGCTGGCCTCAGCCAGTACTTTTATCACATCGCTGCGCAGATACTCGAGCAGAAGGGAGATCGACCGGGCATACAGGTAGTTGCCGGTATATATTGAAACCCGGTTGCCCCAGTGGCTTTTTACCGTGCTGGTTCCACGGCGGGTGGTGGAATTGTCTATCACATCATCATGCACCAGGGAAGCCAGGTGCAAAAGCTCCAAAGCCACCGCCAGGGGGATGACGTCTTCCAGATCGTCCCGGTAAAAGCGGGCCGCAATAAGGGCAAAGGCCGGACGCATTCTTTTCCCGCCGGCTTTAATCAGATGCAGGGACGATTCTTGCAGGAGTTGCAAGTGGCTGTAGGGTTCTTCCTGCAAAAAAGTTTCCACCTTATTCAATTCATCGGCAACCGGCGCAAAAATAGAAAAATCCGACATACTTAACCTCGATGATAATGATAATCATGTTAATTATAAGGCTTGCATAGACAAATTCCAAGAAATTAAAAATTGGCGTTGTAACCTATACCCTGATAGCGTTCAAAAAGCCGGTGTTCAACCTGCATCGCATCCAGTACCTTACCCACTACAAAATCGACCATATCCGCAATGCTCTGAGGATTAGTGTAGAACGCGGGCATCGCCGGTATTACATGCGCACCCGATTCGGCCAGGGTAAGCAGGTTGCGCAAATGGATAGTGGAAAACGGCGTTTCCCGGGGAACTACAATCAGCGGTCTTTTTTCTTTTAGCATTACATCAGCGGTCCGCTCCAGCAGGCTGCGGGAACTGCCGCAGGCCAGGGCCGATACCGTAGCCATAGTGCAGGGGATCACGATCATGCCCCGGCACCTGAAAGAGCCGCTGGCCGGTGGAGCAGCCAGGTCCTTATTATCATAATAGATCAAATTCCCCGGAAGCCGGGCTTTAAAAACCTCTCCGCACTCCCCCGAGAAATCCCAGTTAAGCTCCTGTTCCAGAACCAGGCAGGCCGGTTGGCTGGCAATAAGATGAACTTCAAAATGCTTGAGAAGCTCTTCAATAAGCCTTATACCGTATATAGCTCCGCTGGCTCCCGTAAGGGCGACGATATACCTGTCCATGATCCTTCTCCCCGTTTATTATCTTTAAAATAGTTTTTCAATTTAATAAAAATAAATCCAACAGGGTGGTAGTGAGGATTATGAGCCCCACAAAGTGATTGATCCGGAAGGAAGCAAAATTGACCCGGCTCATAAGCCCGGGTCGTACTATCCAGTGTTCATAAGCAAGCAGTCCGGCCACAAATACCACCCCGGCAAAATACCACCAGGAAAGATGCAAAAGGAAACCGTTCAAAGCCAGGGCCAGCACGGTAAGCAAATGAAAAACAGCAGAAAATATAAGCGCTCCTTTTTCCCCAAAACGGGCGGGAATCGATTTTAAGCCCTGCTTCCGGTCAAAAGCAATATCCTGACAGGCATACATGGTATCAAAACCGGCCACCCAGAAAGCCACGGCCAGGGTAAGCACAATTGGATACCAGCTCCATTCCCCGGTTACCGCCAACCAGGCTCCAATAGGTCCGATTCCAATCGCCAGGCCCAGGATCAGGTGGCACCACCAGGTAAAGCGTTTGGTGTACGAATATCCCCAGAGCACCAAAACAGCCAGGGGGGACAGCTTTAAACACAGGGGATTTAACTGGGCGGCTGCATAGAACAGCACCGCCAATAACAATAGCACCAGCAGCCACAGCGGTTTGACCGGCAGTCGCCCGGCGGGTAAAACCCATCCGGTGGTACGGGGATTGGTCCGGTCAATGTCTAAATCGATCAGGCGGTTGAGACACAGAGCCGCCGTCCGGGCGCTGATCATGGCCACGGTAATCCAAATGAATTGATGAAGACTGGGCAGGCCGCGGGCAGCCAGAAAGGCTCCCAGATAGGCAAAGGGCAAGCCGAAAAGGGTGTGTCCAAAATCGATTAAATCCAAAAAATGTCTCACTCTATGCAAAAAAAGTTCACCCCGGAACGATAGTTTCTAACTCAACCCATCATGCCCGC